>JBGSNA010000148.1:0-101120 GCA_041739875.1 Pirellulaceae bacterium
TTGCGTTTCGGTCACTTGTTGTGCCACCATGACGGTTTGAGTTGTCATGGTTGGGCCACAGCCACCACCAGTAACAACTTCGCCACCACAACCACCAACCGAAACCGACGAACCAACGGTGTCAGTGCAGCCGCCGCAAGCTGGTGCAGATTCGCAACCGCACTGGGCCGACGCTTGACCGCTGAACATTGCAGCAGCCAAAGTGCAGGCCAAAACATTAAACACTTTTCTCACAGGGGGGATCCTCATGGATGGGAGAACTAAGATTTGCAGCGTGAGACTGCATGGAAACTGGTATAGTTTTGTTTAGGTAGGCTAATTTGCCCCTCGCCTGATGCAACCACGATTCACTAGGTTTTTGGAAGAAGTGAACGAAAAGTTTACGGACAGAAACTCATGCATTCAATCCAACCAAAATGATTTCTGGATGTACCGGTCGTGCGAATAAATGACGCGTCGTCGATTTGACGGTACCGCCTCAATTTGTTCAGGATTTTCGAAGTTTCGCTAAGCAGGTCTCACGCGCCCTAAGACCTCATTTAGCGGCTAACGGTCTCAAGCAGAAATAGAAAAGCGTCTGCGAGACGATTCAAAATGTTAGCGAGTACGACTCATGTGTATTTCGATACCCATCGACATTGCTAGGCAATGCTGGATTTCGATGGTCGTAAATGTTTGATGGCTCGTGAGAGAGTGGGGTCAAGAGCTTGGGTCAGCGATAAAGCTAGACGAACGTCCCGGCTGGGTCGGCAAGCTCGGATGCTGCGGGAAGCATGGGCGAGCTTGCCCCGGGACGTTCGTGTCGCTTTGTGCGAACTACTATCGACGATCGATTGTCGATTGAGCCGCGAGTTGAAGTTGACCGGAGAATGTTTGTTCGCGCCGAACGATATAGAAGCGTGCCTTGGGCCCGTTCTTAATTTCAGGGTGTTCGAGAATGCCAACGAGATCACTCATCGACGATGTTTGCCATCCGTGAATACCCAACAGCACATCGCCATTTTGGATGCCCTGTCCATCGGCGGCCGAGCCAGGACGAACGGAGGTGATCATCAAGCCGCCTCGATAATTTGTTCGCATTCGCGAGTTCATTCGACGGATGGTTGCATCGGGTACCGGCTTGGCTTGGATACCGATGACTTGCCAAGCGAGTTCGTTTCCAGAGACTGCACCACGCCCGGCTTCGGTTCGCATGGCAACGCTCAATTGTTCTCCTTGCCGTTGCACTTGCATATCGAGCGGATCACCGGCATTGGATCCGAGCATGGCTAAAGCAAAATCGAGTCGATCATCGACGTCTTGCGAACCCACGCGAATGACACGATCACCCTGCTTCAAGCCATCGCGAGCCGCTGGACTGCTGGCAGAGACGCTGAGAACCGTGACGCCGTCCCCATCGCGTGGGCCGCCATCGGTGCGAAGACCTGTTGCCAATCGGTTTTCGTTGTACTCATCGATCATGTCAGTGACAATTTCAACGACCTGGTCAATGGGAATTGCAAACGCGATTTGTTGTGCGCCGACACGAACGGCAACGTTGATACCGATGATCTCGCCGTCAATATTCAGCAGCGGGCCACCAGAATTACCCGGATTGATCCCCGCGCTAATTTGAATTAGGTCTTCGTACTCTTGTTGATCGTTGACGGGAACATCTCGGTGCAGGGCACTGATGATGCCCTCGGTGCTGGTATGGACATAGCCATACGCATTTCCGATCGCGATCACACTTTCGCCCACCATCACGTCACTGCTCGTGCCTCGAGGAATTGTCGGGAGCGGATCGGGTGAATCAATTTTGACAAGCGCCAAGTCATTTCGGACTCGCGCCGCGATCAATTGAGCACTGGTCGTTTCGCCGTTTTGCAAGGTGACGCGAATGTCCTCGACGTCTTCCACCACATGATAATTCGTAATGACATAACCACGCGGGTCAATCACGACACCTGTGCCCATGCCGTTGACTTGGCGAAATGAATCTGGGCCAGTCGCTCCGGCCAAACCGGCAGCCGTAGCACGTACAGTTTTCTGGCCATGAATATTGATCACCGCGGGTCCCGCCCGTCGAATTGCCATGACCGTCGCTGTTTCACGACTTGGCGAAATTTCGCGGCTACGATTTTGTGCCGAAACACTTGAGCCGTTGAACAACGAGCCTGCGATCAGACTTGCTGCAAACAATCGCCCCAGGTTCGGGGAAACAATGTTGGTCCGTCGCATAAATCCCCGCACCACCGAAGCAATTCGGAATCACCTGATTTGTCAAACCACGCCAGCTCGACATTCATTCCGCAACGAGCCAAGTCGACTCGGGCGCACTCTTACCGGAGTAACCGGTACGGGTGTTTGCATCGGTACATTCCAACCAGCCGCTTGATGCTGCTGTAGAAGCGCCGCAAGGTTTACCTGGCTTAACATTCAGGTACTTCATCGTTGCGAGTATGAGTGATTCGTCACCACCGGTTGGCCAAGCGATAAATTGCTTGGGAAATCGAAAGATGCCTAGGAAAAGGCGGTTCGAGAAGACGGTCTCAGAAGGTGTCGCCACCGAAGACGGGGCGCGTTGGAACTGGATGGTACTTCGGCCAAGGTACCTCTGGCGGCGCCGGTTCGCTGGGATGCGGCCCGCCGGTATAGTCCGAGCCATAAGCTTCCGAGCCAAACGGGTCGACGTCATCACAACTGCCCAGGTCTGATTCGGGCGGCGGTCCCATGAGAATTTCTTTCAGCACGCGGCCTGGCCGAGCTGGATCCTCCCACGCGCCAAGAATGCCACCGCTATCGTTGGCGTCGTGATTTCGTTGGCTAGGAATATTGAGAGCCAAACAGCCGGTCTGGAGAAGCATGAAAACAGCCATGCAAACCGATAATGGTAACGCTATAACGCTACGAAAACGTGCTGGATTCGACTGGGTGTCGAAGCGAGAATGATTCGTGGAAAGCGTAGATACGTTCATCGTGGGGGTGCACCAACAACCGAAATCATGCCGATTGGAGCACGAAACGGATGTCGTTTGAGTATCCCCCCACAAATCGACATGTAAGGAAGCTATCGACAGGCGCGCCGGATCAGTTGACTATATTTCAAATAAAATGCAGAGAAAGTTTTTGATACGAGGCTCAAGCCAGCCAAGATCGCTATCGATCCAGCGAATAAACCGAGCTACGAACCTCCGTGTTGGTTCGCAACCAGCAACCGACCAAGCATTCCCTCGCTAACCAGCCATGTGATTTAACGTGCCCCCTGTCGAAAACGACTTGAATGAAAGCGACGCTGATCACGGAGTTCAAGCGGTGATCGTCGCCTCGCCGCCCCCGACGACTTTCGAGTCTGGTCATGCAATCGGAAACACCGTCTCTGCACACAGCGAGATCACTGGACACGACGAGGATTCTGAAGGTACCAGCGGTTACATTACACTTCACCGCCGGTCTCGGTTCCAGCGAATCGTCGGTTCCACAGTCGTTGCGATTCGGACGCTCTTCCGGCTCATTTCACTTGTCGCCGTCTTGGCGTTCTTGGCGGCAATCCCTTTGATACAACTGATCGCGTTTGGCTACCTGCTCGACGTTGCAGGGCGACTGACGCGCGGCGGTACGCTCCGGGAGTCTGTGCACGGTCTCGATCGTGCCGGAAGTATTGGTTTGGCGGTGGTGGCGTTGTTTGTGGCGTCGTTACCAGTGCAATTGCTTGTGCATTGGGAGTCTGTTGCGGCGGTCATTGACCCGGGATCCGATCAAGCAATCCGATTGCGTTCGCTCGCCATTTTGTGCGCAATTCTCGCGACGGTTTGGCTACTTTGGGTGTGGGCGCGCGGCGGGACGTTGACGAATTATTTATGGCCCGAGCCCAAGCGTTTTTTACGCCAAGCATGGCGACCAAGTATGTGGTCGAGTATGCCGGATCGGTTGTGGGAATTCACGGTATCGCTGGAACTGCCGAGACTGTTTTGGCTAGGTGCTCGCGGGTTCTTCGGCACATTGGTGTGTTTGCTACCGGCAATGATCATCATGTTTGCCAACCGCAATGGAACGACACCGTTGGCAGGGCTCGTGGGCGTGCGGTATTTAATCTCGCTCGGCATTGTGTTGTTGTATCTTCCCATGCTGCAAGCACATTTTGCCGCCGAGAATCGACTGCGAGCACTATTCGATGTGCTGACTGTTCGCCAATACTTTCTAAGAGCTCCCTGGGCGTGGTTCGGTGCGATGCTCTGCAGCTTGGTGTTGATGCCAATCCCGTTGTACTTGCTCAAAATTGAAGCGACACCGCAAGAAGTTGTCTGGTTGCCCAGTTTGTTCTTTGTCGCTTTCATGTTGCCCGCGAGAATCTCAGCGGGACTCGCATTGCGGCGTGCCAGTCGCCAGCCGCTGAGATTTGGATTCTGGCCCAGCTTGTCACGCTGGACGGTTCGAGTGTTCATGGTTCCAGTTGTCGGCGTTTATCTGCTGTTCTTAGCACTATCCCAATACACGAGTTGGGAGGGGTTACAGACTTGGGTGCAACAGCACGCCATTCTCGTCCCTGTCCCTTTCGTCGGGATCTGAATGTCGGGATCCAGCAGTCGACTTCAGTGATGTTACAATTCACCTTTGCTGATTTACGATCCGATTGTTTCACGAACCGAGCTTAGCGATTCAACCGTTATGTTGCCCCGAAATTTCGCCGTCATTTTGTTGGTGGCTATCGTCTCATTCTTTTGCCACCTGAAGACCCGTCAAACAAGACCAGCGTTGTTTATCGGGGATGCGCTGAACATGATCGATGCCTACTATGTCGATCCCATGGATGCTGACACGCTGCTTCAAGCCGCAATGACTGGAATGACCGCGACTCTGGATGAGCACAGTTCATTCATACCAGGCGAAGCCTTTCAAACGTTCCAAGACAGTATCAACCAAGAGTTCGCTGGAATCGGAATCATCGTCGAGCCGACCGAGCAAGGCAAACCGGTTCGGGTGGTGACACCACTCGTCGGTTCGCCCGCGCTCACGGCTGGTCTCATGCCCGGCGATCTAATTATCCGAGTGGATGGTCGTGACGTTTCAACGCTCGAGATCACTGAAGTCAGCACTCGACTGAAGGGCCCCGTGGGGACATCGGTGAATCTCGTTGTGCTTCGAAAGGATAAAGAAGTCGCGATCGATATCACACGCGCTACGATCGCGCTTGAGTCAGTAATCGGTGACCATCGCGATGCGAATAACCACTGGGTGTATCGAGTTCAAAGTGATCCAGGGATTGCCTACATTCGTTTAACGAGTTTTGGTGACAAAACGGTGGATGAACTACGGAGCGTACTGGAAAAACTTGACAATCGATTCGATGGTCTAGTCCTCGATTTGCGTGGCAACGGTGGCGGCTTACTTTACTCGGCTGTTGAAATCTGTGACATGTTCCTGGATGCGGGCAATATTGTTTCTACTCGAATGCGCGGTGGTGAGGTGAGCGAGTCGTTCTCAGCGGAGCCTGGAACTTCGGTTCATGTGGACAAGCCGATGGCTGTGATTGTCGATGGGGACTCCGCCAGTGCAAGTGAGATCGTTGCTGCGTGTTTGCAAGACAACGAGCGAGCGGTCGTTGTCGGTGTCCGCAGTTACGGGAAAGGGACTGTACAGGAGATCATGCCGCTGCAATATGGGCACAGTGCCCTTCGATTGACCATCGCTCGCTATTACCGACCAAGCGACAAGAACATTCATCGGCTTGAAGGTGCATCGGATGATGACGAGTGGGGCGTGCGGCCTGACGACGGCTATGAAGTTTCGCTTGATGACGCGACGTTGGAGAAGTTGGTGATGCGGTGGCGTAAAGCCTCCTATCCGCTGCTCCTGAAAACGGGCGAGGCGACTGATCCGCCTTTCACACCCAAATCTAGCGAGACGGAGCCGACGTTACCCGATTCGACGATCACCACCGAAGCGGACTTGGATTCCCAAGCGGATGGGGAAAGCCAGGAGTTCGCTGACGGCTTGCTGGTGGATCCCCAGTTGAGGCGGGCGGTTGAGTGCCTAAGAAAGAGGATCAAATCGGAGCAAAAACCGACGATCCAGGCCGCTTGAGGGCGTTACAATCGGAAAAAGTTTGCTGGACCGGATCGACACAACTAGAGTTTGTCGAATTAAGTCAACACCGAACAAAGCTCGGGCGTCCGAATTGCCGATGCCGCTCGAGGAGGATCCCAACGCTATGAAACTGAATTTACTCTCTCTCGCTCTTGCCGGTGCCGCGATTCTTGGTACTTGCTCGATGGCTTCGCCAGCCCAGGCTCAAAACACCATTCTCGCCGAAATGTACGGTCGTGGTGTTCACGCTTATTTTTCCGGCAACTACAACGATGCCTACCAGATCCTATCGAGTTCGATCCAAGGTGGAATGAAGGATCCTCGCGCCTACTACTTCCGCGGGCTCGCCGCTAGTGGTTCCGGACGCTCCTACGAAGCCGAGGCTGACTGGCAAGCGGGTGCCGAACTCGAGGCTACCGCTGGCGCGAACCCCATGATTGGTAAGTCGCTGGCACGCATCCAAGGCCAAAGCCGGCTGAAGCTCGAAGAGATTCGACGCAAAGCTAAATTCGATGCATTGGCGTTGGCTAACGCTCGCTCAGTTCAGCGATACGGCGAAATTCAACAGGCTCAACCGCAAGAAGTCAGCGGTACGATGCCTCGAGCCAATGCTGCAATGACGCCACCACCGAGTGCACCAGCCGCTAGCGCTGACAATCCGTTCTCTGACGACCTCAATATGGCAGACGGCGCGGCGAAGGTGGATTCACGCGACGCCTTTGGAAACGTCATGGACGCTGTTCCACCTGAGGCGCCTATCGCAGGCGGCGATGCCCCAGCCGCCGGTGGCGCGGATCCATTCGGTGGAGCACCAAGTGGTGGTGCAGCGGATCCGTTCGGTGGAGCACCAGCCGCTGGCGGAGCTGACCCATTCGGTTCTCCGGCCGGTGGTGATGCTGATCCATTCGGCGGATCGATGACCGACGATCCCTTTGGTAACTAAGCACTTGCTCGATACGCAGTTTCATCCTGAACTGATCGATCCCGAAGCGTATATCGCTCCGGGATCTGTCGTTTGCGGACAGGTGGTTTTAGGTCCTCGTGCCAGTATCTGGTTCGGCGCCGTCGTACGTGGCGATACGGCGACGATCCGTATCGGTGAATCGTCGAACGTTCAAGACCTGTGTGTGGTCCACGCGGATCCAGGGTTCCCGTGCACGATCGGTCATCGCGTAACGCTCGGTCATGGCGCGATTGTTCACGGTGCGACGGTCCAAGACGATGTCCTCATCGGGATACGAGCGGTCGTCCTTAACGGTGCGGTGATCGGTTCTGGGAGTATTGTCGCCGCAGGCGCGATCGTCACGGAAGGAACCATCATCGCGCCCGGTCAGCTCGTGATGGGAACTCCCGCACGGGTCGTCCGAGAATGCACGCTCAAAGATCACGAGCGAATTGCCCACGCCGCTAAGCATTACGCTGAAGCTGCGATCGCGTACCGACAGGCTTGATTATTCTCACTCCAACGCATCGCATCTGGCCAACGCGTTTGCTAAGCCGAGCACGTCTTCACGCGTATGGCTCGCGGAAATCGAAATTCTCAATCGCGACGTTCCTTCAGGCACGGTTGGAGGTCGAATCGCTGGGACAAAGAAGCCAGCTTCTCGCAACTGCTTGCTAAGCTGTAGTGTGTGTGCACACTCGCCAATCACCATTGGAACAATCGGCGTTTGCAAGCCAGAGATCGGTTCTCCACGCAGTTCATGGAGCTGTGCAATGCGAGTTGCGAGCGTCTCGCGACGTGGTGCGTCGCCGCGAATTTGCTCGATTCGTTTGCTGGCTTGGGTCGCGACCCAAGGAGACAAAGCCGTGCTGAAGATTAGCGAACGACAATGGTTGACTAAGTAGTCGATGACGACTTTTTCAGACGCAGCAAAACCGCCTTGGGCGCCGATCGCTTTACTCAGTGTTCCGATGCGAACAGCCACTCGATGGCGAATTCCCAACGCTTCGCAAACGCCGGATCCCGTCGAGCCAAGCACGCCAGTTGCATGAGCCTCATCCACAATCAATTCGGCATCGTATCGTTCGGCGCATTCACAAAACTGTGAAAGCGGCGCGACGTCACCATCCATGCTGAATACACTCTCGGTAACGATCCAAACTCGCGAATAACGTCCTTGTTGCGCACGCAATGTCGTTTCGACAAAGTCGACGTCCCGGTGCGGAAAGACGATGCATGTCGCACGGCTGAGTCGACATCCATCGATCAACGACGCGTGGTTGAGCGAATCGCTGAGGATCAAGTCGCCTTGGCGAGCCAGCGTCGCGACGGTGCCGGAGCAAGCCGCATATCCTGATGGAAAAAGGACCGCTCGCTCCATCGATTCAAATTCGGCAATTGTCGATGCGAGTTGCTCGTGGGCTTCGGACCATCCACAAACGAGTGCGCTGGCGGCGCTGCCTACGGATGCAAAGTCGCCCTCAGCTGAGTCGCCGACGACGGGCTCCGACGCATATCCGAGGTAGTCGTTGCTGCCGAAATTGATCAGCGTCCTACCATCCGTTCCGATCAGGCGGGTTCCCTCCGAACGTCTGGGAACGAGTTCACGGTAACGATCTGTGTCTCGAAGCGATTGAAGCTGCTTTGCCAGATCACTGAACCGGTTTTGCCTTCCGATCGGACTCATCGCGGGACACCGATCATCCAGGTGGCCATGTCAGTTTTCGTCCGCCGAGAACATGGATATGAAGATGTGGAACTTCCTGGCCTCCATCCACTCCCGTATTGATGACGAGTCGATAGCCGCTTTCAAGCCCCGCCTCAGCGGCGACTTTTGCTGCGACGATCATGCAACGTCCGATGATCGCTGCGTCGTCATCGGTTAAGTCCGCCATCGAAATGATTTCCTTTTTAGGCACCACGAGTAAGTGCGTGGGTGCTTTGGGGGCGATGTCTTTTAATGCAATACAGACATCGTCCTCGTGGAGGATGGTTGCCGGAATTTCTCGTTGGATGATCTTGGTAAAAATCGAGGCCATGGTCGCTTATTCCTTGTTCGGCATTTCTTGCCCGGCTCGAAGACGAAGAAACGCATCGAGGAAACCTTGCAATTCGCTGCCGTCCATCACGCTATTGAAACTACCGACATAGTGGCCGGTCCGAGCGTCCTTGACGCGTTGATCCGGGTGCAAAAAGTAATTCCGAATCTGGCTACCAAATCCCGTGCGCGCTTTGCTGGCGTATTTGTCCGCGATCAGTGCTTCGCGACGCTCTTCTTCGATGCGTGCGAGACGAGATCGCAGGATCTTCCAGCATGTCGCACGGTTTTGGTGCTGGCTGCGTTCGTTCTGGCACGCTACGACAACACCCGACGGAATGTGTGTTAAACGGACTGCACTACTGGTCTTGTTCACGTGTTGCCCACCCGCACCACTGGCGCGATAGACGTCTTCGCGAATGTCCTTTTCGTCAATCTCGACTACGAACGTGTCGTCCAGTTCGGGAGACACGTCGACGGCGGCGAAGCTCGTTTGACGTTTGCCTTCGCTGTTGAACGGGCTGATGCGCACCAGCCGATGCATCCCTTCCTCACCCTTTAAATAGCCATACGCCATAGGTCCACGCACAGCGATACTGGCGCTGTTGATTCCCGCTTCCTCGTTGTCGTGTCGGTCGAGAAGCTCGATTTTGTATTCTTGGCCCACAGCCCAAGCGGAATACATCAAAAGCAGCATTTCCGCCCAATCATTCGCGTCGGTTCCGCCATCGCGTGCGTTGATCGTCAAGATCGCTGGGGCAGCGTCATTGGGACCGTTCAGCAGAGCCTTAAGTTCGAGATCATCGAGGATTTTCTCGAGGCGTTCGACCTCCGCAACGACTTCCGCCGCCAACGAAGCTTCCTCTTCGCCCATTTCCAACAGGGAATCTAAATCGCCAACCGAGGTTGACAATTCGTCCAAAGGCCCCACGATGCTACGCAGTCCCTTCAGTTGACCGATGACGGTTTGGGCCGTGGTGGAGTCATTCCAAAAGTCCGGCTCAGCCATTTTGGCTTCGATTTCGTTGATTTGTTCACGCTTATTAGCGTAGTCAAAGACTGTCTCCTAGTTGTTCCTTACGCTTACGAATCTCGTCGCTGCGGCGATAAATTTCAGCGTCCATGACGTTTTAGGCTCCGGGCGTACAATAGAAGGTAGAGATTACGAAGTGAGACAGTTTTTTCAGACGTATGCGTCATCATTGCGACGGGTAAAAAATTTACAATGGCACGTGTTGTACTAGCGATGAGCGGCGGGGTCGACTCCAGCGTTGCCGCACATCTATTGCTTACCGCTGGGCACGAGGTCATCGGCGTTTTCATGCGTCACGGAGAAGCTTCCGCCGAAGTTTGCCGGGTGGACGGCGATGACAGCCGCCCGATGTTGCCCGTTTTAGGCGACGCCGGTGCAGCACGCGCGGATCACAAACAAGGGTGCTGTAGCGCCACCGATGCTGCTGACGCCCGACGCGTCGCCTCCAAACTTGACATCCCGTTCTATGCACTCGACTTGCAGGAAGATTTTCGCCGAATCGTCGACTATTTCGTCGAAGATTATATGAACGGACGAACCCCCAATCCGTGTGTTCGTTGTAATCACTGGATCAAATTTGGACGGCTGTTTGATTATGCCGACGGAGTGGACGCCGACTATGTTGCCACTGGGCACTACTCGCGAATGCTCCATGATACGGAACTGCACCGCGGCCTCGACTCGGACAAAGATCAATCCTACGCGTTGTTCGGAATCGGTCGCGAACGTCTTTCGCGGACGATGTTGCCGGTCGGCGGCTATTCGAAGCCTCAAATTCGTGAGATCGCTCAACGTTTGGGCCTCAGTGTCGCTGGCAAGAAAGACAGCCAAGAAATCTGCTTTGTCACCTCTGGCCACCACAGCGACTTTGTCCGAGCCAGACGTCCGGAATTCGCGGCCACCTCCGCAGGCGAAATCGTGACCACGGATGGTCGCGTCGTTGGTGAACACAAGGGGATCGATGCTTTCACCGTCGGCCAACGCAAGAAGCTAGGCGTCGCGATGGGCGAACCTTATTTTGTAATTCGCATCGAACCGGCGACCAAACGCGTCGTGATTGGTACGAAAGAGGAGTTGGCGTTACCATCGCTGCTCGCCAATGATGCGAACTGGTTGGTCGATCCCAGCGAAGTACCAGCACAAGCACAAGTACAAATCCGCTACAACGGTCTTCCGAAACCTGCGACGGTTGAGCTCTCACCGGAATCACCGGATCGATTCAGCGTCGTGTTCGATGAGCCACAAATGGCGATCGCACCGGGCCAGGCAGCTGTTGTATACGACGGGACACGCGTGCTTGGCGGCGGATGGATCCAATCATGTTCAAAGCAAACCTAGCGAAACAAGCTAGCGAGGATACTTATGGGTCTGTATGACCGAGATTACGGACGTGACGAGTACGGATCGTCATGGGAGCCGGTACAAGCGAAACCAAAGAGCGCCACGATCATCTTGGTCGTGATCAACGTTGCACTGTTTTTAATTGACTGGCTCGGCTCAGGCCAAAACGCAAATGGCGGTTTAGCAGAAACATTGGGCGTGACGACTGACACCATCGTCAAACCCTGGATGTGGTGGCAGTTCCTCACTTATGGCTTTGTCCATGGTGGATTCAATCACGTCGCCTTCAATATGCTCGGACTTTTCATCTTTGGCCGACCGGTTGAGCAACGTATTGGATTTGCGGAGTTCGTCAAATTCTACATTGCCGCGATGGTCGTCGGTGGGATCATCGGCTCGTTGTTTTATGTCGTGAAGGGAGAGCCTGCGTTGATCATTGGTGCGAGTGGAGCGGTCGTCGCAACGACCATTCTGTTTGCATGCTTTTATCCGAACGTTGAGCTGTTGTTCATGTTCGTGATTCCGGTCAAGGCTTGGGTTCTGTGCGCCGTCTTTGTTGGCGTCGATATGCTCGGTGCTTTGGGCGTGCTTGGATCATTTGACACCATGAGAAATACCGCCTTTTCTGTCCACCTCGCCGGAGCCGGATTCGCCGCTGCGTACTTTTACCAACGCTGGAACTTCGACTGGCTGTCCGCAGATTGGCTGAGTAACTTGCGCCAGAATCTGAGCCAACGTTCGCGACGAGCGAAACTGAAAATTCACGATCCCGACCGCAAACTCCGACAAGAAGCGGTCGAAGCAGACCGAATTCTGGCGAAAATTCACGAGTCTGGCGAAGCTAGTCTCACGCGAGCGGAACGAAAAGTGCTTGAAAGTTATAGTCGTCGTCAGCGTAAAAAACGCGATGGATCGTGACAAAGTTGTGTCTGGCTGCGGCAACTAAATACACTAAATAGCTGTCAATCTTGTTCACGCAGCGATTTTTCTCCCGCCAATTTACCAACCGACAGGACCAAGTCCTGAATGGATCATGAATCAACTGAACACGAATCACGTGTCACCGGGCAACGCTCTCAGCTCACCGGGCAACGCTCTCAGCCGATGCAACGCTGTAAGCCGGCGTTCTCTGTTACGACTCACAACTGCGGCAGGACTTGCTTCCGTTTTCGCCACACCTCGCTTCGCTTGCGCTGACGCACTCCCATACATGAATCGTATCGGTTTGCAGCTCTACACGGTCCGAAACCAAATGACCGAAGACAAAGCGAAAACGCTTTCCCTGGTCGCTGAGGCGGGCTATCGCCAAGTTGAACTCATGTCGATTGATTCGCACGCAATCGAAGTCGCGCGGATCGCGCGCGACAACGGGCTGACCGTCCACAGCGGTTTCATGGATTGGAAGACTATTGCGATGCCTGATGACAAGGACGTCATGAATGTGGAGACGACGATTGACTTGGCGGAACGACTCGGACTACGTCACATCGTGTTCGGGTACATCGGGCGCGACCAGCGTGATACCGCCGACAAGTGCAAAACGATTGTGGATCGATGCAACGCGATGGCCGAGAAAGTTCGTGAAGCGGGAATGCGGATGTGTTACCACAACCATTCATTCGAATTCGAAAAGTTTGCTGGCGGAGACAAGACCGCATTCGACATCTTTGTTGAACACTTTGATCCGCAAAAGATGGATTTCGAACTCGACGTCTTTTGGGTCAAAATCGGTGGACAAGATCCTATTGCAATGATGCGTCGATTGGCTGGTCGGATCACGCAAGTCCACTTGAAGGACTTGAAGGCCAACATGGGCACGATCAATGACGAAAGTAAAGTACCCCATGACGCGTTCCAGGAACTGGGTGATGGAGTGATCGACATTCCCGAAGTCATGCGTTTGGCAAAGGAAATCGGTGTGTTGCAATGCCATGTCGAACAGGATCAATCCGAGACACCGATTGAAAGCATCGAACAGAGTTTAAAGTTCCTAATGGAAATGAGTTGAACATGAAGACTTTTTGCACTCTGGTTGTCACCGCTTTCGCAATCACACTGGCCAACCCAGTCTGCCCGAGCACGGCCGCTGATGCGACCGCTGATCTGGCCGCTACGGGGCGACTTGCAATCGGCGATCCCGTGACTGACTTTACACTGCCGGTCGTTGGTAACGATGGCACGGTGACGCTCAGCGACGAATACAAACAGGGTCCAGTGGTGCTGGTCATGCTTCGCGGATATCCCGGATACCAGTGCCCGCTATGCAGTCGACAAGTCGGTAGTTTGGCCAAGTTGGCTGGAGAATTCCGCGAGTTGGCTCACCGCGTGATCATGGTTTACCCCGGTGAAGCCCCGATGCTCGACAAACATGCTGAAGAATTTATGGGCAAAGCGACGCTTCCGAGCCCGCTCGTGATGGTTCGTGATCCGGGCATGAAAATGGTTGCCGATTGGCAGCTTCGCTGGGATTCGCCGAAGGAGACGGCTTACCCGTCAACCTACGTGATTGATCGGGACGGCAAGGTACGCTGGTCAAAAGTGAGTGATTCGCATGGTGGCCGAGCGTCATCCGAGGAGATTCTCAGCGAGTTAAAAAAACTGTAGGCTTTGGGGCGTCGCTTCCAACTCAAAAAAGGGGTCTGACCCTTTGCCTAGCTATCGCCCAGTCTTGGAGCGGTTGCTGGATTTGAAGTGGGACGCCACTGATTATCGCCGGCAAACAAGGTCAGACTCCTTGTTGAAAATTCGGATTCGCTCCTTTGACAGCTCGCATTCATATCGTCGGTATTGGCGATGACGGACAGGATGGATTGACCCGGCAAGCACGCCAACTGATTGAAAGCGCCGAAGTGCTCGTGGGTGCTGGGTCGTTACTAGACAAGGTCTCCAACACCACCGCTAAGCGGATCGTTATCGGTGGCAACTTGGATCAACTTCGCGATTCCATTAGCGAGGTATCCGACCTGAAGACCGTTGTGCTTACCGGCGGCGATCCGCTGTTCTATGGAATCGCTAGGTTCCTCACTGATACGTTTGGCAAGGACCGTTTTGAAGTCGTGCCGCACGTGAGCAGCATGCAACTCGCTTTTGCCCGCGTCAAAGAAAGCTGGGACGATGCTTATCTGTCGAACTTGGCAACCCAACCGCTTGATCGTGTCGTAGATTCGATCCGGACGGCTGAGCGAGTTGGGCTGTTCACGACGGAGAATGTCTCGCCGAGCGTCGTAGCGGCTGCACTCTTGGATCGCCGAATCGACTACTTTACGGCTTACGTTTGTGAAAACTTGGGAACACCGGATGAAATCGTCACGCAAGGCGAACTCAAATCGATCAAGGACCAAACGTTTTCCGAGATGAATGTGATGGTGTTGGTCCGGCGCCGCGGTGCCGCCGACCGCCCCAGTGGCAGCGGCCAACGAAGGCTGTTTGGAAACCCAGATGATCTGTTTCTTCAGTCGCGTCCGAAACGAGGACTTTTAACGCCGTCGGAAGTTCGCTGCATCGCATTAGCGGAAATGGACCTCACGCCAACGAGCACAGTGTGGGATGTCGGTGCGGGTAGCGGATCACTCGCGATCGAAGCTGCCTCGATTGCGCACCGAGGAAAAGTTTACGCGATCGAAATGGATGCCGAGGATTATGGTGTGATGCTCGAGAATGCCAAAATGTTTGACGTTCCTTCGTTGATTCCCGTTCACGGACAAGCCCCCGCTGCGTTTAACGATATCGGAACCCCCGATGCGATCTTTGTCGGCGGTAGCGGACGCATGGTGCCGGATCTGGTCACGGAGTCTTTAAAACATCTTGGTGATGGTGGACGAATTGTGGTGAACGTCTCGAGTCCCGACAATTTGGTTTCTGTCCAAGAGGTGATTGCCAATGCTGGGCTTGAGGTTGACGTTCGTATGATCAACATCGCTCGCGGCCAGAAACAATTCGACCGTGTCCGGTTTGAAGCCCTTAATCCAACCTTCTTGGTACTCGGCCGCCGTGTGTAAATATTTTGATGACGTGGCCGAGCCCTACCGTTCTGGCCCGCGATAATCGTAATAACCAGAACAAGTGACGGAGAATGCCGCACCGTGAAGCAGATCACTTGTTTCGGGAGCCGCTTTCTCAATTATGCTGGCTTCGCGGCATCTTCGCCCATCCCTTTCCACGCCACTCGATTCACGTGTCATGCAGGTTCGCAAAGCCGTTATCACGGCAGCCGCTCCGAGTCAGCAAACCATCCCACTTCAACGTCTCGTTGACCGTGAAGGCCAAGAGAAAACCGCGTTACAGCTGATCGTCGAAGAAACGCTCGCCGCCGGTGTCGAAGAAATCTGTATCGTGATTTGCCCTGGTGACCAACGCAGCTACGAACAGGCTGCGGGCGATCATCTCGGCAGCGTCCGATTTGTCGAGCAGAACCATCCTCGCGGATACGCAGACGCGATTCACCGAGCCCGGAAATTCACCGGCGATGAACCGTTTCTGCATTTAGTCGGCGACCACCTCTACCTCAGCCGCACGAACACGCCGTGTGCAAAGCAACTCGTCAAAGTGGCGACTGAGTTTCAATGCAGCGTTTCGGCGGTCCAGTCGACTCGCGAGAACAAGCTGCCGTATTTCGGGATCATCAGTGGCGCTCACGTGCCACGCCACGATGATTTGTACGAAGTCGAACGAGTCGTGGAGAAGCCGACACCAACATTTGCCGAACAAGAATTGGTCACGCCCGGTCTGAGGGCCGGCCACTACCTGGGTTTTTTCGGGATGCACGTGCTCACTGGCGACGTGATGAATGCCATCGAACAAGTGCTTAGCGGTGATGCAGATTCTCGACCAACGCTTTCCGATGCCGCTGCCCTGTTGCCATCGCGCCAGCGCTATCTAGCCTATCGCGTTCACGGCACCCGATACAACATCGGAGTGCAATACGGACTACTTATCGCACAACTCGCAATCGGTCTCTCCGGCCGTGATCGAGACCAAATCCTAACGGAGCTTGTGGATCTTCTGGCGAATCGTGCGGAGGCGACGCAAGCCTCATGAATCGTCTGATTGAAATTATCACTTCGCAAAACGATTCGCTCCGTGACCAGTCTCTCGAATCGATTTGCGGCAACGCTTCGCTCAGCGAGTTGCTTGAGCATGTTGATGCGTTGGACTCGTTTCGGCGCCACGAAACGAATTTGTATCGTCGCGTCCGCGCCTTGTTTTTCTTGGCCGCGATCTACCGATACCTTATTCCGCATCAATTGAGTCCGACACAAACGGGCTTGATTCCCTATGCCGGATACGAGCACTTGCTTGCTCGCCGATTCAGCGAAGCGATTGACACGTTTCTCGAATCACAAGTGACGTCTGGACCACAGGACGGTTTGTCGAGCAGCTTAGCGTCGGCCTATCATCAACTCGGGTTCCAAACGCTCGCAGACCAAGTTCGACACAGCGTTCGCAGTGTTCGCGGCAATCAATGGATGTTCCGCCTCGGCCACCCGGATGATCATCCGCTGCGAATTCGCCCAGAACTTCTCAACGCTGACACCTTCGGCACCATGCCGATTCTGCAAGAGACGACTGCCGTGCGAATGGATTTCTCGCACAGTGCATGGAGCGACATTTTCTTTCTTGGAATGGACTTCCCCGAGGGAGCACGCGTTCTCAACGTTTCGATCGACCTCGGTGTTCGCGGTCGCGATGCTGCGCCTAAACCGCCGATTGAAGCCTATTTGCGAGTCATCGACCGTCCTGTCATTCGCCTTGTTAGCGTTGACTTGGGCGCAACGACGGAGATCACGACAATTGCTGACATGTTTGACTTTGCTCGCGATTACCTCGGCTTGCTCAAGGCCGCTGTGATCGCGTCCGGAGTCGTCGCGCCCGGACTCGAAGGTTGCCAACAACCTATCCGTGATGTACTTGAGCGTCTCGTGGGACCCAATCGTGGTCTCGAGTTAGTGAGCAAGATCAATGACATCCCCAAAGGTTCACGACTCGCCGTCTCGACAAACTTGCTTGGCTCCTTGATCTCGATTTTGATGCGAGCGACCGGACAGGTTGCGTCGCTCCAAGGCCCACTCACCGAAAGCGACCGACGCCTCGTTGCCGCTCGTGCGATTCTCGGCGAATGGATCGGCGGCAGCGGAGGTGGCTGGCAAGACTCTGGTGGAGTTTGGCCTGGCGTGAAATTGATTTGTGGCACGATTGCAAGCGAAGGTGATCCAGAGTTCGGTGTTAGCCGCGGTCGTCTCATGCCCGTTCACGAAGTACTCGAACAAGATCAAGTCTCCAGCGAAGTTCGCCAGCGACTGCAAGATAGTCTCGTGCTCATTCACGGTGGCATGGCTCAAAACGTAGGCCCGATCTTGGAAATGGTCACCGAACATTACTTGCTCCGCAGCGACAAAGAGTGGAAGGGTCGCAAGCAAGCGATGCAGATCCTTGATGATGTCGTCGAGGCACTCAAAGCTGGCGACATTCAACGCGTCGGCGAGCTAACGACTCAGAATTTCGAAGGCCCACTGCAGACCATCATTCCGTGGGCAACCAACCGATTTACCGATCGCCTGATCGAAATGTGCCGCGCACGTTATGCCGACAAGTTCTGGGGCTTTTGGATGCTTGGCGGTATGGCCGGCGGCGGCATGGGGTTCATCTTCGACCCGAAGATCAAGCCGGAAGCACAAGACTGGCTCGGCCAAGCAGCCGTCGACTTGAAGCGTGAGATGCAAACGTCGCTGCCGTTCGCGATGGACCCCGTCGTTTATGACTTCTCCATCAATGACAACGGTTCGTTCGCAACCTTGCTTCGTGGCGATCAAGCGATGTTGCCAGATCGCTACTTTGCATTGGTGCTACCGGAACTCTTGCGAACGCCGACTCGCGACTTGTCGTTGCAAACGCGAGGCGATCTTGAACGTGTCGCGCGTCGTTGTCATGCTGACGGCGAAGTCGCCACGACAGCGGCGCTACTGCTCGATAGCGTGCTGCCACGCCAAGCGTCCACCTCGAAAGCTGAATCCTCGCTCAGTCAACTTCTTGCCGACACGGGTTTCGATCGCGAACAACACGATCAAATTCGCTCGGACATGCGTTTGGGACGGATTGGTTTGTCGCAAAACCGATTGTCCGCCAACACTTCCATCGAAGACGTCCAACCGAGCGACGTCACCGACGTTCGTGGTGGAATCGACACCAAGTACGTCGATCTCGGCAAGTCATCCATCAAGAACGACGAGATTGCAATCGTCACGCTCGCCGCAGGCGTCGGCAGCCGATGGACCCAAGGTGCTGGCGTTTGCAAGGCTCTGCATCCGTTCAATCGTTTCGCCGGACGTCATCGCAGCTTTCTCGAGGTCCACTTAGCAAAGAACCGCTACACAACGAGTCAGTACGGCGGTTCGATCCCGCATGTCTTCACGACAAGTTATCTCACGGACGCGGCCATCCGCGACTTCATTAACCAAAACGACGGATTCGGTTTTGGAAATAAGCTGCACGTTTCGACCGGACGCAGCGTCGGACTTCGGATGATCCCGATGGTTCGCGATTTGCGATTCCTGTGGGAAGAAACGTCCCAGCAAATGCTCGATGAACAACAACAGAAAGTTCGCGAGAGTCTTCGTGCCGCGCTGATCAATTGGGCGCAAGTTGCTGGTGAAGGCAGCGATTACACCGACAATCTTCCCAATCAATGTGTTCACCCAGTCGGTCACTGGTACGAGATCCCCAACTTGCTTCGAAGTGGCACGCTCGCCAAGTTGCTTGAGCAGCAAAGTGGCTTGAAGTACTTACTGCTGCATAACATTGATACACTCGGCGCGAACGTCGATCCCGGCTTGTTGGGACTTCATATCGACAGTCAGCAAACTCTATCGTTCGAAGTCATCGGTCGTCGACTCGATGATCGTGGCGGTGGACTAGCACGCGTCAATGGTCGACCGCGTCTTGTCGAAGGACTCGCAATGCCAAGCGAGCAGGCCGAGTTCGCGCTAACCTATTATAACTCAATGACCACGTGGATCACGATCGATTCGCTATTGGGTGTTTTCGGCCTCAATCGCAACGATTTGCAAGACAAGGTCAAAGTGGATGCAGCCGTTCGCCGTGTTGCGATGCGCATGCCAACGTATATCACGCTCAAGGATGTCAAGAAACGATGGGGACATGCCCAAGAAGACATATTCCCCGTCGCCCAATTCGAAAAGCTCTGGGGCGACATGACTGCGTTACCCGAAGTTCACACCAACTATTTCGTCACGAATCTCGTTCGTGGCCAGCAACTCAAAGCGCAAGCCCAGCTCGACCCCTGGAAACGAGACGGTTCCGCCGACTACATCGACTCCATCTGCCGTTGGTGAATCGATTCGAGCTGACTTGTGGGACCAAAACGCAAATAGTCTTGAGATCCGATCAAGCTGGTGTGCTGTGTTTGTAACCGTCCCGAGCCGAGTGTTCTTCGTTAGACGTCGATTTCTTCAGCGTCTTCCGCACGTTCCATGATGAAGCGGAAGCGGGCGGAGGCGTCGCGTCCCATGAGGTCGCTGATCACTCGGTCGGTTTCGAGGTGGTCGTCAATCTCGACGCGTAACATTCGCCGCGTTTGGGGATTGAGTGTTGTTTCCCAAAGGACCTTGGGCATCATTTCACCTAGACCCTTGAATCGCGTGATCTCCGGCTTCGCGCGTCCGGAATGTTCAGCAAGGATTTTCACTCGTGCGTGCTCGTCCGCCGCCCAGTATGTTTCCTTGCCGATGTCGATACGAAACAAGGGAGGCATTGCGATGTACAACTTGCCTTCTGCGATGAGCGCTGGCATGTGTCGGTAGAAGAACGTGAGCAGCAGTGTGGTGATATGGTGCCCGTCTGAATCGGCATCCGCAAGCAGGATAATGCGATCGTAACGCAAGTCCGCGACGTTCATGCTGCCGCCAATGCCACACCCCAACGCGGAAACTAGATCTTGGATTTCCTTGTTCTCGATCATCTTCTTGAGGGTAACACTTTCGGTGTTGAGTACTTTTCCCCGCAGCGGCAAGATGGCTTGGTAGTTGCGGTCGCGGCCTTGCTTGGCGCTGCCACCGGCCGAATCGCCTTCGACAATGAATAGTTCCGATTTTGATCGTCCGCCAGCAAGGCAATCACTTAGCTTGCCGGGCAGCATGGTTCGTTTGCCAGCGCCTTTACGCGAGATGGCTTCGGATGCTGCACGGGACGCCGCTCGAGCACGCGAGGCAGCAATGATGCGAGCGACCACTTGGTCCGCAATGCTGCGGTTGTTGTTCATCCACTGTTCCATCGCCGGACGTACCGCCGCTTCGACGCTGGCTTGACATTCCGGATTGTTCAATCGGTCTTTGGTTTGACCTTGGAACTGTGGTTCGGAAATGAAGATCGATACAATCGCGACCAGTCCTTCGCGAATGTCTTCGTGTGTGATTTTTATTCCGCGAGGCGTAAGGTTATGAGTATCGATGTAGTTGCGGACGGCCTTGTTTAATCCACTTCGGAAACCGTTCTCGTGGGTGCCACCACTTCCAGTGGGAATACCATTGACGTAACTGCGCACGTGCTCGTCCGTGGATTCGGTCCACTGCAGAGCCACTTCGATACGATCGGTGTCGTCTTTGCGGAGAGCAAATACCATCTCATGAATCGGGCGGGCGCTGCGTTCCTTGAGGACTTTACCTAGATAATCAACGATGCCCTGCTCATGGACGAAGGTTTCTTTCGTACCGGCGGCTTCATCAACGTAAGTGACCTTCAAACCGCGATGCAGAAAACTCGCCGTCTCCAAACGCAATCGAATCGTTGCGGTATCAAATTCAATTTTCGGAAAGATAGTTGGATCAGGCGTGAAGGTAATCGTCGTTCCCGTGCCCCGAATGGCACCTTTGAGTTTTTGCAATCCGCTCGTTGGCTGGCCTTTCGAAAACGTCATGCGGTATTGGGCACCATCACGACGAACGATTGCCGTCAACTCTTTGGAAAGTGCGTTGACAACGGATGCACCGACTCCGTGCAAACCACCCGCAGTCTTGTAGCTGTTACCGTCGAACTTACCTCCCGCATGAAGGACGGTGAGGACCATTTCCAGCGCCGGTTTTTTTGTCTTGGGATGCTTGTCGACAGGGATACCCCGGCCATTGTCCGATACCGAGACAGTGGAGTTGTCTTTGTGCAGCGTGACGACGATCTCGCTCGCGTGACCGTTCATCGCCTCGTCAACGCTGTTATCGACGATTTCCCAAATCAAATGGTGCAAGCCGGAGGACCCGACGCCACCGATATACATCCCCGGTCGTTTACGAACAGGCTCGAGGCCTTCCAAGGCCACGATGTCTTTTGCGCTATAGCTATTTGCAACAGTACTCATGATAAATCTTTTGATTTGGTTCGTGGTGAGTCATCGAATCCCTCGCAACAGAGTGGGCCGATTCATAATGGCAATCGGAAGCTTCATTCAGGCGTAACCGATGATTTGGGTGGCCCGGTTACGGCCAGCCGTCCGGTTACGGTCAGCCCGGCTACAACCACTTGATACCGGCTCAATCGTCCTCTATTGGGTCCGTGATTTCAGGCGCGTTTGGTGGTGGAGAAACGATCTCAGCGATGCGTCCGTTCTTTTGGATTTCGATGCCGCGTCCACCGCGTCCCGTTACTTTGTATTTACCAGTCGAGACCGTTTTCTTGGCTCCGCGGTTGGTCATGACGACAAGCAGATCTCGGTCACCAGTGGACGCTTTAAATCCGAGCAGTCGGTCGTCCTTCGCAAGTCGAATGAGCGTCACGCCTTTGCCTGCTCCGGAAAGGTAGTTGACCTCGACGACCGCACAAATCATTGCACGGCAAGCTTCAGAAACAGCCAGAATTGTTTCGCTGCCATGAATCGATTGGACGCCAACGACCGCTGCGTCAGGCGAAACACGAGCGTAACGACGTCCAGAGCGGGTGGATGGCTCCGCGAAAGCTTCGAGACCAAAACGTAGCGCAAATCCGTTCGACGTACATGCCAGAGCATGTGTTTCTGGGCACAAGTCAGGCTTCTTGGGGTTCTCGGCAATGATGCCGATCGCTCGCGGATCGAATGAGATCGCCGAGACAATGCGTTCGCCGTCCTTGAGCTTGAACAGCTTCTGGACGGGTTCACCGAAGCCCGTCGACGCGGGAATGTCGATCATGCGAGAGGTGTAACAAACGCCGAGCGACGAAAACAAACCAATCGTGCTGCGAGTGCTGCCTGTGACACAGGCGAGAACTGCGTCACCCTGGCGAAGACGACTCTTGGCTGGATCGACAATTTGTTTTTGACGTTTTACCCAACCGTCGGTGGTGACGAGGATGAAACAGTCTTCGGCAACAATGAAGTCCTCTTCGGAGAACTCCACTTCCTCTTCGACCGTCACGAGCGCCGATCGTCGCTTGCCAGCTTCGAGTTTGCCATAGTCCGTGATCAGCTTTTCAATTTCTTCACGAACAATCTTCCAGCGGCCGGAAGCATTGGTGTCGACAGTTTCTTCGGCCAGTAATCGTTTGATCTCGCGAGCGCGTTTTTGGCGATCCTTGAGCTCTTCACGAATGACGTTGATTTCTAGTCGAGCGAGTCGATAAAGCTTGAGTTCGAGAATCGCGTCGGTTTGTTCTTCATCGAGCCCGCCTTTCGCTGCCGGGAAGCGTTTCATAATGCGGGCCGCAGCGTCGGCTTTACCCTCGGACGCTCGAATGATCTTGATGATTTCATCAAGCGCGTCGAAGACGATGGCAAAACCTTCGAGAATGTGAATTCGCTTGAGTAAGCCCTCGAGTTCATTCATCAATCGATTGGTGACGACGTCCAATCGAAACTTCAAGAAATACCAGAGAATCTGTTTGAGTCCGAGTCGATCCGGCGCGCCGACTTCGGGCTTCTCAGTCGGAACCAGACACGTCATGTTGACGCTGAAGTTCGTTTGGAGAGGCGTGTTCTTGAAGAGGTACGCGAGCACCTTGTTCTCGTCGGCATCCTTTTTTAGCAACAAGTCGATGCGAATCTCATCCGTCGAGACATCACGGACCTCGAGTACGAGTGGCAGCTTACCGCTAAACACGATCTCGCCGATGCGTTCAACGAGCACCGACTTGTTGACACCAAACGGAATCGATGTGATCTTCAGCAATCGACCTTGGGACGAATTCTCTTCGAGTTCTGCGGTGCCGCGAAGTCGGATGGTGCCCTGGCCGGTCGCGTAGATCTCTCGCAGTTCGTCCTTGCTGTTGATGATCTGGCCGCCCGTCGGAAAGTCAGGCGCTTGAACAGCGTCCGCAGCAACGAGTTGGTAGTCCTTGATCTCGGGGTCTTTGAGCAACTTCAACAGGGCGTTGCAAACCTCTCGCAGGTTATGCGGCGGGATGTTGGTCGCCATACCGACAGCGATCCCCGTCGCTCCATTGACGAGCAGATTCGGAACGCGGCTGGGAAGGACGACTGGTTCTTCGCGGGTGCCGTCGTAGTTGGGTTTATAGGCGACGGTGCGGGTGTCCAAGTCAGCGAGAATTTCCGCTGCAATCGGTGTCATCCGACATTCGGTGTATCGCATCGCTGCGGCATTGTCGCCGTCGATACTGCCGAAGTTTCCACTGCCATCGATTAACGGTACTCGCAGCGCGAATGATTGGGCCATCCGCACCAAGGCTTCGTAAATCGAACTGTCCCCGTGCGGGTGGTACTTGCCCATCACATCACCGACGACCGTGGCACATTTGCGGTGCTTGGCCGTTGCGTTCAGATTCTGACGTTCCATCGTGTAGAGAATTCGTCGCTGGACGGGTTTCAAGCCGTCGCGGACATCTGGAATCGCCCGGCTGGTGATTACCGAGAGCGAATAATTTAAATATCGCTCTTGAGCCGCAATTCGCAGCGGAATCCCACTGAGCTGTTCGGTAAGTAATTCAGGCTCCGGCGGTCCGGATCGCCGCCGCCCCCCTTTTCCGGGGGAAAGATTCGACTTGTCGGCTGAGCTAGATGATGATTTTCGACGTTTCGCCACGGAGTGGACTTCCTCGATGCGGTCAAAATGGTGGGTTTTCGCGAGTTCGACCTACTCAGTTGCCTGAATGTAAAATCAGGCGGGCTGTGTCGTTCGCGTATTCTGAACGGGTTATAGCGATCAGAGGCGTCGAAGCGAAACAGCTGATCACGGTGAGATGGGCGAGTCAGTTTGTAAAGGTCACGCAGATCGCTCTCAACGTCCGAAACACAACGATAAGTCGCGGGAAGCTTCACAGAGCAGTCCGCACGGTTCAAGACCGAAATGATGGTTTTAGTGACGGCTAACGGAGGAGCCGGACGATGAAAATACTTACAGCGAATGGATTCGCGCTCCTCGCGGCCGTAGCAACTCTTGCTGCTGCCGTGAATCACTCCTCGGCCCAGGACCTAGCTCCAGGCGAGTATATCGTTGGCCCCGAGCAGGTCATCAGTGACACGGTGGTGGGCTCGATGCCCGAATATACCGGCGACTCAGTCATCGATTCAGGAAGTTACGCTGGCGACATGTCCGGCGGATCCGATTGCGAATCATGCGGCGGATCGGGATGCAGCTCTTGTGGATCACGCGGCAATGTCACAGGTAAGCTTGCCGGATTGCTTGGAAACCGCGGTTCTCATGTAGGTGACGTCGGCAGTATCGAGCGCAGTTACGGCAATACCGACCTGTTCTACAACTACTACACAAGCGGCACGGCGAACCGAGCGAACGCTCAAATGTATATGTCGCCTCTGCCGATTCCGCCGAACGTTGGGCACACGTTCTTCACTTACCAGCCCTTCTATCCAGAAGAAATGTTGTATTGGCACAAGAACAAATTTCACAACAATTATGACAACGGCCGTGGCATGAATCGCACCCGAGCGACCTATTTCGCGCCACCGATTCGCCAAGCCGCAAGTAATCTGTATTGGAACAAACTTCGCATACCTCGCTAACGACTGATTCACTAGCGCAGCCTCGAGGCGGCTAACCGGATCGAAACACAGGGAACAAGAGAAATGATTCGACGCTTCGCGATCGCAATGTTACTCACGATCGGCGCATTCGCCGGCGTGAGCGAAAACGCTTCAGCCGGAGATCCCTACGCGGTGACTCAGGTCTGGCAACACAATTACTCGCAGAACCGACCTTGGCACGGTGGATACTACAACATCCAGTACGGTCAACCGACTGCGTTAGTCGTACCACCGACGGCTCACATGCGACAAACATTGTCGTGGGGTGTGAGCCAGAACTTGATGTACCCGATACACCACCAGTTCGGTCGCAGCGCTAGTTCACCAGGTGCTGCCGCTCCTGGGTCGTTCCGCGCAACGCCGCCTTGGCCAAGTCACACCGACCAATTCGGTGTGTACTACGTGCGAGGCCCTTGGTAGTTCAGCCCGAGCGGTCGTGCTGATCGCCAGCAATGACAAAACGAAATCGCGTCCGGCACGAAATGAGCCTGACGCGATTTTTCGTTTCGTCTTTCTTGACAACCAGCCTCTATCGGGTGAGGGAATGTCCCGACGGGCATCGTCAACGTGGACTCGCGTTTACGTTGGATGCATGGCCAGCTAAACTTCTGGACCAGCTAAGCGTCGGGGCGTGCCAACGACCCAGGCTCAGAACGACCGATTGCATGCTGCAAGAAGTCAGAATTTCAAGAAGAGCCTCGGTTCGTATCCTTGGACGACACTTGATTCGCCCGATCCATCCCTATTCCTACACGCCCTATTCCTACACGACTGGGTTCGCCATGAAGACATTGCTGGACTTCCCCATCGTGTATTTGACGCTCCAGACTGCCATTGGCGCAAAACACGCTCGCAAGATTTGCTTGGACGAGTACGCTCACCCTGTGACTGGTGAGCGAGTACTCGACGTTGGATGCGGTCCCGGCTTCGTCATCGATTACCTTCCACCCGTTGAGTATGTTGGAACGGACATTGACTCGAGGTACATTCGGCATGCCCGACAAAAGTACGGTGATCGAGGCCAGTTTCATGAGGTGCTTTTGACCGCCGAGAACACTGCGGAATTCGGCACGTTCGATCTGATACTGCTCAACGGAGTGGTGCACCACATCGATGACGCGGGCGTTCGTGATCTGTTTCGGATTCTGGCAAGCTGTCTTCGTGAGAACGGGCGAGTGATGACTCTGGACGGCTGTTATTCGGATTCGATGTCACCGATCAGTCGTTTTTTGATCAACAACGATCGAGGGGAATACGTCCGCCATTACAGCGAGTATCCTGCATTGGCTTCTGGTATCTTTTCTCAGGTCACCGCAACGCACCGCAGGGATTTGTTTCGGTTCCCTTACGATGCGGTCGTGATGGTGTGCCGTAATCCGTGCGAATCCGCATGATGCCATTTTATGCAACTCTTGAATGCTAATCGTCCGATGCTCGCGTTGGTGCTAGTCACCGCGGCGGTGTACCTTTTCTTGCAATACGACCAAGGCTGGATCGCCCACGATGAAGGATTGCTCGGCCAATCAGCTACGCGGGTTCTCGACGGTGAATTGCCTCACATTGATTTTGACGAGCCCTACACTGGCGGTCTGACGATGTTGCATGCGATGGCCATGAAGTTGCTCGGCATCCGCTCGACATCGCTTCGAATGGTGCTGTTGCTGTTCTCCATTGCCGCAATTGGAGCGACTTACCTCATTGCGAAACGATTTTGCCCGCCGTGGCTAGCCGCTTTCGTAACGTGGATCACGATCGTTTGGAGTGTGCCGAATTATTTTGCCGGGCTTCCGTCTTGGTACAACCTGTTCTTTGCGATCTTCGGCAGTCTGGCCTTGATTAAGTATGACGAGCGTGACAAGCGAGCGTGGCTGGTCGTAGCCGGTATCTGTGGTGGGCTGTCATTTCTCGTCAAGGTGTCGGGATTGTACTTCGTCGCCGCAGGTTTGCTGTACCTCGTTTATCACGACCAACGAACCTCTGGCCACGATAACACATTCGATTCAAAGCAATCCAAGCGATACGGATTCGCTACCTTCACGACCGTGTCGCTGGTCGCATTCTCGGTGGTACTGGTGATGCTTGTTCGCCGCCGCGCAACACCCATGGACTTGATCCACTTTGTCCTCCCAGGTGTGCTGCTCTCTGGTTTTTTGATCATGAACCAATTTCGACAAGGCGGTGGAACATCGATTGAAAGATTCAAGCGGTTAACACTTACTGTTGCTTGGTTCGCTGGAGGCGTACTCGTGCCAATCGCTGTCTTTTTGATTCCCTATGTCCGTCGAGCTGGCGTGGGCAGTTTTCTCGACGGCGTTTTTATCTTGCCTCAGAAGCGAGTGGAATTCGCTGACTATCCGCTTCCGCCATTGAGTTCGCTGTTGGCGCTGGTCCCGCTTGCATGTGTCATGGTGTTGCCGTTATTTTTTCGCCGAAAGCAAAATCCGCTGTGGTTGACGGCTGTTGCATGGATTGCGAGTCCGTTCATGATCATGGTTGCTTGGCAATCGCCGCTGTATGAGACGGTATGGGATAGTGTGCGAAGCCTCATTCCGCTGGCGACGGTCGTGGGTTGTGCGATGTTGCTTCGGCGTTCCAGAACCAATGGTGATTCAGTTCCAGTCGCGGATTCAACGATGGTCATCGACGCCAGGCATGACGGCACATTGTTTTTACTATTGGCAATGTCAGCGATGATTAGCTTGGTGCAGTTTCCTTATTCATTCGCGATTTATTTTTGCTACTCGATTCCATTGGGCATACTTGCTCTCGCGGCGATCATCCAAAAACAATCCACTGCGCCGACTCACTTGCATTTGGCGGTCGCCGTTTTCTATTTTGCGTTTGCGAGCGTATGGCTCAACCACTCACGCGTCCAGCGGATGGGTACCACGTACGTACACGATGACCAAAGCACCGAATTGGACTTGCCGCGAAGTGGATTGCTTGTCTCTCGCACCCAGGCAAAGTTGTACGAAGATGTGGTAAAAGAAATATGGCGTCACAGCGACGATGATTCGTTCATTTACGCTGAATTGGATTGCCCGGAGATCTATTTCCTTTCGGGTCGCAAGAATCCGACGCGCTCGTTTTACGAGTTCTTCGAAGAGAATTTTCCAGGCAATCCAGCTGATCGCGTAGAACGCATTGCCTTGCTTTTGGAATCACACTCTGTCGATGTGGTTGTATTACACTGGCACGGCGAGTTCTCTGGAAGTGTTTCTCTTGAGCTGTCGCAATTGCTCGCCGCTCGGTATCCGCACGTGACCCATTTTCTGCGTGATCCTGTGAATGAGCCTCACGCGGAACCCGTGTTTTCGGTTGCGTGGCGAGAGCCTTCACTATGAATGCTTTCGAAGTGTCAAGTGAACGTTCGAGTTCGACTGATGTGCGAGTCTCACTCGCGATTCCGGTTTATAACGAAGCCGAAGTGATCGATGAGCTCCTCGCCCGGACAACTGCCGTGTTGGACTTACTCCCCGGTGGACCACACGAGATAGTTCTCGTGGATGACGGCAGCCGGGACGCGACGTTTTCGATGTTGGACGCAGCGGCACAAAACGATTCTCGAATTGTTGTTTTGTCGTTGTCGCGTAATTTTGGCCACCAGTCAGCGCTCAGCGCCGCGATGGACTTTGTGCGAGGCGATGTTGTTGTTGTGATGGATGCCGACTTACAAGATCCGCCGGAAACGATTCCTGCCATGCTGGCCGAATACTTTCGCGGACACGATGTGGTGTATGCAATTCGCGTGAAACGCAAAGAAGGGTGGCTGCTTCGGTTGTGCTATGCAACCTTTTACAAAATGATGTCGTCGCTCGCGGATCTTCATTTGCCGGAGGGCGCTGGCGATTTCGCTTTATTATCGCGTCGTGTGGTGGACCATATTCGCCAGTCACCCGAACGGCATCGGTATTTGCGCGGTTTAAGAACGTGGTACGGTTTTCCTCAAATTGGCATCGAAGTTGAGCGATCGGCGCGACATGCGGGAACGTCGAAGTACAATATTCGAAGACTATTTGGGCTGGCTTTTGACGGAATCTTCGCGTTTTCCGTGATTCCAATTCGGCTGGCGACATTATTAGGTTTGTTCGGCGTTCTTTGTTCCATGCTGTTCGCGATGTACTCTTTGTTTGCCAAATTCTTTTACGCCAACACGATGGGCCAGTCACCCACAGGTTTTACCGCACTAATTTTTGCCGTCGTGTTTCTAGGGAGCATCCAGTTACTGTTTCTCGGTGTGGTTGGCGAATACATCGGCCGAATCTATGACGAGGTCAAGCGTCGACCGCATTACGTCGTGGCCCGGGTCATCGGACGAGAATCGGAAGATACCCTTGGATGCTGAGTACGCCAACGACTACGCATTGCTCTACCGAAATCATTGGTGGTGGCAAGCCCGATCAAGATTCGTACGCGAGTTGATCGAGTCACTGTCCTTGCCCACAAACGCTCGATTGCTGGATATCGGTTGCGGTGGCGGATGGGCGTTCGAAGATTGGGAACGCTTTGGTGAAGTCAGCGGCGTCGAATTGGATGAGACATTGGTCGCACGAAGTGGGAAGTATCGTTCCCAAATCTATTGTGGGCCGTTTGATCGACAGTACCGTCCGTCAAAGCCGTTCTCGCTGATTGTCATGTTGGACGTGTTGGAACATTTGAGTGAACCAGAAGCTGCCCTGATTTATGCACTTGAGTTACTTGAGCCTGGTGGCAAGATTTTGGTCACGGTACCCTCCATGCCATGTGTTTGGACGTCGCATGACGATCTCAATCACCATTTCGTTCGCTATACCAAAACAAGTTTCCAGCACTTGTCCAACTCAAGCGGTTTTCATATTGAGCGGATGGACTACTTCTTCTACTGGACAACCTTTGTGAAGTTGCTGTTTCGATGCAAAGAGGCCTTCATAAAATCACCACCACGCTCACCAACGGTCCCGGGACCGCAAATGAACGCCCTGTTTCGGCAGCTTTGCTTCTTGGAACAGCGGCTCTTCGCACGTCACAAGCTCCCCTTTGGTACCTCGTTGGTATGCGTGGGATCGAAAGCGGTTCGATAGGCGAATGCGACTTGGCTAGTTAGCAAAACTTTTCTGATTGATGGCGCCTGTTCTCAATTTGCGGTCTATGTTTGCGTGGGTCGTTTCAGACTCGTTGGATAGCGCTGGCTTAGCCCGCCCCATCGATGCAACTGGAATGGCCCTTGATACCGTTTCAATCGTTAACCTTGACAGCGCGGGGGAATCGCGCTTGCAGGTCTACCCGACGAAACGCTCGCAAACCACCAGATCTTGCGACGAGGAATCCAATCGCCATGCGCACTACATCTCAGCAATCGCTTCGCCCCGAAGGCAATCGCCAAGAACAATTCGAAGAGATCAAACGCCGCATCCACGGCAAGCTAGTCGACAAGCTTGACCTGTCTCGGGTGGGCGAACTCAAGGGTGATACGCTCAAGCGAGAAATTCGTTTAGTGGTAGAGCACCTATGTGATGCTGAAGAAACACTGCTTAACCGTCAAGAACGCGAACAAATCGTCGAAGAAGTTCTCGACGAAACGTTTGGTCTTGGTCCGCTCGAATTGATCCTGAAAGATCCCAAGGTCAGCGATATTCTGATCAACGGTCCGAAGAACATCTATGTCGAAAAAGGCGGCCGGATGCAAAAGACCGACGTTGAATTTCGCGATAACAAGCACTTGATGCAAATCATCGACCGGATCGTCAGCAAAGTGGGACGTCGCGTTGACGAAACGAGCCCGATGGTTGATGCGCGTCTCGAAGACGGTTCGCGGGTCAATGCGATCATTCCACCACTCGCACTCGACGGCGCCTGTGTAAGTATTCGCCGATTCGGTAGCAACCCGCTCAAGCTCGAAGATTTGCTGAACTATCGTGCGTTCACGCCAGAAATGGTGATGTTGCTCGAAGGTTGTATCAAAGCGCGTTTGAATATGATCATCGCGGGCGGTACAGGCTCCGGCAAAACAACGCTGCTTAATACACTATCGTCATTCATCGGACACGAAGACCGAATTGTCACGATCGAAGATGCGGCCGAATTGCAATTGCAACAAGACCACATTGTGCGATTGGAAACCCGTCCAGCGAACATTGAAGGCAACGGAGCGATCACGGCGACTGACCTCGTGAAAAACGCCCTGCGGATGCGTCCAGAAAGAATCATTATCGGCGAATGCCGTGGTGGTGAAACGCTCGACATGCTGCAAGCGATGAATACCGGTCACGACGGATCACTCACGACCGTTCACGCCAATACACCTCGTGACGCGATTGCACGTTTGGAAACGCTCGTGATGATGTCAGGATTCGATTTGCCTGTGAAGGCGATTCGCCAACAGATCTCCGGCGCGGTTGACGTGCTGATTCAAGCGAACCGTTTGCAAGGTGGCCCGCGTCGAGTGACGGCGATCACAGAAGTGGTCGGCATGGAACAAGACACGATCATTTTGCAAGACATCTATCGTTATGTCCAAAAGGGCATCGGCGAAGACGGCAAGGCTCACGGTCACTTCGAGTGCACCGGTGTTCGGCCAAGTTTCATGGATCGGTTGGAGTCCGCTGGCGTCCGTTTACCAGCAAGTGCGTTCCGCGAACGCATCATGATGCAAGCGTAATCGCATCCAGCGATCGGGCTTCTACTTGGACAACGCTCGCCCAGCGTCGCGAGCGATTGCAAATCACTAGAGACATTAGCACTTAACAACGATCGATCATGTCTAGTTTACTCATTATTATCGCTGTTGGCGTCGCGGTGGCGTCGCTTCTCGCTTTCGCGGTAACGGTCTTCATGCCGACCGACGAAGCGTCAGCGATGGACGATCGACTTGCCGCGATGGCATCAGGTCGTCGAGGAGGCAGTGCGGGGAAAGCCGATCAACCGTCCTTGCTCATGGCTGGCGGATTTGATGACAAAGCCAACGCCTTGCAAATGCTGCTCAATCGGATGCCCGCATTGCAGGATTACCTTGATCAAGCCGGCTCGAAAATCACTCCAATTCAGTTTGCGGGCATGTGCGTTGGTGCCTTTCTGTTCGGATGCATTCTGTGCATTGTGTCACCGATTCCGATGCTACTGGCTCCAATTTTCGGTGCCATTTTCTGCGGTTTTCCAATCGCTTGGCTGCTGTATACACGAAGTCGCCGATTAGCAAAATTTGGCCGCCAGATGCCTGAGGCTTTGGAACTGCTCGGACGTTCGCTTCGTGCCGGTCACTCACTTGCCGCTGGGTTCGGACTCGTCGGTACCGAAATGGAAGCACCGTTAGCACCTGAGTTTGCGCGAGCATTCGAAGAACAAAATTTTGGTATTCCGTTGGACGAAGCTATCGAAGAGATGGCTCGACGCGTTCCGAACATGGACCTTCGCTTCTTCGCCACAGCCGTCATTTTGCAACGGCAAACTGGTGGTGACTTGGCCGAAATTCTTGACAAGATCAGCCACATTGTTCGTGAGCGTCTCCAAATTCTTGGCCAGATTCAAGCTCTCACCGGTGAAGGCCGGATGAGCGGTGCGGTGCTGTTGGCTTTACCGCCGGTGCTGTTCCTGGTCATGCTCAAGATGAATTACGACTACGTGATGATGTTGTTCCGTGACGACATCGGTCGCTACCTACTTTGTGGCGCTTTAGTGGCACAAATGCTTGGTGCGATTGTCATCAAGAAAATCATTACGATCAAAGTCTAGAAACATCCGCCCTCGCACTCTGCCATCAAACTCACGTTGAGCCCTTCCTAGGACTGTTACAATGTACTTGGAACTTATTCTTGCAATCACGATGCCAAGCCCCGTCTTGATGACGTCGGTCGCGATCTTCCTTGCCGTGTCTGCGGTCACATGGATTGCCCTCGGTCGCGTTTCTGGTGATAGCAAGCCACGCGCTGAAGCCCGTTTGGACGGACTGCGTGATCCTCGTCGATCCCGTACCGAAGAGACTGGCGATGGCTCGAGCAAGCAATCGAAAAAGAATGCTGCCTTGACGGCAATGTTAGAGAAAGCGACGACGCCGCTCGCCGATTCTGTGAAAGGCACAGAAAAAGAGATGGGTGAACTTCGCGAAGTTCTAATGAACGCTGGTTTCCGACGCGAGAACGCACCGATCGTTTTCAAAGGGATGCAGTTGATCTTGACGGGTGTTGGCCTGTTCTTCGGTGGTGTGTTGGGTTTGGTTGCGGACGGACTTTCACAGGGTATGGTGATGAAAGTTGCCATTGGCGTGATCGCTGGATTCATGGTGCCGAAAATCATCTTGGGCCAAATGGCCAAAGCTCGGAAGATGAAAGTATTCCTCGGTCTGCCCGATGCGTTGGATTTGATGGTCGTATGTGTGGAAGCGGGGCTTGGTATGGACCAAGCACTCCGTAAGGTTTCCGATGAAATGAAGAAGAGCCATCCAGCGATCGGTGAAGAATTCAGTATCGCCAATCAGCAGCTTCAACTCGGTCGTGCTCGAAGCGAAGTACTTCAAGCTCTCGGTTTCCGAAGTGGAGTCGATGACTTGAAGCAACTTGCTTCGATTCTGATACAAGCCGATAAGTTCGGCTCGAGTATCGCGACTGCCCTCCGCGTTCAAAGCGACTCCATGCGAGTGAAGCGACGCCAAATGGCGGAAGAAAAAGCGGCCAAGACTGCCGTGAAGATGATTTTTCCTCTCGTGTTGTTCATCTTCCCCGGTATTTTCGTCGTGCTCGTCGGTCCTGCTGCGATCCAAATGTATCGTACACTGCTAACGATCTAGTTTGCTCCCGCGTCCACATTCATGTCGGACAGGTTGATGTTGTGAGCGGTCTTACTTACTTAAGTCTGGCATTGCTTGCACCAATAAATCTTTCGTGAGGCGATTTCGGTCGCCTCGATCTTTTTGTGGCATCGCGGGCAACGCGTTTTTCCATAAACACGAAACCGGTCGTGTTCGGCTACCTTCGCCAGCGGTCGCCCAGCTTCTTTCGCGGTGACACTGATGATTCGGCCGTACTTCAGGCCGGTCTTCATCATTCGCACTAGCGATTTCCATATCGAATCGAATTGAGCGGCGCTCAAGTCGCATCCCAATGTTCGGGGATCGACACCGACTTCGAACAACACTTCGGCTCGGAAAATATTTCCCACGCCGGCAAGAACTGCTTGGTCAAGCAGAATCGCGCCGATCGGTTTTCGGATGTTGTGGACTCTCTCCCAAACATCCATTTTCTTCGCTCCACCAAGCGGATCGGGACCAAGCTTCGCAACGACGTCATCGCGAGTTTTTGAATCAATCACTCGGCAAGTGGTGGGGCCATTGAGATCGAGCGTGTGTGATTTGCCTTGCAAACGCATTCGAACAAGTCCCAATGGTTTTGGTGGCGGTGACAAAGATTCACGAAATTTTCCGTAGCGTCCCAGATGAACGTGGATGACGGCGCCGCCTTCGAATTCATAGAACAAATGCTTACCCGCAGCCTCGACACGAAGCAGACCCTTACCGCTGACTCGCTTGGCATCTTTGGCGAATCGTCCCTGCGGGCTAGTCACCGTTAGTTTCTCGGAACCCATCAGTCGTTGGTGTTCACGAGCGAGCCAATGAGTTTTGTGTCCTTCAGGCATGATTTTCCCTGCTGGGGTTTGAGGTTGCCCGATTCGATTCGGCCCGTAATCGATTCGGCCCCTACTCGATTCAAATAGCGGGTTCAACCTACACTAAACGACTTTGGCAAGTACCTCGACTGGCGCGAGTTTCGCGCACAGGATCTTGTGGCGAATATTCCTCAGTTATCTCTAACCACTTTAAGTAGCGATGTCCCATCCGACTTTTGCCGTTGCCGTCCGATTTACGATTCATCCACAGCATGTGACAGACTTCGCTCGCGTTGTGAAGTTGCAAGCCAAGAACTCGTTGGAGAAAGAAGACACTTGCCACCAATTCGATGTCTGTTTCAATGATGAACGACCCAGCGAAGTGTTTTTGTACGAGACGTACGATGATGCAGCGGCGTTCGCGGCGCATCGCGAAACACCTCATTTTGCGGAGTTCAATGCGGCGGTTGCGACTTGGGTTGCCGGAAAAGATGTTTCGACTTGGATCATCAACAGCGTCCGATAGTGGACCTATTGAGTCGATGCGTCACTTGATCGCATGCCTGGAAAGGTCCATCATCGTGCCAGTGCGTTGCTCGACGATTCGCAAGTGATGCTGAAGATGTCCGGCAGAAACCCAGGCGATTGCTCGGACGGAAATACGATGACCGTCGACGGTACCGAATCGTCCCCACGCGGCGGGAACGATCCGGCGTAGCAACAGCATGTTGGTTTGTCGAAGCAAACCCAACTCAGTGACGAGTCCACCAAAGTTGCCTAAGCCGAATCGGACGTTGGCGTAGTGGTTCTCGTCCCAGCTTGGGATGTCCGTTGTGTCGCCCGCAGCAAATCGAAGCATACGGTAGCCGAAAACGCGTTCAGCGTTTGCACAGTGTTCAAAGACTTGACGAATGGTCCAAGTGTAGGGCGCGTGTATCCGGTCAACTTGTTCTGTGCTCAAACTGCTCGCCAGTTCGCATAACCAGTGCTGTTGCTGCTGCATGACGTCGAGGACACAAATGCCGTTGACCGCAGCAATCAATTCGCGATGGTAATCATGGGAGGATTCATCGTTTTCGGGTCGACGGCTAGCGACAGCAACTTTCATGCGAACAACACGTTTCATCAAGCGAGTCGGGAGCCCCACCCCAGAAAGACCATGTGGCCGGGGATGGAGCACCGCTAGGATACACGAAAATTAGGGCAGTGCTTTGAGCAACTTGGCCGTCTTTTCGAGAGCCTCTTCATCGATGGTGTGTGGACCATCAAAGGAGTGGAAATCGACGTCGACCTTTGACGCAGCCATCAAGTCTCGCAGCGCCGTTGCGCTCGTGAACGGCAAGATCGGATCCCGTGTGCCGTGCGATTGAAAGACTTTCGTATTGGCAAGTTTTCCCAAGTTCGATTTCCAAGCGGCTTTGCAAATCAGTGTCCCAGAAAACTGGATGAGTAACTCGGGCGGGCTTGCAAGCCCGCGAAGTGATGTCTCCATCGTCACCATTGCGCCTTGAGAGAATCCGCCTAGCACGAGTCGAGGACGTGGGGCGGCTAGATCGGATTGGACGGCCTCGATGGTTTCCACCAATTTTTCGCGCGCCGCCACTAGGCCATCCGGTTCCAATCCATGCAAGTCTTCGAAGCGATTGGATTCAATTTTATCCGCCAACTGAGCCATGTTCAGCGGCCACCATGCGCGACCACCTGGCATACCGAGATTCCTCAAATCGTTTGGAGCGGAGGGAAAGACAAATCGAAATCGCTCACTGGCGTCGCCGATTCGGTCGATCCAATCAGCCGCGAGTCCGACTAAGTCCGTCCCGGGCGCGCCATAGCCGTGACAAATCACGACCGCGATCGAGGGTTTGGGGCCTGGGTCGATAGCATAGCAATCGAGCGAACCAAACCGAACTTGGGTTGGTCGAGGGAAAGACGTCATGAGCCAAAATCACGTAGAGCGCGGGTCGAAACGGTGAACACAAGTACGACCCAAAGGATACCGTGAACGCCTGACTTCGACGAGATCGGCGATTCATCCGTCTGATGACGGAGTTCCGTTAGCGTCACATTTCGATTCGCTCATGTCATCCAGTTCGCCAGCCTCCCCGGACGTTGGCACGCCAAGTTGGCGCATCTTTCGATAAAGATTTGAGCGATGCAAGCCAAGACGGGCGGCTGCGTCAGTCATGTTTCCGTTGCACGCCATGATCGCTTGGTCGATATGCGTCACCTGGAACTGACGAGTCGCCTCACTCAGTGTGGTGTCGAAAATCATTGTTTCGGGATGGTTCATTGTGCCGTCATCCTGGTTAGAGACGGTCGCTCTAGCAGTACCCGAACCACTAAGCATTAAATCATCTGGGTTGATTACGTCTTCGCTGCACAAATAGCAAACGCGTTCCATCGTGTTGCGCAGCTCACGAATATTGCCGGGCCAAGGATGTTGCAAGAGCGTTTGTCTTGTTGCGGCGGACAACGTCGGCTTGGATCGACCAATTTGGTACGAGAATTGGCTGAGGAAATGATCCGCTAGAACAAGCACATCGTTGCCGCGCGCCCTCAGTGGTGGAAGTGACAGCGAGACGACGCTGAGGCGAAAGAACAGGTCTTCTCGAAAACGTTTCTGGGCGATGAGTTGCTCAAGCGGTTGGTTCGTTGCTGCGATGACGCGAACATCGACTGGAATCGGAAGCGAACCACCGACTCGAACAACGACTTTCTCTTCGAGAACTCGCAGCAACTTGGCTTGACCGGCGGGGCTCATGTCGCCGATCTCGTCAAGGAACAGGGTACCGCCACTCGCCAGTTCAAACTTACCGACGCGAGTTTGCTGGGCGTCTGTGAACGCACCCTTTTCGTGTCCGAACAATTCGCTCTCAAGCAGCGATTCAACGAGCGCAGCACAGTTGACAGCGATGAAGGGACCGCTGCGACGTTTGCTTTCATAGTGAACTTGGCGTGCGAGTACCTCTTTGCCCGTTCCATTGTTGCCAAGAATCAACACGGTCAGGTCAGTGCCAGCAACCTTTTGGGCACTTTGACGAACGGTGGCGATCCCAGCATCGCTGCCGATCAGTGGGGTGGACGACGCAGCATCTTCGACGAGTCGATCGCGAGTCTCGGTTAATGAACGTCGTGTTCGTTGGGACTCGATCGCGACAGCGGCATGAGTTGCGAGGTCGGTGAGCAATCGAGCGTCCATCGCATCAAAGCCATCGCGTTGAGATTTATCGTCGCTGAGGTGATTGATTGCCTCAAAGACACCGATCAGTTCTTTGCGCTGGCCTAGCAATGGCACCGCGACAAGCGAACGAGTTTCGAAAGCGAGCGACTGGTCGACTTTCTTGTTAACTCGGGCGGCATCGTCACTTGTCGCTGCCCAAAGTTTGGCTTCACCGGTCCGAAGGACTTCGCCGACAATGCCGACATTGTCATCCACTTCGAGACAGCCCCCCGGGACTCCAACGGCGGGGCGTCCGACTAGCTTTCCGCGTCGTCGGTCCCACAAGAAAATGCTGGCACGTTCACAGCGGAGTAAACCGATTGCAGTATCCGCGATCCGGTTCAGAAGCGCCTTGTCATCATCGAGCAATTGCCACTGGGCAGCGGCCTGAAGTACCGAGGAAAGCTGCTCGATGCGACGGGCATGTGCTTGGCGTTCCTCGATCCGGCTGAGAGCCGTTGCTAGCAAGCCGACGCTTCGTTGCAGACGTCCGGAATCGCGTTGTAGCTCACGGGCGGCATCCCGGTTGGTCGGCTCAACTCGCAACACCACGGCGGTGGCTCGGCGGGTGGCGCCTTGAATATCGCCAGATTTATTTTTTGGTTCCTCGCCACTGGCTAGCGGTGCCGCGAGCCAGCCAGCTTCGATTTGGGTGCAATTGCGGTCCAAAGCTTCGCTCACAAGAGACTCAGGAAACTGGATTCGCTCTCCGACCCAAAAATCGTTGTTCCAGCTACCATTTCGCTGGCTAACGACTCCACCGCAATTGCTCCCAAACATCCGTACGAGCCGCGGCATGACTGACTGAAGAAAACGATCTCGTGATGCATCATCGTCGATCCCGCGCAGCAGTTCGAGGGCAAGATGCAACTCGGGTACATCAGGCGTTGAGATGGGGTGGTGCTCCATAGCGTGTTCTACTTCAGTAATCATCGAAAATTCTTCGGTGTTCGGGGCCGCAAGCCTGGTGCAAGGGCCGTGAAATGATTGCGAGGCAAATAGACGGACCGAGCATGACTTGGGTATGTTGGGTCTGTCGTCAGCAGCTTGGCGTCAGGATCGTGGTTCGAAAAAATTGGACGAAAGATAGAGAAATGCAATTTAGTGGAAAAAAAGGCCTCATTCTTGGTGTCGCCAACGACCACTCCATCGCCTGGGCAATTGCCCAGGAAATCATGAACAACGGTGGAGAATGTGGTTTCACGCACTTGCCGGACCGCCCAGATGATGAACGTCAAAGGAATCGACGTCGTGTTTCCCAACTCACCGACAAATTTGAGAACGCAAAGTTCCTTATTCCCATGGATGCGCAGAAGGACGAGGACATCCGTAGTGTTTTCCAGCACGCAGCTGAAACTTTTGGCAAAATTGACTTCGTGCTGCACTCGATCGCGTTTGCCGATCGTGACGATCTAGCCCGTGACACTGTATACACGAGTCGAGAGGGATTTAAATTAGCCATGGATGTAAGCGTTTACACGCTGATTTCTGTCACAGCGGCTGCAAAGGACATACTCAATCCAGGTGGAGCCATCGCCACGATGACCTACTTTGGAGGCGAAAAGTGTGTTCCTGGCTACAACGTCATGGGAATCTGCAAAGCTGCTCTCGAAGCAACGGTACGCTATCTGGCTTACGACATGGGACCACAAGGAGTGCGAGTCAACGCATTGTCCGCTGGTCCGATCCGAACGCTCGCTGGACGAGCCGCCGGTGTCGAGGAAATGCTGACGCTTTATGAACACATGGCTCCCCTTGGCCGGAACGTCAGCCACGAAGAAGTCGGCAAGACAGGTGCGTTTTTGCTCAGCAGTTCCAGCGAAGGCATCACCGGTGAGATCCTGCATGTTGACGGTGGCTACCATGCCATGGGCAGTCCCGGTCGTTTGCTTGAGAAGCTCAAGACAAGCTAAGCATGAACGTTTGCTAACCAGCAACGTTTGTTTCATGTCACCAGTCACTCATTTGAAATAGTCATCGTCATGGTCCGAACCGTTAGCACCATGTTGCCACTTGGTACGGCAGCGCCCGCGTTTTCGCTTTCCGATACGGACGGCAATGTCGTTTCATTGTCGGACTTTAAAGGTCGAAAGGCGCTGCTGGTGATCTTCATGTGCAACCACTGTCCGTATGTCAAACACGTTGCGGACCAGCTCAAGCTTTTGACCGACGAGTACATGCAGCACAACGTTGGCGTTGTCGGAATCAGCAGCAATGACGCAGTTGTCTATCCAGACGATTCGCCGGAAGCGATGGCCAAAGAGAAGGCTGAGCGAGGCTACAATTTCCCGTATCTGTTCGACGCCGATCAAAGCGTGGCGATCGCTTACAACGCTGCTTGCACGCCTGATTTCTTTCTCTTTGATGCGGAGATGAAACTAGCTTACCGAGGCCAACTCGACTCAAGCCGGCCAAAGACGGACACGTCGGTCACCGGTGAAGATCTTCGTGGAGCGATCGATGAAGTGCTTGTCGGACGTCGCCCGACGGAGAACCAAAAGCCGTCGCTAGGTTGCAATATCAAGTGGAAAGAAGGCAACGAGCCAAAGTACTTCGATCCGCGGGGAACGGCTTGAGCCTCGGTGAAACGTATCGTCGCTTGAGACGTGCAAACGACTTACCGTGGGCGAGCCAAGCGTGAAGCTTCCGTACCTCCAATCGCTGACGCTCCAATTAGCTGAGGGAGTGTCGCGGCTTGAGCCCGCGATTCGCCAGCGACATGCGAATTGGATTGCGGCGGCTCAACATCCCGACGGCGGCTTCGCGGGGCGTGAAGGCAGCAGCGACCCGTATTACACGGCATTCGCGTTGCGTTCGCTCTGGATTCTCGATGCTGTTGAGCCAGGTGTGTTTGCTCGCGCCGCGGAGTTTCTCAAAACTCGGTTGACGACACGTCAATCGATCGTGGATTTAGTGTCGCTGATCTTTGGTGCCGCAGTTTGCGAATTAGCAGCTGGCGAAGTGGTGATTGCTGACCAGGACACGACGTGGCGAAGCAACGTGGCGGAACTCTTGAATTCGCTTCGCACCGCAGACGGCGGTTTTGCCAAGACTCCCGAAGGTCACGCTGGCAGCACCTATCAAACGTTTCTCAATGTCCTCTGCTTTGAGCTGATCGAGATTGAGGTTCCCCACATCGACGGCGTCATCGCTTTCTTGGATTCCCAGCGTCATCTCGACGGTGGTTATCTCGAAATCCGGGCTGCGAAGCGTGCTGGAGTGAATCCGACGGCCGCAGCGATCGGGACCTTGCAATCGCTCGATCGCCTCGTCCCCGAGGAGCATCGCGACACTGCAGAATTCCTTGCCGAGATGCAGTCCGACGAAGGCGGCTTTACCGCGAACACTCGCATACCTTTTGCGGACGTGCTCAGTACGTTTACGGCGCTGACCACTTTAAGAGATCTCAACGCGATCGACTTGATTAACTTGCGAGCCGCAAAGCGATATGCTGAGTCGATGCAGGCTCCCGACGGCGGCTTTCACGGGTTCGCTCTGGATCAACAAGCCGACGTCGAGTACTCGTTTTACGGAATCGGCTCACTCGCTTGGGGTGAATACTTGAAGCCGCAAGACCATCGCGGCTCGCTATGACACTGCACATGACACTCCAGTCTCCAGTCGCAAGTGAAGACGTAACCGCGGAAGATCCTTACTATGCCCCCTAGTCGTACTGAATTGCCAAACCCTAGTAATTTGGCAAGCTCGCTCGTCGTGAGCCATCTTTCCAAGTCGTTCCCGACTGCGGGTGTGCCGCTCGTTGTGTTGCGTGATCTCTCGTTTTCCATGGCGGCTGGGGAGACCGCTGCGATTGTGGGGCCGAGTGGCAGCGGCAAAAGTACGCTTCTGCAAATCCTTGGAACGCTCGATTCGCCTGACTCTGGATCGGTGCTGATCGATGCCCAGGATCCGTTCGGGCTCGACGAGAAGAAACTGGCCGTGTTTCGGAATCAAAAAATCGGCTTCGTCTTTCAAGACCATCATTTACTGCCACAATTGACGGTGCTCGAAAATGTGTTGATTCCGACACTCGCGACCGGTCGGCCGTCTGCGGACCAGACCCAGCGAGCCATTTCGTTGATCGAATCGGTTGGATTATCGAGCCGTCTTGGGCATCGGCCAGCGGAGCTCTCCGGCGGCGAACGGGAGCGAGTCGCGATCGCCCGGGCGCTGCTGATGCAGCCCTCGCTGATTCTGGCGGACGAGCCGACGGGGAATCTCGACCGCCGCAACGCCGACACCGTTACGGAATTACTGCTCAAATTACAGTCTGAAATGGGGGCGATTTTGATCACGGTCACCCACAGTGAAAGCCTCTCATCGGCAATGCAGAAGCGTTTCGAGCTTGTCGACGGGCGTTTGGAGCACTAGCCAGCTCGGGGCCGTCTGGGAACTTCCTTCACAGGTCTTGCAAAAAATGCGGTTTCTAGGCAAACTCTGGCCTTCCCCGAAACCGCTGTGCGACCATCGGTGGCTCGATCGTGTAGCCGCCGTCACTCTGGATCGCATGTGAGGCACGACAAATATCACTGTCGATGCCACTTCCCCGTTATTGAAGGCTGAATTGAGTTATGGGTCGTTACACAGGTCCCAAGGCACGCATTAACCGCCGTTTGGGTGCGATGCTTTATGAAACAGCCGGTGCGACTCGCGCCGCTGATCGACGAAACACGGCTCCGGGGATGCACGTTCGCGGTGGTCGCCGACCGAGCCAATACGGTGCGGCATTGGCGGAGAAGCAAAAGATCAAGCACTATTATGGTCTCGGCGAGCGTCAGCTGCGTCGATACTTTGAATTCGTCGGTCGCAAACAAGGCAACACCGGACAGCAATTGCTCTTGATGTGCGAAAGCCGTCTGGACAACGTCGTGCGCCGCGTCGGATTCACGAAGACTCGCCCGCAAGCTCGCCAAGGAATTGCCCACGGTCACTTCTTCGTCAACGGCAATAAAGTTGACAAGCCGAACTACCAACTTCGACCTGGCGATATTGTCGAAGTGCGTAATCGCGAGAGCCTCCGCAATCTGTACCGTGGCGTGATCGCTAATGCGTCCCCGGATGCATTGGATTGGGTCAGCTTCGATACAGAAAACCTCAAGGCGACAGTACTCGGTCTGCCAGGACCAAGCGACATCAGCTTGCCGGTGGACGCGAACAGCGTCGTCGAATTCTTGTCGCGATAATTCGCGTCAGGATCATGTTTTGAGCATGCTAGTCCGTACGAGTCTAACTGGCTCGTGCGGACACTGCGTTTATCAACCTAAGAACTTGCACTCCTTGGCAAAAAGCGAACTCCTTTGATGCATTCTTCCGTCGTTGTTCTTGGTGGTGGTCCCGGTGGCTACGCTGCTGCGTTCTTGGCCGCCGATGAGGGGCTCCAAGTCACTCTTGTCGAAGCCGAATCGCGTCTAGGCGGCACCTGTCTGCTTCGTGGTTGCATCCCCAGCAAAGCGCTACTCCACGTCGCCAAAGTCATCGGCGAAGTCTCCGAACTCAGCAATGAGTGGGGCGTCCAGTACTCGGGCAAACCGAACATCGATGTCGACAAGGTTCGTGCTCGCAAAGACCAAGTCATCAGCAATCTTACAGGCGGCTTAGCCAGCCTCGCGAAGCGGCGCGGCGTGACCGTCATCCATGCCCGCGGCAGCTTCGTGAATTCGACCACGCTCAAGCTTGAGGGCGATCACGCATCAATTCCCGAAGGCGGCCAAATCACCTTCGATCACTGCGTCCTGGCCACAGGCAGCGTTCCAGCAATGCCGCCTTCGTTCAACATAGGCAACGACCGAGTGATGGACAGCACCGGCGCGCTTGCGCTCAAAGACATCCCTGAGTCTTTGCTTGTGATCGGTGGTGGCTATATCGGCTTGGAAATGGGAAGCGTCTACGCAGGCCTCGGCAGCAAAGTTACCATCGTCGAGTTGATGGACGGGCTAATTCCTGGAGCCGATCGCGACCTGATCAAACCCCTCGCAAAACGCATCGAAAAAATGTGCGACGGCCGCGTTTACTTGAACACCAAAGTGGGTTCGATCGCCGAGAGTGGCGACAAGATCGAAGTGACATTTGAAGGCCCAGGAAAATTTGGTCACGAACAATTCGATCGTGTCTTGGTCAGTGTCGGTCGTCGCCCAGTCACTCGTGGCCTAGGCCTTGAGAACACGAGCGTCGTTGTCAACGAGCGTGGTTTCGTTGTGTGCGATTCCCAGCAGCGGACGGCGGATCCACATATCTTCGCCATCGGCGACGTCGCCGGCGATCCAATGCTCGCTCACAAAGCAACCCACGAAGGCCGCGTGGCCGCCGAAGTCATCGCCGGCAAACCGGCCGCATTTGACAAGCGAGCCATTCCAGCGGTGGTCTTTACCGATCCAGAAGTGGCCTGGGCGGGGCTCACCGAAAACGAAGCCAAGCAGAAAGGTATCAAGGTCGACGTTGAAGTCTACCCGTGGGCAGCAAGCGGACGCGCCCAAGCACTGGGCATCACCGATGGTCTCACCAAATGGCTCGTCGATCCCGAAACCAGTCGAGTCCTCGGCTGCGGCATCGTCGGCAGCGGTGCTGGTGAGTTGATCGCTGAAGCCGTCCTCGCAATCGAGATGGGATGCGAAGTGCATGACATCACCGAAAGCGTCCACCCGCACCCAACATTAAGCGAAACGCTCATGAACGCTGGCGAAGTCCATTACGGAACCGCCACCGAAATCTACAAACCCAAACGTAAAGCCGCTGCGTCAACGTAGCTTCGACATGCGGCATGAATCAGATTTCTGAAGAAACTAGAAATGACCGCCCAACTCTTTCGGCACTTGGTCTGAGTTCCGCTGCGATTTGAAGTCCCTGAGAGTCCGAACCCGGACTAACTGATAACGGCAACTCGTTCTGGTGGTCCATATTTTACTTGCTGTTGGGCTGTCAACGGTAAGACCACATCGCACAAACAACGTGACGGTTGGATGAAGACGCGTGGATCATAAAGTGAGCAACCGACTCATTCGACTCGTACCGATATCTTCAGAAAAAGAAGGCTGTTGGAACAAACTCTCTACTCGAGTTTGAGATAGGATAGGGGGCCATCGAAACCCGAAACTTTCCCTCCAGTTCGAAAGTTCCCACCTTGAGACACAGCTTTTCTGTATGCACCGCTATTGTGATGGCGGTGTCGTTGTGCGTTGCATCGGAGGCGACAGCCGAGACCAAAAAAATCGTGCTCGTCGCAGGAAAACCGTCGCATCCGCCTCGCATGCATGAGTTCAATGCTGGTGTGCAACTGCTCGCCAAGTGCCTGAAAGATGCTCCCGGTCTCGAGGTCGATTTTGTGCTCAATGGCTGGCCACAAGACGAAGCAGTTTTCACCGATGCCGATGCAGTGGTTTTCTTTATGGACGGTGGCGGTCGTCACGAAGTCGTTCAAGAAGACGGACGACGGTTGAAGATGATCGACGAATGGGCGGCGAAGGGAGTCGGCCTCGGGTTCATGCACTATGGCGTCGAGGTCATCGCTGACGAAGCCGGCGCCGAGTTCAAAAAATGGATCGGCGGCCACTACGAAAACATGTTCTCGTGCAACCCGATGTGGGAACCCAACTTCACCGCGTTTCCCGAACACCCCGTCACACGCGGTGTGAAGCCATTCCAGATCAAAGACGAATGGTATTTCAACATGCGGTTCGTCTCGGACATCACTGGGAATGAAGCGACAACGACCGAAGGCTTAACGTTTCAGCCGATTCTGGTCGCTGGTCCATCCGATGAAGTGCGCAATGGCCCTTACGTTCATCCGAAAGGACCTTACGAACACATCCAAGCATCGCTTGGTCGCGCCGAAGCGATGATGTGGACCGTGGAACGAAGTGATGGCGGACGAGGTTTTGGCTTCACCGGTGGTCACTATCACGACAACTGGGGTAACCGTGACTTCCGCAAAGTTGTCCTTAACGGCGTGGCCTGGATCGCGAAAGCAGAAATCCCTGAGCAAGGCATCGAGTCAACCGTCTCCGATGCTGACCTGGATGCAAACCTCGACCCGAAAACGCCAAAGAAGTAACGACCATGTGGTTCTCGATGTCTGCACCGCGGTTGGCTGCTTTCGCCTTCGCTTCGCTTTGGATGACAATATCGCACTTCGCTTACGCGGATCGCGATCCCATTTGGTTGACGCACGGACCGATGCTTGGTCACGTCACCGACACGACGATCAAGGTATGGGGACGCACTTCCGACGCTGGTGAGTTTGTCGTCCACTTTGGTGAAGACACAGGCACCGTCGAAGCAACGCTCAAAGAAATAAGCCCGCCAGCAACCACATCGACGGATCACGACAATACCGGCACAGTGCAACTGATAGGACTGAAGCCCGACACACGCTACCACTATCAGATCTGGGTCAACGGTCGACCGCATGGTCTGCCCGGTCATTTCCGAACACTGCCCAGTGTCGCCGAATCACGCAACGCCGAACACAATCCAGAAGGTCTGTTCAATTTCCGATTTGAGATCGGTTCCTGTGCGAATCAAAACCCGCTCAATGGAATTGGGCATCGCACGCCGACTTACGAAACGCTCAATCAAGATTGGGCTGATAAAGTCAACTTCCATATCATGAATGGCGATTGGCTCTACGAAGAACTCAGAGAGCATCCGCCCGAGGCTTGGCGTTTAGCACTCGGCTTGACCCGGTATCCACTTGTTGTGCAAATCATGCCGACAATCGTTGGTGTCTGGGAGAACTACAAACTCTATCTCTCACGCGGTGTCGAAATGGCAAAGTGGCATCGCAATGTACCGAGCTACTTTACTTTCGATGATCACGAACTCATCAATGATATTTGGGGATCTTCCGAAGCTGGCAAACGCCATCGACGTACCGTGTTTCGCGACATCGGCACCCAGGCCTGGTTCGACTATCTCGGTTGGGCGAACCCCGTCGAGCACGACCAACCCGTCCATTTCGGCAAAGCCAAACTCACAGCCGACAGTGACCTATTGGTCGATCCAGACTCTGATTTTACGAAGCTTCCGCTAAAGACGATGCTGAACCTGCACGTGCATTGGGGGACGCTTGAGGCTGGAACCAACGACATGCAATACGACAACGATGACGGAAACAAGAACTCGTATGTCTATGACATCGTCGAAGTCGTCGACGCGCACACCTTGCGATTGCACATGCCCGCAAAAATCGATGACACCGCGAGCTATTCGATCGGCCGACGCAGCTACGGCAAGTTCCGTGTTTCCAATTGCGAGTTCTATCTTATCGACACTCGTGGCGATCGCGACATGCACGACGTTTCGGATCGTGCCAAAGCCGGCGTCTCAATGATCGGAATACCTCAACGCGAATGGTTGCTCGAATCGATGCGCACGAGTGACGCTGATTTCTTCTTTGTCATCTCGACCGTACCGTTCATGATCCCGCACAGCGGTGCGGGCGGCTTTGAGTCGGATGCAGAGAACAAAGAAGAAGCTTGGACTGGGTTCTTCGACGAACGCGAACTCTTGATTCGTGAGTGGGAGAAACTCAACAAGAAGGTCTTTGTGATGACCGGTGACTTGCACAACAGCTTCGCGATTCGCGTCACCGAAGATATTTGGGAGTTCTGTTGTGGACCACACAACAGCGTCAATCACGTGCCGGTGCTCGACGAAAGCAACCGACCAGCGACAGGCAAATTCAAATTCGGTCCGCGCGAGTGCGACATCCGTTGGAGCAGTTACATTCTCCCCGATCTGCCGCGACTCGAGCGTTGCTATCCGAACCTTTGCATCGTACAAGTCAACAACGTTTTCAACATGCCGCAAGAACTGGGCGGCAAACGCCTTGTCGCCTACCCGCATCCTCAGATCGTATTTCAATACTACGACGGACGCTCGGGTGAACTTGAGTATGCCGAAGCGATTTCAATCGATCGCGAGTAGCGTTGTGGTCGAGCGTACTTACTCAGCGGTACACGACACAGAAATAGACTCCGTCGCGTCCCGTTGCCATTGCTGCGCCAGCCACTCGCATGTTGGGGTCGCTGGTGAAACAAGCCGAAACGCCTGATGGTGAATAGGAACTCGACCAACCAACACCTTCGTAACGACCTGGCGAGAATGAACCTGGCGGATGCCCCTTCGTCCCTGAAGACGCCATGATTTGAGCCCGTCGTTCGGCGACCACTTGGAGTTGTGGATCCATACCCAGACTTCCGATGCCTTGTCGCGCACGCTGGGCATTCAGTGCAGATAGAACGTTACTCGTGCCATCCGAAGACGACAGAGAACTCCCCGACGTTTGCATCACGGGTGACGACACGTTCATCGAAGCCGCATTCATCGAAGATTGGGATGCGCCACCCGAACGTGTGTGATAGGTCCCACACTTGGCGCAGTAGTAGCTATCCCCGGTCGTGCCCGACACTATCCCTTGATTTGTCACCACAGGCGACGATGGAACGAATTGCTGGCCGCTTGCGCTGGCCATCAACATCAGACTCAAAACACTCGCGCCCCAAACAAACCACTTTCGCACACGAACTACCATAAAGTTCTCCTTGACCAACGAGACGAAAAGATTCGTAATGAGCCTGGGCATCGCACAAACTATCACGTGTTATGGCAAAGAGACTGCCGAGATTTCCGACAGGGCGAAAGGGGCTGTCTGCGGGGTTGGGTGAGAAATACCTTCTGATCCACCGTTGGCACCGTCGTATCTTGTGACGCTTCAACAGCTTCCAAAGCAAAAAAGCTAGGAAAAAAAACAAATGGAAAATCCAGGAATATTTCAAGCCAGGCAGCTTGAGCGGCCTAGGAAAGGCTGATTCAGCGGACAAGGTAGGACCACTGGCGAGTGCGTTCTTGGCCGTCCAAGGACGCATCAAGCCGGACCTCATCGGCGACGGTGACGACTTCCGAAACACCCGATCGAGCCTCGATTCGAAGCTGCCCCGACTCATGGCGATACGTACTGGCAAGTTGCCCCGGGGCCTCGCGCGACCGACAGGCAAGTTCAAACTTCAGGGCCTCATCTTCACCATCGACGACGCTCGAGACGCTGATACTCCAATGCCCGGAGCCTGCGGCACCGACACCCAAGAGCACTGGTTGACCAGCGATGGATTCAAGCGAGAGCTGCTGAATCGGTGGCGATGCTGGCCACAGATCTTCAGGCGTGCCGTCGACGCTTGTGATCTCGCAACCTGCATTGCTGGTGATGCGGTGGACATAGCGATCCGCCTTCCATGTGAACTCAACTGTCAATCGCTGATTCGCTGTTTGAATCGAAAGCGGATCACTCATGGTGCAGTCGCCACAGTTTCAAGAGCGATGAACCCAGCGAGCAACTTCAACCCATCAGCTTGACTCTTCTCAGGGTGAAATTGCGTCGCGTAGAGGTTATCTTTCTGAACCATCGCACAAAACTCGCCAGCGTAATCACACTGCATCGCGACGATCGATGGATCCTTAGGGCGGACGTAATACGAGTGAACAAAGTAAAAGTGGGTGCCCTCAGCAACTTGGTCGATCACGGGTGAGTGACGCTTGATCGAAACGGAGTTCCAACCCATGTGTGGGATTTTGATGCCAGCGGGCCGCTCGAAACGAACGACGTCGCCTTGCAGGATTCCGAGACCTTCGTGGTCTCCGTGTTCGAAGCCGCGTTCAAAGAGCAATTGAAGTCCGAGACAGATACCAAAGAAAGGGCGGTTCGAAGCGACAAAATCACAAATCGGGGAAACCAGGTCACGTCGCCGCAACTCCTGCATCGCATCGCCAAACGCGCCGACACCAGGAAGGATCAACTTGCTCGCCCCCGCAATCTCTTTCGGATCCGAAGACACGATGGCTTCGCCGCCGGCATGTTCAATCGCTTTTTGCACGCTCCGCAAATTGCCCATTTGATAGTCAACGATGGTGATCATGCGGCAGAGTCCGAAGTCGTCTTTTGAAAAGGGGCGTTGCCCATGGGCCAAGTCAGCTAGCTTCAAATAAGCTACGAAAGCTGTTTCAACACTTCAGCAAACGGGACACGATCACAAATGCCAAAGTTCGCGTCACGGGTCAACCGAGCACGAGTGAAATGGGGCGAACCCAATCCACACAGAAATCGTGCTTGATCTCGCGGACTTGTAAAGTGGTCTGGGTACTGCTTTGCGACTTCTTGGACCGCTTTTAGTGCTGACGAGCCAATTTTCCGTGTCTTGTGCGTTGGAATTTCGAGCGGTCCCTCGCCACGACACGAGGTACACCGCCCACAAGGCTCGTTAAGTGTTTCGCCAAAATGCGACGATAATTGACCCGCTTGGCAAGAATCCGCTCGCGAAATCGCGTACACCTCGTCGAGCCGAACGATTTCCTGGGTTTCGCGATTCGTCAGGCGAGAATGGTAAGAATCCGCCAACGTTTTTGGCGACTCTGGCCGTCGCAACCAGCGATAGCCGTGCACAAGATCCGTCACTTGGACTTCGATCCAACCCGCCTCGGACATCTCGTCGATCGCTCGGACAATCTCTTCGCGTTCGCCACCAATCCGCCGCGTCGCGACAGCCATATCCAGAAGGAACCACGTTCGGCCTTTGGTCAACGACGCCAACACCGAGCCAATGAACTTGCGACGCTCACCGGTGTAGTGACCCAGAATCTTCTGCGATGTGACGCGTGGCTGGATTTTAAAGGTGTCATATCGAGGCGATGTCGCTTTGATGTAACCGTCCAACTCCAAGTAGGTCAGCAACGTGCGAACAACAAGGATGCGAATGTCCGTTTCACTCGACAGTTTATAATGCGACAAATGAAACGTATCGGCCTGTCCGATCAGCAAGTCAATCAATCGTCCCACTGCGTACCGCGACGGCGTGTCGCCATAAGTGAAATTCTCCAAGACGATACGATCATCTGGCGCCAGGAGCACTTCGCAAATGGAGTCTTTCCCGTCGCGTCCGGCACGACCAATCTCTTGCGCGTAGGCCTCGAGCGACTTCGGCGGATTGTAGTGATAGACGTATCGTATGTTGGATTTGTCGATCCCCATTCCAAACGCAATCGTTGCCACGATGATGCCACTCGTGGAGCCGATAAAATCTTGCTGGATCGTTGCGCGGACATCACTGTCGAGACCCGCGTGGTAGGCCGTGGACGCGAAGCCGTCAGCCGTTAAACGCTCAGCGATTTCCTCCGCGGTTCGCTGTAACGAAACATAGACAATCGTTGAGCCTGGCTCGCGACCACGAATCCGCTTCAGCAATTCATCGTACTGGCTTTCCGAGTCAACAATCGAGCTTCGCAGCTCGAGATTGGGCCGAAAGAAACGCGTGCGAATCGCGTCGGACGCTTCGATACCGAACGCGTCACAGATATCGGTCAACACCGCCGGGGTCGCCGTCGCCGTCAGTGCCAAGACGCGTTCCGCCGACAAGTCTTTTGCCAGCTCAGCAAGCTTCAAATAGTCTGGCCGAAAGTTATGTCCCCATTGGCTGATACAGTGGGCTTCGTCAATCGCAAAGAGTGAGACTTGAAGCGTTCCCAACGAGGCGATGAACCGCTCGTTGAAAAACCGTTCGGGCGCGACATAGAGCATCCGAATCGAGCGATCACGAATACCACGCATCGCTGTCGCAACTTCACTGGATTCGAGCGTCGAGTCGAGACGGGCTGCGGGAATCCCACGAGCTGCTAACGCATCGCATTGGTCCTTCATCAGCGCGATCAGCGGCGACACGATAACGGTCGTCCCCTCGAACATCAAACTTGGCAATTGGTAACAAAGACTCTTTCCACCGCCGGTTGGAAACACCGCCGCGACGTTCTTGCCAGCCAACAACCGTCCGATCACAGCGTGCTGACCCTCGCGAAATTGGTCCATCCCGAACCGCTCTTTGAGCACCTCCAGTGGATCTCCCAGAGGCGGCTGAGCACATCCGGTCGGTCGAATGGGCATGGCTCGCTGGGCCGGCGCTGGAGGAGCCACTTTGGACGACCCCGATTTTTTATTTGCCGCTGATTGCTTCGCTTTTTCGCTCATCTGCAACTCCCTCTGTTTCCTATCGAGACAAAATACCTCAGCGGAGATGCCCCAGCAGCGACCGCTCGGACGAAGTGTACGCTTGTTCCGGATGCAGTCAAGTTGATTCGACGGACAGGCTTAGACATCGAGCGTTATTTTCGAGACAATTGGCGCATGGACTTTACCGCGATTGATTTTGAAACCGCAAACCGGCGACGGGACAGCGCTTGCCAATTGGCTGCGGTTGTCGTTCGTTCGGGTAAAATTGTCGACACGGCGATGTGGATGATCCGGCCCGAGCCGTTTTATTTCAGCCCCAGTAATATCGCCATCCACGGGATCTCGCCAGCGAAGGTACGCAGCGAGCCGACATTCGCGGAGCATTGGCCGGCGATCTCGCAATTCCTTGTTCGCGCGGACACCTCAACCTACGACTGTATCATTGCCCACAACGCCGCCTTTGACATCGGCGTGTTACTGGGCTCGATGCAATCCCATCGCATTGAACCGCCTGTTCTTCCATACAACTGCACTCGTTTGATTGCACGCCAAACATGGCCGGGTCGAGCACGTTATGGTCTCAAGCCGTTGGCGGAGTGGCTCGGAATACACTTTCGCCACCACGATGCATTGGAGGATTCCGTTGCGTGTGCAAAGATTCTGGTTGCGGCCGGCATTCACCGTGGTGTCTCAACGCTTGAGGAACTCGAGACAACGCTCAAGATTTCGCGGGGTGCTGCGGGACCATCGGGTACACAAGCTCCGGCAAGTTTACGCAAGAGTCGACGCCAGACCACACGAACTTATTCGACAACGGCGACGCGAAGCGAAAACCAGGTTCGAGAGTCTTCGATTCCTTTCAACGATGCCTCCAAACAGGACGAGTCCCTCGATATCCAACGCTTGATGATTCGTGCGTCATTCATTCGTTCGCTCTGCGGTGAAAACGTCGTATTCACTGGAGTGCTCAAGCGAATCAGCCGCCCGGATGCCGAAGGACTCGCGAAGTGCCTCGGAGCCCATCACCAGACCACGATCAACCGCAAAACCACGGTGCTCGTGGTCGGAGCACCTGATGAGCGAACCATCGCTTCGGGTCGCTCGAAAAGCACCAAGCACGAAGCCGCTGAGCAATTGCGAACCGAAGGTCATTCGATTCGCATCCTGAGTGAGGACGAGTTCCTTTCGTTGGTCGTCTACGAATCCACGATTCGCTGAATGAGGCTGTCCTTTGCTCGTTCGATTCAAAAAAGCTACTTCCAATCAAAAACCTTGAGCGAGTTTAAATCACGGACGATCAACTTGCCTTGGTGGAGAGCGAGATGAGCCCAAGCGTTATCCGCAATCTTCATCGTATCCAGAATTTCTAATTTTTCTGGGTTGGCGCGGATCAGAAACAGGTCTCCTGTTTCGTCGAGAGCTAAGATTTTATCGCCGTTATGGATCATGCTCCAATACTTTCCATAAGGCTCGCTCGTCCACTTGATGGAACCATCCTCAACCGACAAACAACTGAAGCGTTGGCTTTTCTGATGCAGATAGATGCAATGATCCACGACAACGGGCGACGACATATAACCTTGCGTCTTTTGACTCCAAATTTCGTTGACACTCCATGTTCCATCCGCTGAATGAGTGACCTCGAAAAGTTGGCTCTTGCCGCTGTGTGCCGCGGTGAACACACGATCTCCAATTACAAGCGGTGTCAAAATATTCATACCGCGAAACGCTTCGATCTCTTCCCGCCACAGAACTTCGCCGTTGTCCATACTCACGCCGCAAAGCTCCTCCCTAGTTTGCACAACGAGTTGCTTTTGGCCAGCGATCGTAGCAACGACGGGACTCGAAAAAGCCCCACCGGACATCATGTCACTGCCGCCTTCCAGCGTCTTCCAAATGACCCCGCCATTTGCTAGGGATAGTTTGACGAGACCCACTCCAGCTTGGACATAAACGGCATCGTCGTCGATCAACGGTGAGCAGACCGAACCAAACGGTTGCAGGGGCGATTGAAGCCTCTCCGGAAAATCGAATCGCCATTGCTCTTCGCCCGTTTTCGGATCAAGCGACACAAGCACATCTCGCATTCCGAGAACGATTAAATGATCGTTGTTGCAAACCGGCGTCGACCGAATCCAATCACCGTTTGCTGCAGCAAAAAACGGCACAGCCATCGACCCCGACCATTCGCGAGTCCACGCCAACTCGCCGGTAGATAATGAATACGCGGTCACGTGTTCGGTTTGCTGATCGACTGTCTCGGTTGTGAACACCAAATCACCGACCAATACTGGACCGCTGTAACTGGGTTGATGCGACTTTTCCCATGCTGCGACTACGGCCCCTTGGAGCGAGTCGGGCCACTGCTGGCCCGGCAATGCTCCGTCGCGTTGTGGCCCGCGCCACTGGCTCCAGGGCGACAAATCCTCAGCACTCAGAGGGCTAGAAAGAACGAAAGCCAAGGCCGCTGGGGCCAACACAGCGGCACAAAAATGACGCGAAATGAAATGAAACACTGCAGATTGCTCCTGATGGACTGACACGCGAAAACTTTAGATGCCTGGCAACTCGTCAACATAAAAACCTAAACGAAATGCCGAGGCGGCGTAATCGTTAAAACATGCAAAGATTCTCTTGGCGACCACAAATTCGCCGCAATCCCAAGTCACGTCACCGATCTTTGCCGCCCAGCGAACGTTTCTGACACAGGTTTTACCTGGCCGATCGAAATTTGTGCAGGTCGGCGTTGCTGGGGGGCAATCAATGTCTCAGCATAAAAGGGTTTCAATGACCGATACGCAATTAATTCAGACTGGCTTGATCCAGCTCGTCTATGCCAGCGCAGCAACTGTCGAGTTCGATCAGGACCATCTCGAACGACTTCTTGATCGCGCTCGTCAAAACAATACCCGACTCGGTGTAAGCGGAGTCCTCCTGTTCAAAGATGGAACGTTCTTCCAAGTGCTCGAAGGCGATTCACAGGTTGTCAATCAACTCTATGAAATGATTGAGCACGACTCGCGCCACAATAACGTGCTCGTGCTTGCCACACGAGAAATCAAGGAACGGAATTTCAGCGAATGGAGCATGGGCTTCACTCGCGACTCACAACAGATTTCGGAACTACCTGGATTTGTTGGATTCCTGAGCGACGGCGGATTTGTGGACTTGCACGGAGACTCCCAACGCATCCAGACCATTCTCGATGGCTTCCGCCGCGGACGATGGCGTCGCTCCGCAAACGAAGCACCAAAACAAATCGCATTAGCCACTCGCTGAGTGATGACTTCAGATTTCCGAATAGTTCGTATACAGGAAGAGCGACGTGAAGGGCATTGTCTTTACAGAATTGATCGAGATGGTTGAAAACGATCTCGGAATTGATATCGCCGATCGAATGATAACCGGTGCGCACACCCCTAGCGGTGGTGCCTACACATCCGTCGGCACTTACGATCACGCAGAACTCATTCGCATGGTCATTTCCCTGGCTCACGAAACCGACATCCCCGTACCCGACCTCGTGCAGGCGTTTGGCCGACACCTTTTCACTCGCTTTCACGAACTGTATCCGCAGTTCTTCCATGACATCGAATCCGCGATTGACTTCTTACCGCTTATCGAAACATACATCCATGTCGAAGTTCGCAAACTCTACCCGGATGCTGAGCTCCCATCGTTTACCAGTGAGATGAACGAGGGCGTATTGGAATTCACCTACTCCTCCACGCGACCGTTTGCGGATCTTGCTGAGGGGCTGGTTCGAGCTTGTGTCGATCATTTCCAGGACGCGGTCCGCGTTGATCGATTCGATTTGGGACTTGGCAATGGTACCGAAGCCAAATTCACTCTAGCACCAATCGCGGCTATGGAGCCAAACAAGGCTGAACCCACATGTCTGATTTAGACGTCTTGCAACGCAAGCTCGACCGCGAACGCGTTGCACGAAAGGAAGCCGAGGCGTTACTTGAGAAGAAGTCGCTTGAAGTCTTCCATACCAACACGAAACTTCAATTGCTCGCTGACCAGATGCACGAGCATGCGCAACAAACCAGTGCGATCATCGAAACCGCCGCCGAAGGCATCATCGTCTATGACCAGGAAGGAACAATCAGACTTTTCAATCGTTCCGCGGTCGCAGTCTTTGAACAAACGTCTGTTGCTGGAATGAATATTCGTGATCTGTTCGAAACAAACCCGAAAGTAGACGCATCACTGTTCCCGGACTGCACAAACCCGTTTAGTGCCTATGGATCCGGATGCAGCTTGCAAGACAATCGCTGCATGCGTGAACCCTTCGAATGTGTTGCACATCGAGATTCTGGCCAAACGTTCATCGCGGAAATCTCTACCAGTCGAAGCGAGTATGGAGGCTCCGTGGTATTCACGGCGATGGTGCGAGACTTATCGCGTCGAAAGAAGCTTGAGGCTCAATTGAGCCAAGCACAGAAAATGGAGTCGGTTGGGCAACTCGCCGCCGGCATGGCACACGAGATTAATACCCCGATTCAATTCGTCGGTGACAATCTGCAGTTTCTTAAAGGTGCTTTCGAAGATTTAGCGGACCTTCTCGCCCTGTTTCAACAGCTCTTGGATAAAGAAACCGATCCCAATTTGGATGCGGAATCCAACGCAAAGACGCAACTTATCCAAGAGATCCACAAGCAAAGTGAATTAGTTGACTTTCCGTTCCTCCGGGAAGAGTTTCCTAGCGCGATCTCACAATCGCTCGAAGGAATCGAACGTGTCGCCAAAGTCGTTCGAGCCATGAAGGAATTTTCGCAACCATCATCTGACAGCAAGACATCCGTCGACATCAATCGCACGATAGAGAACACACTCGCAGTCATGACGAATCAATTGATGGAATCGGCCAGAGTCGATCTGTCCTTGGATCGAACGCTCGAACCGTTGGTGTGTCTGTCGGGCCAATTGAGCCAAGCGTTACTCAACCTAATCACCAATGCGATTGAGGCCATCGAGGAACACAAAAGCTCCAGCGAAGGACTCATTGTCATCGCAACTCGGCTTCATGAGGGGCATGTCGAAATTCGGATCACTGACAACGGACCAGGTATACCGGCAACCATTCAGGATCGCATCTTTGAGCCGTTCTTCACCACCAAGGAAGTCGGTAAGGGATCGGGACAAGGCTTAGCTTTCGTCTATGACGTGATTGTCAACAAACACGACGGTTCAATTCACGCGTTCTCGCCAACCGCTGGCGGAACGACGTTTGTTCTGCGACTGCCCGCGGCCAGCAAATTAAAAACCAACAGGCAAGACCATGCGAATTCTATTAATTGAACCAAACGTAACCAATCAACAATTGTGGCTGAAACGTTGCCGTGCCCACTCCGAGGATATTACTGTTGTCAGCTCGAAAGAGGGAGCTGTTCAAGCGATCCAGACGATGCGGTTCACTCTCGCTATCTGTGATGCGCAACTCGTCATCCACCAGGCGGGTCAAGCGACAACGCGATTTCCGAGCGAGCTCAAGTCACGCTGCGCGTTGACACTGGCCACCATCAACGCATCTGATTTAGAAGCGGAGCGATTGGCGTACTTGGTGGGCTTTGACGACTCCATTTCGTCGAGCACGAGCGATGAGTCACTCGCAGCAAAGTTTCGTCAAGCGAAACTAATTGAGCAACTCGAAAACCGATTGGCCCAGGCTCAAAAACTCGAATCCATCGGTGAGCTCGCGTCTGGGATTGCACACGAAATCAACACTCCCATTCAGTACGTTGGAGACAACACGCGTTTTGTCCAAGACGCCTGTGGTGACCTGAGCGAAATTCTTCTGTGCTGCCAAAAACTGATTGGCCAAGCAGCATCCGGTAGCGAACTTGAGACGCAAACGCTCGAACTCCGCGAACTCATGCTGTCCAAGGACGTCGAATATTTGCTCGAAGAAGTGCCTGCGGCAATCACTCAAACACTCGAAGGCGTCGATCGTGTCACGAACATCGTTCGCGCAATGAAAGAGTTTGCGCATCCAGGGTCGTCTGAAATGACGTTCACGGACCTGGCTCATTCGATCAACAACACGGTCATGGTTGCCCGCAATGAATGGAAATACGTCGCTGAGCTCGTCACTGACTTTGATCCGTCTCTGCCGTTGGTGCCATGCCTTCCCGGCGAACTCAATCAAGTCTTACTCAACATGATAGTCAACGCCGCGCATGCAATCGCCGAATCACGAGGCGATTCACCAGAATCCAAAGGCCGAATCACATTGGCAACGCGTCTTCGGCCTGAGTTCGCAGAAATTCTCATCCAAGACACTGGATGCGGCATCTCGCCAGAGAATATCGAACGTGTCTTCACTCCTTTCTTTACGACCAAAGGAGCCGGAAAGGGAACCGGCCAAGGCTTGGCGATCGCACATTCGGTGATCGTCGAGAAACATGGCGGCACAATCAAAATTGAGAGCGCATTAGGTGTTGGAACAACCTTTGTGATTCAAATCCCCTTAAAACCTACGACCAAAGACACGCCAATAAACGCCTCCGCGAAAGAGCTTCTTAGCGTTTAAAGCAACTGGGCTCCCGAGAATAAAAATGACTATGAAAATTCTTTTCGTTGACGATGAGATGAACGTACTCGCCGGTCTGAAGCGAATGCTGCGTACGCAGCGTGACGAGTGGGAAATGCATTTCGCTGGCGGCGGTCATGCGGCACTTGAATTGATGAAACAGCATACGTTCGATGTTGTTGTCTCGGACATGCGAATGCCAGGCATGGACGGCGCCGAGCTTCTCACTCGTGTGTCGGAACTCTATCCAAACACGGTACGGCTAGTTCTCAGCGGCCAATCCGAACACGAAAAAATCTTTCGTGCCGTCGGGCCTGCGCATCAATTCATGTCCAAACCCTGCGACCCCGAAGTGCTCATTGGCACGATCCAGCGAGCATGTGCGCTTCAAAACCGCATGCAAGACGAGTCGCTTCGTCGTATCGTCACTCAGGTGAAGTTCCTTCCATGCCTGCCGAGCATCTATCGAGATCTGGTCACCAAACTGAAGTCAGATGACAGCTCCCTGGATGAAATTGGTGAGATGATTGGAAGCGACATATCGATGACGGCAAAGGTCCTCCAGTTAGTGAACTCCTCCTTCTTTGGGCTTCCTCAGCATGTCAGCTGTCCCAATCATGCGGTTTCGCTACTGGGATTGAACGTCATTCGTCCCATCGTGTTGACCGTCGGAGCATTCTCACAGTTCGATGATCTCGAATTGGAGGGTTTCTCGCTGGAGAAAGCGATTTACCACAGCCTAGGTGTCGCGACGACGGCCAGGAAAATTGCCGCAGCAAAGTCAAGCGTGAGCAATTTGGTCGATGACGCTTTCATTGCTGGGATGGTACACGATATCGGCAAGCTGATTCTTGCGGCGAATCTTCGTGATGCCTACGAAACCGCTTTTGAAATATCACGATTTGAGGCGATTCCATTGTGGCAAGCCGAACTGAAAGTGTTCGGTACGACCCATGCTGAAATTGGGGCTCACTTGCTCGGACTCTGGAATCTGCCGAACCCGATTGTGGAGGCCGTCGCATTCCATCACCAACCTCGTGAAGCCACTCATATAGAGTTTTCGCCACTCACAGCAGTGCATATCGCCAATGTTCTGCACCATGCGCAATACGATGACGCTAGAACATCGGACTGTGACGCTCGCTATTTGGATAGCGTCGGTGTGAGCGGTGATATTAAAGCTTGGGAATCACTTGTCGAAAAGGAATTGGTTTGATGGCAGACCGCATTCTCTTAGTCGACGATGACCCCAATGTGCTCCAAGGTTTCAAGCGGCATCTACGCAAAGATTACGACATGGAACTGGCCGTCGGCGGCCACCAAGCGATCGAACTTTTCAAGACCAAAGGGCCTTTTGCCGTCGTTGTCTCTGACATGCAGATGCCGGAAATGACGGGTTTGGAGTTGCTTAGCCGATTGCAGAAACTCGACGACCACACGGTGCGGATCATGCTGACCGGCAACGCAGACCAAAAGACGGCGGTGGATGCTGTCAACGAGGGCAATATCTTTCGGTTCTTGAGCAAACCTTGCCCTCCCGAGTCGCTAGCCAAAACACTCGATGCGGCTCTTCGCCAGCATCAACTCATCATTGCCGAAGCCGAACTCTTGAGCAAAACGCTTTCGGGCAGCGTTCGGATGTTGACGCAAGTCCTTTCGCTCGCCATGCCGAACGCGTTTGGGATGTGCCAAGAAGCAAGGACGCTTGCCCGTGGCATCGCGGAACTGCTGAGCATCGGGCCGATGTGGCAAGTTGAGATGGCGGCCATGCTAATGCGAGTCGGTTGCGTATCGCTCCCTGAAGATGTGCTCGAAAAATATCTCAGTGACGAACCGCTTAGCGAAGAAGAAGCCAGACTTGTTGCCGGGACACCGAAACTCGGACACAGCCTCTTGTCCGCCATTCCACGATTACAAGACGTTGCTCGACTCATCGCAACGCAATCGGATCCGCCGATTACGGCAACACCGCCTGCTGCGAGAATCCTTAAGGTCGTAGGTGACTTCCAGCGTTTTCGGTGCAACGCATCACCATTCGCTGCAATCAAACGTCTTCGCAGCGGAGCAAGCTATGACGCATCGGTTGTGGAGGCGTTAGAAAACATTGTTTCGCAATCTTGCGAAATCCGAAGCGTTACCGTTTCGGAATTGCAAGAAGGAATGATCTTTGAAGAGAACGTCCAAGACAAGTTAGGACGGAACCTCATCGTCCACGGAACCGAAATTCACGAAGCGTTAATCCAGAAGCTCGCTATGTTGCAACGATCCGGCAGCGGTGTTCGTGAACCCATCCGTGTTCAAGTCGCAACGTTCGGGATTAGTCCAGCGTTAGCTACCGTGTCAGCCTAGAACCCACATACCAGCACCCTTTTCAATGCTCATGACTTAGTCGCCCAAGGAAAACTCCCATGACCTCTATTCTACTCGTTGATGACGACATGAATTTGTTACGTGGACTTCGCAGAGGATTGCGAGACCAACCCTACCAACTGTTCATTGCCAACTCGGCCGAAATGGCGATGAGCATGTTCCGCAGTCACGGCTTTGATCTAGTCGTCGTCGACCAGCAAATGGGCGGTCGAAATGGCACGGAGCTTGTCTCGTGGCTCGCCGAACATTTCCCAGAGACCGTACGAATCATGCTCACCGGTCACGCCGACGTGGATGTAATGATGCAGGCGATTAACTCTGGCCGGGTGTTTCGCTTCCTGACGAAACCTTGTCGCGACTTGGAACTTGCTTTGGCGATCCGCGACGGCCTGGATTCGAGACAACTCCAAGCCCAATAGTCGACATCGGACTCCGGTGCCTTAACGACAGAAACTTCCTCGAGAGCGATGCGGATCGCGTCGGCGTGTGATTCGATATCTTGACAGCGACCGGTCCAAGCTTCTACCAATCTGTGCTCGCATCGAACGGCTCGCGATCAAATAAGATCGCCCGTTAAACGTCCAAGTTGCGGACGTCGAGCGCGTGCTTCTCGATGAATTCTCGACGAGGCTCCACTTTGTCGCCCATCAACAAGCGGAACATCTCGTCGGCGGCGCCGGCATCGTTCAAGTTGACTTGGATCAAGGTTCGGTTGGCCGGATCAAGCGTCGTTTCACGAAGTTCCTCGGCGTTCATTTCACCAAGCCCCTTGAAGCGAGTCACCTGTAACCCTTTCTCACCGGCGGCACGAATCCCGGGAAGCAACCCACGCAAATCTTCAAGCGACCGACGATTATCCTCGCCGCGAATCAACTCGAATCTCGCTGTCGTCGAACCGGTTCGCTCGAGAGGGATTAAATCCTCTAGCGAGAATCCAAGCGGTAGCATGTCCTTGATACCACTATTGATCGTGCGGACTTCATGCAATTCGGCCAAGTGTGCAATGATGCGAGGATCCTCGACTTTGGGGCCAGCCTCAGCGTCTTCGTCCCCCGGCACTTCATCCGCAGGCTCCTCCGCCGAGTCCTCGTCGTTGTCCAGCCGAAGGTTATTGTCGTTGATGTAGATTTCGACCTCTTCTTGCGTGTGAAACCAATTTTCTCCGTTACTTGAAGTAAGAAGCAGCGACGGCAAGCGGCCGCTCATAGGATCCAATCGCACGGCATGAATTCGCAGACTGATTCCGCGACGTTCCAACGCGAGAATCGCGTCTTCCATCGATGCCAGTGTCGTGGCAAGTTTCCGCATTTCTTCACCTTCGACACGTCGACCATCCTCAGCTTCGAAAACGGTGTCGGTGAGCCCTCGCTCGAGCAACTGTCCCTTCATTTCTTCTTCAGTTTGGATGTAATAACGTGTCTTACCGTGTTGGACTCGGAACAACGGTGGCTGGGCAACGTAAACGTGCCCAGCGGCGACAAGTTGAAACATTTGACGATAAAAGAAGCACAATAGCAGCGTGCGAATGTGGCTGCCGTCGACGTCGGCGTCCGTCATGATGACGATCTTGTTGTAACGTCGCTTGGAAATGTCTTGATCAGCGCCGATCCCGGAGCCGATCGCCTGGATCATCGACTGGACTTCTTCGTTGGCGAGTACTTTGTCTTCGCGACTCTTGTAAGCGTTGATGATTTTACCACGGAGTGGCAAGATCGCCTGGAAGTCCCGCATCCGGCCGCCCTCAGCGCTACCACCGGCCGAATCACCTTCGACCAAGTAGACTTCGCACTCTTCCATTTTCTTACTGATACAGTCGCGAAGTTTGCCCGGCAAACCACCGCCGCCAAGTGCGTCTTTGCGTTTGCGAAGCAAGTCCTTGGCCTTGCGTGCTGCTTCGCGCGCCTCCGCCGCGAGCAAGCCTTTCCGAACGATCGCCTTGGCCGTCTTGGGATTTTCCTCGACAAACTTTGCCAAGAACTCGCCGACTCCATTGTTGACGTAACCCTCGACCTCGCCGTTACCAAGCTTTGTCTTGGTTTGACCTTCGAATTGAGGATGCGGGACGCGGACACTGATGACTGCGGTGAGCCCCTCACGGAAGTCGTCTCCGCCGGGCGTGACGGCTTTGAAAAGCCCTTCTTTCTTACCGTAGTTATTGAGCGTGCGTGTGAGAGCGGCTCGGAAGCCCGAGACGTGCGTACCGCCTTCAATCGTGTGGATGTTATTGACGTAAGACTGGACGTTCTCTGTATACTCGGTGCTGTACTGGAGCGCGATTTCATATTCGACGCCCTCCCGGTGACCCACAATGTGAATGACTTCCGGGTGCAGCGCGTCGCTTGCACGATTGAGGTGTTCAACAAACTCGATGATGCCACGCTCGTACTGGAAGTCCCCGCCTTCGCCGTTTCGTTCATCATGGAACTTGATGTGCACGCCGCTGTTCAAGAACGCGAGTTCCTGGAGCCGTTTGTGAAGTGCGTCAAAGGCATACTTCGTCGTACTGAAAATTTGGCCATCGGCCTTGAACGTTGTTTTTGTACCCGTCTTTTTGGTGGCTCGACCTTTTAGCACAGGCCCAGTCGGGACACCACGTTCGTAGCCTTGAGTCCAGGTGAACCCATCGCGGCTCACTTCGACCTCGCACCATTGGCTGAGGAAGTTCACGACCGTGACGCCGACGCCGTGCAGACCGCCGGAGGTCTGGTAGGCACCTTTTTCAAACTTGCCGCCGAACTTCAAGACAGTCATCACCCCTTCGAGGGTACTGACTTCGCGATCGAGTTCTTCGGAGAGCTGTTCGTGAATCGAAACCGGGATCCCTCGCCCGTCGTCTTCCACGGTCACACTGCCGTCGGTGTGCACGACGACGGAGACGTTTTTCGCAAAACCCGCCATCGCTTCGTCGATCGAATTATCGACGGTTTCGTAGACGAGGTGGTGCAGCCCACGATGGGTGGTGTCGCCAATGTACATACTTGGACGTTCGCGCACGTGATCCAAGTCCGACAAATGCTGCAAATCCTTGTCGGTATAGCTGGAGTTGGCTTCAATCCGAGTGAAATCAGAAACGGATTCGGCGGGTACCTGAGCGTCAGAAGAACTGTCAGAAGAAGAGTTATCCGGTGTGGGATCGTCGCTCATGAAAACCTGCGTCGGGAACTTAGAACCTAGCCTCGGGCGCGCAGCCCGTCTCAAAGCACAAATTCTAGCGTTTTTCCGGTTTCCATGCGACCTGGGGTGGTCATCAACCTTCCGGCCCAGGGCAGGACGATTGACGGCTATTTCGAGCCGCCCAGGCGTACCCCAGCATCAATCTCAAGTGTCGCCAACCATCGCGAAAACTGCGTAGGTGTGGCGGTCGGCTGCGACCGGCGGGCTTCAGCGTGGTTGGAATCTCCGTGATTTTCATCCCCAGCAATGTCGCCTTAACCACCATCTCGCTGGCAAACTCCATCCCACCACTACGCAATTGCATCCGGTCAAAGGCATCGCGGCTAAAGCCTCGCAAACCACAGTGGAAATCGCCGACGGGGCTGCCGAAAAGTAAACGTCCGATTCCCGAGAGCAATGGATTGCCGATGTAGCGATGTGACCACGGCATCGCCCCAGGCTCGATCACGCCAAGAAAGCGATTGCCAAGTACCAAGTCGTAACCATTTTGAAGCTGGTAAAGCAGGGCGGGGATATCGGCAAAATGGTAGCTAGCATCCGAATCGACGGTCACTACATAGCGACCTTCACTGGCCGCGATACCTGCACTCAGCGCACTTCCGTAGCCCCGCTGCGAGATATCCACCAAGCGAGCGCCCAGCAATCTCGCGATCGCTTGAGAACCATCTTCACTGCCATTGTCGGCAATCACGATTTCAGCACGGATGCTATGCCTCTGGATCACTTCGGCCGCTTCGCCGATACACCTTGCCAGCGTCTCCGCCTCATTCAAACATGGCATTACGATTGACAACAGCAGTCGCCCCGCCTCGCCATTGCCTACTTCCGTCGCGGCTTTCATGAGCGACTCGATAACTGGATCAGTTGCACCAGCACTGCGTCGCCAGTGTGAACGTCGACTACCTTGCCATTTTGTATGACGATCAACGTTGGCGCCTCGACCGCTGGCTCCCTCTCGTCGTCCCATCGAACCTCAAATGTCGACGGCGCGTGAACTACCTTCGCGGACAAGTTGCCCGGCATGAAAATCCATGACGAAGGCGACATCGAGACGCTGATAATCGTCGAGTTCGTATCGAGTTCACGCGACTCGCGTTGCCAGTGGTCCACGAGTTGTTGGCAATGCTCACAGTCAGAACGCAAGAAAACAAGAATGCCCGTTGTGTCCTCCATCATGACTTCCGCGACGCGATGATCACGCAGCATGGGAAATTGCTTTCCGATCAGATTCTCACCAAACCACGCAGGCATCGTCGCACCTCGCTTGGTCGTTTCCGCGATCATGAGTACTGAACCAGTCAACAGAATCGCGAGTGCGATCACGAGTAATGTGGCAACACGCCAAGAGCAACGAAACCAAACAAGCGTCGTTGCTTCCAGCGATTGGGATGATCGATAGGAAACGCCCAATCCAAACAAGCACAGCAAATCCACGAGCAGAGGCAAACCTGCGGCTGTTCGCGGACCAAAACAGTTGCAATCAGCCGCCAACCACCAACTCGCTCCAGCGATCACTGTGAACGCGGAGAACGTAGCGATCGCGAACCAGAAGGCTAGCTGAGGTTTCGCAATGCTAATGACCCCTGCGGCGATAAGTTCAAAGGTGAACGCTAACGCGATCATGAGCGGTGTTGAAAGTAAGCCGCCCGAGTGCAGCAATTGATCTGCAGCAGCGACTTTCGTCACGGCAGTCACGATGAGCAACAGCGAATAGGCGTAACGAAGCCAACCCCACATCGATCATGCCCCATCATTGATGTGAGCAATCTTCGAGAACGCAGCCGTACTAAGCAGCCATGCAAAGCCACTGCGAATCCGACACCACGGACGACTAACCAGGATGGACCTCATCGTGCTTCAAGACAAATCGTGAAAGGAAGCTCCACCACTCCCTCGCCTTCACCAGCTCTCAAAACGACTTCCTCGCAAATTAGGCCTCGTTCGCTTCGGCCAGCTTCGAGCTCAACAAAAAGCTGAACATTGGCTCTGTTTGCAATAACAGAGTCCGGCGCACATGTGACGCGTATCGGTGATCTCTCGGATAAGACATGGGCGGAGACATCGTTCAACGTCGGCCCCAGGTAATTCATTATCCGCAAATCCGCACTACCAATCGCGGACATCGTGTGATCAAGAATACCCACGAATACCCTGCGTGGTCGAATCTGAGTCGTACTAATCCCCAAAAACTGCACTGTGCATGCGGCTATTGTCTCACCTGATGATGCGACAACACGATGCGAGTTCATGCCCAACTTAGGATTGGCTAACCGCACTAACACTTCGACAGAGGAATTGGGCCTGACGACTTGGCCACTTTGTTGAACCGTCATGCAACCACAGTCTCCAAAAACCTTGTCGACGGTAAATGCGGCATCCGAGGTGTTGCGAAGCGTGAGTGATGTCGTTTTCGCTTCTCCAATCGATATCTCGCCGAGAGAATACGTGTCACGCTCAAACTGCAGATGCGACGCCACCGAAGAATGGGATTGCTCAAAACGGATGACCGCAAAAATTGCCAATATCGCCAACACAAACGTGAGCGAGACCGCTTTAAATGTTCGACCCACAAACACCGGAAATACTTTCGCAAAAACACTCCATAATCGCAGATCGACTTTTCCAAAAGTAAGCCAGATGCACATCGTCGAGAGTAAAGCAAGACCGGCCACCGATGAAAAGAATGAAAACGTCAATTCGGCTATGGTGTGACGCACTGTTTCGGCAAAGGCACGGTGCTTACTTAGGAACAGTACAGTCATGCTGGAGGAACGGTTTGCGTCAAACGTTACTTCAGCGTAGTCATGAGGATCGTAACCAAAGATCGTGCCGTCCTCCATAATCGCGGTCACTACAAAAAAATGCCCAATAGTATCTGTTCTTACGCTTGATGCATCGCTGCTTTCTACCCAGCCAATTCCGCGTGTGATCGTACCGAGCGACGTAAACAGACGCGACAAGCCGACGACGTCCGTGCTTGACAAACGATACGCAGTCGCATCTAAGCCGCACGACTCGGCGGCTTGTTTTAGCGTCAACATATCCGTAACGCTATGTTCACGAAGTGTTCCTAATGAGACATCACGCTCGATGCGAATCCCCAGATCCTTCAAGCATGATTCCAGCGCTCGTGAACCGCAGTACTCCCCCGACACTCGTGTGTCGTCTCCGCAGCAAATTCGATGAGTTGTGACATGCAAACTGATAGATACAAGAATTGCGATCGTCAACCGAAAACAGATCGTAGGAAAATGCACCTGCTCACCGCCGAATTTTACGAACAACCAGCATGACAACGATAATGGAGGCAAGTGCCCCGTTGACCCAAAGCAATTTCGAGTGAGAGGTGACGGGTACGTCGACCGCGTCACAGTTGACGGACGTCACGTCTTCAATCGCGAGAATCTCGTCCGCGGTGAAGGGATTGTCCGTGGCTTCTCCGGTGATGGAGTCGATGACGGTCGTTCCGGAGATCCATGTCGGGAACCAACTCTCGGGATTCAAATTGAATCGTTCCGCTGCCGTTATTCTGTATTTCGCAGCATATCCCAAGCGAGCATTTGAGTAGTTGCCACTTTCGGGAAGCACAATGCCCCCAAAATCCTTCAGCCCGCTTATCGAAAAACGATCTTCAAACGAAGGGGAAGAGTCGACTTGATAGCATGTAGGCGGAACGGTGAAGAGCTGCCATGACTCCCCGTCTTGCCATCGACACAGTTTCCCAAACCTCTCGTCAGGAATAATCTCCGCCACTCCGTTTATCTCGGGTTTATCTGGCAGTACGTAGGCAGGGTGCCCGCTAAGCCTACTGAATGTACCTGAGCTAAAGAAAATCGCCATCACCACAGGGTCATATCGGCTCATCACCATTAGGTGGCTGCCCATGTCCCGATTGCCAATGTGCTGATGTCGATAGGCGCACTTATCGAAGAAGAGAGTCCTTATGAATCGGCGACTCTCGCGACCATCAAAAGCCTCCCAGCAGGTAATAACGTCGTCTGAATCAGCTAGTGGTTCGCCGATAATCCTTCGATGATGGCTTATTCGGAATGGTATCGCGACCGACCCTTCGATTGGCAGTCCTATTTCTAGAATTCGCTTACCCGAAGCGACGGCCTCGTCATGCCCTTCGAACACGCTCTCCTCAGGGCCCTCGGTATACTCGAATTCATAGGTGATTCGAGTGCCAAAGAATTCCGAGCGGTCGTTGGTCGATCTTAGCAACTGCAAGAAAGCCGACTCGTCGCCCCGAACGTCAACAACAAGTCCAAGTGCTAATACAATCGTTGCCAACGACTGTTTATATCGAACTCGCATCAAATCCCCGTTCACAGACGTTGAAACAATTGAACATGTTACTGAAATACGCATTTCCAAGTGTCTAAGGATTAGGAATCATGGTACATGCGCTGTAATTATTTCCGTTGTCCTTAAGCGTATGCTGCCAAGTACATTGCCCAGCAGACCCTCCTGGGTTGCAGTTCGCGGTAACAGATTGGCATTTCTTCTGAACATTCTGATTGGCAACACAATTGCTAGTGCCAGCCATAGCCACCCCTGCACAGACATCATTGTTTCTTAGAATTTGGCCGGTGGGCGTTCCATTACTTGAACTTTCGCATTGGCAAACCGTTCCATGAGCAGGAACGTTCTGCATATTCACCGGCTGGCACCCAACGCCTCCTTGTCCGACTTTACACTCGTAGTGCGAACCTCCGCCGCCTTTAATCACGGCTAGGTCCATATCCGATACGATCTCCAAATGCGGTTGGCAACTCTGAAGGCTATCCGCGATTAGAAAGCTGAATATCGAAACGAGTGAAGCGGCTAATACCAAGATTCGAGACATCGTCGAACTCCCAAAGAACTAGGTTGAAGAAACATAACTGCTGATTCCATTCGCAAACGAAGTGGCGAAAAGTCTCGTTGCGTGATACTCGCATTGGGATAGCTTTTCAGCCAATAGTTCCAATGGAAAACGTTGACTTCAGTACTCGATTTGTACCGATAAGCGGGGGGGGGGGCAAGCAAATACCGAGGCATATTTGACGGAATTCGCAAAATAGTTTTGAAGTGTGACTTGAGGCTTTGGTTGGTGAAGTGAATTGCAGCGAAGCTGTGTTTGTCGTGGCAACTTTGGTACGCTACTCTTGATGAGTGCGCATGATGCAGTGGGGCATTTGTGCCTGGGCTTATCGTTTAATCGGCCGAGGAAGGTAGTAATTTGCAACAGAAAGGTTCGTGGGCACGATTTGCATCGTCTGTCGCTGGTGGAAGCCTTCTATTGGTCGTATTTGGCGGGCTGTGGATTACCCAAGTGACACGATCGGGTTGGTGCAACGATGAATCAGCACACATACCCGCAGGACTCTATCATTTGGAAACGGGGTTGATGGATTCCTATCGTGTTAATCCTCCGCTGCCTCGGATGATTGCTGCATTGCCTTTGCTAGTTGATCAACCCAAAATCCAGTGGCAAACGTATCCGTCTCCCTACGCTCGCTCGGAGTACCGGTTTGCTGAGCGATGGGTGTCTGACAATCAATCGATCATTCCGCGGCAACTTTTCTTCACCCGCGCGACGGTGTTGTTGTTTTTTGGTTTGGGGTTGTGGTCGATCGTTCGTTGGGCGCAAGACCTTTACGGAAACGCCTCCGCTTGGTTAGCGGCAGCGATGTGGTGCTTTAGTCCCGAGATCATCACGCATTCGGCGGTCGTTGCGCCGGACCTGCCCGCGGCTGCATCCGGTTTGTTTTGCGGTTATCACTTTTGGCGGTGGCTAAAGCTGGAATCGAGGCCGATGCCGTGGACGGTCGCGGCAACGTTGGCGCTGGCGATTCTATGTAAGTTTTCTTGGTTGTTTTTGTTGGTGCTGTTGCCGGTGGTTGTGTGGGTGTTTGATTGGTGGAGGCGAAAGGGTGAGTTGAAACGACTGGCTCTTGATTTATCGACCCAGCCCCTCACCCCCAGCCCCTCTCCCCGAAGCGGGGCGAGGGGAGCAAGAGTTTTGAGTTGGCAATTCTCAGCTTTTCACCACAGTTCCGTTCGCGATGCAGTGCGGTTGTTTGTGACGTTTTCGCTGACGTTGCTGCTAGTCAATTGGTGTTACGGCTTTGATGGCAGTGGGACGCGATTGGGAGACTATCGTTTCATTAGTCATGCGCTGACAGGAACCGATGTGCCGATGTTTCAAACGGGAAATCGCTTTGACGGTGGACCGCTTGGAATCGTCCTGGTTCCGCTTCCCAAGCAGATGCTGTTGGGGTTGGATTATTTAAAATGGGAGTTTGAACGAGGATTTCCAAGCTATCTGAACGGTGTGTGGAAGGATCGTGGTTGGTGGTATTTCTATCTGGAGGCAATGCTTTTCAAAATGCCGCTTGGATACTTGACCTTGATCGCGTTGGGGATTGCGAGCTGGGTTTGGGCAAGTATTCGTGGTACCGTGGCACCAGGGGAATGGCTGCCGCTGCTCATCGCGATTGTGTTTTTGGCACAAGTAAGTTCACAAACGGGGTTCACCCACCATGTACGTTATGTTCTTCCGGCTTATGGGTTCTTGTTTCTGGTTGCATCGCGGATCATGGTGGTGTTCCCAAGCTGGAAAGGTCCGGCGTTGGCCTTGGGATGTTTGGTTAGTATCGTTGTTTACCAACTGTTACATCCAGGGTTGTCACATGCGTTTTTCAATCGCTTGGTCGGTGGACCGAATCAAGGTTGGCGTCATTTGAGTTTCAGTAACGTTGATTGGGGGCAAAGCACATACAGGATGGTCGATTGGGTCAAAACGCATCCGGAAAAGCGACCCATTTCTATTGTCTTCGCTATGCCCATCGGAGACCCAAGTAAACTCGTGGACTCGCTGCCTGGCGTGGACACGAAGGTGCAATGGAACCAGCGTTTCAATCCGGTATCTGTCAAGCCAGCTAAATCGGGTTGGGTGTTGATGTCGTCCTATCAATTGACATTATCGGAGAACAAATATTTCCAAGACCAGCCGATCGCCCAGCAGCCGTACCCCGATGTGCTCTTGTTTCATGTGACTGACGAACAATTGAAAGATCCGCAATGAAACGTCCGTCGTCGACACACTTCAGGTCTCAATTCGCGTTTACCTTAATTGAGGTGCTCGTCGTGATTGGAATCATCGGCATCTTGATTGCAATTTTGCTGCCTGCGGTACAGGCGGCACGCGAGGCGATGCGACGGGCGCAGTGCCAGAATCATCTGCACCAGATTGGACTCGCCCTGGCGAATTATCACAGTGCTTACGGGCACCTACCGGCTGGCTCGATCCGTCCAATCGGATACGAAGACAATGGACGTGACCAGCCTCGAGCGACATGGGCGATCGGAATTTTACCGATGATGGAGTTGACGGCACTCCATGAGCAGTTTGATGCGACTCAGGATACGACGGCGGATTCCAATCAGGTCTTCCGAGAGACGAACATTCCGGCTTATCGTTGTCCGTCCGATCCGAATGCATCGATCCTGTTTGAGCCGCAATTCGGAGCGAAGTTTTCTCGTAGCAATTACGCCGCCAACTTCGGCAGTGCGAGCTGGGGGATCGAGTTTTGGAACAAGACGGACTATCGCGGGGTGATGGGACAGAATACGAAGGTCGCGTTCCAGCACATCAGTGACGGCATCTCCCATACCGTCGCGGTCGCGGAGATTCAAATCCAACCGGATTACTCGGACAATCGTGGCGTGTGGGCGTTCCCTGCCGCCGGAGCTTCGAGCGTTGGACTCGATTGCGATACCAAGTGTATGGGGATCAATGATGATTCCAGCACTGATTGGATCCCGTACTGCGTTTCCATCCCAGGCAGTTTGGAATGCAACTTTCAGAATACGGCCGAATCCAATGCGGGACCGAGAAGTTTGCATCCCGGTGGCGCCCACTTACTTCACTGTGACGGTAGCGTCCATTTCACGGCCGCGCAAACCGACGTGAAGGTGTTGACGAACCAATTCACCAGTGTTGCAGGATCTAGACCATGAGTGGATGGCTGAGTCTTAAAGAGGCGATCGCAATTCTCGTGATTATCGCAGTCGTTAATGTCGTTGGCTTGTGGGCGATCGATTTTTTCCAAACGGAGATTCGGCTAGTCGGACATCGTGGCGTGGTTCTGGAAATCGCATTTGTCGATCGTCAGCAGTTGGTGGCCACGGCATGTTCGGATGGCAAGCTGCGATTGTTTTCAACACCTGACGGTAAGTTGCTTCGAGAAATCACGGGCCATTCAGACAGCCTGACCGATGTGACGAGTTACCGTGAGGCGGAAGATGTAGCCACCGCATCAGCGGACGGAACGATCAAAATTTGGAAGGTGCACGAAGGTATCCAGCGTCGAAGTATTGCAGCGCATCAAGGAACGGTGCTGGCCGCAAAGTACAGCGACGACGGTTCCGTACTCGTGTCGATTGGTACCGATCGCGCCCTTCGAGTTTGGACTCCGACCAGCGGTGAGCGAATACAGGAAATCGTCGTTCGCTACGACTTCGCATGCGTGACGGTGAATTTCATGGGGTCGATCGCTGCGTCCAATGGCCCTGAGAGTGACGCGGTAATTTGGAACTTGAAGACGGGCAAGGAACTTCATCGACTGAGCGGCCAGCGCGGCGCCATTGTGTCACTGGCGTTCAACTCGGATGGGAGTCGATTGGTCACGGGCCGAAATGATGGAGTATTGCAGATCTACGACACAAGCAATGGCAAGCAATTGCATCTCATTGATGAAAACCATCGTCGCGTTAACGATGTTAAGTTCACTCAAGATGATCACGCAATCATGGTTGCGACGTCCGATGGTACCCTCCAGCTTTGGGACATGACGACGGGCAAGAAGCAGCGGTCTCTACTTGGCGATCGAAACGAAGTGTTATGCGTCGCAACGTCACCGCAGCATCTCATCGCCACGGGAAGCCGTGACCGAACGGCGACACTTTGGCGAATCGATCTATCCGATGCTGAACGTTAAATATAAAGCGAACGCTCGGTTTTGATTGTTGATCGGCATGAGGTCGATGTCGGAGAGGCTGGTTCGGTCGTCGTGTTTGACGGGCCACCTGCAAGTGACCGATTCTCAATCAGTCTTTCAGGGCAGTTCGACCCAGAAGGTGCTGCCACGACACAGCTCACTTTCGAAGTCAACTTCTCCACCGAGCAGCCGAGTCAACTCTTTCACAATCGACAACCCCAAGTTGGTGCCCGCGAACTCGCGAGTGAGCCCCTCACCGTGCAGCACTTTGCGGCTTGGACTTCAGGAGCACGGTGTTAACGAGTGGCGTGGTGGATGAGCCTGGTGTGTTTAGTTGGCTAATTCAACCACTGAACAATGAAACTCGGATCAGTCAAGGATGGCCACTATTGATCGAGCAACAGAATCACTCGGCGAGATTGAACGACAGACACGCGAGTTCGTCCACACGTTGAACGAAAAGAGTCGACGTCGCTTCGCTCCCCTTGCATCGAAACCTTATTGATACGGCTGGAATGTCCGAAGCCTCGGCTGCTCTCGACATACTGTCGAACTTTGCACCGAGGCTCTCGATTCACTCGCGGATGATGCTGCGCGCGGTCGCGGTCGAAAACCAGGACGACACTCGCATGGCGCGAGCGTCGAGGAAACAAGACTCACCTAATGCTCAAAAGAACGTGCAATCAAGGACTAAGCGTCGCCCTTCTTTTTTCTCTTTCCGACGTTGATTGCAGTAACCGATTTCCCATCTTCGGACAAGCGACACTGGACCGTCGCTCCCACTTTAACGTCAGCGAAAGTCTTCTTCTCGCCATCGACCATTACTTTGACATTGTCTGAGACGGTCAACGTTTTGTCGCTTGTCTCCTTTTTCGCTTTCACAGTAACGGTGATCGTCTTGGCTGCGGTATCCAATGACTTTACAGTGCCCGAAACCGTTTCAACTTTCTTTTTGTCGCCCTTTTCAGCGGCTTGGGAAAAACCAGCGACAACAAACAATGCCATTAGAGCCCATGTGGCAACTCGAACTCGGATCATATGCAGTATCTCTCAAGGAAAGTGGGGAGGTGACGAGCGAGGCTCGCACAGACCAGTCGATAGTGGGCCTGATTCAAGTAAGATGCTCGCCCCGACCAGGTTATTTCATCCAGTTAGACAAAATCCAGAAAAACCGATGGCGAGGTAAACTACCGATGCCACGGCGAGATTGGCGGATGAGTTCATGACGCATTTTCCTTGCGACACTCATCATTTCAGATCAGTTAAATTATTCTCCACCTAATAGCCTTTTAAGGATCCTTTCTTGATGCGTCCCTACATTCTGTCGGAAACAAACTACACACACGTCAAGGACTGCAAATACGAAGTCGCCGTCCTTCCGATGGGAGCAACCGAACCGCACAACCTGCATCTGCCCTACGGGACGGACACGTTTCAAGCCGAGGCAATTAGCTCGCGAGTTTGCGAAGCGGCTTGGAATCGCGGAGCGAAGGTCGTGATGCTGCCACCGATTCCATACGGTACGGAAACGAATCAAACGAAGTGTCGCTTGTCAATGAATTTGAATCCGTCAACGTTGGGCTACGTAATCAAAGATCTAGTGGACTCTCTCGCCGGGCACGGTATTCACAAATTAGTAATCGTGAACAGCCACGGTGGCAACGAATTCAAACCGTTGCTGAGAGAATTGAACGGTCAAACTCCCGTGAAGATATTCTTGTGCGATTGGTTCCGCGGTATCACTGCTGATGTCCAGAAAGAGATCTTCGTCGAAGCGGGCGATCACGCTGGCGAAATGGAAACAGCACTCGGGCTCGCCTATTTCAACGAATTGGTACTGAAGAATGACGACGGCTCGATCGCAGCAGATGATGGCTGTGTCAATGCCACGCGGTTTGACGCCATCAACAACGGCTGGGTCAGCATCACGCGAGACTGGCATTTGTTGACCACCAACACGGGCTCTGGGAATCCGCATCCGGCGAGTGCGGAAAAAGGTGAACAGTTGATGAGGGTGATTGTCGAGCGGTTGTCGGACTTCCTCGTGGAACTCGCCCAATCACCGATTGACGAACGATTCCCATTTTAGTCCCCAGGACTGATTCGCTCCATCATCGCCGCACGCCCAAGTATCACGGGCCCAAGTATCACGGACCTGGGTATCGCAATCTCGATCAATCAAGGTAATCGTTAAGGGAGCGAGACGGTGCAGATGACGGTGGCGGAATACTCGCCGACTGGAATGACGTCGAGAGACGACTGCACAAAACGCATCGTCAAGCCAACTTGTGCCGTCCCCACTCCGTCGGAAACCAACTGGACCACTGCACGTTCATCGCCGGAAGCATACGACGAACGGTCGCTGGCTTGAGTCACTTGCCAAGCAGCGGATCCAGAAGTACTCGGGATTGATACATCGAGTCCAGCATCAACTTTGACGCCAGCGAGGGTTTCGTGGGTGAACGCTCCAGATGCTGCAAACTCGACCACAACCCCAGCTTCGCTATTGCTTCGGATGTTCCAGATTTGCTCTGGAAAAGCATCCGAACCAGCCGTCAACGTGAGATTGACGTTCGATTGAGGCGGAGATGTCACGCCGACACCTTCAGGCACGTTGACTGTAAATTTCTGAGACTCGCTTTGGCCATAGCAGCAAGACGCCAATGACCAAACCATCAACAAGGCAACGATTCGTGAGAATCGCCCGAGACGAAAGATGCTGGATCGCTGTCCAGATCGATTCGCGGTTTGGCTAGAGTCGGAAGTCATCGCCTCCATCGTATTCCCAGCGTTCAACACTTCTAGCAAAGCACCTGTCCCTGCCAGGCAAATCCTCACGCGAGTTCGGATCGACACGAATGTACAGTTTGGGAGGGTCGATTCAGCTAAACAGCGGCAACGTCTTGTAGTCACCGCCCAGGATCGGCAATGGTTCGGTATCGAGCCAGTTTTTCAGGACCGAGGCATAGACTTGTCGAAAATCGATTTCGTGTTTCAGGTCACCATCGTGCAAGTCGGTCAAACTCGTTCGATTCCCAAAGATCCCGGCTTTCACCCCACGACCACACAGGAACATCGGGCCAGCGGTTCCATGGTCGGTGCCTTCACTTGCATTCTCGGCAACACGACGGCCAAATTCACTAAAGGTCATCACGCACACACGATCTGCGTGGCCATGTGTGTCCAGATCTCGCACCAACGTACTGATCGCGTCGCTCCACTGCCTCAATAAAATCGCGTGCGTCGCAGGTTGTTGGGCGTGGGTGTCGAATCCATCGAGCTGGACATAGTAGACTCGCGTCGTCAAACCCGCATCAATTAATTGCGCGACGATGCGCAGCTTTTGTCCCAGCTCCGTATCGGGATACCGAGTGTCGCTGGCGTAGCTGCCTGCGGCTTCGGTTACACGTTGGCTCGCCGCGAGCGCCGACGTCGTACTTGACTGTAGGAAATCCAACAAGTCATTGGGTTCACTTGCATTCTTGGCGAGTGGGTTCGGTTCAGTCGCAACATTGGCATTTAATAGAGATCTCAGCGATTGCCGGTCTCGACCTTGCAATTGAAACTCGGACATCTCTTTCATCGTCGGTACACGAATTTTTTCCGACGCGATCGCGAACGGCTGCTGCTCACGACCCAGATGCAGAGCAGCAACGTCGCCTCCGGAATCGTTCGTTTGCGTATCAAGGAATCGCCCAATCCAACCATCCGGACGCGACTCGTCTTTGCGCCGACACGTGTGCCAAATATCCATCGACTCAAAGTGCGAGCGATTCGGTTGGTCATAGCCAACGCCTCGTACCACAGTTAATTGTCCGTTCGCAAGCAAGTCGTGCATTCCCGAAAGTGACGGGTGAAAACCGACATCGTCATCGCACTTCAACACATCCGACGTTGGAATCGCGAGTTTTGGACGAGCGGCGCGGTAGGCATCATCGGCGTATGGCACCACTGTATTGAGACCATCGTTACCGCCAGACAACTGGACGACGACAAGAATCCGCTCATCACGATTCCCCTCGCTTGCCACAGCACGCACCAAGCAATCGGGAATCACCGAACCAACTCCAATTGCTGCAGCTCCACCGATGGAAGAACGCAAGAAACGACGTCGATTCGAGTTCGCTGAATGAGACACCAATGCACTCCTAGCCGAGTTGATATTGAGGTAACGAAGAACAAGCATGAAGCAACGAACGCAGTTGGCGTTCGGGCTCAGCGGCCGTCACGGAGAAAGTGTCACTGAGTCGTGATTTCGTCGAGTCATCCAATGGCAATGCAAACAAACATTGCTCGAAATACTCGATCGCCTCAAGCGCCGTCGTGATACCGCGATCGCCCAAATAATCTGTCAATTTCTGACCGGAAAAGCGAGTCACATCGTCATCCAAGATTTTGCCGATCAAGTTCGCACGTCCGAGAAGGGTTGATGAATCAATCCACGCTCGACCGCCGTCCCAGCCTTTGACGTTGGGTGGGTAAAACAATCCCTGTCCAACCTGCAGCAATCCACTGGAAACGACTTGAGTATTGGCTGTACCGCTGAGTCCCCGAAGAGTCCCCACGACAAGTTCCACAGGCGACTTGATCTTGCGGCCGATTGCATGTTCAGAAAAGAACAGGTTACTACTCAGAAGCATCTCGAGCGCGGGTGCGATTTGCAAATCATGCTCACGAAACACGTTCGCCAGAGGCTGCAGCAACTCGTCGCTCGGCTCAGGCTCGTCACTGATGAAAAAGCGATACCATTTTCTTGCCAGAAACAATTCCAAAAACGGTTGCTTGAGCACGACACGAACTCCATCCTCACCGTCATAGTCGCCGCTGGATCCGAGAATCGATTTTGACTCAGTATCGTGCTGGTAGCGATTTTTCCGAAACGCTTTGTTCTTCACTTCCCAACCCGTGAAGCACCGTGCCAGCTCTTGAACGTCGCGTTCAGAGTAGTTGCCTTCACCGAGGCAAAACAATTCCATCAATTCACGAGCAAAGTTCTCGTTCGGATGTGCCTTGCGATTGATGGCTGAATCAAGATAAATCAGCATCGCGGGGTCTTGTGCGATCGATTGAACAAGCACTGGAAAGCTTCCGAGAGCATGCTGGCGAAGCAGACGGTTTTGGTCCCACATCATGTGAGCATCATTCACTTTTTCGGCGCTCGTCGCAAAGTGTCCGTGCCAAAAGAGCGTTGCCTTCTCGAGAAGCTGAGTCGGCGTTAGCAGCAATCGATAAACCCACGCAGCCGAAAGCTTCTTTGCATCGCCACTAGCGAGAATCGTCTGAGCGAGCTGATCCGCCGTTTCTCGAAATTCATTGGCTTCGAAATTTTGAGCCATTAATTGACGGACCATCTCCGCCGGTTCACGACTGACCGCTTCATCCAGCATTTCGACGCTGGCACCGAAACCGGCTCGTCGATAGAGGTGCGCCGCCAACGCACGGTTCCACGGACGTTCGTTTGAGGGCGCAAACGTTTGCCATGCCCATTGTGGATCGAGTGGCTTCATGCGGTCCATTAACTTTTACTCCCCATCCACGTGGAGGCGAACGTCGAGCAACAATTCGTCGTCCGATACATCCAGCTGGAATGTTGCGTCCTTGAACATGCCAACCAGCTCCAACAGCAATCCGATTTCTGCTTCAGCGGCCTGTTTGTCGTGACCTTTCTCGAGCATATTGTTTGCGACGAGTTGCGATTGGTTATCGTCCAAAACTTGCTTGAGCGTGTTCGCATTAAACAAGATGTCCGTATTGCGTGTCGCACGTTCGCTCACGACATTTCCAGAGTCAGATACTTCTGGCTCGGAGACGAGTTCGCGAGCAAGTTGAGTGGTGCTGGAGAAAATAATCCGCTTACCGGCGAACGCGATCGACGGAGAAAAATTGAAGTTGATCGGAGCGTCCATGCTGTCTCTTTGGTCACGGCTCGGAACATAAGTCGCCGTCACCAGTTTGGCATCACCGAGCGTCTCCATTCCCAGATCCAACTGCGGCTGGCCATTCATCGCACCGACCACATTGAGGAACCCGATGAAGCTTTGAAAGACGCGTCGTAATTCCGATGTCGTTTCGTCTGGCGTTTTCATCTGAAATTGCAAAGCGAAAGCTGGTAACTTAATCGCCGGTCGCGGTAGTACTTCCGAAAAATCTTGTGCTTTGCCAACGATTTGGACATCACTCTCGAGCGCACCAAGAATGTCTTCGCCGAAATCTCGCCCGGAAAAGAACGTTGACAGTTGGGTGTCCGCTTTTGCGATGCCATCGTTGGCTTTGTCCGAAAGCAGATCGCCACTCCGCAACCACATCTGCGAAAGGTCCCGATGTGCTGAGATCGCAAACAAGCGATCCTCGACTTCGAGCAGCGAGGGCGCGGCAGCGTGTTGCGTTTCGCCGAAGAAATATTCTCGCGGTGGCTCCCAATCGCGTTTGTGTGGCGACGACAATTTTAGTTGAACGCCTGTGATATCGGCTTGCAACGCTGCGGTTACAAATGATGTGTTCCTCAGATTGGCAAGTACTCCGCCTAGAAGTACCTCGACGACAGGGTTGTCGATCTTCTCGTTCGAGAGGGCTTTGGCGGCACCCGACGAGCGAATGGTCGCGACATCAACGTAAGCCGACACGAAGGCTGGGTCGCTTGCTTGAGCGTCTCGTTCATTTCTAGCGATTGAAAACGTTTCCGACGAATGCAGCGATTCGTTCTTTCGATCGAGATATTGGTCAATGATCGATTTACCAAGATCGGACTTGTTGGTGATGAGCAACCAATGGTCAAGAATCGCAAGCTTGAGTTCCTTGCTCAGTGCATAAGCGGTGAATCCCCGGTAGTCACCCTGTTCAACAGCCGACAGCTTACCTTGCCCCATCTGGCGAAGAGCCAGCAGGAAACCACGCAAACGCTGGAGCATGTCGACGTCCGACGACTTGATTAAGATCGCGATGCCCTGCGAGGATGAATCTGCGGCCACCGTGACTCCGCCGTCGGTGAGGGTTTTGATGGCTTCTTGCCAAGGCTTGCCCATGCTGGCTTCGAATGCAGTAACACCAAGTTGAAACTGCTCCAGCGAGCCAGACTTTGCAACTTCGTCGTAAGCGGGCAGCGACTCAATTCTTTGACGTAGCGGGTGATCAAGCAAGGTCTCGATTGCTTGCGCGATATGGGAGGCCTCGGCAAAAGCAACAACGGTTTGTGGTAACAATTCGGATGATGAGCAATCAGCAAGGCGTGGCGAGTCCGCTCGCAGCAGTCCACCGCTGAGCACCACGGCCAATAGAAACGCACGCAGGGGAAGAAGTAACGATCGAGGCGTATTCATTGTCGGCGGGTCCGGTCAGGCTGGGGAATGCAAAACTTTGTCCGAGTATGAATCAAGGTTCGAACCAAATCAGGTCGTCTTGGTATCAATCGGTATCCAGCATCAAATGTTTCGCGATGTATTCAGCTTACACGCATTCTCTGGTCGGCTGGAAACAAAGACTCAAGCTCAAAGACGGTCGACACAAATCCCCCCTTCGGTCCTTGGGAAAAGGAAGGCGACGCGAAGGGAATAACCTCCGGCAACGAGAAAATTGATTCGCAAGCGGTGACTTCACAACAACTCGACCGCATCTTGCACTAAACTGTGCCGCTCCGATTCCCTATTCCCCACACCCTGTTTCGTTACGGACTCCACGATGACCGACACGACTGCCGGCCAAGTTGACCACTACCTCATCGAAAATCGCAAGTTTCCTCCACCGGCAGAGTTTTCGGCGCGGGCCGTGTTTTCGGAATCGTCCCAGTACGAAGAAATGTACGCAGACGCGAGGGACAATCGTGACGAGTTTTGGCGAAAGCAAGGTTTAGAACATCTGCATTGGTTCGAGCCGTTCACGGAAGTTTGCAAGTGGAACGCTCCCGACGTCGAGTGGTTTGTGGGCGGAAAAACGAACGCGAGCTATAACTGTTTGGATCGGCACGTCGAGGCTGGCCGGGGCGATCGCGCTGCGATTGTTTGGGAAGGCGAACCGGGCGACACACGCACGCTTTCCTACGCCGAGTTACTCAACGAAGTTTGCAAGTGTGCTGCGGGTTTGCGCTCACTCGGTGTCAATCAAGGTGACGTCGTCAGCATCTACATGCCGATGACGCCTGAGCTAGCGATCGCAATGCTCGCATGTGCCCGCATCGGCGCAGTGCACTCGGTGATTTTTGCTGGGTTCAGTGCCGAATCGATCGCCGACCGCAACAATGATGCTGGCGCGAAGGTTGTCATTACGGCGGATGGACTTTACCGCCGCGGCAAAGTACTTGCGCTCAAAGCGACTGTTGACGAAGCGCTCGAAAAATCGCCGACCGTCAAAAAGTGCTTGGTCCTCAAACGAATTGGGAATGATGACGTCAATATGGTGCCCGGCCGCGATGCATGGTGGCACGAGGTTGTTGACACGCAAGCCGACTTCATGCCCGCCGAGCCACTGGACAGCGAAACGTCGCTGTTCATTCTTTATACGTCCGGCAGCACCGGCAAACCCAAAGGGATTCGCCACACAACGGCGGGTTACAATTTATGGGCGATGCGCACCTTCCAATGGGTGTTTGATCATCGCGAGGACGACGTGTACTGGTGCACCGCAGATTGCGGCTGGATTACCGGTCACAGCTACGTCGTGTACGGCCCGATGAGTGCTGGTGCGACGTGCTTGATGTTCGAAGGCGCTCCCAACTATCCTGAGGAAGATCGATTCTGGGACTTGGTCGAGAAGTACAAAGTCACGATCCTTTACACGGCACCGACGGCGATCCGCGCGTTCATCAAGTGGGGTGATCACCACGTCGACAAACACGACCTGTCGAGCTTGCGATTGCTCGGAAGCGTCGGTGAAGGCATCAACCCCGAAGCCTGGATGTGGTACCACAAAAAGATTGGGGGCGAGCGATGTCCGATCGTTGATACGTGGTGGCAAACCGAAACTGGCGGCATCATGATGAGCCCGCTGCCAGGCATCACCTCAACCATTCCGGGATCCTGTACTAAGCCACTGCCGGGTGTTGTGCCGAAGATCATGGATGAATTGGGGAATGAAGTCGACGCAACTCACGGCGGCATGCTTTGTATCGCCGAGCCGTGGCCTGGAATGCTCCGGGGCATTTGGGGCGACCATGATCGGTACGTCGACCAGTATTGGACACACGTCCCCGGCATGTATCTCACCGGCGACAATGCCCGTCGAGATGAGCACGGTTATTACTGGATCATGGGCCGCATCGACGATGTGATCAACGTTTCGGGGCACCGCCTCAGTACGATTGAGGTCGAGAGCGCTCTTGTCAGTCACCCGGCTGTATGCGAAGCCGCCGTCGTCGGGCGACCCGATGACATGAAAGGACAAGCGATCGCCGCCTTCGTAACCATTCGCGACCGAGACGCCGACGAAGCTCTTCGTAAAGAGCTCAAGATGCACGTCCGAAAACAGATCGGCGCGTTGGCTCAGCCAGACGACATTCGCTTCACGGCGGCGCTACCGAAGACACGAAGCGGCAAGATCATGCGACGGCTGCTGCGTGACATCGCTGCGGGGAAAGAGTCCACTGGCGATACAACGACTCTCGAGGACTTTACCGTCCTCTCGAAGCTTCGCGAAGAAGAATAGTCGTTGACGATTCAAAGATAACGCGACAACGTTGGTTTGGCGTAACCGTCATAAAAGCGTCGGATCCAATGACGGCCGGACCAGTGAGTCAGGTGTCGTTGCCATCCGTGCTTAAGAAGCAAACGGTCGCTGATGGATTCATTGGCGACGTGAGTCACAATGGCGAGCGAGCCACGAATGCGTGCAATGTCGTTGAGCACATTGCACGCACCGACACAGGTTCTCGCTGTCGTCGCTGTACCGCTATAAACATAGTCCAGTGTCAGGAACGCACGCATTCCCAATGGCTGGTGATAATCGATGATGCAGACGTCGCCTTTCGGCCGAGCAAACTTCTTGCGAAACCAAATCCCAGCGAGCGAGACCGAACCATTCGTCCATCGGCGACGAACTGATTCGAGCTTGCCATCTCGCATCACGATCTGGGCACAACGCCAGCGACGAATCGCATCCGCATCTCGTTCGGGATCGTTGGTTAAAGTAGTTCCAAACATCTAAATTTGAAGCAACCCAGCTCGCTTGACCTCAGAAACACTTGTTTCGCCAACAAGCAACTTTTCGATCGCAGCACCGTCGATCGTGACCGATTCACTCGAGCGAACCAACTTTTGAAGCTCACCCGCTGAGGCGTTCATGGCAATGGCTTCTTTCAGTCGCGAATGGATACTCAGCACCTCAAAAATGCCGACGTTTCCGACGTAGCCGCTACCATGACAATTGTCGCAACCTTGCGACTGGTAGGTGGTGCTATCCAAAGGAAGCTTGAACGCAACGGCCAGCTCACGAGGAACGTTCGCTTCTTGACGACAATGTTCACAGAGACGACGAACGAGCCGTTGCGAGACAACACATCGAAGCGAATCGGCTAGGGTGCCATGGTCCACACCGAGTTGGCGTAAGTGACCGATTGCTTGCAGCGACGTCGTGGCCCGAACGTTCGCCAGAATCCGCTGATTCAAAGAGCCAGCCAACACGCAGCGCGTCGCCAATTCTCGATCCTCGATTCGCTCGACAAGCGTGAGGTCTGGGTCATGCTCGGCGCATGCATCAAACGCGTCTGACCAGCCTCTTTGCGACTCGGCATGCATCGACAACTGCAACGCACCTGGAATGGTTTGCGAGATGCGATTCTCGATCGTGCAACGAATGAGACCGAGAGCGTTAATCCCATTCAGGCATGCGTACTGGGTTGTTGTTTGTCCCGAACGCGAGGGGCCAACGAATAGAATCAACCCATGTGAATGCTGGAGCGAGGATTGAAGTTCGCGTTGCTGCGCGATACTCAATCCGATCGAAGACAAGTCCATTTGCTTCGTCAGGCTGTCTCGGAGTTTCAGCACGATTTGCTCGCCGGATTGAGTTTGCAAGACATTTGCAATCGCGTTCACACACAATCCATCTCGACGCAGATTAAACGAGCCTGATGCGGTAAGTTTCGATGTCTGATTGTCGATTTTCGCCAGACGTTTGACCTGGTCGATCATCGCATCGTACAACTCAATCGTCGTTGGTGCGTCATGATCCTTGAGCTCGCCATTCACTCGCCAGCGGACTCGGGGCGTCTTGTCGACGATGTCAAAGTAGAGCGAACTTGCACCACTGCGAATCGCCGAGTTGAGCATGTCGCTCAGATAGCGATTGGGACGCGTTCCAACTCGCACGTTCGCCGACGATCCTTGATTTGTTTTTGCAAGTTGAGCAGTGTCCAAAGCACCCGAATCGATCGGTTTGAATTCCGATGAGTCAATGGCGTGCTCATCATCCGAATACAACGTCGCAAGCAGTCGCTCAACGACGCTTAAGGGCGAGAACATCGGACGCATGTGGCGACCGGTTTTCTCTTGAATGATCTCGCTGAGTAGCAACGACTCAGGCGATGCCACAGCGATGTCAATAAAATCAGCCTCGGTAGCGATCGGAACAAGTTTGTGCTCCCTGCAGAACCGACTGCAAAGCAAATCACCGACGCTCGGATCAACCGGTGACGGCGCATCCGCTGGTGGATCGAACACTGGCAATCGATAGTGCCGGCCGTAGGATTGGGCTAAGCGTTGTTCTTCGGCTGATCCGTTGGCCGAGTCCTCCAGGCTGCGATGCACGCCCATGACGAGCGAATCCCGAGCGGACTCAGCAAACACAGGGCGATCGACAAACGGAAAGCTAGCGACAGACATCAATCTCAATCCTATGCTCTCAATGAGCAGCTTGGCTTGTTTTCACAGAACGCAGGCGGGGAACGAGATCCGCTGCCAGTAACGAGGCCTCAGGCACGAGCCCTAATTCGTTGTACGTCACTCGATACTTGTTACAAAAATAGACGGAACCTTGGCGAATCAACGTCATCGACCAGCTCTCTGGAAATTCGACGCCTGTATCGCCTCGGGTGGTATCGATCGTGAACGCTGTCGGGACCACAAGTGCTAAGTCGAGGGTCATTGGATCTGGAGCATAGTAACCATGCTCCGAAAAGTGCTGTTGCTGGAGTTGCTTGATGTGCTCAAGGTAGTGAACCGCCTCGGCAGCGACTTGACGTTCTGCGCGGTGGATCAAGCTTGGTAACCCCAACGCAATGATCGCACAGCAGAAAGCAACCGCTCCAACCATTTCGATCAGTGAAAAGGCGGCACGCGATGCGTACTCGTGTCGGGGGTTGCGTGACATATCCAGCGATAACAAACATCGAGAAATTCGAAGGGCGACATACCTGGTGCCTGAATATCTTTAGGTCACGATCAATTCCCGTATTGCTTTGTGAAATCGTTTCCTCAACTGCCTCGGTTCCGGCAGTTACGATTACAATGCTTGTCCGCGTTGTATCGCCTCACCCCCTCTGGCCCACCGCATTCGCAAGAGCGATTCATGAAGATTACACGTGCATTTGCCCTATTGCCGTTATTTGTGTCCGCATGGGTTTCACCAACGTTGGCAATCGCCCACGAGGGAGCTGAGGGCCACACGCATGAACAAAGTGCGAACCAGAGCTTCTTCACCACTCGAGCCAATGCGTTAGTGCTACCGCTTGCGAAAGAAGATGACGTATTCCACTTCGTCGTCTATGGCGACCGCACAGGTGGTGTCCCCGCTGGACTGCGTGTGCTTGAGCAAGCCGTCGTTGATACGAATCTGCTTGATCCAGATCTCGTCATGACCGTGGGTGACTTGATCCAAGGCTACAACGACACGCCAGAGTGGTTGCAGCAAATGGTTGAATACAAAGAAATCATGAATCGCTTGAAGATGCAATGGTTTCCTGTGGCTGGCAATCACGACGTTTACTGGCGTGGTGTCGGCAAGCCTCCGGAAGGTCAACACGAATCGAGTTACGAGAAACACTTCGGGCCGCTGTGGTATACGTTTCAACACAAAAATGCCGGGTTTGTGGTGCTCTATAGCGACGAAGGCGATTCGAAAACCAACGAGAAAGGATTCAACCAAGGACGGCTGCAAACGATGAGCGAGGAACAACTCGCGTTTCTTCGCCAAGCCCTTGAGCAACACAAGGAGCTCGATCACGTCTTCGTGTTCCTGCACCATCCGCGATGGATCGGAGGCGGCTATACCGATGGCAATTGGGGCACCGTTCACGAACTACTTAAAGCGGCTGGTAACGTCAACGCGGTATTCGCGGGACACATTCATCACTTGCGTTATGACGGTTCCAAGGATGGCATCGAATACCACACGCTCGCCACGACTGGCGGAAGCTTGGCCGCAGACATTCCAGACGCCGGTTATTTGCATCATTTGAACATCGTCACCGTTCGCCCGGAAACCGTGACTGTCGCGGCGCTCGCAATCGGCGCAGTCATTGATCCAAAAGAATTTACGCCTGAGTTCTTGGCTGAGATCGAGAAAGCTCGCGGTATTCGTCCACTTGAAATGGACAACAATCTGCTCCTGGAAATGGACGGCACAGCGAGCGGTACGGCCAAGTTTGTGATCGAGAATACGACTTCGCAAACCATAGATGCAATGGCCAGTTTTGATTCCGACCCAAACGAGTGGACAACTTCACTCGGTCATGATCACAGTTCGATTGCGCCGGGTGAGAGTATCCACATCGAAGTGCGTCTGAGTCGGCAAGGTACTGCGGACGAGTTCACGATTCCACGAATTCGACTCGACATGCAATACGTTGGAGAAACAGCCCGAATCAACTTGCCGCCGGTGATCACGCCCATCTCATTCGACGTGGCCGCCGTACCCGCCGACTTCTTTCTTGCAGGGGAGAATCGTTGCCTTGACGTTACCGGCGATAGTGCCGCCGCGAGAATCGACTCGTCAGAGTTCGAACTTGCCGATGGTCCGTTCACGCTGGAGACCTGGGTCAGCCCAAGCCAGTCGGCGGGCCAGCGAGGCTTGATCGCCAAAACGGAGAGTAGCGAGTATGCGATCTTCATGGACGAAGGCGTGCCCCAGTTCGACGTCCACCTCAACGGAAGATACGTAAGCGCGAAAGCCAATGATGTACTTCCGCTGAATCATTGGACGCACGTGGCCGGCGTGTTCACCGGCAACGAAGTCCGAATCTACGTTGACGGCAAGCGGATCGACTCAAAGCCAGGAAAAGGCAAACGAACACCAAATCGATTACCACTATTCCTTGGAGCTGATACCAACGAAAGCGGCCAAGCGACTCGATCGTTTCTCGGAAAGATTGACGAAGTTCGTATGTCGAAGGGAGCAAAATACGATGGAGACTTCAGTCCAGCACGTCGTTTCTCTCCCGACGACGACACCGTCTTGCTGCACCATTTCGATCGGCGCTTCGGACCGTTCCTGCTCGATCACAGCGTCTCCGCAGCCAAAGCGACGCTTGGTTCGAAGTCGAATCTGGTTCCCGTCCAGTAAGCTCACATTCCCCACACTTTCCCCACAAAAGTACAAATCCATGAAACGCCTCCTCCCCGTCCTGCTCGGGCTTTTTTCTGCGCTGAGTGCGATGAGCATACTTGCCGAAGATACCGTCCTATTCGAAGAAGATTTTGAGTCTGGCATGGATCGTTGGGAGGTGCTCGATCCAGCAACTTGGAAATTAAGCCAGACCGATGGCAACACGACGTTTGGAATAACGGCTCGCGAAAGTGATTACAAACCGCCTGTGCGAAGCCCGTTGCACATCTCGCTCGTAAAGGATTTAAAACTCGGAAGCGGTGAAATCGAATTTCGCGTTCGCAGCACCAAGGATACCGGCAATCACCGTGACTGCTGTGTATTCTTTGGCTATCAAGATGACCAGCATTTCTATTATGTGCATCTGGGCGCCAAACCGGATCCACACAGCGGTCAAATCATGATCGTCAAGGAAGCTCCTCGCTTGGCACTGACAAAGAATGAAAACGGAACACCATGGGATGACAATTGGCACAACGTTCGATTCGTTCGGAAATTATCGAGTGGCGAGATCAGCGTCTACTTTGATGACGAAACCAAACCGCTAATGACCGTAATTGACAAAACGTTCGGCGAAGGACGGATCGGAATCGGATCGTTCGATGACATGAACGAGTTCGATGATGTGCGAGTGACTCGACTCGAATCCGAGTAGAGCATTTCGAACGGCTCAATCGCCGAAGATTCGCGGTACAATCCAAGCGACAGCCCACGGTACCGTCGCACGCCCGATCACCACGCACGAGATGATCCAGGCGGCGAAGACCAGACGCGAAACTTTGGCTCGTTGGATCAGTGAACCAATCATTTCAATAAATAAACGAGTCATCGCGCCAACAAGTCCCGCGCTCGCAAGATCAAACAGGGTCAACAGATCAATGATGCTCGCTCGTGAGGCAAAAACACTCAAACCCATGAGCACGATCCCCAAAACTCCGGACAGGATCACTCCAAGCCAAATTCGCCTGGGGAATCGGGCGCCGCCGAGCGCACCACATCCGGCGCCCACGAGTCCCCAACCCAACCCGATCGACTGGTTCGGCATCGGGTGTCCGGCAACAGCGATAAAGGCAATCAAGGTCACGACGATTGACCAAAACGAGGTATCATCCCAAGACCGACAGAGCGACCCAACGATGCCAGCCAGCACAACCACAAAACCAGCGTAGGCAAACGCCAACTGCAACTCGGATGTTCCGAGCGTTCGAGCGTAAGCCATCACGATCGCCAAGGCCGTTGTGATCCAAAACAGACTCGACAAGCGGAATTGGAATGATTTCTCCGGTAGCTCCTGAGCGTCCATCACGTGCGGTATCTCTCGATTCATCGACAGCCAAATTCCAAAATAAAAAACATTGCGTTTGAACTTTGGCGATTCGCCTTTGCTTATAATCCTAGCCTAAACCAACACCCCATTTGGATTCGAACCCATGAACCAGCACACGATCTCACGTAGAAATTGGATGATTACGGCCTCGTCATTGGCCGCGTCGTCATTGGCGGCAGCCGCCTCGCTTTCGAGTCGATGTTTCGCAGCAACCGGACACGCCTACAAGCTCGGTATCCAACTTTACTCTTTGCGTGGCTACGACGCGGACACTGCACTCAAGCACGCGAAAGAACTTGGATTCGATCAAGTCGAATTCTATAGCGGGATGTTTCCGCTGGACTCGTCGACAGAACAAATCGAGCAAATGAAAAAGAAGGTCGCCGATCTCGGACTGACGATCTCTGCGCACGGCGTCAATCGACTCACCGCTGACGCGGCGACGAACCGAAAAGTCTTTGAATTCGCTAAGGCCATCGGGATTCCGACGATCACGGCCGATCCAGATCCAGACTCTTTTGACAACCTAGATGAACTCGTCAATGAGTTTGATATTCGAGTCGCGATCCATAATCATGGACCACGCCACCGATACAACCAAGTTGTGGATGTGTTGAACGCGATCGAAGGTCATGACGAACGGATCGGTGCGTGCGCCGACCTAGGACACTACATTCGCTCTGGCCAAGGCGCAACGGAAGTGATCCGCTTGCTCCAGGGCCGACTCTTTGGAATTCACTTGAAGGACTTCGCCGAGATGCAAGACAAGAGTGAAGGCGTGATCCTTGGAAAAGGCCATTTGGACGTCGAAGGCGTATTCCTAGCACTCCGCGCCGTGAACTTTCCTGAAAATGGTGCGATCTCTCTCGAGTACGAAGAACACCCCGACAATCCGCTTGAAGAAATTCGTCAGTGCGTTTCCGTTGCGAAAGCAGCCATGGCGAAGGCCGCAAGTAGCTGAGGCTACCGCCTAACGCAGGCAGTCTGGGATCAACATGTCGACTTGAGAGTGAACCATGAACATTGAACTTCGTTGTTGTCTGGTGTTGGCCAGTTTGCTGTTGGCTAATCTGGTTGCGTCCAAACACGGCACCTGTCAAGAATCGATCGATTCGGCGGCCGCGATGGGTGCGATGCATCGCGCGATCGATTTTTTTCGAACAGAAGCATCGACGCACGGAGGTTATGTATTTCGCGTGAGCGCTGATTTGCGTTTGCGTGAAGGCGAAGTAAACGTCGGCGACTCGACTGCTTGGATCGAACCGCCAGCCACTCCGGCCGTCGGCCAAGCGTACTTGGACGCGTATATTCTCACCGGTGACAGCGTTCCTCTCGCCGCAGCAAAAGAGACCGCCAAAGCTTTGTTGCAGGGACAGCTGGTTTCAGGTGGCTGGTCCGAAAGCATCGAATTTGAACCGGAGACGCGAAAACGAATTGCGTATCGCGTCGACTCCTTGGACGTTGGCAAACGCCGCAATTTAACGACCTTTGATGACGACAAAACGCAATCCGCCATTCGTTTCCTGATGCGGCTCGATGCTGCGATTGAGCAACAAGACACAGCCGTTCACGAAGCAGTGATGTACGCACTTGATGGAGTTCTGCGGAGCCAGTACTCCAACGGTGCGTGGCCCCAACGTTACAGTGGCGAAGCGGATTATATGCAAGTGCCTCAGCGATCGGCCTCGTACCCGAAAGATTGGACACGTGAGTTTCCCAACAAAAAGTACACGACATACTACACGCTCAACGACTCAACGTTGGTCGACCTGATTGCGACGTTGATCGAAGCGGCCGACGTGTACTCAGACGCAAAGTATCTGGACGCAGCCCGTCGTGGTGGCGACTTTTTGTTGCTAGCACAAATGCCACAACCTCAACCCGGCTGGGCTCAACAATACGATGACCAAATGCACCCCGCCTGGGCCCGCAAGTTTGAACCACCCGCGATTTCTGGTGGCGAGTCCCAGTCCGTGATGCGAATGCTGCTAACGCTTTATCGCCGCACGAGCGACCGACGTTACCTCGAGTCGGTGAAAACGGCGCTCGCTTACTATCGCACATGCGTTCGCGCGGACGGTAAGTTGGCACGATTCTATGAACTCGAAACCAATCGGCCGCTGTATTTCACCAAACAGTACGAATTGACGTACGCGGACACCGACACGCCGACACACTATGGATTCATTGTCGACTCGGCGCTGGATCAAATTTCGCGAGAGCTTGATGAGCTAGCAAAGCGTTCAGGCGAAGATTTGTGGAAACCGTTGTTGCTCAAACGACCCAAACCATCGAGTAAACTTGAGAACGCCGCAGCCGTTGTGGCAGCCGCACTCGACTCCCGGGGCGCTTGGGTGGAGCCGGGAAACATGAAGACGCACCAGGCCTCGAACGTGACTCAGGTGATTGATAGCAAAACGTTTATCAAGAACCTTCGAACGCTAGCAAACTACGTTGCATCGACTCGATAGCTGGCTGAGGCAAGTTTGTCGGACGAAATCTGGAGACGACCCAAAAATCCGACTTGGCCTGTATTTGCGATTTTCGTTAAACTCCCAAGCCTACGCTGCCGACAAGGCGAGCCAACCGCGGGGACTCACGTTGCATGATGTGATGCGAAACCTGCTTTTTTGCCGACTCCGACAGCGTTTGCGTGAAACGTTTCACGTAGAAAGATGCAACGTCGCCGCTACCGGAGGGAACCCATGCCGGGCGAGTCATTCCGCTTTATTCATGCCAGCGATTTTCACTTAGAGCAACCGCTCGGTGATCTCGACATGCTGCCTAGCCAGCTTCGCGAAGCGATGGCGAACGCACCGTGGAAGGCTGCTCAAGCAGTTTTCGATGCGGCAATTACGGGAAATGTGGACTTTGTTTGTCTCTGTGGGGACCTTCTTAGCCCACTCGCAGCCGGTCCGCACGGCATGTCGATGCTGCTCGATAATTTTGAAAAACTCTATACAAAAAAAATTCCTGTATTTTGGGCCGCAGGAGCTGTGGACGATCCCCAACGTTGGCCTGAAGCCGCTCCCTTGCCGCCGAATGTGACCCTTTTCCCCAAGAACCGTGTCATGGCCATCCCGGTTGAGCGAGCCGGCCGCACGATCTGCCAAGTTGTCGGTCGAAGTAGTGAAGGTCGCGGGACGCTTCACGTTCCAAGCTATCGCATCGATACGGGAGACGAATTCACTGTCGCCCTCGGTTACGGTACTGCCGACGCCTCCGCGCTTTCCGAGGGCCGCTTCGACTACTGGGCTTTAGGTTGCGAACACAATCGAAAGGTGCTCGACGGCGGTGCGTCCGTGGGAGCTGTTTACTGTGGCTCGCCACAAGGTCGCTCATTGGACGAAGCGGGTGCGCATGGCTACACACTCGTGGACGTGGACGCCGATGCGACGACGCGAATTCATTCGATCGAGTGCGATACGTTCCGTTACTGTAAAGTCGAGATCGACGCTTCAGAAATCTCCGCCGTCGGCAGCATCAAGAACTTGCTCGGCGAGAAGATCGTGCGACTGCAACACGAGCACGGCGGTCGGAACTTGATCATTGGTTGGGACATATCGATCGGCGGTGGTGACACCGTTCACTCGATTGGCGATGCGGATGAACTGCTGAAGTGGCTGCGTCGCGAGTACGGGCACGGAGCACCCTCGGCATGGACTGCAAACTTGATCGTTCGACCACCGCGTCAGTATCCGAAAACGTGGAACGACGAAGACACGATCCTTGGCGACTTTCTCCGAGCGTCGGAAAAGTTCCGCAAGGCTGAGGCTCGTGAAATGAACCTATTGCCGTTCACTGAAGAGCACGCAGGTTTGCCGGGGACATCGGCGACTCTGCTTGCTGAAATATCACCGAGCCAACGGCTCGAAATACTCGACCAATCGACACTCTTGGGTGTCGAATTGCTCCGCGGCGGGAAGCCTCAACTGGTGCAGGGATCATGAAAGTCAAAGACATTCAAATCGACGGGTTCGGCGTTTGGACGGGTCTTTCCGTCGACTCGATGCAAGACGGACTGACGTTGTTTTACGGCCCGAATGAGGCTGGGAAAACGACGCTCATGCAATTCCTCCGTGCGATGCTTTACGGATTCACGCCAGAGCGTCGAGGCCGATACCTTCCGCCGCTGCATGGTGGTACACCAGGAGGTGCCATTCGTGTAACCGGTCCTGGTGGCGGTTACGATATTCGTCGCCACAGCCAACTAACCGACAACGGCATTGTCGGCCAGCTCGCGGTCACCGGACAAGATGGACTCGCCCAAGGCCAACATCGACTCAGCAGCCTGCTTGGCCAAATCGACGAGCCCATCTTTACCAACGTGTTTGCAATCGGCATCCGCGAACTGCAAGAACTCTCGACGCTTGATGACACGAGCGCCGCAGACGAACTTTACAAGCTTTCCAGTGGTCTGGATCGCGTCTCGCTCGTCGACGTCATGCGCAGCCTGCGCGGTGGACGTCACGAACTCGTCGGACGTGCCACGCACGATGAAGAACAGGAAACCGCCAAGCTCGCCGCGTTGATTGCCAAACGAGAGAAGCTTCGCGACGAAGTCGAGCAATTGACGCGCGGTGGTCGACGATGGAGCGAGCTAGCGACCCAGCGTCGTGTTCAGCTGCAAGAGATTGAACAGCTCACCGAGCGAACGGGAGCATGGGAGCGTGAAAGTCGCTGCGTTGAAGTCGCTACGGCTGCGTTCGAGACATGGCAAAAACGCGCCGCCATTGTCAAGTCGATCGCGGAAACTGAGAAACAAAGCATCCTCCCCGATGAGGCGCCGAGCCAGCTCGTTCAAATCGACGCGTTGATGAGCGAGAAACGTGAGAAGCTTGAGGAAGTCAAGAAACGTCGGCGAGAGCTCCGCGACAAAGCAGACCAACTTCCCGTGAGCAAGCGAATGTTCGACTTGCAAGGTCGGATCGAAGCCGCTTCTGAGCAGGGCACTTGGATCGAAGCGCTCGAAGAACAAATCACTCGCCTCGACGATCAAATCACCAAGGCACAACGTCAACTCGACGCCGACGCCGAGCGTCTCGGTATGGACGAGACGGATCGGATCGCGATTGCTGATGGGGACACGAGTCAACTACCCGATTTGTCCAAGCAAGCGTTATCCGCACTCGCGGGACCGGCAAAGCAAGTCAAAGAACAACTGTTCATGCTCAAGCAATCTCGTGGCGAGAGCCTCGAACATAAGGCTCGAGCGGACAAACTCGGTGAACAGCTTCGCGAGACACTTGAACGTGCGCGTGCTTCGAACTTGCAAAACGCAATCCGCACCCAAACTGAGATGATTGCGACGCTCAAGCATCGGATGCAATTGGGCGAGCATCTCGACAAGCTGAAGCGTCACTACCGCGAATTGGAAAAAGAAACGATCGAGCTCACCACGGCGGAGGCGTTACCGATCGATCGAGCCATCTTGCTCGGGGCACCGTTCATCGTCGGCGGCATCTCGCTGCTCTACGGACTGTTTAATGTTCTTGGCGTGGATTGGTTCGTCATGGACCCAGAGCCCAGCTCGGGGATGATCTGGATCTTTATCGGCATACTGTGTTTGACGACGTTCTACTTTGGTCGTGAAAACGGCAAACGTGGTGCCTCGCTCGACCTGGAGGATTGCGAACGCCAAATTGATACGCTTCGTCGACAAATCCGTGAAGTCGAAGCTGAACGCGATGACGTCGATTCATCGCTGCCGACTAGCGGTCATTCGCTCGAAGTCCGGCTTCGCGAGTGCGAGCAACTACTGAGTGAACTCGAATCGTCGGCGCCAACGTATCACGCCCACCAAGCGGCGCTACAGTCGTACAAGACATCACGTGATCGTGCGTCCGCCGCAACGGACGAACTCAAGAACGCCAAGCGAATGTGGGCTGCAACCCTCGACAAACTCGGCCTCAGCGACTCGATGTCGCCTTCGAGCATTCGCAAGCTGAGCGGTGGCTACGAAACACTTCAACTCAGCCGCCGTCGTCTCGATGAATTAACACTGGAGCGAGAACAACGCCAACGCGAACGCCAAGCCATCGCGAAACGCATCGAGGCGTTGTACTTGGAAGCGCTCGAGGTGCACGAAGACGCAGCGAAGACCCACAGTGCAAAAGAGAACCGCGAGGATCTCGCATCCCGTTTCAAGCCGCGAACGGGCCCTTTGGAACAACTGAACCACTTACACGAAGAGCTTTCTCGACAACAACACTGGATCAAACGCCGTCGTGAACTCAAAGAACAAGACCTGCAACTGAAACGCCAACAGTCGGTTTACTTCCGTAGCATCGAGCGTGCCGAGCAGCAACGCCGAGCCCTTTGGGCTAAATGTGGCGTTGCGACACCAGAGCAGTTCTACGCACTGGTCGACACAAAGGCCAGTTTGACCGACATGCGACTTGAATTTGCTGCGTTGGAAAAGCAAGTTCGCTCGATCATTGGCAACCAGGTTCCTTACGAAGACGTCCAGCGAGAAATCGACGGCGCGAAGTCCAGCGATTTGGACAAGCGATGGGAATCCCTCACGACGCGAATGACCGAAACCGAAGAACGTATCGCGGCCTTGCGAACCAACCAGGGACAACTCAGCCAGGAGATGAAGCAACTCAGCGACGACAATCGTCTCTCGAGTGTTCAGCTCGAACTCGGTTGCGTCGAACGCAAGATCGCATCCGTGGCAAAACGCTGGCAAACGCTCGCTGTCGCCAGCGTCTTGCTCGAAGACGTTTGCAAGACGTTCGAGCGAGAGCGTCAGCCGGAAACACTGCGAGAAGCTTCGTCATTCCTGCGCCAGCTCACCGATGGCAAGTACACCAGAATTTGGACGCCGCTGGGTACCAACCAATTGAAAATCGACGGTGCCGAAGGCAAGTCGTTACCGCTCGAAGTACTCAGCCGTGGAACGCGTGAAGCCGTGTTCATTGCACTACGACTTTCACTTGCGGCAGCGTATTCGCGTCGCGGAGTGATGCTGCCGCTCGTTCTTGACGATGTGCTCGTGAACTTTGACCGCGATCGCGCAATTTACGCTGCCCGAACACTCAAGACGTTTGCGGAACTTGGTCATCAAGTGATGATGTTCACATGCCACCAACACATTGTCGACATTTTCCATGACATCAACGCCGAAGTACGCTTGATGCCGCCACAAGGCCGCCCCGGTCGTGCAACCGTGCTGCTTCCACCAGAACCCGACCAACACGTTGAGGAGTACGAAGACGAAATCGAAGAGGTCTACGACGAAGAAGAAGAGACCCTCGAAGAAGAATCCGTTGAAGAGCCTGTGGCCGAAGAGCCAGAAGAGGAAGAGGTCGTCGCCGTGGCGGCTCCGGAGCCGAAGACCAAGATCGTTTACGTTGAGCGCCCTCAACCCAAGGTCGAACGTCCCAAACCAAAGAAACGTCCAAAGCCCGTGCGAGTGGTCGAAGAAATCGAAGAGTACGACGAGCCTGAGGAAGTCTACGAAGAGATCGAATACATCGACGAGCCCGTACCAGTCGCTGCACCTTCAATCGGCTGGGCATGGTTCGAACGTGAACCCGCTGACGGAACGATTGACGCGGACGAGGCGACTGCCGAAGCGATGCGAAGCCAGTGGGTCGAAAACGATGACACGCGTCCGACCCAAATGACTCGCAACCCTCGCTCTCAAAGCGATCGCCCCCAAAGCGCCGACCAAATCTGGTGGAACGGCAACCGAGCTGCCGTCTCTTAACGGCGAGCCTCGCTCAATACTTTTGGTGGCTTGTACTTCACTCTCCCTCTGGGAGAGTCATTCACGAAGTGCCAAGACCGAGGGCAGAGCCTGCGATTTTGTATCTCCGTCGATTCACCAAGCCACGTCACATCAAGGTTGGACTAAGCAGACAACACAAGGAGAAGTCGATGCGTGACCCTCGCTGGTCCACCAAGCAAGCGTGGGTAAGGTCGGCGTCGTCGAACAACAATCATATTCATCAAACATCGACTTGTGCCGGGGCAAGCAACACGGTGAAGGGGGCGGAAATATGTTGGTGACTTCACGTTCCTACGGTCGTTACGGTGGCCGTCTCGCGGTCACGGCCTCCAGCCGAAGAATGTGGCGGGAACACCCTTAATCATTACGCCTGACTCGAACGGAACCGGACTGTCGCACACAGCAAGACCTGGACTGGGTTCATTGACATACGTAATACCAGAACTCCCCGAACTCAATCGAAGTCTGGACGTTGACTTTTGGTCATTCGAAGCAACTGCAGGTACGATCGTTGAAGCTACCCTTTCTTTTCAGCATAGAGGTTTGGTGCTTTCTATTTTTGGCGAAGATGGGACAAAGATCGCTTCGACTGGCTTTGGTGAATTAACGGTACCCATTCCAACCTCGGGAAGATACTTTTTAGAGGTGTCGTCTAACCGTTTCATAGAAAGAGTTCCTATAGAGTATGAACTTTATCTGTTGGCTTCTGAGTCGACCCCGTTGGAACCGACAGGACTCACACGAGGTAATGCGCGGTTTGAATTTGAAACTCCCTCTAATCCGCGAGCGGCCTCCATCGCGGGGACACTGCGCTATAGCTCTCGCACAAGCAACAACATCTTCTCGCTCGGAAGAATCGACGCTGGCTCGACGATCACACTTTCAACCTCATTCCCGCATTGGAGCGCGTTGCAGCCGGTTGTTGAGGTCTTTGGAAGCAAGCACGGCCTGGTCGTCGATTCGGACAGTTCCAATGGAACGTACCATGGACAAGTTTCCGCAGATGACGATTACTTTGCACAAATCTACGCTGTTGAAGGCGGTGGAGTTTTCGCTCAATACGTGCTCGATGCGGTTGTGGACGACCACGGCGGACCAAGAGTTAGTAACGTCTGGGGAATTCCGCCGGATAATGAAATTGGCACTTCATTGATTGGCAAAATCGATATCTCGTTTTCTGAGGACGTCAGACTCATGAGCGAGTTCTCTGATCTTCGGGAGGCTGGCGCGGACCAGATTTTCGACAACGCTGACGATGTGGTGTACGAAACCGAGCTTATATATACATATAGTGATGTGCTTTCCGTAGGAACTATCGTTGTAAAGAACGGGCCCTTAAACGATGGAAAGTACCGTCTGACTTTGTCCTCCGAAATAACAGATCTCTCCGGTAACCGACTTGGAGACGGAACTCCGTTTGTTTCATCGTTCGATATTGATACGAACCCGGAATTTCATCTCTTTGAAGGCTTTAACAATGACGACATGCCGTCCGCAACTTTTCTGCCCATGGAACAAGATGTTCTTGGCAGCGGGATATCACGTTCCGTAAAGACAGGCATTGGCATACTTGAGTCGAAAGAGGATGTCGATTGGTGGCGTTTTGACGCCAACGTTGGTCCAATTCGAATCACAACCACGACCGGGAAGTCATTGCAGCGGGCCAGTGTCTCGATTCTTGATGATCAGGGGCAGACTCTCACAGAGTTCACAGAGCATTCCCCTAGCTTCTATCCTATAGTGGCTATTCCAAGAGCTGGAACGTACTTCATCAGAGTATCACAAGATCATCGTGGATCCATTGTGAACCTGCGATACAGTATTCGTTTGGACGCTTCCACCATATTGCCATTAGAAGCGGATGAGATCCAGAATACGTCTTCTGCCAATGCCGAGCCGGTTCCACTTGAGTTTACACGTGACGGTCTTCATCGTCGCTCTATCACGGGCACACTCTTAGTCAGAGATACCGATTTTTTCACGCTCGGCGAAATCCCGGCCAACGAACAAGTCGACTTGAAGATAGATCGGCCGCAATGGAGTGGGGTTGACCCGATTGTCAGTATCGTTCCACACAACTCGCCTCCTATCGAGTTGGCCGCTGACGACGATGGGGTTTATCGATTCCGGACTGCACTACGCGGTCGCTACGACGTCTTACTCGAAGCGAAAGAAGACGACGGCTCCGCTGGCCTAAATAGTCAGTACATCTTGACCGCAACAATCGGAGACACGCTTCCGCCGGTAGTAACCAAGGTCGAAGGGATTCCGAACGACGGAGGGAGAACGAGCCATCTTCTATCGACGTTCAACATCACGTTCAGTCGAGAATTAGATCCAGCTTCCGTATTGAATGCGGACGTACAGTTGGTACATACAGGAGATGACGGCATCTTTGATACGTCCGACGACAGACTTATGCGAATATCTCACGACTTCTACAAAGATGGAAGCGCATTTTCATCGCCGCGTCGTCTTCAATTCGCAGTTGCCGAAGGCGAAAATCCGCTGTTGGAAGGGTCTTACCGACTTGCATTGCCGGCGACAATTACGTCACTCTACGGCGGACTGCTTGCGGACGGTAACGGCTTTTCAACAACGTTCACCGTGAATGCTTTACCTTCGGGATATCAGTACGAAGGGAGCCGCAACGATACTCGTCTCAATGCAACACATCTAGTCAACGAGTCGCCGGACTCGCGATGGCTGAATCGCGGCATCGGCTCAATGGAACAAGCCGGTGACAGTGACTGGTGGTCGTTCGATGCGAAAGCGGGCGACTGGGTTACCGTTTGGACACCAACGCGTTCAAATCGTGCCCTCGTTCACACGGTCATGTTTGACAACGATGGCGATGTTGTTCAAAAAATCGACCAAGACCCTACGAATTCACAATCAGTCAGTTTTAGTCGGTTTCTTATTCCAGCAGACGGAAAGTACGACGTAAAAATTGGAGAGGAGATTCGATCGTTAGCTGGGGATCACCTCTACGAGATCTGGGTACACGTTAGCGAGGCCCCAGGTACCGTTTCAAGAGCCTCCGGCACGCTGAACAAACACTTTGTCCCGACGATTCAGGGTGGTATTGCTGTAGTTGCGGAGAACGCACAAGACACGCATCGTTTTCAACTTGATGGAGTTGAACCAGGAACACGGCTTAGGGTTGAGGCTCTTGCGCCATCGTGGATCTCTTCGTCTCAATCAATATTTCTTGTTGATGAGTTTGGACATTTTGCGGATCATCAAAGTTACGACGGTGGCATACTCCAAGTGAGTCAGTCTCCAAACAACGGAGGCCATTTGGATGTTGTCTCAGGAAGTTTGTCACCAGATCTGGATTCAACCCACGCCCGACGATCAGCCTTCATATTTGAAGTACTTGCATATGACGAAGCAGCTCCCCGCGTGAACGTACAGGTCCAGTCAGAAGGCGATAGTCATCTCGTTCGAGCGTCTTCGGTCGATAACGATATAACGGAGGTCACCGGGACAGGCGTTGAAGAAACTTCGCTCTTTGTGCTCACTAGCGGAGTCTTGCGCCATGTCCGCAGCGATCAGAATGCTCTGATAGAAGCGACGATTCTGCTGGATGGCTCTCCAACCTTCGTAGGCGTAGCTTCCGATCGAGCAAAGAATCGAACAGCGATGGATCTTCGCTCGAATACGATCGAAGTGATTCGTGTCGACTCGTCACTTGCTGACGACCCCTCCATAACGTTGCCTTCACGTATTTTCCTAGCACCGAATACGAAGCTAACGTTTGATGGTGATTGGGATGTTCTTCCCTCAGTCGAGAAGGGAAGTCGCTTGCTGAATCGAGTGTCTGCCCGCAACCAAGTGATTGAATTTGAAAGCGTCACCAAAGACCAAAACCCCGTTATCTCGGCAGATGTGGATGCAAGCGGCGGCGTTTCCGCAAGCGACGCTCTACTCGTCATCAACTACTTCAACCGCAAGGATGCCGGCAGCCAGCCGCTGTTCCCGAGCATCGATGGGGTGTTTTTAGATGCGAACGGCGACAAGACGATCACAATCGCGGACGCCCTTGAGATCATTCGATGGCTGCGCGTTACTGATGTCGAGTCACAACCCGAAGCCGAGGCAGTTGCGTTATCTAGTCTCACGACTGCCATTGTGTGTCACTGGGCGCTTCAAAGGGTACCAGCGCGAGGCGCCTCAAAGGGTACCAATTTGGGTTTCTGATTGATCATCCTTGGTTTTGGTATCTTTTGCCTTACTTCTCTTCGGCATCCGACCCGGTGGGCGCTTTGGTACCCTTTGAACTTTTCC
>JBGSNA010000193.1:0-16071 GCA_041739875.1 Pirellulaceae bacterium
TGATCAATGAAAGGCTATCGCCATGACCTCAACGATTCACGAAAACACTTCGCCTTATCGGGCTTACACTCCCCCGCTGGAAAGTGGCGATGTGTTGGATGGGGATGAGTATTGGCGTCGGTATTGCCACCTGCCGGATAAGGTGAAGGCTGAACGAATCAACCGGAAGGTCTATCTGATGATGACGTCGCTGCGCGCAGTTCAACACGGAAACCCACATGCGCTGCTCTCTGGTTGGCTGTTCACATATGCAATGCAGGATCCAGCTTTGGTCCTTTCGGATAACGCAACGATTCGACTCAACGCCGACAATGATCCTCAGCCCGATCTGTGCTTGTTGCGCGTCGAAGGGCAAGCGCAGTTCGATGACGAAGGCTATATCGTCGGGCCGCCAGAGATGATCGTGGAAATAGCAGGGTCGTCGGCCAGCTACGACTTCGGCGAGAAACGTGATGTCTACGAAGCGGCTGGTGTTGGTGAGTATCTTGTTTTTGAGACCATTGAAGGGCGGCTGGAATGGTGGCGATCCGTTGACGGACGATTTACAGCGATTCAATCTGAAAATGGCATTTACAAGAGCAGCTTGTTCCCTGGGCTTTGGCTCGATATCGACGCCCTACGATCGGGTGATGCGTCGCGAATGATTCAGACTTTACGCCATGGGATGGAATCCGTGTGAGTTACGCCGACGACGAATTGCTGCCCATTTCGGCTCTGCAACACTTGGTGTTTTGCGAACGTCAATGTGCGCTGATTCACGTCGAACGACTGTGGGCCGAGAATCAGCTTACTGTCGAAGGAAACATACTGCACAAGAAGGCTCACGACGCCTCGCACGAAACCATCCGTGGCGTTCGTGTCGCGAGAGGATTGTGGCTGGTTTCGCGGAGCTTGGGTTTGGTGGGGCAAGCCGATATTGTGGAGTTTCATCCTGATGGCCGTGTCATGCCGGTCGAGTACAAACGTGGCAAGCCGAAAAAAGACTCCAGCGATCGGATTCAACTCTGCGCCCAGTCGCTCTGTCTCGAAGAACAATTGGGCGTCACCATCGATTCGGCGCAACTTTTCTACGGCCAAAAGAAGCGTCGTACGGAAGTCGCGATCGATGCGGGGCTGCGAGAATTGACGATGGCCAAGATTGCTCGATTGAGACAGATGATTCAGTTCGCCGAAACGCCGCCAGCCGTTCGTTTGCCCAAGTGCGATAAGTGCTCGCTAATCGAATTGTGCTTGCCAGACGTAAATCGCTTTCAAACGGGTGCGGCGGCTTGGAACGAGCGCCAGTATGCGGCGGTGTTGTGCTTCGAAGGACCGGTGTCTGATGATTTTCCAACCAATGGCGAAGGCGACTTTTGATGAAGAAGCATCTCAACACATTGTTCATCACGACGGATGGCGCCTATTTGCGAAAAAGTGGTGAAGCGATCGAGGTGCGAGTTGAGAAGCAAACGCGACTGCGGGTGCCGCTGCACAATCTGGACGGCGTCGTTTGTTTCGGTCGCGTCGGTTGCAGCCCGTCGTTGATGGCCGCGTGCGCCAAAGCAAACGTTTCGCTCAGTTTCCTGACGCCGTACGGTGGCTTTTTGGCGGCTGTGACTGGTTTTACGCCTGGCAACGTTGTGCTTCGCCGCGAACAATACCGCCGTGCCGATGACGCAAACGCGACGCTTGCGATCGCCAAAGAATTTGTCTCGGCAAAGATCGCCAACAGTCGCAGTGTGCTGTTGCGTGCGGCGCGAGACTCTAAGGACCCTGAGGTTCAAGGCAATCTACAACGCTTCGCAAAACGAATGGCCAATGACATCGTTGCCGCTAGAAAGGAAACCTCGCTCGACGCACTTCGAGGTCGTGAAGGTGAAAGTGCCGCGACGTATTTTTCCGCTTTCCCGCTGATGATCTCACCCCAAGCCACGGGCTTCACCTTCACTAGTCGCAACCGTCGTCCGCCAACCGATCCGATCAACGCGTTGCTGTCGTTTCTCTATTCGATGCTGACTCATGATGCCCGCAGTGCTTGCGAAGCAACGGGACTGGATGCGGCAGTCGGGTTCTTGCATCGCGATCGTTCAGGGCGTCCTGGGTTGGCGTTGGATTTAATTGAGGAGTTCCGTGCTTTCTTCGTCGATCGCCTGACGTTGTCGTTGATTAATCGGCGACAGATCCAAGTGGATGATTTCGAGTTCACGGCGTCCGGAGCGGTGTTGCTCAAGGACAAGCCACGCAAACTAGTTTTGACGGCCTATCAAAAACGCAAACAAGAAGCGATCACACATCCCTTTCTAAACGAGAAGACGACGTTAGGGTTGCTGATACATTTACAAGCCCGGTTGCTGGCTCGGCACTTGCGTGGTGACTCAGACGCTTACCCGCCATTCCTATGGAGATGACCGATGGTTGTGCTCGTAACGTACGATGTCAGCACCAGCAGTCCGGCTGGCGTGAAGCGATTGCGTAAGGTTGCCAAGACCTGTTTGAATTATGGCCAGCGTGTACAAAACTCCGTCTTTGAGTTGCTTGTTGATCCCGGCCAATGGGCGCAGTGCAAGGCGGAACTGTGTGATTTAGTGGATCCGAATGTCGACAGTTTGCGATTCTACTATTTGGGCGCCAATTGGCAGCGGCGTGTGGAACATTTTGGAGCGAAACCGAGTTTAGATTTGGAAGGTCCGCTCATCGTCTAGGCTGTATATTTGCCTCGCTGTCCGTTGCCAAACTTCCACAAAACGCCGCTCGCGAACCTAAAGTGGTGGCCGAAACGCCAGTCGGTTCGCGAACTTCCTAAGGTGTTGATAATGAACAGGTTAAGTTGGGCACGACCGTTGAGCAGCGTCTTGCGTGTCTAAGAAACCTCAACGTTCGCGAAACCAGCCACTTTCGCTCCGCCCACCAAACGACTTACGCTACCGCTGTCGCGTCCTTCACGGGACGCGTGGATTGAAACCAAACCCCGAAGCATCGCTATAGGAAAGTATCTTTGTCGCGTCCTTCACGGGACGCGTGGATTGAAACTTTGTCTTTGGAGGGTTTGCCCACTCTCGCATCGTCGCGTCCTTCACGGGACGCGTGGATTGAAACCCCATCAAGTCCTCGTACTGCCCCCGGTCGCATAGTCGCGTCCTTCACGGGACGCGTGGATTGAAACTACTTCCGTTGCTCTTTACAATGAAGCCACCGTGTCGCGTCCTTCACGGGACGCGTGGATTGAAACCAATAGTCGGTGATCCGCCAGAAGCATCGCCGCTCAGTCGCGTCCTTCACGGGACGCGTGGATTGAAACGTCGCGCCGGTAGTGTCGTGAATGAAGTCTAGCAGTCGCGTCCTTCACGGGACGCGTGGATTGAAACCGCTTCTGGAATCATCGCCTTGATTTGCGCGTAACTGTCGCGTCCTTCACGGGACGCGTGGATTGAAACTTTGAGAGGAAGTATATTTCCCCATCCTCACCGTGGTCGCGTCCTTCACGGGACGCGTGGATTGAAACATTTCATCGCACGACAAGTAACAAGCCTCTAGCAACAGGTCGCGTCCTTCACGGGACGCGTGGATTGAAACTTCACCAAGGACGTGGCCCCAAAAAAACCAGGATGTCGCGTCCTTCACGGGACGCGTGGATTGAAACTGTTGGAACGTACCGATACTGCATCATGTAGGCGTCGCGTCCTTCACGGGACGCGTGGATTGAAACAAAAGGAGGCTGCTGACGAAAAGATCCGAGCAGAGGTCGCGTCCTTCACGGGACGCGTGGATTGAAACGCCATAGCTACGCGACTCACTCACTCGAACTAGGGTCGCGTCCTTCACGGGACGCGTGGATTGAAACCTTGGGGTGATATTGATGCAAATGGAGTTTGCACGTCGCGTCCTTCACGGGACGCGTGGATTGAAACATCACCGTCAGTATTGACTGTTACCGAGTCAATCGTCGCGTCCTTCACGGGACGCGTGGATTGAAACACGGATGAATTGTGCTGTTTTGCTAGGGTGACGGGTCGCGTCCTTCACGGGACGCGTGGATTGAAACACCCATCCAGGCATGAGCAGCGACGGGATGGGCAGTCGCGTCCTTCACGGGACGCGTGGATTGAAACCTCATCCATGAGGCACCACTTTAGCTGTGTTTCGTCGCGTCCTTCACGGGTCGCGTGGATTGAAACCTCGGTCACCACCGTGTCTTGGCGTTGTGTTTGGTCGTGTCCTTCACGGGACGCGTGGATTGAAACGAGGATGCGAATGGAGTATGGGAGCAAGAGGAAAAGTCGCGTCCTTCACGGGACGCGTGGATTGAAACCAAATCCACCAGGCGGCGAAAAACACGACGCCGCCCGTCGCGTCCTTCACGGGACGCGTGGATTGAAACGTGTTGCTTCGGCAACAACCTTTGATATGAGCGAGTCGCGTCCTTCACGGGACGCGTGGATTGAAACCATGTGGCTGAGTGGGAAATGTTGCCCACTGGTTGTCGCGTCCATCACGGGACGCGTGGATTGAAACCACTAACGGTCGACTTGCTCATTTCGCGTCCAGTGTCGCGTCCTTCACGGGACGCGTGGATTGAAACTCCAAAACGGCCAAATCCAGTCTTGCTAACCGATGTCGCGTCCTTCACGGGACGCGTGGATTGAAACGTCTGAAGAAGTGCGCCAAGCATTCATCGACGCGTCGCGTCCTTCACGGGACGCGTGGATTGAAACAAGAGTTCATGGGCGTGGACTTCGACCGATTGGCAGTCGCGTCCTTCACGGGACGCGTGGATTGAAACATGTCGCCCAAGCTAATTAGTGCCCGTCCGTAAATCTTTCCACTGCTTAATTCAGGGGTATTTCATCCCGCTTTTGCTCGGTGAAGATTGCGACTGGTGATCGTTGAGTCTTGACGAATTCCTTTTTCTGCCATCGTTTGGCCCGCGATTTCGTGTGCCGCGCAGACCGGTAGCCAGGACAACTTATCTATCGGCTGTGAGCCCTGCTCTTGTTACGCCGCTCGGCGTCGACTCTGCGCCGCTTCCGTCTGCGCGTGATGCTCAGCGAGTAACAACTTGCCAAGCGTATGCAGGTTGCGGCCCAACACGGCCAAGCCAAAGTAACGCTCCAATCCAATCTCACTACGGTCACGACAACGCTTCAATCCGTTACCTCGTTGCAACGCGCCGATCGCCGACTCAACCCCACTATGGTTCAGACGGGTTTGGTGAAACTTCACCGTCCCTTCCTTCAGACGCTCGGCGTATTGACCAGGATGACGAGGGAGCACACACACGTCCTCGACAATTTCGCCGAGCGACACTTCGTTTTCATCACTATGAAAACCACGATCGAAAGAGGCTGTTTCAATTTCGCCGCTATGCTTCCCTTGAGCGATCTTCGTTTGCTCGACCACCACATCTTGGTCTCTCGCATCGCGATCCATCAGATGGTAGTGACTGATGAATCCAGCACCATCTTCATAGACCAGTACCAAACGTCCGTATTGGTTAGGCTGCCCCGCTTTGCCACGGCGGTACAACTGAGTGTGGGTTTCAAAGAGACTAAACAGTTTGTCACAGTTCGGGACACTTTCACCAAGCAAGACACGCCTGCGAGCGGTATCGCAAACTTGCTCGGTCAGTTCGATCCATTGCTCAATGGCAGTCGTTTGCGAAAGACCCGTCATGGAAGACGATTCGTTTCGGGCCGTATTTACGAGTGAAACCGCACGTTGCAGCACCTGATCGGTGCGAGCGAGCAGATCGCTGTAGAGCGACTGCAGAACGTCTTTCTTCTTCGGGCTCTTGCTCGCGGCGACTCGTCCGATGTTCTGTTTGAGTCTCTTGATCTTCTTGACCAAGTGATCCGCTTGCCGCCAACCTTCGATATTCAGATCGCGAGCCAGTTCGACACACAGGGGGACAAACTTGCGAACTCCGTCGAGGATGAGACTGCTTTCGGTGGGGTAATGAATGTTGGTTTCGATAACAAAAGAATCGGCACGCACCGACTTTGCAGCCTCTGGTGCGATCGCGTGTCCGGCCCCAACGACAATGTCGTTGATCTTACTCAGTGTGCTGGGTTTGACTTGGCACAAGGTGTCGCGAATCCTTCGGTAAGTGAAACCATCGGCGTCTTGCCAGTCACCGATTCCCATGATGCCTCGAAGTGCTCGGTGGTTCTCGACATGGTCTTGCAGTTTGTCGTAGTCCAGATTGCAACCGAGCCGAACAGAGGCCAAGACGACCACATGCCAATCGTCCATGCCTGGCCGACCAACGTCTCGACGCGAGTCCTCGTTGAGATCGCTGGCAATGAGCGTGACAACTTTCTTGCGGAGCTTGGTGTCGGTATAAAGATGTTGAAGCCCCAGCAGAATGGGCACGATTTCATCTCGGCATTCCAAGTTCAACGGCACGTTTGCAATGGGACTGACATCGAAGCGATGTTGCTGCTGGTAGTGCTTGCGAACCACTTTCACTCTCCGAAGATTTGTGTTTGAAATTGCTTTTAGTCAACAATTCCAACGCGCGAGCCCGCTTGCGGGTTTGATCTTCGGGGAGCTTTTCTTCCATTTTTCCCGTGATTTGTCGGCGATTCAGATTTACGGACGGACACTAGTTAAAGGAAGCGAGACTGACGAATTGCGGCGGTTGGACTACGTATTTTGCCTCACGCGAGAGTTGGCTGTCCGATACGAAGTCGATGAATTCGATCGACGCGGTACAGGAAAATCGTTTTTCAAGGCGTCCAGCGGTTGAGTTTTGTGACAAGAAGTCGAATCTGGACCAAATATAGAATCGGTCTAGCAATAAGGCATGCTCTTCGCTGCTAACACAAAAACATGAACGACTTAGGGAAAACAGCGACCCTAGCATCGTCGACAACGACGCCTTCGAGCGATCGCGTTACCTCGGATTGAGGAACGCTGAACGGCTAAGGAACTTGGTAGACGTGCAGTTTTTCTATTAGATGAACCTGGGGCAGCCACACACGCTCCGTCATCTCTTACGGTGAGTGCTTGGATGTAGCCGGTGCCGGATGTGTCTTGCAGATGCGTGCAGTGCGTGCATCCAAACCAATGTGAACGAGGATCTGCGACAAGTGTTCCGGAATCGACTCAATTTGTCGCGACGTAACTGACACCGCGCCCGACGCTACGCCCCGACTCCTCCAATCACGAACACACCAGATCGTCCTGCTCGTTAATCTCAATTGGACGCATCGAGCCATGATCACAACGAAGAGTTTTGTTGCTTGGCGGGATTCAGTAGTGATACAATGACTGTTTCGATTCCGAAGTCTCCCCGCGAGGAAAGATGTTATGGACATAACGCCAGTGCTTTTGAAGCGACGACGATTCTTGGGAACTTTAACTGCGGCGGGAACAGCGATTTCGCTGCCGGGACTCGGGTTGGTGCAGTCGTTGCCTTGTGTGTCGGCGGCGGATGCGAGTTTACCAGCCGATGCGGTGAAGTTCTCAGCCGAGATTGAACCGCTGGTGCGTTTGCTCGAGGAGACGCCTCGCCAAAAGGTCGTGGAAGTTTTTGCGAACAAAGTGCGCGGTGGGACAAGTTATCGTGAGGTGCTTGCGGCGCTGTTGCTCGCGGGTGTGCGAAACGTGCAACCTCGCCCGAGCGTCGGTTTCAAATTCCATGCAGTGCTCGTCGTTAACTCCGCTCACTTGGCGAGTCTCGCGTCGCCGGACAGTGACCGTTGGCTTCCGATCTTCTGGGCGCTTGATTATTTTAAGTCATCGCAAGAGAGTGATGCGAGCGAGGGTGATTGGACGCTTTCGACCGTGAATGAATCGAAGGTGCCTTCGGCGACCCAGGCGCGCAAGGAGTTTCGTCGGGCCATGGACGCTTGGGACGTCGAGGCCGCAGATGTCGCGACCGCATCGCTGTGCCGTGCCGTGGGGGCGAATGAAGTATTCGACCTGATGGCTCACTATGGATGCCGTGATTATCGCAGCATCGGCCACAAAGCGATTTATGTCGCCAACGCCTATCGGACGCTCCAGTGCATCGGTTGGCAGTATGCTGAACCAGTGCTTCGCTCACTGACTTATGCGCTGCTTAATCACACGGGAGAGCCGAATCCGTCCGAGAGCGATCTCGCGCCCGACGCAGCTTGGCGAAAGACCACATCGGACGTGGCCCAGATCAACAAAGACTGGAAGAATGGTCGCATCGATACGGGAGCCACGCTTGCGCTGCTCGATACGTTCAAAACGGCAACACCAACGGAGGCAATCGACGCGACGACCAAGTTACTCGCCGAAGGCATTTCTGTGCAATCGATTAGCGATGCGATCTTCCTTGCGTCGGGTGAAATGTTGATCCAACAACCGGGCATCGTCTCGTTGCACGCCGCGACAACGACGAATGCGATGCAGTATGCGTTTCGAACGGCGTATCGCACTCGGACTCGCCAGGAGTTGTTACTGCAAAACGCGGCCTTCATTCCGTACTTTCGCGAATCGATGCGTGGCCGTGGCAAGGTGGGTGAGACTCGTATCGACGTTCGCGATGAGGCAAGCTCCGATCCAGAGACAGCGACCGTGGAGTCGATCTTCGCAAGTGTTTCGAAGGATCGCGGCGCCGCCTCGCGCGCTATGCTCGGCTACCTGGATGATGGAGGAGCGCCGCTCGATGTCATGGACGCTGCGAGACGACTCGTGTTCTTGAAAGGCAAAGACGCTCACGACTACAAATTCAGCTCTGCGGTGCTGGAAGACTACTTTGCAATATCACCTGAGTTCCGCAATCGCTATCTCGCCAGCTCAGCGTTCTTACTGCCGGGAAGCGGCGACAAAGACAATGGACTTGTCGACCGCGTTCAACAAGCGATGGCATGACTGCCGAGTTTTTCCAAAAAGGTATTCTTGCGATATTGCTCAATACAAACAGCACATGAGCCACCGATCACCAGGGTCAAGCGTTTAGCAGCGAGCCAATCTGACCCTGGGAAGTACTACACTAGACGAGTGAAAGCGAAAGAGTCGATTCAGGCGATCTTGTTTCTGGGCTGGACGGCGGTTAGTGATTCTTGTTGAGGTCGTCGGTCCATTGGCTGACAGCGAGATCAGTGAGAATCGTGCTGGGGAGTTTGGGAAGCTTGACGCTTCCTGATGATGAGGGAGCTTGGACACGGACATTGAGCAATCCATTGACGTCAACTTCGAAACTGACCAGCCGAGTGCGGCCGCTCGACGCATCTCGGTCGAGCTGGAAGGTGTAGCGACCCAATGCGTGCCAGCCTTCCCCTGTTGGGCCCGACGACTCAACGATTTCCAAGGTCATCACGTCGCTATTGGATTTGAACGTCAATCGTCGATTTGTCCGTGCCGGCAGTACGCTGCCTCGAGGTATGATCGGTAAAATTCGCGGTCGTCCGTGCTTGTCTTCGATCACGATGCCAATCGCTTGGTTCGTTGAGCCGCGAGGTGGCATTGGCATCTCCGCCCGTCCGGGGAGCTCGGCGACAAGACACGCGGCCGCTCCGCGAGCGACGTCAGCTCGATCGACGGTCTCCATCGACATGTTGGAACCGAGTTCTTTTACGAGTCTCGCACGTACTTCGGGTAAGCGGAGGAACGGACCGAGTAGAACACATTTGCCTATTCGTTCGGGCGCCGTGCTCGCGCGTTGACAGGCGACATAGATCGTTTCAATGAATTGTGTAAGCAAGTGCGAACATTCATTGAGCCAGGCCTCTCGCTGGACGATCAAGTCCACTCGTTTGGTCCCAATGGGGATCGATACGCGTGCCTTGGTCGCGAAAAACATGGCACTCACAGCGCGTTCGCAACGAACTTGCATGACTGCTGCGGTTGCGGGCATCTCACGGACGTCGCTTCCCCACACTTCTTCCACCCGCCTTGCAACATGATTGACCATCGCTTGAAGCCAACTCAAAGCACTCGTGTTCCAGTGACCAGCGGATGCAAGTTGGTGAAGGCGATTCTCTTGATGCCGAATCACAGAAACTTCGCTCGACAGATATGTCAACCCGAGGAAAAGAATCAAATGCTCATCACGATTTGCGTTAGACAGATGTGCGACGCTTTCGCTTGGTTCAGTCTCAGAGGATGGATCTCGCAACAGAACAAAGTGTGTTGCAGCCAGTGAGCAATCGATTAATCGAATTCGCTTTAGCCCGGCGATCATGCTCGCTTGCAGCATACTGCGTCGATGCAATTGGTCATAAACACAAGGCACGACGATCCCGGATGCATCGGGGAGAGACGGATGGCCCCATTTGGTTCGCACCGTATCTCGCAATGCCATTGCGAGCAGCACCTCCGGCGGATACTGAACACCGTCGAGCGGGCGATCGACGAGTTGTTTTCCAAGGTAGAGCGGCAGACAGTGGATGACGGATTGTGGATGGGATTCACGGCGCGAGATCGCAGCTTCTCCGAACAGCGTTTGCTTGTCGTCGCTAGCGATTGCAAGCCGTGTGTAGGGTGTACCATCGCGCTTGCTTGAAAGGAGTTCCACGTGACCAGCCAAATCCGATTGCGCGGCGGTGAGGTAGGTCATGCCGACGTCGATGGCGATGACATGCGCGGTGCTCGGTGCGAGTGCTCCTGAGGGTGCGGCGGACAGTTCGCCTCGCGACGTGCGTATGGAGAGCTCCGAGATCCACGAAGGCGTACTCTTACCTTCGGCATACGGCTGGAGTTCGTCAATGACTTCGTCGAGCGATCCGAATCGTCCGCCCGGTGATCGAGACATCATACGTCGAAAAATGTGATCGAATGTGAGATCGACTTCGCGATGCAATCGCATCAACTCCGGCAATTCGCCACTGCGGTGCCCGTCGATGATGTCGAGAAAAGTTCCAGTGTACGGAGGCCTTCCTACAAGCAAAAAATACAACGTCGCACCGAGCGAGTAGATATCGCTTCGCACATCCACACAGTCAGGGTCATCGATTTGCTCCGGCGACATAAACGATGGTGTGCCAATGAAGCGGTTCGACCGCTCGTTGATATCGCGATGTCGCGGAGCAATCGACCACTGATTTTGGCTGACGTGAGCGAGCCCCACATCGAGGACTTTGACCGTGCCGTCGATCGCTCGCATCAGGTTGCCGGGTTTTACGTCACGATGGATGACGCCGGCTCGGTGCGCGTGATGCAGCCCCATCGCGGCTTGGCGAATAATCGACGCGACATCACCCAGCGGCATCGGGCCAGTCCGTTCGACGGAGTCGCTGAGCGTGACACCGTCGATGTACTCCATCGCGAGGAAGTGCATGCCATCGGACTCACCAGCATCAAAGGCGGTGACGATGTTCGGATGCAGTAATTTCGATGCGACTCGGATTTCGTCAAAGAATCGACGCACCCAAACTTCGTCGTTCACTCGCTCGGTCGGCAAAAGCTTTAACGCCACCGATCGCTGCATCCTGATGTGCTCGGCAAGGAAGACTCGTCCCATGCCGCCGACACCAATCAAGCGATGCAGTTTGTACTCGCCAATTCGATGCGGGACGTCGGCGGGGAATTCCTCGAGCGGCGTTGACGCTGCGGAAGCGCGGGAGCTGGTATCAAGACGTCGAGTCAAATTCACAAACTCAGTGTCGGGAATGCTTGGGTAGGAAGCATTCGAGACACTGAGTTTGGGGTTCGGTTCGTCTGCCGCGGAAGCTGGCAAAACCATACCTAGTGATGGGAGGAGTCGAATGAGCGGTGATCCAGCATTGAATGGGTTATCCGCAAATCAATGCGGTTCATTCAATGGAAGCTGGACACGTGGACGGTTTTCGCTGAGTTGTCGATCGAGGGCTTTCAAGGCGACTGGCAACGGGGTTCGAGATTTACGGAATTCGTTCCACCATGACGTTAACGTATTCGCGGTAGCCGTGTCGCCGACGTGCCACAATCTGCACGCAGCTTCAATGGGCAGCGGTTCGCTGCGGACAAGTTCCAATTCCGAAGCGACCGTCAACACAATCGGGACAGTGGCGATTCCCCACGGCAACGAGATCGATTGATCCCCGGAAATGTCTCGGGTGTATCGCGACATGGTCGCCGTGGCAATTAAGTAAACCACTCGCAACACCTCCGGCACACTCGCGTCAGCGTCGGTGAGCATCGCTTCGATCCAGAATCGTCCGCCGTCCGCGTCGTATCCGCCATCACCACCGTGCACCGGCTGCACAAGCAACCCCTCCACTTTGGCTGGCCAAAAGTCCTTCGGCGGACTCTTGTCCCAAACGAAATTGCCCACCGCGCGGAGCAAACCGGGACCGTACGCATCGAATCGCTCGATCAGTGGACGCCCGCGAAGCTCGAGTTGCTCAGCCAGCTTCGGAAAGCGATTTGTCATGACAGTGCGGCAATCGTGAATGCGGTTCACGATGGCTGCAGTCGTCGAATCGAGTTGCAACTCAGAGCACCCCGACGCGATCAACGCAATCTCGACAGCCGCTTTGTCGTCGCGATCCTCAGCCGCTTCGATAAGCAAGCGTCGCCAGAATGCACCCATATCGAGCGACGCCGAAAGCAATCGTTGATTGATCTCCGTCGCAGCGGGAGCAAGTGCAGCCTCTGTCTTGATGTCGCTGCATCGATTATTCGTGGCCACCACATACGCCGCATGAATCGCGCTCATGCGCGGCTGGGCTTTCCATTTGACTTTTACGCTCACAGCCAAGGCATTATTCCTCTTGCATGTGGTCGCGTATCCAGCTCTCTAATTCGTCAAAGTCAATCGGCGGGTACGTTGACAAGTCCGGACGCAATTTGACAGCGTTGTGCAAATAGACGTGCTGGATCGCTGATTGAGCCTTGTCCGTGTTCCAATGCATCAGCACTCGAATGCACCGAGGAAGTGAGCCGGGCACAGAAACTTCATAGCCGCACAACAGGGGGACTTCGAGCCATCCAAGTTGACGAGCAGCAAGCGCAGGGAACTCCGCCTTCAAATCATTGGTGACTGTGAATATGGTGCTGGCAAGGTCCGCTTCGTCGATTTCGTTGCGACGGATCATCAGCGCCAGCAACTGTCGTGTCGCCAACAGGATCTGGTCACGATCGTCAACCTCGACTGTTGTCGCGCCTCGAACGCCCCTGCATACCGTCATCGAAATCGAATCTCCACACGCGAAAACGCAATAAAACGAGGCCTAGCGATTCGTTCGCTAAATCCGCCTGTTTGCTCAAGCTGCCTGTTTGCTCAAGTTGTCTATTTACTCAAGCTGTTTGGGTGAGCGATCTCCCCACAGAACTGCGGTTACTATAGAACAACTCCCGCCTTGCCGATAACGGTACGTTGCCAATAAATTCGCCGGATCGTCTGTTTTTCACACCCTCGTCCCCTCCAGAGCTCAAATGACTGCTGACCGAACACGTCATCAAGAAAAAATCATCAAGAACTATTACCGTAACCGCGACTCCATCGGGCTGCAAAAAGCTCTGGAATCCGTCTCGGAGCTGTACTTAAGCGAAGGCAAAAAACGCGATTTGGTATGGAAGCGGCTGGTCAGCCACCTGGAGAAAGTCGGATTGACGGCAGCCCAAATCGAACATTTAAAGACCCAGGATGATCCGAGTCTGGTGGCCGAAGCGCTCAAGAAATTTGTCTAAGGGCTCTAGTACCGGGCACGAGGTGTTCGGGGCCGAGGTTTTCAGAGCCGAGAATTTCGGCCGGATACGCGTTGCTTTTCAGCGGATGCAGTTGCGATAAGCATCCTGATAAGCGATCACAGCCCAGAATCCAATGTTGCACCGCTGATTCGTACGTGTTCTGATTCTCACGCACGTATCCCAGCAGCGATGTTCATACTGGTACTCTTACCGTCAATCTCACCGTTCGCTTTGCCTACCTTCTCGAATTTGCAAGAGTGCCGACATGCCAGGACTTCTCATCACTCTCATTGCTCTCGCAGTGATCGTAGTCGTTGTCGCGATTCTTGGAATCTTAAAGCCCCGGTTGCTCATCCGCGGCGTTTTCCGATTCATTTTTTCGCTGCTTTATAGCAAGCGAGTCATCGGGATTGAGAACTTCCCGAAAGAAAAAGGTTGCGTCTTGATCTCCAACCACGTTTCGTGGATCGACGGTTTGCTGATTCTGTGGATGCTACCTCGCAACGTGCGGTTTGTTGTCGACGGCGCGAACTTCAAGAACCCGGTCCCCGCTTGGTTCGCCAACGCGTTTGGCACGATCATGATGTTGTCCGGCCCCAAGTCGATTGTCGCAGCGCTCAAGACAGCACGAGAGGCGTCGCGCAACGGCGATGTGGTGGGAATCTTTCCCGAAGGCACCCTGACACGCACCGGACAACTCCAAGCCTTCAAAGCGGGGCTGAATAAGATCGTCAAAGAAGCGGACCAGATTGTTGTGCCGATTTGCTTGGACGGTATGTGGGGCAGTATCTTCAGTTTTTCGGGCGGCAAGTTTTTCTACAAATGGCCGGCTATGCCTCGCCGTCGTCTGACGCTTTACGTGGGCAAACCTTTGCCAGGTGATACGCCGCTCGAGATCATGCGTTCGCATGTGCAGGATCTGTGTGCCCAAGCGAGCATTGAACACCGAAACGAGCTGCCGAATCTTCCCAGCCGCATTGTTCGAGCTTGGAAGAGCGCCGGTGGAAAATTGAAAGCCGCCGACTCGTTGGGGAGTGAAGTCAGCGGCCGGGATATGCTGGTCCGCACGCTTGCTCTACGTCGAGTGCTGGCGCGTGAAGTGTTCACGCGTGATGAGCAGATCGTGGGAGTGTTGCTGCCGCCGAGTGTCGCAGGCGTTGTGGTGAACGTTGCTCTCGCAATGGATCGACGCGTCTCGGCTAACTTGAATTATACGGTGAGCAGCCAAGTGCTCAATCACTGTATTCATGACGTGAAAATCAAGCACGTGTTGTCGAGCGAAAAGTTCATGAGCAAACTCGATGTGAAGCTGGATGCGGAAGTGGTGTTGCTCGAATCGCTCAAAGACAAAATCACTTCGTTCGATAAAGCCATCGCGTTCATCCAAGGTCGATTGCTTCCGATGGTCATACTCGATCGAGTGCTCGGGTTGAATCGCATTCAATGCGATGACTTGCTCACAGTCATTTTCACGAGTGGCTCGACTGGTATGCCCAAGGGCGTCCTGCTCAGCCACGCGAATATCAGCCACAACGTAGAGGCAATTCGACGTGCAGTGAAACTCGACTCGCACGACATCGTGCTTGGAATCCTGCCGTTTTTCCATTCGTTCGGTTATAGCGTCACGCTGTGGTCCGTGATGACGCTTGGACCCGCCGGCGTGTACCACTTTAACCCGCTCGATGCTCGCCAAATCGGTAAACTTGCGGAGCGTTATAAAACGACAGTGTTGTTGGGCACACCGACGTTCTTGCGAGGCTATCTGCGACGGGTGGAACCGGAACAGTTTTCGACGTTGGATGTGGTGGTCGTCGGCGCAGAAAAAATGCCTTCGGATTTGTTCGATGCGTTTGAAAAGCGTTTCGGCGTGCGTCCAGTCGAAGGTTATGGAGCGACTGAACTCAGCCCACTTGTGAGCGTGAATATTCCACCGTCACGATCATCGGCGAAGTACCAGCTCGATCGTGTCGAAGGCAGCGTCGGTCGCCCGCTTCCAGGCATCTCAGCTCGCATCGTCTCCACGGACGACGGGCGAGAAATGCTCGCGGGCGAAGACGGCATGCTGCTGGTCACAGGCCCGAATGTGATGCAGGGTTACGCGAACCAAGTGGAGCTGACGGCGAAAGCCATTCAAGACGGTTGGTATGTCACCGGCGACATCGCCAATGTTGACGATCAAGGCTTCCTGCACATCACGGGGCGGCTCAGCCGATTTTCAAAGATCGGAGGCGAAATGGTGCCACACATTCGTATTGAAGACGAATTGCTGAAAATCCTCGGGGAAGACAACGAAGACGGTTCGCCAGAAATCTCCGTGACGGCGGTTCCGGACGCCAAGAAAGGCGAACGCCTCATCGTTCTCCACAAACCGCTGAACAAAACCGTCGACGAATTGCGAGCGGCACTCTCAACCGCAGGCCTTCCGAATTTGTTCATCCCGTCCGTTGACAGCTTCATCCTCGTCGATGAAATCCCAGTACTCGGTACAGGCAAATTGGATCTCAAAGG
>JBGSNA010000209.1:0-31261 GCA_041739875.1 Pirellulaceae bacterium
CGGCGAAGTTTAGCAGCTGGTCCGGTTACGCTAAAGAGGAGCTTGAGGGGGAAAGGTTCAATTTTTTACTCCTTTCCTCATCTTCCCGCTCTTTCGACCAGCTGACTTGCCTTGTCTGGCTTAATCTACCACCGGTTTTGATGCGGTTAAGGTCGTGAAACTGAATTTCGTGGAATTACTTGGCGGGCTCGCCGCTTGCGCCGCTCGCGGATGGTAAAACCCCCAGCGATTCACGGGGAATCCAGTTCACATCGAAGCAATCGTTTGGTGTTGGACACTAAAAGCGAGACGCTGCAGTTCGCTGGCGAGATCGACATTGACGACGGCAACGCTCCCTTTGAACTGGAGTGTGATCGGGGCAAAGTTGAGGATCCCGGTGACTCCGGCGGCAACCAGCCGGACGGACAACTCGAGAGCTTGTTCGGCAGGCACGGCGAGAATCGCGAGCTCGGGTTTTACTTCCAAGATTTTGGTCTCGAGCTCTGCAATATCGGTGACAATCAAGCCACCAGTTTCTCGGCCAACCTTGTTCGCGCTTGCGTCAAACGCAGCCACGAGCTGGAAGCCGAGCCGGTCAAAGCCTTTGTAGCGCAGCAGTGCATCGCCGAGTGATCCGACGCCAAGCAAGATCACGCGCCATTGCATGCCGCTTCCGAGAGCACACCCAATCGTCTCGATCAATGCTTGAACGGGATAGCCAACGCCGCGTCGTCCGATTGCGCCGAGCGAATTCAAATCGCGTCGAACGACTGCGGGTGAAACGCCCAACAGCTTACCAAGATCGACGCTGTTCACGTTCGTCGTGTTCGTCTCAAGCAAGCGATAGAGCTCGCGATAATACAGCCCCAGCCGTCCGACGACTGCGGCGGGCAATGCCGCTGGAGCGTTAGGTTGTGCTTCATCAAGTGGCGTCGTGCTTAGCTGCTTCGCTTGAGGCGAGCGTGTATCGGCATCGAAGCGGGACGGCATGATTGAATCCATGAAAAAATGCAAAGTCAGGCTGTCTAGTGTACTTCGGTCGCCTGGTGGAAATTTAAACAAAACCGAGCAGGCCCGAACAATCGTTACGGACTGAATCCACGGACCTCCAGAACCACCGAATCGATTCATTTTACCCTGGCGTTCTGAATTGCGTGTGTAACGCTTCCTACGCAGTCGATGTACTCAGTGCATCGGTATCAGTTTCGTTGGAGCGATTAACTTCGCGCATCGATCCATCTCTCCACAGGCGATGAGCCAGCACGGTGGGAATCAATGGGTCAACCGCTCGCATGACAGCGACGGTAAACGAAAACGAATACTGGAGACGATGGCCGGCGAGCGTTTGGGGCAAGGTTGCCCGCGACGCCTGTCGGATGCTGCTTCCTCGCAACACCCAATCTGTATTTCCTGTGGAGAATGTTACTATGAAAAAATTGTGGTTATTGCCAGCCTTGGCGATCATCTCGGTCGTCTCGGGGGCTAATTCCGCCAGCGCTGCTTATTGCGGCGCGATCAGTTACCAAGGCTGTAGCAGCTGTGGCGATTCCGTAGTCGACGGCGGCGTTGTCGCTGACGGCGGCAGTGTAGTGGCTGACGGCGGCATGAGTGCCGACGCTGGCGCTGCTGCTGGATCGTACACAGTGATGCGAACTGTTCGCGAAACAGTTTACGAACAAGTCCAAGAAACGCGATATCGCTCGCGAACTGAGACTTACACAGAACAACAACCAGTGACTCGCTCACGAATGGTTCCTGAAACCACTCAGCGCGAAGTCAGCTACACTGTGAACGTGCCATCGTACGAAACTCGTACACGCACGATTAACTACACAGTCAACAAGCCAGTGTACGAACAACACAGCAAAGTTGTGAACTACACGGTTCAAAAGCCTGTGTACGAAACACGTAGCAAGACCATCAACTACACCGTGATGGTTCCAACGTACGAACAAAAGCAAAACGTTATCAACTACACAGTCAAGACACCTGTGTGGGAAACCAAGACGAAGACGATCAACTACACCGTCAACGTTCCAGTTTCCGAGAAGCGTGAAAAGACGATCAACTACACAGTCATGGTTCCTTCGTACGAAACCAAGACTCGCACGATCAACTACACCGTTTACAACAACGTTGTAGAAAACCACGTTCGTACTGAAAACTACACTGTCATGGTTCCACAAACCTACACCGAAATGGTGACGGTTAAGGGTGGAAATTGGGAAACCGTTCAAGAAACGATCCCTGGCAAGATGATGACTCGTACGGTTCGCGAAGCAGGTTCGTGGAGCTACGACCCTTGCAGCTGCAAGTGCGTCTACACTCCTGGTTGCTGCCGTACTGAGTGCGTTCAAGGCTGCCCAACGACTGTATGCAAGAAAGTTTGGGTTCCAACGTGCGAGCAAAAAGAAGTTACACGCACCAAGTGTGTTGCTGAATGCCGTACTCGCGAAATTCCATACACAACTTGCAAACGAGTTGCTGAATGCCGTACCAAGGAAGTTTGCTACACTGTTTGTCACATGAACGCAGAATGCCGTAGCAAGACTGTTTGCTACAACGTCTGCCGTATGGTTCCAGAATGCCGTACCAAGGAAGTTTGCTACAAGGTTTGCAACATTGTTTGTGAGAACAAGCAAAAGGTTTGCAACTACACTGTATGCAAAATGGTTCCTGAGTGCCGCACCAAGACCTGCAACTACACTGTCTGCACAATGGTTTGCGAACCAAAGAGCAAGACTGTTTGCTGGACAACTTGCAAAATGGTTCCAGAATGCCACAGCAAGGAAGTTTGCTACAAGGTTTGCGTAATGAAGCAAGAATGCCGCACCAAGACTGTGTGCGAAACAACTTGCCGTAAAGAGTGCTACACCGAGATGGTTAACGTTTGCAAGACTCGTCAAGTTTGCGAACCCTACACTGTCACCAAGTGCGTTCCACGAGTTGTTTGCAAAGAAGTTCCAGTAACTGTTTGCTGCCCAGCTCCATCATGCTGCGAAGCTTCGGCTTCGGACATGAGCGGCGATTGCGGATGTGGCTCAGCTGCACCAGCTTGCTGTGCACCTGCAACTCCAATCCGTAACTTGATCAATCGCTTGTTCAACGCTGGCAACGGCTGCTGCGATGCAGCTCCAGCTTGCGGTTGCGACGTAGCACCAGCTTGCGGATGCGGATGCTAATACTCGAAGTTGAACGCTCCCGGAGATTCGGGGACGAATAAGTTCGAAGGTAAGTAGCACAAAATGATTGCGGGGTGGGTTTCTCGGATGAGGAGCCCACCCCGTTTTTTTATTGACTGGGGATGCTTATCGCTGTCCCGTTAGACTCTCGAAACCAAGCCACGGTACGATTCAAGCCTTCATCAAGCCCAACCTGAGGACGCCATCCTAGCGAACAGATTTTGGTGATGTCCGCAACCCATCGTTGAGGTTCGCCTGGCCGCACGGCACCACTCCAGCGGATTTTCGGTTGTACACCGAGTCGCTCTGATAGCATGCTGAGGATATCTCCAATCGCCACTCCATGTCCGCTCGCAACATTATAGACCGAGCCGTCGAACGAACCCGCGGTGTCAACTCGAATTGCCGCATCCACTAGGTCCATAACGAAACAAAAGTCGCGCTGCTGGGTGCCATTGCCGTGGCCGTCGACCGTCTCTGGGTTCTCACTCAGCTTTCGCATGAAGTCAAAGACAACCTGCTTTCGAAGTCTTGGGCCATAGACTGCAAAAGGTCGTAAGACGGCTATTCGAACCCCGTATAGCCTAGCGTATACCGACGCATATCCATCTATTGCCAGCTTGCTTGCACCGTAGGGAGAGATTGGGGCCGTTGGTGTTGTTTCTGAAATAGGTGTTACGGTTGTATCGCCATAAACAGCTGCCGAGGAAGCCAGGATTAAACGAGTAAGACTCTTGCTCCGTCTCAGACTCTCCATCATTCTTAACGCAAGCAGAAAGTTCATTCGAAAATCCTCCCAAGGATTGTCAACTGAACCAGGCACGGTTGCACTGCCGGCGAAATGGAAAATCGTTCGAAATTCGTTGTCACGAAAAAGGGCATCGAAATCGGTGTCGGATAGATCTTCTTGTCGGTACTCGATACGATCCGCAACAGTAGCCAGATTGGCCAATAAATGGCGGTCACCTCGATCGATCACCGTAACGTTGGCCCCAAGTGACACGAGCTTTTGAGTAAGGTGCGAACCGATGAATCCATTGCCACCAGTGACAAGCACTCGCTGATTCGCCCACTCCATTGAATGCTCCGAAGGTTCATGTGCCTGAATCACAAGCGGCTCACGCGTTGATTGGCTCACTGGTTATCTCGTCAGTTGATGATGGCCAATCGAAATGGACGCAATTCGATTACTTCGAAGCGACATGTCGACAGTAAGCGGCAATTCGACTTCATCTAAAGTCATGGGGTCAACGTCGGCACGCGTCATTTTTGCTAATTCAAACATCGAAAGCTTCTGACTGCCAACCAAGTGAACAAGTCCTCTCAACTTTCGCTGAACCAGATCGGCAATCCCAGACGCAACATCGTCGGCGAACAGATATGTACCGAAGCGGTCCGTGAAAGCTCTCGGATACGGCCACGGCTCGCGAACAACAAAATTGGTGCGAACAACGAGGTGCGACTGCATTCTCTTGGCGACGTACTCCGCCACCAACTTGGTTAACCCATAAAAATTCTTCGGGTAAGGTTGATCGTCTTCCGTGTACTCGCCAACGTCACCTAGAAAAACACAGGCGGTGCTAACGTAAACAAAGTGACAATTGGGTGCTGATTGCTGAAGTGCCGAAACCAAATTCTCAGTCCCTACAACATTCGTATCCCAACACAACTTTCGTTCGACTTCCGCTAGTCGCACATCCGTCATTGCAGCCGCGTGTACAACGACATCAGGTACAGTTGGCAATTCTCGAAGGTAGGACTCGATACTCCGGCAATCGGTAACGTCCATCTGCTCTCGTGATGGTCGTGACGCATTCGGAAACGCCGCGTTGAGCGACTTTCCTAAACGTCCAGTTGCGCCAGTAAGCACAATCATTGTGGCACTCGCTGCTGTGACATGTCCGATAGTCTCTGCCTAAAATGCGGATCTGAAATTGGCTTGAGTCTGCGCTTCTTAATCCAACAAAAGACGCGCCGTGTCATTTCCTGGACCTCGGGGCGTACTAGTTCATACTCGTGGGTGAAGATTACGGCACACGAATGATTGCCGATCAATTGTTGCAGTTCTTTATCCAGCGACTCATCGTCAAGCCCTCGATCCACCAAGTTCTCGATTCGCACATGAGAACGTATGAATTGGGTTTCTGCAAAATGAGTTACACCGAACTGTCGAAGCGACTCAGCTTGACTCGGCGGCAAACGGTAGCTCGCAATTGGCTTGTCAGTTGTCAATAGAGCCTCCACGCCCCAAGTACCCAGGCAGCTTGCAAGCTCGTAGCATTCCGAAAAGTAGTGCAGCCTTACCCAATGGCTGTGACGATCATGGCCTGCGATCCGAGCAAGTTGCCTTGCGGTATCATCATAGAACGTTCTCGCATCGGACACGGACTGCGCATGTGGCGGAGTTGATTTATCCAGCGCATGGGGTGCAAGCCGAAGCCATGGTCGTGCATCGAACCAACATTCAAGTGCACCGGCCACATCTCGAAGCGACCGTGGCTGATCCTGGCTGTCGTCGTTTAGATAGAAATACAAGTCCACTTCAGCGTTAAAGTCTCGATGCAGCTCGTCATAGAACTGCAGCAAGCCGCTCGAGGCACACACACGCCCGGACTCGTGACTCGGTTTGAGCGGATGCATTTCGTACAATTGATAGATGTACTCAAACGAATCATCCACCGAAAAATGGTAGGCGCTCAATGACATGCCAGTATGACGCTCATCGATTGAAAGTGAGGGCAAACTGTCATGCACTTAGTATGAACCATCGCCGGTGATAACAACGCGGAAGGTTCGCAACAAAATTCGCAAGTCCAAGCGTAACGATCGATTCTTCACATACATCAAATCGTAGTCGACCGTTTGTTTAAAATCCAACTTCCCTCGACCGTTTATCTGAGCCAATCCCGTGATTCCTGGCTTGACGCTGAACTTGCACTTTTGCTCGTCCGTGTAGTAGCGGTACATCTCACGGACCTCGGGGCGTGGACCGATAATTCGCATGTCGCCCAAGAGCACGTTCAAAAAATTGGGCAATTCGTCGAGGGATGTGCGACGTAAGAATCTTCCAACGCGCGTGATTCGCGGGTCATCCTTCAGTTGCAAATGAACACTGTCGATGCCCTCGGGGTCAAAATCGAATCGAGCCCGCTCAGGAACTAGCATTGCCGACTTGTCATGGTACGTACGGAACTTATAGATGGTAAATGTGGCGACGTTTCCTTCACTATCCGATTCGTCGTTGGGTTGATCTTCACCACCGCGGAATCTTGCAATTCGCTGCTGTGTAAAAATCGGATTCCCTTTGGAATCAAGTCGAATCATCAGCGCAATGAGCAACATGATTGGTGACGTGGCAATCAGAATCATCAGTGCGGAAAAACGCTCTGCAAACGAAATTGCCTGCTCGGCAAATTGCGACTGTGAGCGGATATTGCATTCGCTCAACGGTTTTAGAGCTATCAACTCAGCGGTTGAATTATGAACTGAGTCACCTGTGACCTCCTTGGTGACTGCGGTTTGTAGCTCGAGAATTTTTTTGCTCCCGGATGCCGGAACGAGGTGCGCTAAACTCTAATCTCGCGGTCCAACATTTTAAGAACGCACCCCAGTCGGGGGAATACTGTACAAACCATTCAGTCAGAAATTTCTTTTCTTCCATGTATCCTCGTTTTTGTACAGTCAACTGGATAGGCAAATCATCTTTTCGCTTCGGAATGCAATGAAGACCTTTCGCTCGACCATCGATTTCGCATGCGTTGCCATACCTAAGGTCTTCGGCGGGATATTTCTGGTAGTGCTGAACGTTTCCCTGATGAGTTGGTTGGGTACGGATGGGTTCGGCGTTTATGCACTCTGCGTTGCCGCACTGAGCTTACTATCCGAGGGTCTATTTGGAGCTGCGATTGATTTGAGTGTGCTTCGCTTGGCGCCTCTACATCTTGCGGCCGACGCTGGCCGCGCACTGCGCATCGAGCGGGAGGCCTTGCGACTGAAACTACAGGTCGTTGGTAGTATTTCGCTGGTTATGACCTTGGCCTCGGTTCCTGTCAGTCAATTTCTCTTTCATCGCTCGGGTGACTGGTATCTGATTGTTATTACTTGCGCCGCTGCCCTTGGATCGCTTTGCCTTAGTTCTGCACTCCTGCACTTCCAGATTCGCGGGCATTTCTTGCGATACGGCATACTTGACTCGGTTCAGATTCTGGTCAAATTCGGAGGAATCGCCGCTATTCTCTACTACTTACATGCGAACCAGCGATCACTTGACCCGAGTTACTTGCTGTTATGCTTCTTAGCCGCGCCGATCGTCGCGTGCAGTCTTTTCTTTTTTACTAATCGAAACAGCGTTCGAACGGAATCTGCGGCTAACCTAGAAGACTCTCGTAAGGAACTTCTCACTTTCGCTAAGTGGTATTTGTTCACTCTGATGGTCACGTCGATCATCGGTCGAGCCGACATTTTTGCGGTAACGTTGTTCTGCAACATCGATGAAGTGGGTGTTTTCTCAGCCGGTCATACGATCGCCATGATCCCCTTGATGCTGGGGTTTTACTTGAGCATCATCTTCAGCCCCAGGGTAATGCCCGTTTGTCGCGCAGGGAAATTCTTTGGATTACTATGTGCGGTTCAGCTGCCGCTGTTTCTAGTAAGCCTTGTCGGTTATGCAATTTTTTTCTGGTGCCAAGAATTTGTCACAGAAGATCTGCTGCCAGAAACGTACGCAGCATCTTCCCAAGTCATACTCATCCTTCTCCCCGCGGCACTTGTCGGCATGATGTCGTACCCACTCGCGGTTTCGTTCTTGATGTTCATTCGACCACGCTTTATCGTCACGGTTGATTTGGCTCTGCTACCGCTGCAGCTCATCAGCTACGCTATTTTTGTACCGCGTGACGGCGCAGTTGGCGCAGCGACCGTGACCGCCATGTTTGGATTTATTAGATCTGGTATCGCACAAGTTGCGGTATTTTACTGGGCACGTAAGACTCCACAGCAGCTGGGAATCGTCGAGGCGTGAGTCAACATCGCTGAGTAGTCCCACCGAACGGGGCGCGGGGCATGACTTGCACCTTCTGGGTGCTCCAATTACCCTGATGGTACGATCGACGAGCGTCATCACCGGGTTCGGGGAACGGCGGAATCTCCCTAACGCCTGGGCAAATTTCTTCCCCGAGGCTCGAAAGCAATGCAAGCGAAGTCATTAGCGGAGAAATTCCTCTCTCAAGTTCCTCAGTACACGCGGAAACGCCGACATGCGCGGAGCCTTTGGCAGCATGGAACGCCCCGTAAATGGGCAAATCTGGCAACCGTCGAAGTGGAACGTAAACTGAGACGCGTTCGTGTAAAAGGACGTCCGTACATACTGTTTATCGATCCTTGCAACTATTGCAATCTTCGTTGCCCGTTATGCGCTACTGGCCGAAATGACCTTGGCCGCCCTCAGGCCATGCTCTCATTTGAGCACTTCAAGCGTTACTTCGACCCTTTCGCTCCCTATCTTTTCGAAGTCAACATGCACAATTGGGGAGAGTCCCTCCTCAACAAGCAAGTCTACCAGATGATCGATCATGCGCAGCGAAGTAACGTCGGCACCAATCTCAGCTCCAACTTTGTAAAACTCGATTCGAGCGATTTGGATAATATCCTCGATAGCGGTTTGGAGTACTTGATCGCGTCCGTGGATGGCACAACTCCCGAGTCCTATGAGAAGTACCGTGTCCGCGGCAACTTCGATCGCGTCATGGAGAATATCGCTGAATTGCTGAGGCGACGAAATTCACGACGCCTCAAGACTCCGGTTGTCGAGTGGCAATTCATCGTGATGAAGCACAATGAGCACGAAATCGCAGACGCTGAAGTAATGGCAAAGAAGTTGGGAGTGGACTTGCTTCGGTTCATCCCTGTTGGCTTGCCGTATGATGCGCCCAATCACAAGGAGTTAGCGGAAGAGTGGTTTCCGATCAATGTACAAGGTCGTACTGAAAGTGATGGTACTGAGCAGCAGTTTTCGCAAAAGAACAAGCCCAGCCCCTGTTTCTATCTCTACCGCTCTTTCGTCGTGAATCCCGATGGCGGAGTGTCACCGTGTTGTATTGTACCTCGCCAGACTACAGACTTCGCCAATTTGAGCAACCTGGATTCGATCGACGTGCTTCAAATTTACAACAATGAAAACTACCAGAGTGGACGTGCGCTATTCCGCAACACAAAGAGTGAAAGCAAGGTCCGCACGACTTGTGATGGGTGTGATATTTTTGGGCGCCCCGATGCGAACCCTGTTTGGCGCGGTGACAACGGCGGAAGTCCTGATGCAACTACCGCCGAATTCGTCTCAATCGCCGACGTTGGCATCGGTCCCCGCAAGTCAGATGAGTGATGCTATGTCGCTCGCCCAACCCGTTGTTTTGTTCAATAACGTGCTTGACGCATTCATTGATGTGCTTTGGCTGAGGCCTCAATGACAGCCGAGTCTGCCGCCGCTCCGGAACAATCGAAAAGCGATTGGGTACGCGTTGCGATCGTCGTGGTCTTAACCTTGGTGACATGGGGCATTTTGCTCCTGACCGCACCAACTCTTCTGTACGCGATTTGTTACCTACTTGCACTCGTTGCTGGGGTAGCGATCGTGGTCTATCCACAAGTCGGTATTTACGTCATCGCGTTGCTATTGATCGGTCAATGGCCGTTCAATCTGTTCCGCTATCTTGGATTGCTGACGATGGCGGCATCCTTTACCTATCTTCTGCTGCATGACAAGCGACTCTTGCCGCGAAACCCGATTTTACTTCTTGTGGGCTTCTTTGTATTCGCGATTCTGGTTTCGGCGATTCAACCACGCACCAATGTTGCAATGTTCTCCATTCTCGTCGCGTACATTGCAAACTGTGCGTTAGTGTGGTTGCTCTTGGTCATGGCGGACAGCCGCCAATTGATCATCAATCTCGTGCGCGTCTTGATCTTTTCGGGCGTTGTAGTCGCGATCATCGGCCTAGTCCAATGGCGGACACACTTTGTCTGGATCGAATCAACAACGGCAAATTCGCTGGTGTATAACGCGAAGACGTTTCGCGGAAAAACGGGATTCGACTTGCAGCAGTGGCAAGGCGAGTTTCGAGTCGATAGTATCGTCGGCACCCCTGACTACCTGCCGATCTATATGCAATCTTTGGCTGTTTTCGTCGCGTTTAGCATGGTGCGCCAGAAGCGTTGGAGCCTGCGGTTGCTCATGTTTGGGATTCTACTGCTGTTTGCATTTTGTCATCTACTCTCTTACACGCGCGGTGCGCTGATCACAACCGCGTTCGTCGTGGCGCTAACCGGTTGGGTGATCGATCGGAAGCGTTTCATGGTTCTTGCGCCGCTCGTATCGGTCGCAATCCTCGTGGCCCTTCTTAGCTGGACACCATGGCGCGAGCGGTTGTGGACGATGCTTGACTTTCGGTCCAACGAGCAACTCGAATCGATGAATTCGGGTGCGTGGCGTCTGAGTACGATTCCTGTGGGTCTAGAGATTCTTAGCGAACGCCCCTTCTTCGGCGTGGGCATTGGGCAAGGGCAATACAGTTGGCCAGAACGTACTTACGGTGTTCTGATTCCCGATCCGAGGCATGCAGAACCGCCGCCTTTCCATAACGACTATCTTGGAGTTGCCGTCGAAATGGGAATCTTCGGTTTTGCCGCATTGATCGTTTTACTTGTCGGTTCCGTCTACTATCTTGCGGTGGTTTCCAGGCAGTTTCAACGGCGTGGAGACATCAAAATGGCGGACATTGCGTCGGCGCTCCTCGTAAGCACCCTCGGCATTGCTGCTGCGATGGCGCTTTACCCGCTGATTGCGAACTGCAAGTACATCTGGTTCTCGTTCGGACTCGTTGCAGCTTTGGTCCGATATGAAAGAACACTGGAACCGCTTCCCGTAGAAGCCTAGCAAACCTAGGGCTGACGGTCGGCAACGCAAAGTTTGGCACGTATCCCAGAAATAATCTCGCCCACGTCGTCTCGAAAGTTACTCTGCGGTTGATAGTGAAGGTACTTTACAGCGTTTGCGATGTTGGCAATCGAGTTTTTCGTCTCGCCCAGTTGGCTTGGTGCGTACCTCGGTTTAAGTTCGGGATTAATCTTCTCCACGAGCAAGTTTGCAATGTCTCGAACGGTTGTTCCCACACCAGAACCAAGGTTGAACACTTTGCCCGTCACAGAGGCATGCATCGCGCCTAAATTTCCCCGAACGATATCGTGAACGGAAACAAAGTCACGAGTTTGGGCTCCATCGCCAAAAATAGTGGGCGCAATTCCTTGTAGCAACTGTGTTGCAAAAATTGTCACGACACCAACATACGGTGTAAACGATTGCCCAGGTCCGTAGGTGTTGAAGTACCGCAGCGGAACAACATCGATACCATGAGCCGCACAGATCTGGAGAGCGTATCGCTCCATCGCAAGTTTCCCAGTTCCGTACGGCGAGAGGGGCTTGCAATGGTAGTCTTCGTCGATAGGTTCCGCCGTCTGGCAATCAGCGTAAACAGCCATCGACGAAGCCAAAACCAGTTTCTTCACCTTCGCTTGCGTGATTGATTTCAACAGGATCAAGGTACCCATTACATTTGTCTGTGCGTCGTCGACAAACTGGTCATTTGAAGCGCGAACGCTGACTCGAGCTGCGTTGTGGAAGACGATGTCCACGCCATCGAGAGATCTGGCCACAACCAGAGGATCGCGGATATCGCCTTGGATCAACTCGCAGTCACTACTCGGAACATTTTCGATTCGCCCGGTACTGAGGTCATCCAGCACGACGACTTCAAGCCCTTCTTTGAGAAGACGTCGGCAAAGATGCGACCCAATGAATCCGGCTCCTCCAGTGACGAGTGCACGTCTGTATTCGAACTTCTTTGACATAACGGCTATTGAATGCGCGAGTAAAAAAGAATGAGCCAGCAATCACGTTGAAATAATAACGCTCAGGTCTTGGGCGCGACCGCCGCAATCCATCGCTTCATTTCGTCGGCAGCAATCAAAAGTGACGCACGGGTAGTCAACCCAACGATTGCCAAGACGTTCATGGGGCTCCAAGGCGAGCGAACATAGTGTTTCCGATAGAAGCGATGGACGCCACGGTGAAAATCGATCACCCCTTTCACACGTCGCCCCTTGCGATGTTTTGTTCTTGAATTCTCGTTGTGGATGACTTGAACGTTGGGTAACGAATAGATCTGCCATCCGCCTTGCTGGATGCGAAAGCACCAATCTGTATCACACCAGTAGACAAAAAAGGCTTCGTCGAGCATTCCCACTTCCTCGATTGCTTTTCGTCGTACCATCAGGCAGGCGGCGGACAGACTGTCCACTTCGTACGGCTCGACGGCAGACTCATTCTCACTCATTAAGTAGCCGCGTGAGCAAGAGTTCTGAGGGAACCATTTGGTAAGCAAACTTCCACGACCGAAGATTGCATTGGTCGGACGAGGAAAACGGCGGGCCGTCCGTTGGGGCGTCCCGTCAGGGTTGATTAGTTTGGCGCCACAGGCGCCCGCTTCAGGAGTTCGTTGCAATAGTTCGATCATCGCGTCGAACGAACCAGCCAAGACGATCGTGTCGTTATCGAGGGATAAGATAAACTCGCCCTGACTCTCCTTAATGCCACGATTGAACGCTTTTGGAAGTCCCGCGTTCACATTCATGGAAATCAATCGCACCTGAGGAAAATGCTCAGCGATATTCTGGAGGCTTTCGTCAACGGATCGATTGTCAACAACGATGACTTCAAAAGCCTCGCTAGGCGGATGCTTGAAGACTGAATCCAAACAATCCAGGACCAGCCGGCCGCCGTTGTAGTTGACGATGACGATTGACAGGATTGGCATTTTTGTAACACCGACTCTTTCCATCGAAAGAGTTACACAAACCGAATGTTAGTGAAAATCGTAATTGTTTTTTTTGAAGTACAAGGGAGACTGACCCATGGAAGTTGGCATATCGAGAAACGATTCTGATTCGAGCAGCGATTCGAGTTCTGCAGCTGAGAATTGTGGCGAAGTGTCGGATCCGTACTCAGCGAATTCCACTGCTTTCGACTGTTCGTAGTGCTTGGCTAATTCACTTCTTGGAAAATAGGGCAGCACCACCCACAAATCACCGACTTGTTTCGTACGCTGGCATTCGTCGCGGCTGACGAGTTGTTCATGAATCTTTTCGCCAGGGCGAATGCCGATGTACTGGACATTCGGTTCACCGTTCGCCAAGCGACTGATCATGATATCAGCCAACATCCGAAGTGTAGTCGACTTCATGGCGGGGACGAAAATTTCGCCACCAATAGCGCTTATCATGGCCTCGCACGCAAGTCGCACCACATCACCCTTGGCGATGAAGAAACGAGTCATGCTCGGGTCAGTGATTTTGATGGTGTTGTGATTGATCAGCGTTTCTTGGAAGATCGGTACGACGCTTCCGGCGGAACCCATCACATTGCCGGCTCGGTAGGTAATAAACCGTGTGCCGTTGGAAGCTTGGTTCGCCATGACTACCAAACGCTCAGCCGCCAGTTTTGAAACTCCGTAAAAATTGAGAGGATCAACCGCTTTATCTGACGAGACATAAAGGCAACGTTCCATACGGTTGCGAACGGCCGCGTCAATGACGTTCTGAGTCCCGATGACGTTCGTCAGCAAGGCTTCTTTCGGGTTTTCTTCGACGACCGGCACATGCTTTAGGGCAGCCAAATGTACGATCACGTCGTAGCTACGTGTCGCCTCATTCAACCGCGTCGCGTCGCGAACGTCGCCAATTGTGTAGGATATGTTGTTGTGCTGTTGAAACGCTCTCCGCATTTCGACTTGCCGATATTCACCTCGTGAAAAGATCCCGATGCGTTGTACGCCCATCGCAAGTAACTGGCGAGTGAACTCTTGCCCCCAAGTTCCAGTCCCGCCGGTGATAAAGACGTTCTTACCGTTCAGCGTGTAGTCCACAGTAACAGCTCTCCGCCAATAAAACGAGGAAAAATAGCGAGACAGGATTCACTGTTGAGGGATCAATTCATCGCGACTTGCTTGTTGATCATTATCGACGCAGTTCGGAGATCGAAGACTACGCCCACTATGAACGCAAGTATTAGCCCAGACAAGAGACCCACGGCGGCAACGATTTTCAGTCGCGGTTGCGTCGGCTGCTTCGAAGCCATCGGTGGCGAGATCAATTCAACATTCGAGATTTGAGCGAGATTCATGTAAGAAGCAATATCCGCTTTCTCGAAATTCTCGACGTACAACGCGTACTTCTGTTCGAGTAACGTATGCTCACGATCCAAGTGTTGGTACTTCGCAATGGACGCCCCTAACGTTTTCAAGGACTCGTCAAGTTGATCGAGCTGCTTTTTTTCGACCGAAAGTTGATCTTTGAGCCCATCTAGTTCAGCCGCTTTGAGGGCATGTTCTCGTACCAACTCCTGGCGAATCTCATTGACGCCTTCGGTTCTGGTGTGAGGAATGAGCGGCGGTTCAGATCCAAATGCGGTTTCCAGACTTCGCATTTGTCGTTCCTGGGCCGTACTCTCGATTGATCCCGAACGGTACGCAGCGTCGATCATGGCCGTATTCATGTTGAGTGACGCCATTCGATCGTCAAGGCTAACTCTCGCTGGGTTCGTTTGCTCGCTGCTACTCAACTCGATCACCTCGGGCAACTCAGCTACCGACTTTGCGAGATTGACAACTAGCGACGTCAAATTCGCGACTTGGCTACTCGTCATTGCAACTTGCATTTGGAGCGTTTTTCGGTTTTCAAGCAGTAGTTTTTGTTGGTCTGTTGAAGACCACAAATCATTTGCTTTTTGGAAGTCAAGCAATGTGTCGCGACTGCTTTCAAGCTGATTGCGAAGTTGTCCTGTCTGGTCAGCCAAAAAATTCTTGACATCGCGTTCTTGATGAATCGCTAAGTGGCGAAGTTGGTATGCGGTCAATAGCTTGTTAAGAATGATCTCTCCGGCACCAGGATCCGGAGACTGCAAGATGACCGATATCACATCGGAATCGCGAACTAACTCGACTTTAAGACTCTCGACAACGCCCATTTCTATTTTTTCAAGAAAGTTGAGCCTTCGGCGCAAGCTGAGCTGAATCAAGATCTCCTCAACTTGGCTACCGATGTATTTAATCGATTCCTTGACAGTCGTCTTAATCTTAGCCAGCATCGTGGTCGGTGGTGGCGCACGGAAAAAATCTTCACCAAGTTCTTGGACGATCTCGTGAATGAGGTCTGGACTGGTAAGAATCTCGATCTCATCGTTCACATCTTCAGCGCGACGCGTGATCATCATCTGATCCCGTGTCATCGTCGGTGGCGGCGATAACTCGGGACCGAGTTTGTAAAGCAGTGTCGCACCGACGTCGTACTTGACACCCTTGACGAGCAAATAACCCAGCGTGACGATTGAACTCAGTAGCGACATGGCCACCGCAAGTAACCACCATCGTCGTACGAAGGCTAGAACGGGTCTCAACTCGTAAGTCAGACTAATCCACGAGGTATCGCTTGAGGGATTGGATTGTTGAGAAACCACGGATGGAGAAGTCCACAGTTGATGAATATGCGCCAACGATGGCGGTTCGCGTGAAAGCTAGGCTCAGCATGTCGAGCTGTGCATGCTGGGCTGAACCGCGAGTGTAATTCGTCCCCCCGGCAGGTTCAATTCACGGAGGGCAAAAAATCCACAGAAGAGTTTTTTATCGGATCGTATATCGCGATTTCGCAACGTACAGCGATTTCAAGTCTTCGATTCCTTCTTCTTAACGCGTCCACCGTGGAATCGAAACGGTCGGAAGAGCATGCGGTGAACATTCGGTCCCCAGTAGCGTCGAAACAAAGACTGGTGGCCTGCCATGCCGACGGGAATCCCGGCAACGTCAAGCCCGTAGGGAAAATCGCACGCCTCGCAAAGTGGGTACCCGCTAAGGTCCTGCTTCACATGCTTGCTTCGCAATTCCTGGATTGGCTCGTCGTTCCAAATTTTTAGGATGGGATCTTTGTTCGCGTTGCCCAAAGGAATTTGCGATTCAAAGTCAGCGCAACACGGCACGACCGTTCCATCAAACCGAATCGTCATGGACGACCATAAACGAGTGCAGGGTTTAAAACGGTATCCAGCGGCGTTGCGTTCCTCCGCCGTTAACGGCTTTTGGATCTGGTAAACCTCACCATCCGGAAGGTCATGCGCCAAATTGGAGATGACTTCGCGGTCAAACTCGTCCACGGGCAGTCCATCGAACAGACTCATGAACTCCTCTCGACGTTCATGGGAAAAGCGGTCATTGTCCTCGGGTGGAACAAGGCTTTGAATACGAATGTAGGGCTTCTTCGAACCACGCTCTTTCTTTACCTCGAGGACCTCCTTGATCCTTGCAACAGTGTCGTCGAACTTGCCTCGAATTCGTGACTTCTCGTAGGTATCCGCGTCATACCCGTCGAAAGAAAATGAGATAAAGGATAATCCCGCGTCAAAGAGTTGCTCGGCCTTCTCTCGAGTCCAAAGGGTTCCATTCGTGTGCATGATCGATGACATGTCGTGACTTGTCATGTACTCGACCATCGCCCCAATGTCACGATGCATCAAAGGTTCACCTGTCTGAAACAAATAGCTTTCGAGAGTGAACTCACAGATTTGGTCGATAATGCTCTTAAATAGCTCGAGCTTCATCTGACCTTTGGAAGTGGCTGGCGCGTAGGTTGTAGGACAGTAGCCACACCGTAAGTTACAGGTGCTTACCGTATCGATCCAAAGTACGCTCGGACGCGACTTAACTTCCGTCTGATGCGACAAATAGTTGCCGTATTGACGTAACACGTTTCCCGCAAAACGAATACCCTTCATCACGATCGCTTTCAGTCGATGATAACCTTTTGGGACACCGGGATTAATGGCAGTCTAGTCCTGCCGTCATAGGAGTGCAAACGTATTTCCACGACGAGTGCGATCCTTAGGTTTTGTTCACTCGTTGGCGTCGGGTTAAGGCCAAGAGTGGACGTTCGACCAGGACGTAGCTGAGCAACCCGCAGGCGATGACAACGACAACCATCAATGCAAGCGACAGTCGGGACTGAACAGGCCCATTCCATTGTGTTGCCCACCAGATACGACCGAGTAGCGACAATACCAACACATGCGATAGATAGATCGAATAGGACGCATCTCCGATGAACTCCATCCAGCTTGAGATGAAAACACCTCGCGATACCTCTAAACTGACGACGCCATAAACAACGAGTGCTGCAGGTATTCCGAAAACGACCACTCTTCGCCAAGTGGACTCGAACTGGGTCTGCAATGCCGGATCGTGCATGAGGCATAACACGGCAAACATCCCGACTCCGAGACCAACAGCGATGCCAGCGTATCGCGTTCGATTAGCTTGGATCAGCTCACCGATACAACACCCGGCAATGAATTCATAAGTCAAATAATGCGTCATCACCTTCACCACCGGTCCGGACTCAACGTTCGTCCAGTTGGTGGCGGCTAGTCCAAGGCTGACGATGACCGCCCAAATCACGAGGCCAACGCGCTGATGCCGATCGCTTTTTAGCAGAAGAAGGGCGCTAAACACCAAGTAAAAATAGCCTTCGAAAATGAGGCTCCAGCCGACATTGAGGAGAGGCATTGCGGAATCTGGCAGCAGCAAAAACGACCTCACCACGTTCACTTCAGTACCCTGCCAAGCACTGACCATGGATGGCTTGGTGAGGAATATCGCGAGTACGATCAAGCTGTAAAACCAGTACAGTGGATAAATGCGAGTCGCACGCTGAATAAGAAATCGCCTTACGGACTCCAGTGAGCGTGGCTTCCCGGCTGTGACGGTCACCATCACAAACCCGCTGATCACGAAGAACAAGTCAACGCCACAAGCTCCATAGCCGAACCAAGCGGGAAGAACGGCAGTTCCATTTCCATATTTCAGGTCAACCGACGTTAAGTGGTAGAAGACCACAAGGATTGCAGCCAACGCGCGCAGAGCCTGGATGTTCCTGATTTTTCCAAGATGGCTAGGTCGATCGACTACCGTACCGGTTCGCACGCTACACCGACCCTAAGTGGCGCCCGTTTTTTCAAAAACGAACAAATTCATTTGTGCAAGACGAGGCGAAAGTCGATGCTGCGCCCAAAAGTTGTTGGCACGCCAACAAATTCGCCCTAAAACACCGGGGAAACGCAAGTGCACATCACTCATCTCGCCCGCCCGACGCGCAACCAGCTTCATCCCGTGAGTAGCCAAATGGCTCGCAATCGCAGCAAGGTGAAAATGCCACAACCAAATCTGATCACCATGCAATGAAAACTCCGTGGCATACCCAAACTTCATGTTACGCCATTTCGCAGTCTTCGATTTCCACCGAGTCTCCCAACGTCGCGGAGCAAACTGCAACGCCTCAGCATTGCACAAGTACAGGGCTAGCCTTCCGCCTGGCGTCAAGACTCGAGCCAGCTCATCGAGTGCTTGCTCAACCTCAGGAATATGAATCAGTACTCCCCACGAGAAAATTTTTGAATAGGAACTGTCAGCGAAACTCAGTTTCGTTAAATTTTCATGATGAAACTTTATGCGATGATCAACTCCTGCGAGCACGGATCGTTGTTGTGCATCATCAAGAGCGGCACGAGAAAAGTCCATCGCATCGACCAAGCAGCCACGCTGTGCAGCTCGGATGGCATGCACGCCGGCGCCACATCCAGCGTCCAAGACTTTGTCTCCCTCGGACGCGTTCAATAGTGCCAAGGTGTCCTTGATCGCTTCATCGTAGAAGCGAATGGCGAGCGGCTCACGGTAGTAAAGCGAGTCCCACGTTTTCGTGGTTTCTGGATGGCCAAAACCCTTCATCTTGTGCTCGCTAGGACGCGAAGAAATGTAGACATCGCCTATGACTCTAACTGAGGATATTCTTCGAGGATATAGTCGGCAAAAATTTATTGTGCTGGAATCAGGATGTATTCCCGAGTATCGTGATGACCGATCGCTCACATGACTGCTCGTTCACCAGTTTCGTCTGCAACGCATAGCTTACAGATGTCTATCAAGATTCTCTATTTAGTCCGCAGCTATGCCATGGGAGGGCCACAGCGATTGGTCCAACTCATGCTGACGCACCTTCCGCACGATGAGTTCAACATCACTACGGTTGCCTATGACACCCGTAGCGAACACGACCTGGCGTTCATCGATTCACTAGAGAAACAAGGATGTAACATTGCCCCAGAGAGGATCCCTTGGCGCGGTCCGATGGATTGGTTTCGAGCACGTAAAGCGATCATGAGTCTCGTCGAGAAGTACGAAGTCGATGTCATTCATACTCACGATGACCAGTCCAACATGCTGGTAGGCGTTGGTCGAGGCGACTGGCCGTGTGCTTGCGTTGCCAGCGCTTACGGATGGTTCGAATCAAAGTGGGCACTCAATCTCCGGACCCAATACACTCTGGAGCGTCGATTTGCTTTGCCCAATTTCGACTACGTCTATACAGTCTCACAGAACATGCGAAATAAGATTGTTCGCGCTGGAACCGATGCCGAGCGCGTACGTGTGATTTACACTGGAATCGATACCGATCAATTTGCCGATTTAGACCAGCGACAGCGAGTTCGCGCCGAGTTTGGAATCGCTCAAGACTCGCTTGTCGTGGGAACGGTTTGTCGTCTGGCCGTCGAGAAAGGGCATCGGCATTTGCTAACAGCCGCTCAGCGTCTGATGCGCGAGCACCCGCGGCTTGAATTGCTCTGTGTGGGGACGGGGAGTCAGCGAACCTTGCTCGAAGCCCAGGCCGAGCAACTTGGCATTGCTCCACGAGTTCATTTTATTGGGTTCTATCCGGATCTGTCTGCAATCCTCAACTCCATGGACATTTACGTTTTGCCATCGATCCTGGACGAGGGCTTACCAACTTCCGTACTGGAAGCTCAGGCAGCTAGTCTACCGGTTGTCGCTTCGAATGTCGGAGGCACTCGGGAAACAATTAACGTCGGCGTTAGTGGTTTGCTTGTCGAGCCCGCTGACCCAGATTCACTGGCACAAGTGCTTAACGAACTGTTGTTAGATGAAGATCGCCGTCGCCTCATGGGGATCTCCGCTCGAGCATGGATACGCGAGTCGTTTTCGCCTCAGCGAATGATGAACGAGATCGCTGACATCTATCGACTTGCGGCCAATCAGCGAAAAGCGGCGTGTGTTTCAGAACTTTCCGTGTGACCTTGCTTCGCGAAATCATTACTTCAACGCAACCCAACAATTCGCATCATGACTGTTCCTGACTATGAGCCACTTCGGGACAAGGATATTGTCTGCCTGGCAACTCAAGAATGGGACGCTCATTGGACTCCGGTTCAGCAGGTGATGCTACGGCTGGCGCCACTGAACCGCATCCTCTACATCGAACCGTTTCATGTTGCCTTGGGCGCACTCCGGAAAGGAAATGCCGTCTTCCAACAGCAGCTTCGACAAGGTGTGCCCCAGCTTCGAGAAGTGCAAGAAAACCTCCACGTGTACCGACCTAGCTATCCGTATGTGCCCTGGAATATGAAATCCAAGTTGGCATCGAAGATCAATTCATGGTTGTTTGCGAGAGAGCTTTCGCGATTGATGCGGAAGCTTGAGTTTCGTCAGCCCTGGTTGTGGGCGTTCTTTGCTCAGAGCTTATCGGTGTTAGATTTACCCTTTGAGCGTGTCGTGTACGACTGTGTCGATGATTGGCCCTCGTTTTTTCCCAATGTACGCGAGCGCGAGCGTGTCACTCAGATGGATGAACGGATGACTCAACGGGCCGATATCGTCTTCGTCGGTTCCGATCCGCTAAAAACAAAGAAGGTGCATCAGAATCAGAGTCTGTACGTTGTGAACCACGCGGCCGACATTCCTCATTTCCTCAAAGCAGCTGATGAAAGCACCTGCGTTCCCGCCGACCTGGACAGAATCCCGCATCCCAGGATCGGTTTTGTTGGGATGATGGACGCGTTACGTTTTGATAGCGAGCTCATTCGTGCGGTTTCGGACAACCCGTCATTTCAGGTCGTCATCATTGGAGGCATCGTGGGCAAGGACCAGAACCTCATTCCGTCGCGACCGAACGTCCACTTTCTCGGAATGAAATCGGTCGACCAGCTACCCTCGTACCTCAAAGGAATCGACGTCTGTATGATGCCCTACCGTGTCAATGAGACGACGACGTTCATTTTTCCTTTGAAGCTTTTTGAATATCTTGCCACGGGCAAACCAGTTGTTTCCATGGCGATTCCGGCAGTGAGCAAGCTTGGGAATTACGTTTACGTTGCCGATAGCCAAGGAGAGTTCGTGCAGTCAATCACTGCTGCGCTTTCAGAGGTTGGCGATGAACCGTCTCGCAAACGCATGGCGTTCGCACGATTGCATGGGTGGGACAGTCACGTCAAAAGAAAAACAGAATTGATTTTCGAACATTTTCCCGAGTTGACGAATCGTAACTAACTAGAACGACCGTTTTTTAAGGCTTTCGCAAGAAGGTTCAATTGCACACCTAGAAAAGCATTTACTATGCGCATTGGAATCTTTGTAATTATGGCGGGACGCGGCGCAGGCGGCCCGGAGACCTATGACCACAGCCTGGTTCGAAACTTAGCACTACTCGATCAAGAGAATGAGTACCAAGTGTTTTGCTTTGACCAGCGGGCTACCGACTCATTTGAAGTTAGCCAGCCCAATGTTCAGTACAAGATCCTGCCGTTTAAGCTACGGCCCTTGAGCATGACATTTAGTTTGCCATGGGCACTGAAAGCGAACCAAGTCGACTTGATGCACGCGACGTTGATGCCGCCTCCCTACTCGCCAAAAAAGTACGTGTTTTCGCTCCATTGTTCTAGTATGTTTATGCGTCCAGAACAGATTCCAAGAGCGATTCGATGGCGATTGAAAGCGCTCACGTACACTGGCGTGCATCATGCGCAGCATGTGCTCTGCGTGTCCCAGAACGTTCTCGATTTAGCGGTTGAGTATTACAAGGTGCCGCGGGATCGATTCTCGGTGATGTACAACGGAGTGGGGGAGCATTTTGTGCCGATCCCAGAAAGCCAGCGCACTGCGTATCTAGAAAGTTTGGGCATTCACGGACGATTCCTTCTTTTCGCTGGACGATTTGAACGTCGCAAGAATGTGCCTCGGATCCTGGAAGCGTTCCATATCTATCGAAACGAGGTTGACCGTGACGTCAAGCTTGTCTTGGCTGGGAACAGCACCTGGGCCAAATCGGAAGTGGAATCCACCATCAAGCGACTGGGACTTGGGCCACACTTGATACTGCCGGGACACATCCCCAATGAGCACTTGCCAGCGTTGTACAGCGGGGCGGAGATGCTGGTTTTCCCTTCCCTGTGGGAAGGTTTTGGATTGCCGGTGGTTGAGTCCATGGCATGCGGCACACCGGTCGTGACGAGCAATTTATCGTCGTTGCCGGAGATTGCTGGCGATGCAGCCTTGCTTGTCGATCCACGATCGGTGCCGGAGATCGTAGATGCTATGCAGTCGATTTCTCGCGATGCTGAACTGCGATCTCGCTTATGCCGAGCTGGGCTTGAGCGGGCAAAACTGTTCTCGTGGCGTCGCAATGCTGAACAGACATTGGCGATCTATCGCACCGTCGCGTCGTCGACGCCATGAGTTAAGCATCTCCTGGCATCGGTTTACGGTCCGACCACGCCACCGCTTAGACCTGTATTGTGACTGACAAAGACACCGAACGAATTCGAAAACGGCAGTACCTTCACAATGTACTGTTCGACGAACAGATTGATCTTGGCGATCGTGCTCTTGGGAACATAAACGACATCGTAGGGAAGCAGTTCAATATCCTGGCCGCCTCTGCATTCCACGACGTCTTTTAAGTTATATGAACAGCAGGTTCCGTCCTCGCGGCGAACGATCACGCGTTTCTTGTCAGCGGTGTCTTTGAACCCACCGGCAAGAATAACTGCTTTCAAAGTTGTCACTCGACCAGTCAGTGGAATACGCACTGGGTTGAGCACTTCGCCACCGATGTAAATGCTGTTCCCAGAGAATGACCGAACGATCACGACCAGGTCAGGATTCACAAGATCTTTTGCGTACGCTTGCTCGAGTTGTGCACGAAGTTGCTCGGGTGTCAGCCCCTCAGCGAGTTGATCACCGACCAATTGCAATGAAATCATCCCGTCAGGTCGTACGGTTGTCACATCGTTAAGCTCTTTCGCTGCTCGGAATTTGATCTCTAGACTGTCACCAGTCTCGATTTGATAGTCGCCCGCCCAGCGCAGTTGCTGCGCGAGTCGATTGACTTCAGAGGCATCTTTTAAATTGACCGGTTCATACGACGAATCTTGAATCTCCTCGACAAGCAGCGTCGATTCAGGCTCTAAAATCGTTGAGTTTAAATTGGTTGGAGTTCGAGTCGGGCTTAAAGGCATTGGGCTAGCGGAGCCGGTGTTTGAACGCGAACTTGAACTCGGCACGACTGCGTCGTCTGAAACATAGGCTGCCTGTGCCGAAATCACCGTCGTGGGCTCAAGGCTTGTTTGATGACCGACGAGTTGAGTCGATGACTCTTCTTCAGTTTGAGGAATACTGAGGGCAGGCGCCATACTGGTCGAGCGTAAACCACTTGGCCCGGCACATCCGAGCGCAGTGATAACGGTCGCCATGGCGAACCAGCTGACAAAATAAAATAACCTGGGATTTTTCATGGCTGTTTGCAAATCGTTGAGGTTTGTGCTTGCTTAAAGCACGGGGCTGGGACAGCGAAACCCTGCGCAGTCATTTGAATACTGTACAAACACTTCAAGACAAACACCGCTGCTTTGATCGCGAAAAAAAATATCGAATTCAGGATCATCCGGAGAGTGCGTCTTCCAGGTGAAACTTCTTCACGATCAAGTTATCGGTTACGATTATGCGGATCGTATCGAAAGAACGTGTTGAGTAAGACAGACGGCGTAATCGTCAAAGTCAACGTATCTTTACCACTTGGCGTGAACGCCGGAGCAACAGATCATGAGCGCGGTAAAAATTGGCGTTATTTTGGCGGCCGGGAAGGGTTCACGGATGGCTCCGTTCAGTGAGCGATTTCCCAAGCCCATGTTGCCGATCTTCAATCGTACGCTCATCCAACATCAGTTGGAGATCATGAAATCGTTGGGGATTGACCACGTCGTGATTCTTGTAGGGCACAAGGGGTTCGAGATTTCGAAAGAGCTGGGCGACGGCTCTTCACTCGGTGTGCGTCTGACCTATGTCGAGCAAACAAACTTTCTAGGAATCGCTCATGCGGTTGGGTGCCTTGAACCATACATTGATGGGCCCTTCCTACTGTTTCTTGGCGATATCTATTTTGGTCGAGGCAAGCTGGAAGAGATGTTGGCGGAGTTCGAGGAAGGTTCGGGCGGAGCGATCTTGGCGGTGAAGGAAGAACATGACTCCGAAGCCATGCGAAAGAACTATGCCGTCGTACTCAACGACAATGAACTTGTGAAACGCGTCGTCGAGAAACCGAGAATCGCTCCGAGTCGCTTGAAAGGGGTAGGCGTCTATTTATTCGACCTTACGATTTTCGACGCAATTCGCCGTACACCTCGCACGGCGATGCGCGACGAATACGAGATCACTCACTCGATTCAAGTTTTAATCGATGATGGCTATCCCGTTCGGACAGCAAACGCGATCAACGACGATGTTAACCTCACATTCCCGTCCGACTTGCTTCGCTGTAACCTTGATCAGCTAAAACAGCGTCCGAAGAATGAGGCGATTGGCGTACGGACAGTCCTTCATCCGGCTGCGGAAATTGTCGACTGTGTGATCGGGTCAGATGTAACGATTGCTCACCCGATCCGCATTTCTCGCTCGCTCATTTTCAGCGGCTCGCACGTCAGTTCCAGCTCGAATCTAGATAGTTGTGTGATTACGCCGGATGGCATGGTGGAGTGTAAGCCCGATCGCAGTCTCACCGAATAGCCGTTGCCAAGAAAACAGCTGGGCTGACTGGATCTTTCACATCACACAGAATGCGATTGCTAGCGATGTCGGCTTGCCTGCAAAACCCCGGTATTCGCCAGTTTCGCTATCGTTAACTTGTGTTAGCGACTATTTGCGTAATCTAGGCTGAGTTTAATCGATCTTGACTTGCCTAAGTACCGGCAACGGGTACTTTTATGGAGTTGACTAGTGAAACTTCATATCGTTCCCAACTGGCGGGTTTCAGCCCTCCAAAAAGGGTTCAAAGGAAGCGTAGAAGTTTGGCGCTGGCACGTGGTTCGCCTAGAATCGTCGAGGTGTTATCCCCCGATCGGGATTTCCGGAACGCTTCAAGGCAACTTGGTCCTCCCCTCAGGAATCTGGGGTGTGCCGGGTGGAACCGGAGTGCACCTTCCGTCGCCGGACTCGTTTCACTTTCGACACCACCAGCATTCACTCACGGGGAAATCTAGACATGTTCCGCTCGGTCACTTTTGGTTTGGTTGTTGCAACGACCAGCTTGCTTACTCTGCCACCTTCGATTTCGAGCGTGACTCATGCTCAGGATTGGTCGGCAGCGGCGTTTCCAGTCAAAACACACGACTTCGGCACTGTTGCGGTTTCCGCAAAGACGGAGTTTCAGTTCCCGATTTTCAACACGTTCTCACAGGACATGCACATCGCTCGGGTGAATGCGAGTTGTGGTTGCACCACAGCGATTGTGAACACACCGTTGATCGCTCCAGGCGAAACTGGCTCGATCACGGCTCGTTTCAATACGGGCACGTTCAAGGGCAAGCGAGGCGCGACGCTTACCGTCGTGATCGACAAACCGTTTTACAGCGAAGTTCGCTTGCGGGTCGATGGTTACATCCGCCAAGACATGGTTTTCCATCCTGGTAGCATCGATTTCGGCAAAGTAAACCAAGGTGATGCGACGGCTAAGTCGTCCAAGATCTTGTACGCCGGTCGCAGCGATTGGCAAATCGTCGACGTTCGATCCAACCAAGCTTGGTTGCTGCCCGAACTGAAGGAAGTTTCACGCAACGGCGGACAAGCGACTTACGAATTGAATGTCACGGTGAAAGAGAATGCACCGACAGGCTTTTTCCAAGACGAAGTCATTGTGGTGACGAACGACCGTCAAATGCCACGGGTGCCATTGGTAGTCAGTGGCACGGTTGAGAGTGCCTTGAGTATTGCTCCGCAGTCGATCGCGCTCGGTGGTTTGAAACCGGGCGAAGAAATCACGAAACGGCTCGTCGTTCGCGGCCAGTCTCCGTTTACGATCGAGTCGATCACCTGCGAAGGCTGGAATGTCGGATTTGAGCCTTCGACCGAGCTGAAAACCACACATTTGATCGAAACAACGTTCACACCAACCGAGACAGCATCCGGTGCTCAACGGGTTGCCGTTGTGATTACCACTGCGGGCGAAAAGAGCGTCAGTGCCAAGGCTTTGCTAACCGCAGACATCCGCGACAAGTAGTTAGCATTTTCTAACGCGCCCACCCGACCGATCAGGGCACCCGAGCACGTTCTCGGGTGCCTTTTTTCGTTGCTTTCTACTTTTCTGTTTGCAGGCTCTGTTTAAATGTTCTGTTTAGGTTGTCCCACTTCAGCACCTGCACGACGGAAGACTTTAGCGATTGGGTCGGCCCCGTAAGCCTCGCAATTTTTCCGACTTGGCGAAGCGAGTCCAATATTTACGGATGTAGCCTGTGCGATCTGCGCACTTCCATGACATTCGACTGAATATTTCCTAAACGCTCGATGGGTCGGTCGATGTAAACGACGGAGAGATTGCAAGTTTTGGGAACGGATCGAGTTCGTTCTCACTCATGCGATCTTGGCGAACTGACAGGAAGTCGTCGCCATTGCACACCAACCAACCGGTTTCCGGTTTGGCTCCCTCAGCAAGTTCAAGCAAGTGGACGTGAGGGACTCATAGAAAGGATTCGACCAGTGAGAACCAATTTGATGCGATGCTTTGCTGTTGCACTCGGAATGAGCGCCACGGCTGTGCCATACGCCCATGCTCAATATGGCCAAGCACCCCAAGCCAACGCATTCGGAAATGGTTTTCTGACTGCGACCGGTGGCAATCCATACGCTCCACCTCAAAACGCACCGATGCACAGCCAGACCCAGGGTCGTCAGCAAGTAGCTGATCGCTGGAATTCGTTCAACATACCCGCTCAACAACAGCAATCCCAACAACAGCAATACAGTGCGGCTCCCCAACAACAGCGGCCGTACAACGTGGCACCGGGACGCCAAGTGTTCCGACAAGTCTCGCAACAAGACGATTTGTTGCTGCCACCGCGAACGTCGCCTGCAAGTGGCCCTGAGCAAATTGGTCCAGGCGTCGCCGAGCCGATGCCGTTTTCTCAGAAACAAGTGCAGCAGCAAGTTCCCGCTCGCGGCAGCTATGAGCCCGCCCCGGCAAATCAGCGTGGCCCAGCGTACGAGTCATCGCCAAGCGATCGGCCAGCTCCCGCGTACGAAAATGCACCTAGTCGCCAACAAGCGCCTGCGCATTCCCCAGCACCGTACTCACCAGCACCGAGCCCAGTTCAACAGCACGCTCCAAGCTACACACCTCAATCGGATCCCTACTCCAACGCACCTTCAGTCAACTATGCGCCGACGGAATCGACGATTCTTGAGCCGAGCCACGGCATGGCTGGATCGAGTTCGTATTATCCGGTCAATCCTTATGCGAACCAATATTCAGGTTCGTACAGCACAGCGATGAACGCACCCTGGGACGAGGGCTGTGGCACCGAAGTTCCCGTCAGTGTGTTCAGTGAGTCCATCGCTGCAACACGTCCAGCTCTATTCCCATGGTTCGGTGGTGCGAACGCATTGTTCCTCAAGACCGTCAATAGCAGTCATCATGCGTTGGCGATCCAAGACGGCTATCCTGCGATCTACGCAAACCAACTCAACCCCGCCGCATCGACTGGTTACGAACTCTTTGGCGGTCGGTACTTGAAGTGCGGAACGTACGGCATAGGCGTCGGGTACTTTAACTATGACCCAGGTGTCGAGTCCGTCATCATTACGGGCATGCCGGGCGCTCCAGATACACCGGGACCAGGTACGAATGGTGATGTGCGTGCAGCCATGCAAGGTTACCACGACTATCACTTGGACATTGACAATGCAGGCCCTGGAACTGTCGACCAAGTTTACAACTACATCTCTGGTGCATCAGGCCAAAGTGCTGGTGCGGCGAACGTTCGTGCTACCCGCGATTTGGACATCCAGGGTCTCGACGTGAGCCTGTTCAGCTTTGGATTGATGGGCTACGGCCGCACGACCCCAATGAATTGCTCGAGTGGTTGCGGTTCGTACGGCTCCAGCGGTTCGTGCAATTGCGGCAGTTCGTCTTGCGGTTCGTCTTGCGGGTCATCAGGTGGTCATGGCGGGTTTGGCGGTTTACGTGGACGAGGTTTCGGACGTCTTGGCGGCCCGTTGACGCGCCCCTTCGCAAACCGCATTCAAATCGTGACCAGCCACGGACTTCGTTGGTTCCAAATTCGCGACGACGCCGAACTGGCATACAACATCGACGGTCTCGCTGGCTATCAAGCTCAAGACATCTATGACAACGTCAACATCTCGAACGACTTGTACGGTTACCAATTCGGTGGCTTGCTGAATTACTGCATCAGCCAGAACATGAATCTCAATATCGGTGGCAAGTTCGGAGTGTATGCGAATGACGTGGAAGCCGATCGCCGCGTCGGAACTCAAACGCAAACAGCTTATCGATTCGGCAACACCAACGACTTAGCCCAAACCATGTATGACGATGTCGTCCTTGCCACACTCGGCGAAGTGAACTTGGGACTTGGCTATCGAATCGGAAATGCCTGGACCATCAACGGTGGATACCGCGTGATGGGAGTCAGTGGTATCGCAACAGCGTTCGATCAAATGTCACAAGACTTCGGCACATCGTTGCGCCCCGGCCACGTTCATGCGAACGACAGCCTGATTCTGCACGGAGCCTACGTCGGAGCCAACTTCAACTGGTAGTCCATTATTTGACTGAAAAGTCATTCAAGAACTGATCGCGACGCTTGCTCGTTCGGTCAGAACGACTCGCCCCGGCAGGAGATTTCCTGCCGGGGCGTTTTTCGTTGACTACACCAGCCTCACGATCGACGCTCCATTCATATCGGTCTGAGCGGTTTTGGCGCTAGCCACCGGCGGATCGTCGTTCGGTTCTTTGTAAGGCGGTGGCTAGCGCCAAAGCCGCTCATCATTGAAGACAGGCTATTCCACCACGAACTCTTTTCCGCGACTTTGTCGCTTGCCTCGCAGCGCGATCGGCTGCAGCTGGATCGGACCAGCACCAACGTGCATGCGATCCACGGTGAACGTTGATGACTCTCCGTCGAATTCGCCAACGACCGTTCCGAGATGATACAGCTCCACTCGATCAGCCCCCACGCACTTGACCTCAACATCAAAACGATCCGCGGAGCGATTCCTCACCTCCGCAAAAACATCCACCTGGGACAACTCGATCGTCTCTGTAGAGCTAATGCGTGTTTCCAGCACCGGGTCCGAAACAAGGACGACGCGAACCTCACAAGCACCATCCATGTCGTCGGAGATCTTCAAGTCAAACTTCGCCATCGGTGCAATCTGAGCCACCATGCGACCGTTCAATAGCAATTCCATTTTATGTGTCGGCGTATACTTCTTCTTATTCAGACCAGGAATCACACGTCGTTCCACAGTCAAATGACGCGGCTTCTCGGGCTCGGAACGAATCGTGACAAGATCCCCAGAGGCCCGAGCAAATGGCTGAGCCAGTGGATCGCCGACAATCAGCAACTGGTACGGCGACGACGTTGCCAAGTAGAAGGCTTCCATCGCTGTGACGCCTTCGAGATAATAAGGGTACAGCATCGGAACCGGAAACTTGGGCTGCAGCGAATACGGTTCCGCCACAGCACCGCTGCTCATTGCGACGCCAGCATGCAAGAGCGAAGTCAGCTTCGTTTGCGAAGGCGTTTCAAACGCAGCACCGAGGCTCGTGAGGTTCTCCGCGATCGCCCCAGGCACAAACTCGAACGGCGGATGATCCAAGTCCATGGTTGCCGTACCCAGCATCATGCCGACGCATTTCCCAGGCGTGGTGGACATCGCGTTGGGAAAGATCTGGGTCTTCACGCCGTTATTATTGAGCCACACGAGCGCATCGGCGACGCCGGGAAAACGAGTCGTCGTGCGCACATCACTTGTTTTCGAGAACCGAACCTCCGCAATTGGAAACGTCCGATCACACTTTGAGGCTCGACGAAGCACTTCAATCGCTTGATCGAGAGTACTCGCATGGGGATGGACGACTGCGAGTGAACATGAGAGCAAGTACGGCATTCCACCGGCGTCGGGCTTCACGGGGCATCCCGACGAGGTCCAACCGACGATGGATGAAAACCCGATAGGATACTGAACCGTCGAAGGATACTCGCGCGTGTTCCCGAGTTCATTCTTGACGAGCGTTTCTTCGAGAAGCGGTGAAAGCGAATCGCTCTTCTTCAAGTAGCTAATCGATGTCCATCCACTGTGAAGCGCTGCCGCCGTCATCTGGATCGCCGACGCTTGATCGTCTGCTTTGACGAACGCTTCGGCAGCTAACACAGCCAAAGGAGCAAGGGTTGGATACTCCAAGAACAGATCTCGGAACTCATTGCCTGCTTTCGACGCATCTCCAGTCTCAAGAGACTCTCTGGCGGATTTGAACCGCTCCGCTTTCTCGCCAGCAAACGGGTTGATAAACGACCGATCCAACTTACTCCGAGCGTAAAGGTTCGAGTACCAATTCAGATAGCCTGGGTCATCCGCCAGAATGAATCGATAAAAGAACGTCATCGAGTTCAGTGAAGCGAGCGGCGTCTGGTATTTCTTCTGCATCTCGTCAGTCAGCCGACTGGTGTGCGGCGAGATATCAACGCCCGTCGGAAAGCCTGCGGAATACGCAATCACACGCGTCTGGGCCGCAAGCCCTCGAGCATTGATTTGCGCCAAGAGAGGCGACAGAATCTTGGTCTTGAAATCGTCGAGCGAGACTTTCAATCC
>JBGSNA010000283.1:0-4174 GCA_041739875.1 Pirellulaceae bacterium
GATCATTGGCATGAGTGGCGGCGTTGCCAACACAATCAACTACGCGGTTCAAGCCGCAGTCGTGTTCGTCGTCTTCGCCGCTATTTTCAAATTCATGCCTGATGCGAAAGTCCAGTGGCGCAACGTTTACTTCGGCGCAGCAATCACGACGGTATTATTCTTGCTCGGTCGGTTTGCGATGCAAGTTTACTTTTCCTACAGCGCACCGGGCGCACAGCTGGGCGCCGCAGCGGCTTCATTGGCCGTGATCCTGGTATGGGTTTATTACACGGCCATGATTGTGTTGTTGGGTGCGGAAGCAACGCAAGTCTACGCGGTTCGCTACGGCGACGGGATTCAACCCGATGAGGGTGCCGTACGAGTGGTGGAAGAAATCCGCCGTTCTTAACAACAGAGTTGGTCATCATGAAAACACTCTGAATCAGTTGGACGGCACAGGTACGCGGCAGTTATTGGTTCGTGCCCTCGTTGATGGCGATCGGCGCAATCGTGCTTTCTTTTGTGACGACAGCGGTCGATAGCCACTTCGGATCGGAGTGGTTGGAGAACGTTAGTTGGTTGTATGCCAACAAGCCTGTCGGTGCTCGTGCCGTGTTGTCCACTGTGGCCGGGTCGATGATCACGGTTGCGGGCGTCACGTTTTCAATGACGATTTTGTTAATCCCCTACACGACATCGCAAGTCGGCCCGAGATTGCTTAACAATTTTATGCGTGGCACCGCCAACCAATTCTGAATGGCGAAACAGAAGCGTCTGGTGAAAGCGGCAACGATTTGGTCGCCTCTTTCGTGCCGCATAGCCGCGGGTATCGCGAGGAACCTGACACTAGCGCGTTCGGCTCAACGCAAAATAAAGAACCTTGCTACCGCTCAACCAGCCGATTTCGTCGATCAATCGCGTCACTATTGATTCCAGCCTCTTGCAGGGCTTCAACGAGACGGGTTTCAGCGGAAGCGATCGCCTCGGGAGTTCGTGAAATACGCACCCGTGTGCCGCTTTTGTCCCCTTCGGCTGTTCGGACCATCGACACGACCTCTTCAACCGATGCGAGCTGACGCTGAGACGCCGGTTGTTCGCCGACCGTTTCGCTCACTTTCTCGATCTCAAACCGATCATCATCGATCAAAACATCGATCAACAGTAGCTTCGCAGGTGAAGTCTCTGAGTCGATCTCGACTACCGTTTTCGGCGAAACTTCATTTTCCGCGGCTGACGACTCACTGGACGGGACAGCGGAGACGTTGTCCCCGACTGACACAACGTTCGATCCCTCGGGGACACTGATATCACCGATGTTGAGCGATAAGAATTGACTAGCAAGGTAGACGGCGATTCCACCAATCACTGCGCCGGGAATTAGGATTCGTTTTCTCATTGTGCTGTCTCGGTTGGAGTTGGCTCGGACGACTCTGGCGACGCAGTGGCACCGAGCACTGTATATTCAAAGCGTGTGGTCGGATCGTCCGTACGCATGCGTTCCAGCGCTCGGGGCGTCCCATCGATCATCGGTTGATAGATTCCCGCGACCGCATCATTCGAATACGACGCCAAGATCACGACCAATTCTTTCGGTTGGGGAAGTTGCTTGTAGGCCGCGAACAATGCATCTTCAAATTCCGTCGTTCGAGCGTCCTGGCCCTTGCGTTCTAAACCGAATCGAAGCTGCTGATCAGCGAAAGATAAGGTCACTTTGCGATCACCACCGACGTGCAAGTTCCAAATTTCCGCGCGCTTCAACAATTCTTGATGACCAACCAGGAAACGAATCACCTTCTCCGGTGAATCGGTGGACATCGACTGGGCCTGTTCAGCGACGCGTCGAAGTATCTCCGCAGCATCGGCATCACCGTGAGTGGCGAATTCACGGACTTGCTGCTTTGAAAGATTAAATATTTCGGCGATCGTACCGACTGCCTTCATCGTCCGTTCACGTTCGGTTTGCTGTTGTTCGCGCGAGATTGATTGCTCGACGCGTAGCTGCTCGACTTGTTGATCTGATTGCGCAATCTGCCGTTTAAACGCGATCGTCTGGTCGCGAACCGTCGTCCGAATTTCGAGGAGCTGTGCAAAAACGATAATGAGAAGTAGGTCCACCAGCGGTGCCAAATGGAAACGTATTCGATGTCCAGCAGTTTTCGCTGTCGACCGTCCGCTGGAACGACTCATGCGGGGTCACTCCGCTGGGAGAGTTCTCGCTTGGCCTGAGTGACAGTATCACGGACATGTTCGCGATTCTCGCTCAAGCGGGCGAAGCTGGTTTCCCAGTAGCTGTGGATGAGCATCAAAATGATCGCGGCGGAAAGCCCGGCGAATGTACTCCAAATCGCATCGCCGAAACGAGCGACGATCGTTGAAACTGCGCCGCCATCAGGACCGGACAACGCGGCTCCGATCGCACAGATTGTGCCCAGAACTCCGGCCAGTGGATAGGCTTCGATCATCGTTCGAGCGACGTTCCAAGCGGTCTCGAATTTTGACGATTGCAAGTAGTCACGGCGCTCGTCGATGATCTTCATTCGTTGTCGCAACAGTCCGCGATTGGACGATCCTTCTGGTTCGGAGAGCACGTCATCAATGTCGGCGAGAAATCCTTCGATTTGATCGGCGAGATGCGTGCCCCAATCGAGTTGACTGCGATTGGGAAGCCCTTCGGTGAAGCGATTGAGTGTTTGAGCGAGTGACTGTCGCAGACTGCGCGCCCAATAGGCCAAAACGAAGAACGCGACTGCATGCATGATAGCCACGCCCGCGATCAGGGAAGTCGACAACTCAGAGATTTGCTCTAGCAACGATAAGTACTCCGACGATGTACGGTCAAAGCTCAGCTTGGAACTATTGACTCAAGTGTACTTTGGGTGGGATTGGTACAGCGTGCCTACGGATTCTTAATTTTAGGGTGAGCCGAACACGCTAGCGTCGGGTTCCTCGCGATACCCGCGGCTAGCGCCGTCTCATTCTTAGGTGTGACAAAGACTCTAAGCAATTCACACGACCTGCTTAGCATAGCACAACGCAAGAAAGCCCGCCGAGTGAATTACCCGGCGAGCCTTGTCATTCGATGCGCACCAATTTCTTTACTTGAAGAACGCGAAACGAATTGCGGAAGATAGGCTCAGTCGCATGATTCATGTTGTCCTGCCCGGAATGCGAGAACGCCGCAACGGTTTCATTGTCAATCTCTCTTCGATTGGCGGACTGCGTTCATTCCCAGCGCTAGGTGATTACAACTCGACGAAGTTTGCGGTCGAGGGTTTGTCGGAGGCACTTTGGCAAGAAGTGGAACCACTGGGAATCAAGGTCATGCTGGTTGAACCGAGCGGATTCCGCACGGACTGGGCTGGACGATCCGCGAACGAAACGGAACATCAGATGGCCGACTATGCCGACACGGCTGACAAAAGCAGTCGTCATCTACGAGCGGTCTCAGGCAACCAAGTTGGAGACCCAGTTCGTGCCGCCCAAGCGATTGTGCAGGCTGTCAAATCCCAGAATCCACCACACCGTCTGTTGCTTGGCAATGATGCGTATGATAACGCTATATCTAAGCTTGACGATTTGAGAGAAGAGTTCGCCGCCTGGGAATCCGTATCATGTGGAGCCGATTTCCCTGAAGCAACTCCCGCAGGGTTGGCATGATGCAAATCGCTTTCAGAGCTGCTTGCGGATCGCTTTCAATTCACTGCGACGCTTTGCGTTGGTGCTGGGATAGGCCATTTCGAGATCGTTGAACGCATCCAGAAGAATCTGTGAAATAATCAGCCGGGCATTCTTCTTGTCGTCGGCGGGGACGACATACCAGGGGGCAGTTGCACTGCTCGTGGCGCTCAAGCATTCTTCATACGCCTGCTTGTAGAGTGGCCAGCTTTTCCTCTCGCGAACGTCTGCGCGACTGAATTTCCAGTTTTTCTCCGGCTCATCAATACGATCCAGGAATCGTTCTCGTTGTTCGTCCTTCGACAAATGGAGAAAAAACTTGATGATCCGCGTGCCGTTTCGGTGGAGATGGTCCTCCAAGTCGACGATGGAACGATACCGGTCAATCCAGATCGTCTTCGCGTCCGGCAACTCATGTGGAAGCCTTTGGCTGTCGAGAATTTCTGGATGCACACGAACGATGAGCACTTCTTCATAGTAGGAACGATTGAAGATGCCGATTCGCCCTCGCTCCGGCAAA
>JBGSNA010000302.1:0-7109 GCA_041739875.1 Pirellulaceae bacterium
GTTCTGTTCAGCCCAAACATGGGTAATGGTCTCTTGTGGATGAGGCGTTTCGCTTTTCAATTGCAGATGGCCGCTACCGATCGTAAAGACGGTACTGTTGTATTGTCGCATCGGCTCTTTTTCCTTCAGTTCCGCCGCGACGTAACCTTTGGGAATAAAGTCCTCCAGGAATTGCTGCTTCGTACTAATCAACCCATTCTCATGCACGTAAACAAAATCATCCGAGAGTAGCTCATTGAGTTTTTGCGTGTCCTTCGCAAGAACGGCTTGAAGAAATGCTTGGTTGTTCCCATTGATCTCACTTTGAACGGCTGGTAGCGGATCCGTATTCCAATTCGCATCTTGAGCACCGCATGTCACATCAGGCGCACACGCGACTCCGAAGATGACTTGTAAGACTGCGACGCAGAGATGTCGCAGACGGCGAACTAGAAAACTTTTCGTATCCATGTTGTATTTCGTTTCGTGATATCGAACTGGCTGATGAGTGTTGTTAGTTGTCTGAATGCTTCGCCGCGTTCCAAGCAGAATTCTGCAATTCCAATAGTCGTGCAACTTCAGCGGATTGATCCTTCGCGAGATTATGCTTTTCGAACGGGTCAACTTTGAGGTCGAACAATTCGATCACCTCCGGGGCTGAGGTGTATGCCTTGTCCGGCCGATTCGCGCCGGGACGCAGCAGCTTGCTCCAGCCGTCGATGACGACTTGGGTCACCAGACTCTCCTCCGGAACTCCGAGCTCGGCGATGTCGTGTGTGTAGCCTTCGACGAAAATCGATTGCCGCGCATTCATCGCCTCACGGTCGAGTAAGTCCAGTCCGGGTAGATTGGTCGACGTCTTGAGTCCGCACACATTGAGAATCGTCGGCACCACATCGATAATGGACGCCAGCGTCTCATCGTCACGCATCGGTTGCACGTTCCCCGGCCAGCGGACGAACATCGGCGTGCGAATTCCAAGTTCGTAAGGCGAGAGTTTTGCTCGACTTCCCTGCTCAGGGTCCCAGCCATTGTCGGCTAGATAGACGATCACCGTATTGTCGGTGAGGTTGTGTTGCCGCAAGTAGTCATCCAGTTCACCGCAACTCTGGTCGAACCACTCGACCATCGCGTAATACTTCTCGGCACTCTTGCTCAACCCCTTGTTCTCATATTTGACGAGCAACTCCTTGGGAGGATTGTGCGGCGCATGAGGAAGCATGGGTGCGTACCAAACGAAGAACGGCTTCTTCTGGGCTTCCGCATCGTCAATGAATTTAAAGATTGGCTTCATCGTCTCCCTGCCAATCGCCAGCCCTTTCCCACCGTGACGTCCTTCCTGATTCGTCATTCCCGACGTGAAGCCAACTTCTTCGGCCGTGACGTTCCAAAGCTTGCCCGTTTGGAAGGTCAGATACCCAGCGTCTGTGAGCATCTTCGGAAGGATCACCGAATTGCCGAGCAGCTGAGTGGAGAGCGGAGCACGATCCTTTCTTCCATTCGCGCTGAGAGCCTTCATGGCATTGCTGCTGAGGTCATTGCCGGTAATCCCGTGAACGTGAGGCAGTTGTCCGGTTAGTAGACTTGCCAGGGACGGCGAACAAACGGGCATCACGTAGCCTCGTGTGTACAGCAAACTTTCTGACGCGATGCGATCAAGGTTGGGCGTCTGTGCAATCTCACTTTGCATGAACCCGTAGTCTGGAAACCCGTGGTCGTCTGAGATGATGAGCACAACATTGGGCGGTGTGTGCTCAGCGGCACTCGCGGCATGGCCAATACCAAAGGCAACGATTGCGGCAAGGATGAAGATGTATTTCATGGCGGCTTTTTCTTTCACTTTTGTCGGGAATATTGAGTCTTGTAGTCCGCACTCTTTTCTCGAAGACTTTGGAGTACAGCGTTGTTTTCAGGATTGTCTGCCAGGTTAACGAGCTCGGTCGGATCAGCCTGGCGATCGTAGAGCAGCTCCACGCCCTCGTCGTAGTAGTTTGCGTACGTATAGCGGTTGTCGCGTACTCCAAACCAATGAGCTATTTGACCATGCCTGCCGGAATGGTGCTCGCAGAAGAAATCAGTACGCCAGTTTTCTGGCGTTTGTCCGTTAAGAAATGGAGTCAATGATGCTCCTTGATATTTCTTGGGAACCGCTACACCAGCAAGGTCAACGATGGTGGCGGGAATATCAAGGCTGATAACGGTTTCGTCCAAGACTCGCCCGCGCAGCTCAGACTTCATTCGTGGGTCGTAGACAATCAGCGGTACGTGTAGTGATTGATCGTAGTGCGACCATTTGCCAGCGAAGCCGCGATCACCCATGTAGTAGCCGTTGTCCGCGGAGTACACGACAACGGTGTTATCGGCCATGCCCTTCTCTTTCAGCGTATCCATCACACGCCCGACGATTCGATCCATGCCGGCGAGCATACGATAAAGCGCCCGCATGTTGACGCGATATTTCTCAGGCGTATCCCAACGCCAGAAGTAGCGATCACGGTTGATGGTCGTTTTGAGGAAATCGGGCGTCGCCGCATAGTATTTCGGATCGTCGAGAGCGGGTCGATTGGGCTCGATGTCCTCGAAAAGTCCATCCTCCGCAGCGGGCCATTGAAAATGGAATCCGGGACGACGATCACCATCCTCCGCATGTGAAATGTTAAAACTCATGTAGAGAAGGAACGGATTGTCAGCGGACTGTGACTCGACGAACGCGACGGATTTGTCGCCAATGATTTCGTCGACATGGCGGAGGCTTCCGTCCGGCATGGTTTTTAAATAGGGCTTGCGATGCAGAACCTCATGGTCGTCGAACATCTCCTTCATGCCATCGACCCCTTTTTCCCAATTGACATGCTGCTTGCCATAAAAGGCGGTGTGATAACCGGACTGGCGTAGCAGAGTGGGGAAGCTCGTTTCGAGATCTCCCCTGCGCACGGGAGTACTCGGATTGGCATGGTAACCGCTTGAAGTTGTCGTCAGCCCGGTGAACCGATTCGCGCGGCTGGCCATGCAAATCGGTGTTTGCACGAAGGCGTTTTCGAATCGGATTCCTTGTCGAGCAAGGCTATCGATAACAGGAGTCTTGATTTGCGGATGCCCCGCACAGCCGAGCGACGTGTTGCGCTGGTCATCGACGAGCACGAATACGATGTTCGGCTTTGGTTCTTCTGCGGAAGCGACACTCATTTGCAGAGCGGTCAAACAGAGATACAGAGCGAGAAGTAATTTCATGAGATTTATCAAAGCTTCAGGAGGCGAGTAGCGTTGATCGTCACAGGACCGATCAACCCGGAAGGGAGGAGAGCGTCATTCTTTTCGAAGAATTGCTGAACAGTAAAGGTTTGCCGATCGGACTGGCGCGCGACCGTTCCATCGAGCCAATCGGGAAACGCGACGGGGTAACGTGTGTATTGGACATCAGGTGGCAACCGCGCATCACCAATCATGCGATTGGCCCAAGTGTTGGTAACTTCGATTTCGATGCGGTTAACGCCCACCGTCAACAGGTTCGTGACTTCGGTCTTGAAAGGGGGTTTCCAGAGATCAGGGCAGCTCGTTCCATTGACACGCACACGTGCAATCTTTTGGACATCGCCAAGATCGAGGTACAGCTTTTGCCCGTCGGCTCGATAGCCTTCGGGAAGCTCAAATGTTTTGGAATAGACGGCTGTACCAGAGAAGTATCGGATGCTGGGGTCTTCGGAATCGGCCCAAGAAAACAGCTCTGACTGCTTGGAATCGACTGACACTTTCGCGTTCATCGGGAATCGAATGTCCCACGGACCGTTGACGGAAAACGACTTCGGAAGGTCGACGACCACCTCATCACGAGTGCCGTCCGAGTAAACCAGTTGGTAGGTGCCGGCGTTGGGGAACTCGGCGGTGATCGCGCCGGTAAGATCATAGGAAAGCAGTGCTGGCGTTCCTCCGTCAACTTTGGTTACCGACCGAGAGTGATTGCCAGGTTGGAAGACGACGAAGACCGATCCACAAGGCTCCAAGGTCAATGGGACGTTCGTCATGCCGTCGTTGGATTGGTAGTGGGCGACCGAAAGGATCTGGCCGGTGTCGGGGCAATACAACGTGGGGACTTTACCAGCGAGGCGAAATCGAGCGTTGATCGTCGTCGGCTTATCTTCGGAATTCACGACAAAATAGATTTCGTTCTCTCCGTCGCGTCGATGAATGTAACTGACCGGCAACGTGTGCTTGTCTGCTGTCTCGTACGAAAAGTCGGGCTGCAGATCGAAGTCTGAGAAGATTTCGTCGAACGACTTGCCCCAGATCACGCGTCCCCGACCAAAACGATGCTCTTTGAGCATCACTCCGTCGCAATCACCCCAGACTTCAGCTGCCATCGATTTGACGGTCGCGTCCTGCGCAGGGTAGTTGCGCAGTCCAATCGCGCGGACCGGTTTCGGCCCGATGATGGTCGCCCCGTTGCTGACGAGTCTTCTAATGCCCGCTAACAGTTCCTGAGACATCGAGGTCTGATCGGGAAGCAGCAGAACGCGGTACTGCATTCCAGATTTCAAAACAATCCGTCCGCCCTCCACACGAGCTTGATTGAGGATGATTTCTGCGTTGCAACCGTCGTAGTCGTAACCTTCCGGTAGCGGCACCGGCAACTCTTCGCGGAAACCGAGATAGTTCGGCACCTGTTCACCGGTGAAGTACAACACGTCGGCGACAAACGTTCCTTGTCGAAGCAAGTGTTGACAACGAGCCATGTAGAGTGGCCAAGCGTTGCTGGCGGAATAGACAAGATTGTTGCGATGGAAATGACTTCCGGCACCGCCTAGACTAAAGCCGGGTTTTAGGTGACTGTAGGGCTGGTGTGCCGAAGTGTGCAAGACGATGAAGTTGACACCCATCGTGTAGGCCAAATCACCGACCATCTTATTGTCGTAGGGCCCCATCTTCCATGTTTGGGAACCTCCCGTGAATGACTCGGATGCGGCAAGCTGGCCTCCGTAAATATGGGCCACCGAGGAAGCTACCTTACAGTCGATGCGGGGTCGCATGGGCCAGGCAGAAGTAGCGTCGAGATTTGCGCCACCGTCGCGGCCAACCCAGAACTCGCCCTTTGGAATCGGAGCAGTGCTTTGGTAATTAATCGGGTCGTAAAGGTATTGTTGACGTCCCGAACCTTCGGCAAAAGCCGTCAAGCCATCGCGTGTCGCGTTGTCGATCAACGTCTGAAAGCATCCCGTGCGGATTAAATGTGCCACTGTCCTGCGGAAGTCACTAAGAAATCGTTCGGAGACTTCGTAGTTGTCGACAATGTGTCCACCGATCAATAGCGGCAGGTAAGGGTGCATGTCATACCCGTTAAGCTGGCGGAAAATCGTAGGCATCTGCGCGGTCCAGTTAGAGATGCCAGCCTCCCAGCTATCAATCTCGGTATAAGCTAAGGAATCAGTGGATTGATTGATCGAACGACCAACCATGCGTTTCATGAACCCGTCATAGTGACGCGTTAGCGCAGCAGGATCCAACTTGTCGGCTTCAAGGCCGCGGCCTTCTACGGTGCTCGGACCGTTGGTCTTTCCGGTGCTCGTAAAACCGAATCGAACGACTCGCCAGTTTCCAGCGGGCGCTGTCCACCGCAAAAGATTCCCATCTCTAAGCTTGCTCGTCAGATCAATGATCGAGCTCGATTGAATCACACTCTTGGGACGTTGATGGTCATAGCGGTCTCGGTCGGGCACATAAGTCTCGTCGGCGCCGCCGTGTTCGGTGTAATGAAAAAGCCCCGCCTTCTGCTCCCAGCGATCGACGCGTTCGGCTTCGAAAAGGCTGACTTCGGCAAGATCAAAACTGTCGCACGTTTTAAACATGACGCGGAGCGCTTTGACCCTTTGCTGCGGAAAGCTAAGCGAGAAAGTGTTCCGACCGCCCGACGACTTCCAACCGAGGTTACCGCGGGAGTTAGCGTCGAAGCGATTGACCGTCCGAAAGCTGTCTGCGTCCTCACTGACTTTGATCTCGACTTCGAAACCCTTGATGTTGCCTCCTGCCGTCGTTAACTGAATCGTTCCGATCGGCGTAAGTTCATCAAATCGAAAATCAATCTGGATCGGATCGCTGGATTTAATGTTTCGCAAGTTGACGACAGTTTTCAGATCCTTATCGTTCAACGTTTCGGAACGAAACGCAGGCAGATTTGAACTCGATCGATCCCAGACGACTTCTGCCGCGGACTCGTTGACTGGCATGGCCAAGATTGCGATGTCTCGATAAAAGCCTTCCAACGTTTCAGGTTGCTCGACGACGACATTTGTGTCCCCCTCGCGGGCGAAGGATTCCGTCAACACCAGCTTTTTCATCGACAACTCGGGAGTCATCCATGGACCACCGCTGTGTGACCATCCGTCGCAATTGTGAAATCCGAGCTTCAAACCTAACCTGTCGGCCTCCAAGATTGCATGATCTACCATGCCCCACCAATCATCCGAATCGAATGGAACCTTTCGAGGCAAATGGTCGCCCAGCATGCCTACATTGAAAACAATCGCACCGCCGAGCCCAAAATCTTTCATCCACTGAAGATCGCGAGTGATTCCATCCTTGGTAATGTTTCCGTTCATCCAGTGCCACCACGTGAACGGGCGCGACGACAGGGGTGGGTCGATGAACTCCGCTTTCCACGGGTTAGCTGGTACCGTCGTCTGCGCGCTCGTGTAAACAGGAAGCGGTACGAGCGCCATGACCAAACAGATCAGAAATCGCTGAGCAACACCGTGATTGCTAAATCGAGCCATCATCTTGGTCATTTGCTCACCTGATTGGAGAAGCGATAAACCGCCGTCTTGGTTCTTAGGATCAGGTCATCACCGATCGCGCTCGGACTTGCCATGATCTGTTCATCCAATTCATAGCGAGCGATTTCTTGGTACTCGTCAGCGGCGCGGAACACCGTCACATTGCCGTCATGATCACCGACGAGAAGTCGATCGCCACTTGCAAACGGCGATGAAGAGAACTTACCACCCAAACGTTCTCGCCAAACAAGTTCACCATCGGAGTGATTCAGTGCATGTAAAATTCCGCTATCGGTGACAGTGTAGAGACGTTCGCCCAACCGTATCGGGCTGGACATCAACGGCATTCCTTTGGACTGACGCCAA
>JBGSNA010000228.1:0-90523 GCA_041739875.1 Pirellulaceae bacterium
GGTTGTGCAGTGGTTGTTGTTCGAGAAACGGCAACAACATCGCGGACCAAGCGAACTGGCGATGCTTGGGTGGCGAATTGAAACCTCGCCACTCGAAACATCCCATCGGCAGCGAACGATGCGTGTTGTGGTAAGCGTGCAGAGCAAGCCCAACTTGTTTTAAGTTGTTCTTGCAAGAAACTTTGCGCGCCGCTTCGCGAGCCGCTTGCACGGCGGGCATTAGCAAGCCGACCAAGACTCCGATGATCGCGATGACGACCAACAACTCCACGAACGTCAAGCCACCACGACTCGTGGGGATGCGATTGCGTTCCAACAAAGGATGAACCTTCCAAAGTTCCATCAACGAGTCATCGACGCCTCGCCATCTGTACGTACCTCTATCCCCTTTAAAACACGTTCTTCGCGTTTTGAATGCTGAACGAAGGCGCAATCGCTTAGCTGGCTAGCCGAAAGAGACTCGTGTGAGAATCAAACCAATTCCAGAACACGGAATAACTCTCGCGTGAGCGCACCGAAGCATCGGCGAACCCGAAATAACGACAAAATTGCAACGCATTCTGCAACGATCACCCCAATCCGAGAGGGCACAAAATCGTCTATTTCGTGGTAGGTCTTCTGACTCACTGCCGTAACGATCTTCACGGCCTTCTCACTTGGTTTCCCAAGCAATGGCACTTCTTATGAGAACGAAAATCGAACCCGACGCTTTCGCATCGGAAGCAGTTCACAGCGGCTGGACCGTCCCAGATTCTCACCGGAGTTCCCTGTTCACTCACACCACAGAAGCGGTGCGAGTCACCACGAACACACGCGGTGATATCGAAGGAATGGATCGCGTCAACCCAACAAACTTTTCATCCGCCGCGAGCATGGACATAAATACCCGCCACCCCGATCGTGAAATCTTGGGGGTCTGTTGGCTTTTGTCGCTGAGATGACATCGACGCGACTGTGTGGGCGAAGATCCCTGCCCCGGTGTTTGACACTGGGCAGGGATCTTTAGGACAGGTGCAATGCGGAGTCCGCAAATTGATTTAGGAGCGATCGAGATAGCGGTTGACGATGTTCTCGAGTAGCTCTTGTCGGCCGCTGGAGTTCGCGACGGCTTCGCCTTTGGCAAGCATCATGGTTTCGAGTTCCGCAAACGTTGCGTTTCCAGTTTCGATCTTTTTGCCGAGATCGCTGTCCCAGCTGCTGTAACGCTCCGCTACGATTTTACTCAGCGCACCGTCTTCGATCATCTTGGCTGCAACCTTCAATCCGCGAGCGAAAGCGTCCATGCTTCCGATGTGTGCATAGAACAAATCGATTGGTTCGAAACTTTCTCGCCGTACCTTCGCATCAAAATTAACTCCACCGGGAGCAAGACCGTACTTCAACAGCGACAACATAATTTGCGTCGTGAGGTAGTAGTTCGTGGCGAATTGGTCCGTGTCCCAACCGAGTAGCAAGTCGCCGGTGTTAGCATCGATCGAACCGAGTGCACCTTGCATCCCAGCATACTCGAGTTCGTGCATCATTTCGTGACCCGCGAGCGTTGCGTGGTTGGTCTCGATGTTGAGCTTGAAGTGATTCTCCAAACCATACGAACGGAGGAAGTTCAAGCAAGCCGCCGCGTCGGAGTCGTACTGGTGCTTGGTCGGCTCTTTCGGCTTGGGCTCAATCAGGAACTGGCCCGTGAATCCGATCTCCTTCGCATAGTCCACAGCCATGTGGAAGAATCGACCCAGGTGGTCGAGCTCGCGCTTCATGTCGGTGTTATAGAGGCATTGGTATCCTTCGCGACCGCCCCAGAACACATAGTTCTCGCCGCCCAGTTCCTTGGTGACTTCCATCGCCTTCTTCACTTGTGCGGCAGCGTAGGCGAAGACTTCCACGTTGCACGTTGTCGCCGCACCATGCATGAAGCGTGGGTTGCTGAACATGTTCGCCGTGCCCCACAAGAGCTTCACGCCAGTGCGCTGCTGTTCTTCCTTGAGCACCTTAGCAACGGCGTCAAAGTTCGCGTGTGACTCAGCAAGCGTCTTGCCTTCGGGAGCGACATCGCGATCGTGGAATGCGTAGAACGGTGCATCCAGCTTTTCGAAGAACTCAAACGCTGCGCGAGCACGGTTGCACGCGTTCTCAACGCTTTCACTTCCATCGTCCCAAGGCCGAAGCATCGTTCCGCCGCCGAACGGATCACTGCCGGTGCCTCGGAACGTGTGCCAGTAAACGACGGTAAAGCGAAGGTGATCCTTCATCGTCTTTCCTGCGACGACTTCGTCGGGGTTGTACCAACGGAAAGCGAGCGGATTGTCGCTGCCGGGACCTTCGTACTTGATCTTGCTAACTTCAGGAAAAGCGGTCATTGAGGGGCGCCTTGAGGAGTCTGACGAATTTAACATGAGAGGCGACATTATCTGCCCACGGCGGCGTGTTTCCAGTAGACTTTACGCATTCCGCCAGAGAGATTTCACATGCTGTGGAATCATCCGGATCAGTTTTGCGGGTTAGGAAAAAGTAATCGATATGGTGCGTCGCTCCGTGGCTTTGTTGATTGAGACCTCCAACGGGTATTGCCGTGGCTTACTCGAAGGCATCATTGATTACGCCAAGCGCAATGCAAATTGGTCGATTCATTTAACTGAGCAAGAACGCGGTGCCGCACCACCGGCTTGGCTTTCCAGCTGGCAAGGTGACGGAATCATTGCGAGGATCGAAACGGATGCAATCGGCCAGGGACTGAAGAAGTTCGGGCTACCGATTGTTGATTTGAGTGCGGCACGGCATCTCAAGGGCATTCCTTGGGCAGATACCGAAGACAAAGCGATCGCGCGTCTCGCCGTGGAGCACTTCACCGAGCGTGGCTTTACTCAACTCGGATACTGTGGCGATCCCGGATTCCGTTGGTCCGAGACGCGTCGTGATCATTTCAAGTTACTGTCGCACCAGTCCGGTTGCGTGTTCCACGAGCACCAAACCACGCCGCGCTATGATCCCCGTTTTAGCTGGGACCGAGAAAAGCAGCGACTTGCTTCTTGGTTGCGCAACCTTCCGCGGCCAGTCGCGATCATGGCGTGCTATGACTTCCAAGCCCAGCAAGTGCTCGACGTGTGCCGAAGTCTCGAGATTTCTGTGCCCGAAGAAATTGCAGTGCTCGGTGTCGACGACGATCGGTTGATTTGCGAGTTGGCCGAGCCGAGTCTTTCAAGCATCATCCCAGATACACGAGGCACGGGGTATGAAGCCGCCGAGTTGCTCGACCGAATGATGAGCGGCGAATCGATTGAGCCACAACACTGTTTGATCACTCAACCCCTTGGAGTGCAAACTCGCCAATCAACCGATACACTCGCGATCGACGACGCCGAAATCGCGAAGGCGCTGAGCTACATTCGACGCAATGCACTCGCGAACATTCGCGTCACGGACGTCCTCGGCCAAACGACGCTCTCTCGACGAGCCCTTGAGCATCGATTTACAAATCTCGTCGGTCATACGCCTCACGAAGAAATCATGAGAGTCCGCATCGAGCGAATCAAAGTTCTGCTAAAAGAAACGGACCTCTCGGTACAAGAGATTGCCTCGCGATCTGGATACGAGTACGCCGAATACATGGCGGCCGCCTTCAAACGTGCGACGGGGCTGACTCCATCGGCATTTCGATCCGCCTAGACGCCATTCGACTGTGACCAGAGGCCTCGCGGTTCGTGTATACTGGGAGAACCGGATACTGCGCCGTCCGTTATTTCCCCTTCCTTGCTCTTGACGGAACGCTAGCTTGTTTCGAACCTTCGTCATCACCGCAATGCTTGCTGCTGTAGCGGCTGGACCAGCGATGGCCCAACGTTATGCCTCCAACAGTGAACCGGAGTATTCAAACTCATCAGGCAAATATTCACGCTCGTATAAAAGCGGAGATCGTAACGGCACGTCAGCGCCCGGACGCACGTACAACCCCGACTACGTATCTCATGGAACGTATCGCCAGCCCACCTCGCTTGTGCTCATCGACGGCACACACGCGTTGATCACAACAAAGTTGACGGGCGAAATCTACAGCTTCAATACCGAGGACCAGTCGATCAGCCTCGCGTTCAGCGACGGTCATCGTCAATTCCAACGGATCATCCAACTTGATGGCGACATGATCGCTGTTACGGACACGCTCAACAATGAATTAGTCGTTTGTCGCTTCGACCAAAAAGCCAATCGTTGCATTGAAGTCGCTGTCACCAAGATTGCTGGTGGATCAAATGGTCTTTACTTCGATCCCGTGGCTTCCGAATTGTGGGTCACCAGTGCATGGGCCCAACGTTTGTATCGATTCGACGTTGACTGTGACGGTGATCAATCACTGAAGCACGCATCGTTGACGCTGATCCAGTCCATTGACTTGCCGATGTGTGGAGGCCAAGTGCTTTGTCTTCCCGGATCAGGCGTCGTGATGGTGACGGATGCGTTCGGTTGCGAATACGTGATGCTCGACCAAACGAGCGGAGACACGATCAATCATGCCGAGTTGTATGAGCACAATATTTGTGAACTGGCCATGATCGACGACGGCAAAGCGGTGCTCTTTCCGCAACAGCTTCTCAATGGGCTGACCGCGGCACTCGAAAGCGACATCACTTGGGGTAACTTCCTCAGCAACAACGTGCGAATCATTGCGACCGAGCGATTGGTAAAGCACACGGGTTCCAGTATTTACACAGGAAGTAAGTTTCTACCGATTGGTGAGTTTGGCAATGGCGCCGGAGACCCGACGAGCATGGCGATGAACGGCCGAAACGACATTGCCGTTACTGTGGGAGGAACGAACCAACTTGCGATCGGTACACTCGATGGATTGAGATTTCGATTTGTCGACCTTGGTTTCCGGCCTATCGATTGCGAATTCACCCCGGATGGCAAGACGGTCATTGTTATCAATCAATTCAGCGACTCGATCTCGCTCGTTGATCTTGAAACTCGTACTGCGGAGCACGTCGCGTTGGGAGCCCTTCGGCCGACCACCGAGACCGAGCATGGGGAAATGCTGTTCCATGACTCCACCCTTTCGCACGACAGTTGGATGAGTTGCCAAAGCTGTCACACTGGCGGTCATACCAATGGTTTGCTTACGGACAACTTCACGGACAAGTCGTATCGTTCGCCCAAACGTGTTTTGTCACTCCTGGGGCAAGCAGAAACATCGCCCTACAGTTGGGCGGGGACGATGCAGACGCTCGAAGACCAGGTCGCATTCTCGATCAAGTCAACCATGGCAAGTGACGAGGCCGTTCGTTCCGAGGATGTCGACCATTTATCCCAGTACGTCAGAACGTTGAAACGACCGCCGAGCATTGTTCAGGCTCGGACAGACGCAGCGCAAAACGTCCAAGAGCAAGCAGGAATTTCGCGGGGTAAAGAGTTCTTTGCAGCGGCAGGCTGTCTCGATTGCCACGGCGGATCCCACTACACGAACACAGGCGTATTCGACGTGGGTATGTCCGACGAGCGAGAGCTGCGCGAGTTCAATCCGCCTAGTTTAGTCGCAGTGAGCCAGCGACAGAATTCGCTGTTCCACGATGGCCGAGCGAAGTCGATCCATGATGTGGTCATCAAAGAAAATCATCAGATGCCTAGCGACGCCACCGACGACCAACGACTCGATCTCATTCACTTCTTGATGTCGCTGTGACGCGAGTTCGTTCATTTCAGGTGCTATGGACTCATTCTCTTGGCAGCCGTCACCATCGTATCTCCGCCGCATCCGTAGATGACATGACAAGAAATAGCCGATGCCGAACAGCCTCAACCTGTTTTTGAAAAGCCAGCCTTGTCCAATGATTGTTATTCGTCACTTGCCAGGCTCATCTGTCCAGTTCCGCATGCACGGTAGTCGCTCGGTCGGCCAAGTTGCTGCGCGATGGTTACCGACGGCATTCCAATCTGTAGCGTTTCTCGCGATCGCGTTATGGGCTAGCGACGTTCTTGCTCAGCCGTTGACGGTCGAAAATCACCAACCGGGTTCAACGGTTCGGTATAGCGTCGTTTTATTACGTGGCACTTTGCCTGGCGAAGCGACGGGATTGAAAGTAGAAAACAAGAGTGCTCCAGAGTACAGTCAACCGATCCAGCCACTCGTGCACCAAGGACGTTTTAAGGCGCTGGTTCAGCTCGCTGCGAGAGAGAACACAATCCATCTTGCTGCCGAAGGTGCTTCGGAATCGCTGGAATTGCGTTTGAACTACACACCCCAGACAAACGAGCGTTATGTTCGGCTGATTTGGATGACAGACTCTTCCGGCGAAACTGACTTTGCGACGCCTTCACCGGATGTTCCTCAGGACTACGAAGCACGACTTCGTACAGCCGCGTTGTTAATGCAGACGTTCACAGCAGAACGTATGCGTGACATGGGTTATGGCGAACGGACGTTTGCATTGGAGCACGACGATTCGGGACAGGTCGTCGTCCATACCTTGAAAGCTCCGAAAGATCGGGAGTCCTACTATGCTCTCGGCGACAGTGGTGCGTGGTGGAGCGATGTGCGCCGTTGGCTCAATAACCAGCATCCTGACTCGATGGCTAAGAACGTCGTCTTGGCCGCTTACACACGCAAGGACCCGGCGACGGGAAAGATGAAAGGCCACACAGCGCTCGGCGGTGATAACTTGGGTTTGTTCGGAAGTGCCTCGGTATTCAGTTGGCCACGCGATATTGCGGATGCGATGACCGTGTTCCAAGATGCGACGAAAGTCGACCCGACGAACGTTCATGACGACAGTGCGTTTCGTGGAACCACCTGGGCACTAGCTTCGACAACGCTTGGAGCGACGTTACACGAGACGGGGCACGCGATGGGATTGCCGCACTGCACCGACCCCTTGGGGATCATGACCCGAGGGTTCGATCACTTTCATCGCGTATTCACCTTCTTCGATCCACCTAGCCGCCAGCATCCGGAAGGGCAAACGTTCTCATCCGACGAGGAAGCTTACTTCGCCACGATCAGCGCATCGTTCTTGCGTTGGAGTCCCTGGTTTCAGCTGGATGCGACTCCGACGAACGCGGCATCCTCCAAGATTACGCTGGATATCCAAGCGGGGACTTTGCAAGCGAATTGCGAACAAGGGATCGTGTGGCTTGGGTTTTTCGTTGGCGGCGACATCTGGTCATTCAAAGAATTTGATGCGGGAGATTCGCCAAAATCGGTCTCCTTGAATGTTGCAGAGATCGAATCTGAACTTAGCGGAAAGAAACTCAGCCGGGTTGTCGCCGTTTCGCCACACGGAGATCGATCGGAATTGCGATTGAATTAATGCTATCGATGCCGAGTTTTTGGTGTCGCTCAGGGCTCACTCCTTGCGATCACTCCTTGCGATCAATCGTTGGGTTTGATTGCGTGTCAAGGTTTGTCTTCTTCAGCGGCGTCGTGTAGACGAAGATCTTTCTCGGGACATTGTCGCCGTCGGATTTCATTTTGACAATTCGATCATACTGGATGCCCTCGATCGCGAACTCGTGAGCGACGATGCGTGAGCCATCCTTAAGCGTACTGAATTGGGGAATCAATTGTTCGTTGAGTTCTGGTAGGAGATAGAGCGTGATGACTGAAGCTTGGCTCAGGTCGACCGTGAAGATGTCCTGGAGTTCGGCGCGAGCAAGTTCCTCGAGTCCGTTTTTCTTGATGCTTTCCTGAGACTGTGCAACCTTTCGTTTGCTGATGTCATAGCCCACGCAACGGCAGCCGTAAGTTTTCGCTGCGGCGACAACGATGCGACCGTCGCCACATCCCAAGTCGTAGAGCAGATCGCTTTCATTGACGTTCACCTCTTTGAGCATTCGGGCGACAACGTCCATCGGCGTAGGCACATGAATCGCAGTGTCTTCGATTTCCGTCGTTGGCTCGTCAGCGAAACTGTTGATGCTCGGGCCTCCGATTGCAAGCGGCCACAGAAAGAAACTTGCAACAACGATAAGCAGAACAGGGCGATCGGAGCGGCTAGCGTTCATGAGTTGGAACCGGGAGGAGAATATGATTCGTGGACATTTCGCGTCAGACGATTCTACGCGATTCGAATTGATGGTGTTGCAAAGCGTGGTATGTGGCTGTGAAACTTGAAATGAAAATCCTAGTCACTTTTTGCAAGGAACATCGATTTCTCTCTTGCGGTGCCTATCATCGAATTGAGATACGTCGATTGTCTGACGGGATTTCCGTACTTTCAACAACTTCAAATTGAGGGCTACTTCGATGCGATTGGCATTTGCCGCTGCGGCGGTGACGATTGTTTTCGTTTTCTCGCAACCGAATCTGGCGAATGCCCAAACGTCTTCGTCGGGTGGCAAGAGTGCGATGTCCAAGACGGCTGAGGCGATGAATCCCATGAATTGGAGCATGCCAAAGTGGAAGGCGCCCAGCTTCAGTATGATGAAGAAATCTGAAAAGCCGATCGTCAAGAAGAAACAGCCGAGTGTTTTCTCGACAGTGTCTCGCAAAACCACGAGCGGATGGAACAAGACCAAAGCGGCACTCAGCCCGAGTAACTTGTTCCCTGCCTCCACGAGCAAGCCAGCTCCGAAAAAGGATTCGCCAGGCTTCTTTAGCTCGATGTTTCCGCCAAAAACAGAACCAAAAGAAACGTCGACTGTCAACGATTTCCTCAGTCTCCCGCGCAGCGGTAACCAGTAGTCGGATTTGCGAATCCGATGGGACAGTGGACAGGACGCAGCAAACGGTTCAAAGTAGACTCTAGGATCATCCGATCGAGAGACTTTTTTGAATACCTGCTAGCCGTTGACTGAACCCATCCCATGGCTCTACCTCCCTGGACTGTTGACCTGATTCGCCGTTCGCTTGCCGATGTTGCTAAGCGAGCGAGTGAACCTGAGACCATTCAAAGACTGAGAGATCAGGCGACGGAGCTGCTCAGCGAGTTGCCGGAAACCGCTGCCCGCGGCTTGGATCGTGTCATGCGATCGGCCGAAGTTGGCAAGGAATCAATGCGAAAATGGTCACGCAAGCACTCCGCGCTCTCGATACCCATGCTGAACGCAACCGGCATTTTGGTTCACGCGGAGGGTACTGGGGTTCCCACAAGTGACGCGGCGATCTCGGCGGCCGTCGATGTGTTGCGAGGTGACTCCATTTGCAGCGACGCGATTCACGAGCGAATCGAACGTCGGCTTGCGCGACTTGTACCTGTGGACCGAAGCATTGCTGTGGCGCGATCATTCGGCGGATCATTGATGTGGCTACCGATGTTGGTTCCAAAGCACGAGCTTGTCGTTCATCGCCATCACTCCGTCCGTTTGCCAGGCGGCGTTTCACTGGCAGGTTCAATTCCGATGGTGACGGAAGTTGGCGCAAGCGACTCGGTGGATGAACAGGACTTTCTCGACGCGAATGTCGGCGATGAAAAAATGCTCGCGATCGTCCAGGCAGATGCTGGCTCGACCGCCATCGAGCCGATTGTGTTCGCGTCCAGTTCGATCAAAGCCATTCAAATCGCGGTGCTGCCCATGGCAACGTTTTCAGCGATCGAGGTAAGCGGTATCTCTGGCCATCTTCCTTCGGCCCTTGGGATGCTCGACGCAGGCTTCGATTTAGTTCTGATGTCAGGCAGTGAGCTGGCAGGCGGTCCGAAATGTGGAGTCTTTGTGGGCAAGACCGAGTTGATCGAGACAATGACTCAAAGCGATTCCTGGGAAATGGTATCCGCGAACACCTGTATGGGCGACGCTACAACAACCATGATGCTCGTGACGCTTGAAGCCGCTAGCGCATCGTCGGATGCGACACCGATTGGTGCATTGCTGGCGACGAGCGAAGATAATTTAAAGGGAAGAGCAGAGCGAATGGCACTGCGACTGTCGTCTGGGGAGCCAATTTCCGCAAGTCGCGTGACTGATGACGTCGCCAAGCTCACGCCCACTGGCCGCTGGACGTTGCCATCACGCCAAGTTCGTGTCCGTCACCACAGCTTGGGAGCTGAAGCGTGGGCGATGAAACTTCGCGAAGACGTACCGTCGCTTTGGGTAAATGTCGACGGTGACGAAATTGTTGTCGATTTGAGGTGGATCGCTCCATCCGAAGACAACAAGATTGCCGCATCATTGGCAGGTGGCAATGCCTAGAATTTGTAGAGGAGCAAAGCCGAATAGTAGATATCGTTTGGCAAAGCGCCTTGTGGGGTGCTGTCGTAACGATCCGTCGCGGACAGCTTGAGGCTCAAGTTGTCGACGCCATCAAGCAGTATTTCCCATGACACGTCGGACACGAGTCGGTAGTTTGCGAAATCGTTCCAAGCCGGGAAGTAGTCGATCTTGCCTTTGATTTTTTGTCGCTCGGTGAGCTGGCGTTCTGCTTCAACACCGAACACCGCTTCTGGTACCCATGCATCGTCCGGGGCACCGATCTCTTTCGACACACCAGAACCAAAGCGAGTGATAAGCAGTCCCTTGTCGTCTTTGATCCAGTAATATCCGAGACCCGCATTCGCGTTCAATCGCAGGTCAAATGCTTTGAACTTATCCCATTCCATTCCGAACTTGCCGAAGGCAGTCCACTTGGAGTCGGCGATGATGCGGTCATAGTCGATATTCATTCGACCGTTGTCTTGGGTGATTGCGCTTCGATTACTGGCTTGACGATAGTCAACATCGATTCCGAGCGTGTAATAGTCCGTCTTGCGTTTCATATCGATACCCGTTGTGATCGAAAGCGTTTCGGCATTCCCCTTGCTGCCATCGAGTCCCAGCTCAGCGTGGTTGGTCCAACCGGTCGTCATCCAAATCCAAGGACGCTGGTACCATTGCGTCACTTCTTGCTGGAGCGGCGCATCAGTGTCAATGGCTTCACCGGACGCGATTCGTTGCGTGATCGAGTCGAGTTGGCCTTCCTCAATGACGCCTAGATTGATAGGTGCTTCGAGCATCGGAACTTGGGCTGCCACTTGTGCGATGGTGCCGTCTGTACTCGTTGCGACCGTTGGAGCAGCGGGCGTTTTTTTGGCAATCGCATCGCTCGATGCAAATGTCTCCAACCATGCGACGTCCGCACTCATGCTTTGCTCCGCACTAGCCGCCACTGCCGCTGGGTCAACAGGCAACGTGTAGCGAGGCGGAACTGCAGTCGTGGGATTCGACGTTGTTGCGATTGCATCGGTCGTCGGGGCACCCGGCGGCAACGTGTAGCCCTTGCCGCTCCAGGCGGAGATGCCCTTTTTCCATAAGGGCACATTGTCAGCACCGAGTCCAGTTCCGGCACCGAGTAACCCTATTGTGAAACACCACAGAAGCGTCCGGACCGAAACAAATACAGAAGTCTTCTTCATCGAGAATTACCTGCTGAACCAACGCGATATTCAATCAACGTGTGTCCAGTAACAAAACCGAAACGGCCTTGTCACGAGAGATTCATAGGTAACTTGTTCGAGTATCCGAAAAACTCAAAAATTCTATCAAATTGTTCGATACCGTCGTCAATTCTACTCCGCCATTACCTTCGCTGAGCGTCGTGTACGCTTGCGTGGCTTCGTGACGCCCCATTCCTTGGTGAGCATCTCGAAGACTTCGGGCGTTTCGTAGCGCACAACGTTCTTGCCCTCAGGCATCGGACCGATCAGTCCTCGGAAAATCGGCATACCGCGAAGATCCAAGTCGGTGCTGCAGTCGTCGATGCCGAGTTGGATGTGCGACTTTAGTAGTGGGTCACACGTTGGGTAATCACGAATGAGAAGTGAGCCGTCGCTGCCGCGTGAAACAATTCGAAACGTATCTTTCTTAGCCATGGATGTCAGCTTTCTTCGATTCGGTGCGTTGGGAGGGAAAACTGCACGCGACGCAATCAACCGCATCGGAGACAAGCGTATGCCGGTAGCACAGGCGGTAGCGGCCTGGGTTATCAAGCGAACCGCTTGAGCTGCATTATTGGCAATGAATGGATTGTCTGCCGACCAGCTAAGCAAACGCGGCGCGCCTCGACTTGGGAGGAAAGGCTTGCGGCGATGGATGTGCGCAAAACGCGTCGGGACCGGGGGAGGACGCCGGAGTGTTACGTCGAAGGTCGCAAAGGAGGCGGATTAAATTCTTGGTCTCACAAGAAGTTTGCAGGTGGATGCGAACTCTTGGACCATTCTTTCAGGACGAATTTAATCCGCCGCCTTGCGAACCTTGCGAGCAACTCCGACTGGGAGGGTGGACCCGTCGCTTGGGAACATCGAAGCGTCGTCGAACAAAAGTATTGATCGACGCTGCTGGGGCAATTCACTACCATTCTGTTGGACGCCTGCGTACGACGATTGATGTGCTCAATGGTCACGATCATCACCGACCGTCGTTGTCGGTCTCGCGCGGTGCGACAGACGCAATAGGCTCAATCGATCGCCCATGTCACAGCCAGCGCATACGCACTCGTGTGAGTTCAATTTGCAACAAAGATGCACATTGCGAATTGACATGGCAACGTTGATTGCACGAAGGCCAGCACGAGTCCTTGAAAGAGAGACCAGCGCGAAAAACACAACCAGATTCTGGTCGACGAGACTGGCTCATAGGACGTAGCGCAACAATGCGAAACTACGGAAGAACGCGAAACTACGGAAGAACGCGAGTGGACGCATTAGCGGAGACACCGCCAGGTGACAACCGGCTGACGGCTTCGACAATCAAGTTGATCGTTTGCGGTTGGTTGCTCACAAGTGAAATGTCATAGTCAATCGTTTCGCCTGGACGCATTGATCGAATTTCGTTCAAGAAAACAATTCCTGCTGAGCTTTGGAATTCGCCTTGCTGGGGACTCAAACGTTGATTGACTCGATCGACTCGGACACCATTTCCAAGATTGAAGTTAATTCGCACTTGGCTGTCCGCTTCCGCCGAATCGTTCGTCACGCTCAGTGCATATCGCAACGGTTGTCCGACGGTGCCAGGGTTGTCCCGGGCAAGTAGGCTCAAGCGAAGACCACGACCGACGCCGCCCTGTACATTGGGTTGTCCAGGATTGCTGGGACGCTCTTGTGGTGCGTTGGCTCTTGGCGCCTGGCCACCAGGAATCGACGGCGCTGGGAGTGCCGGTGGTAACGATGGTGGAGTTGGCGGCGTGTACGTTGGTGGTGCGCCTTGAATGATTTCGGTGAAAAGATCATCATCGGCTTTGGCGCCTTCGGCACTTGTCACCGTGAGCACAACTTGCGAACGCGGGTTTGGCCGCACCGCTTCAAATTCTGCTTCAAACAGCTTCGACTCGCCTGGAGCCAAAGCCGGAATTGTCCACGAGATGATGTATTGACCGATGCGTGAATCGTCTTTGCCCTCGGTTGCGCCTAGTGGTGTCAATTGTGGATCGTACGACATCGCCACACGCACGTTCCGCAAGGGAACTTCGCCAGTGTTCGCAACACGCGCTTTGTAGAGTGCGGTTGTCCCGGTAGCAATGCTTGGACGGCCTTCAAGTGTGGCTGATAGGGCTGGTGTGGCGGGAATCGGATTGATCACCGTCACACAGCTATCCGCGATACCACGCTGGCCGCCATCGGCGAGTGCTTGCACGTTGATGCATCGACGGCCTGCACTCGTCGGCACAAAGGTGACTGCCGTATTCCAGGTTTGGCCAGGCTGTAACGGTCCATCGGCTTTCGTGTTCTCAATGCGCTGGCTGTTTGTTTCGCGATGCAACATCGACGCGTCGCCGTACGCCTCGAGCCGAACATTATTGAGCGGTCGATCACCTGTGTTCTTAATTGCCATGTTGAAGTTAACAGGCTGTCCCGCTTCGTAGCGATCTTTCTCTGGTGTGACAATCACACCGAGAGATGGACGATAGACGTCGATGCGAACGCTGTCTTCGGCAAACAAATTTCCTGAAGCGCGTGCTTCGAACGTCAAGTCCGCTGGATTCTTTAACGTGACATTCATCACAAGATCGAGCTGTGTCTTTGCGGGAATCGAGCCCAATTCCCAGACGACGGAGTTAGTTAGGATTTTAGCGAAGCTATCTGCATTATTCGCAGTCGTACCGGGCGGCAGTTGGACCGTCACCACAACATTCTCGGCGGGTTGATCACCTGGGTTACTTACATTGGCAATCACTTCAACGGGCAAATCAAACGTCGCAGTTGACGGGGCGCCGGCGCGAATCGCCAATTGCGGTGAACTCCAGGTCACGAACGTTTGCCCGCTTCCAATGGTCATCGTCGGCATATTATCACTATCGCCACCAGGCCGGATGACCTGCATCGAGACGGTCGCGGTGCCACTCGTTCCCGCCGTCGGAATCAATTGAGCTGGGGCCATACCGTTTTCATCCACATTGACTTCAACGACGCTGGATCCGCTCGTTCCAGCAAACGTAGCCAATCCAGGCTGTAAGATTTCGTAGCGCACTCGCCATCCGCGAGCTGGCAAACTGCCTTCGGCTCGAGTGACACGCGTTGACAATTCAACGGTCGTGCCAGCCGGTACAAGTTGTGGTCCAGGAAATTGCCAACGAGCATCGATCCAATAGATCGTTGCAGTCGCTTTACGTTGATCCCAGCACTCGCTATCGGGAGCGAGCACCGTGATGCGACTCGTGCCTTCACTGGGGCTGCTCAGCGAGATCCAAGTTTGGCCCTTTTCGAGAGAAACGTCATCACGAGCATTCAAATTGCCGCGTGTAATGAGTTGCTTTTTGCTGCTCGTGACACCCATCGCGTACGAAGGGCTACGCTTGTCTGGCCGTTTTGCGCCTGCAAGCTTGTGGAACACGCCCGGTTCGTCATCGCCGACAGCGATAATCGTTCCGACGCTTTCATTCGTTAGCATCCACTCGAGTGGCTCGTTGACTTGCAAATAGCCATCGTCACCACAGATGCCTGAAAGCAACAGAACTTCGCCGCCTACTGGCGCGACGATTCGTTGCGGCGTTAACAAGATACAGCCTCGTTTACCACGTTCGGGCAAATGCAACTTGCATGTTTCGTCGATTTCGCTACCGATCAATACGGCGCGAGGTCCGGCGGCGCATTGGCCATCACAAGGTTGACTTGCGACACAGGCTTCATCGCCACATTTGCCAAGGCAATTGCCAAGACATTTTCCTTTTGTCGTACCAGGTGCCGCACACGCTGGCGGATTGGCGGGCTCAGGAAACGCGGGTTGTGGCAGTGCAAACTTTGGTTTTTTGAGACAAGTACCAATCTTGTTTAAACAACCAAAGCAACAGCACCCTTCACCGCCAGAGCCAGGTAGCGCGAGTGCGGTGGTGGTCGGCAACGGAGCAAAAACACACGCTCCCGTCGGATCGATCGCAGGCAACCGCAGTTGGTTGCACCCACACGATAAGGCCACGATCAGCATCATCGCGACGAGAAATAATCTCGCGATGGGCAGGCGTCGGGCGGTGGTGGGCGAGAGTGTCTTCATCGTTCCGTCGTGACAATCAATTCAAGCGTCCCTGCGACGCAATTTCATGATGCGTGTTGGTATAAAGCTGCGAATGATGTTGTAGAAATGCAGCGGACAGATCCTGTCCGCTGAACCCTAGCACGCTAGTTGGCACCATGGTGCATCAAGGCAACATGATTCGTTGCGGAAAGGCAACGCGCCCACACGGAACATGAGGGTCGTAGCGAAGATCCGAGCTCCTATGGCAATGTGCCTAAGAAGTCAGCTCAGCAAAATTCACAACAAGCGTGATGAAGTTGAGTACGGCATGCACGACCAGCGATGCCGTGATGGTGCCGGTTTGGCGATAGAGAAAACCTAAACCGACGGAAAGAAAGAACAACGGAATCGGCGCCGCACCCTGTCCAAGATGCATTCCCGCAAATAAGAGACTCGCGGCAAGGATCGGCCACCACGCTCGCGGTCGAAACGCGTTGGCGGAATGAAACGGTTGCCGCGACTCGTCCAACTCTGCTGCTGGTACGTCGCTTACGTGCGACGCAACCGCATACGGGTTGAGTCCAATGTGACTGGCCGGTTGCGGATCAAAATGCGTTTCGTCGGTTGGCTCGATTTCCGAAGGGCTACTTGGGGCTGTTGGATTTCTAGAGACGTGGTCGGCGATGCCTTGTAATCCGCCCTGCAAGAGCACCCGGAACAGAAACTCTTCGACAAACGGTGTAATCACAGCAGTGCCGATAACCATCGCGATAAACAATCCAATGCTCGGCTCAGCTTTGAGCGAATCAAGCACCGGGTGATGGTACTCCACCAAGTTCGAAACGAGGCCGCTGATAATCATTACAGGCGGCAAAATCATCAGCGACGCGACAAGACCGATCTGCACGTCCTTGGCTGTTAATACCAATCCAAGTCGCGTCGCAGCGTCGGGCACCTTGGTCGAAAACATTAGAATCGAACCGACCACGGCGGCGATGCCACCGAGCGTGTTCAACGTCAATTGCATGACCAGCGTCTGCATCTCCGGGCGACCGACCGTTACACCGAGCATTAACGAGATCGACACAATGAAAAAGCCGAATGTCAGCAAGAAATGGACTGGCGACCAAAACGGCTGCTCACGTGAACGAAGCGGCACGAGATGGTTCAGCAGATCTCGACCATAGCGTGAGAACGCTTGACCCCAAAGAACGAAGCTCATGGAGTAAGCCCCGATGATAACTAACCCAACCAAGGCTGGTCCGGTTGTCACCTCAGTCGCTTCATTCACTCGTCACGTCCTCACGCATCAAACGAGCAGCGGCAAGAACGTAGACGTAACCGGAGTAAACCGTCAACGCGATCGCGGCCCACAATAGAATCTGGGACGTCATTAGCAGCCAAGCGGCCGGCGGGAAGCTGATTAAACAAAGCAATTCGGAAACCACCGCTGCGCATTGCAGCACCATTTTCAATTTACCAAGCCAACTCGCCGAAAAGTCGCCACCGGCGCCTTCGATCATGCCTCGCAAACTCGTTACGAGTAACTCGCGTGCCACAACCATTGTGGCCATCCATGAACCAACATTGCTGGCCTCCACGCCGGCGAGTGCGATGAACGAGCCACAGATGATAATCTTGTCAACAAACGGATCGAAAATCCGGCCAAGCTTCGTGACTTGACCGTACTTGCGCGCCCAATAGCCGTCCATCCAATCGGTCGATGCAGCGATCAGAAACACAATCACTGCAGCTCGGTACGAGGCCATCGGCACCAACGCGATCACTGCAATCGACAACGCAAAACGCACTGTGGTCAATGCATTTGGGACGTTATAGACGGTCGATCGAGAAGAGGTACTGCTCATTGCTGTCATGACGAGGGTCTGCCGCTTCGGGAGGCTCGGGAACGATTGTTGTCTCGTTTTCACTAGAGCCTGCCAAGGGCGGGGCGCTACGCGGCTTGTTCACGCCAATTAAACATCCAAGGGCGCGGCGATCAAATCGTATCCTTCAGTGGCAACAATCTCACAACGCACAATGTCGCCGACTTTGATGGCGTCTTCGTCGTTTGCACCCGAAACATACAAAATACCATCAATATCAGGAGCCTCGCTTGTCGTTCGTCCGATCCAAGCACCCGGTTGGTCCGGCACGCCTGAGTCGATAATCACTTGTTCAATCGTTCCGACACGGCTCTTGTACCAATCAAACGCAATCTCTTGCTGGATCGCCATCAGCTCATCACGCCGTGCCGCAGCGACTTCGGGATCTACGCGATTGGGTAACTTCGCCGCCGGAGTGTCTTCTTCGATCGAATAGGTGAACACACCAAGATGATTAAAGCGTTGCTGAGTGACGAACTCCGCTAACTGGTCAAAATCCTCGTCGGTCTCTCCAGGGAAGCCCGTAATCATAGTGGTTCGCATCACGAGCGAATCGATACCACGATGCAGCGAATCGAGGATCGATTCCATGTCGGCTCGCGTGGTACGGCGTGCCATTCGTTTGAGCATCGAGTCGCTCGCGTGTTGCAGCGGCATGTCGATATAGGGCAGGATTCGTTTCGCACCCGCAATCGTCTCGATCAGCGCGTCGTCAATGTACATCGGATAAAAGTACATTAAACGAATCCAATCGAGCGATTCGATTTGGTCGAGTTCGCGAAGCAATTCCTTCAAACGCGGTTCGCCGTACAGATCTTTGCCGTAATAGGTCGTGTCTTGCGCGACAATATTGATTTCGCGAACGCCGCTCTCGCCGAGCTTGATCGCTTCTTCGATGACTTGTTCCATCGGCTTGCTATAATGCTTTCCACGCATCTTCGGAATGGCACAAAACGTGCAAAGCCGATCGCAACCTTCGCTGATTTTCAAGTATGCAAAGTGTCGAGGCGTGACAGCCGAACGCACTGCGTCGCTGAGTGGGCGCACGGCCGCAGGGCGGAATAGCATGCGTTGTTCGTTGAGCCCGGAGTGCAATCGCTCGACGATGCCGACAATCTCGTTGCGGCCAAAGACTCCCACGAGCGCGTCGATTTCTGGGCGAGCTTCGAGCAGCGATTCGCGTTGCCGTTCGGCGAGACATCCAGTCACCACGACACCGCGAATTTTACCTTGGCGTTTCAGCTCAAGCATCTCGTCGATGGCACCGAGCGATTCCGCACGAGCGCTGTCAATAAAACCGCACGTGTTGACGACGACAAAATCCGCACCTTCGGCGGACCCGACCATTTGGTAGCCCTCAGTGTCCAGTCGGCCGAGCATTTGTTCGGTATCGACAAGATTCTTCGGGCATCCGAGACTGATCACGGCATAACTTCCCCGGGCCTTGGCGTCGGGCTCTCCAGCCACACTCGGATTCGAGGCAGTGCGGGGGTCTGAGATCACGGGGAGCTGCATGGACAAGTTGTCTCGAAGAACCGGGGGGCGTGTGTCAAAGCGACAATTAAACCGAATGAATCGATTTCACGCAAACGAAACGGCGTGTTAACCCGTATTTTGCCGCATTTTTGTGTTCTAGCGAGCGGCACGCGGATGCTAAACGAGCGTCCACAAACGATCGTCGCGAGTTTCGCGGGCACTCCGCTTTACCTTCCGTCCCGAAATTCACTCCCAGTTAAACTGCTCGAAAATCGTTGTTGGCAACATTCGCGGAGCTTTGCCAGCCACATGCTCCATGGCAAAGATTTTTGATCCCGATTGGACTTAGCGGGCTCCATCGGTGAAAATAGGGGAGACCGATTCTAGACTCATTGTTACGCAAAATTTTCCTTCAACTATGCCTTTTTATCCCGACGCTTCGCCTCCTCCACGCAAGGACCGCGGCGAACCGTTGACTTTACGTCGTGCGATCGAACCGGCGGCACCGTCCGTATTCGCAGTGTCTCTTGGGGCAACGCGTTTATATGTCACTTACGCTGTCCCGATTGCCTTCGCGGCCTGTGTGACCGTCGCTTCGCTCGTAAGCTCGCGACCGGAAGCCGGTGACGTTGCGATGGCCTTCCTCATCGGTGGCGCGTTTTGGCTTATTGGCTTTGTTGTTCAGATCGTCTCGCACCTGGCGGTTTGGGGCGTTTGGGGTGATCCTTGTGAAAGCGTGACAGTCGGCTTACTTGGCGTTGAGTTTCCTCCCATTCACCAACCGCCGCGTCGTCTGATTTCGCTTTCCGTCGTTACCTTGTTGCCGCTCCTGCTCGCCGCTGCCGCTGCCACCTTGATTGGAGTCGTTTGGGCAGGCGAGAATTTTTGGCTTGGGGCAGACACGCTTACGATGCCATCGCTTGGTCGTTCAACGAGTGATCTGATATGGCAAGCGGGTGGCGTGTTGCTGCTTATCCAGATGTCGTGTCAAACGTTTCCTTTGCCGCGGACGCCTGGTCGACAGATCATCTTAGCATTGATCGCAGAGTCTTTTCGCCATCTCGATTTGCCTCGCATCATTTTCTTCTCGCGTCGAGTGCTGGTGCTGATCGCAGTCCTGGTGGCGATGGTTTCCGTGGCGTTGATCCCGATCGAGTCGGATTCGCCGATCCAGCGTTGGCCGATTTTGTTTCTTGTCGCCGTGATGCTGTGGGTCTCTTCACGTGGTGATGATGTCGAGCTTGCGATCTGGAGCTTGGTGAACGCAGAGACGTCACGCCGAGGTCCTGTTCAAACAAGCTGGTATCGTCGTACGGTGCAGAATATTCACACGATCTCAGGTCGCCGAAGGGCTCGACGCGCTTACAAACAAGAACACAACGAAGCCGCTGATGTGTCGCGACTCGACGAAATCCTGAAACAGTTGCACGAACGGGGTGAACAATCGCTCTCCAGTGAAGATCGCGCGGTGTTGAGACGCGTCAGCGAGACTCTGCGAAAAACAAAGAAATCTCGCAGTACGAATCTTTCGGAAGATCACAACCTGTAGCGATCCCGTTGATAACTAGTTTGAAGGCCTGCACTTCAAGCTAAGTTTCTCGCAAGATTTTATTCTGGACCACTCGCATCGAGTAGATAACCTGCCCAAAACAGAGGCGAGCTTCCCGTAAGATTGTCGATCGCGGCGTCTTTGCCGCTCAACAACGGTTCGCTGGCTGGATCCAGTGGCGTGTTGCGGATTGAGGCGACCGCGCGGTGCCACGCCCTATGCGTGTCGTCGTACGGAAGCTCTTGCAAAAACTCTTTCAACAACAACGACGTTGATTCGCCACCCACAGGCCACCGACTCAGCACGATATTGCGAACGCCGCAACAATGCATCGCCGTCAGCAACCATGAGATCTCGCGACCGTCACCAAGATTCGCGTTTGCTCCCGCCGTTCTGAACCCCGGCAAGATCACTTGAGTCGGTACTAGTGAGGGAAACCGCAACCAACTCGCGATCGTGCCATCGGAGTTCGCGGCGTCATAGAGCCCGGGCGTCGTCAACGAAGGATCGCTCAAGTTCGGTGTCACCACTCCAAACACCACCAATCGCCCTATTGACTCGCCTAGCGCACTTGTCGCCACCGGTGGATTGCTTGGTAGCGTTTGCATCAACTGCAATGATTGCGTGACAGTCGCCAAGTGATTGGCATTCAACTCCGCGTCACGCGGTGAAAAGAAGAGACTCGAGAAAACGCCTGTAGGACGATCAAGACGATTCTGGGCCACGTTATGCAGCGCCAATCCCGGCGTTGGTGCATACGTCACCACAAATCGATCCGCCCAAAGAGCGGTGGCCGAATCGTCGAAACCGAGCAATTCAAACGGCAGATACCACAGCGGACCGTCTGGTACCACGATCACTCGCTCGGCATTTCGCATGGTTGCGTAGACGTCATCTGGAATCAACATGGATCGCAGCGCGGCCGAGTTCGAACGCCAGCCCTCGGCGCTGTCAATGCGTGTCGAACCTCGCGACACGATCGCACCCATGCCGCGAAGCAACCTGCTGATCTCGATGGTGATTGAGCGGGGCGTCTCAGTGCTCCAAGTCTTGACGTTTCCATTCAATGTCAGTGTCCCGATCATTGCTTCACCGACACTGACAAACGTCAATAAGCCTGTTCCTTTTTGGAGCTTATCTAAATCCGACTGGCCGATGATCGGAGGCGGCATCGTCGCGGGGATATTGCCCCGATCGAGCGCCAATTGAGTCGTAAGCGATTCCAGCTCGTTGCCTCGAGCCAAAAGTTCGGGCGACCCGTAGGGCGACGGTGGCGTTGAAAGAATCGCGAGCATCCTGGCCAGCCTGGCTGGTGGCTTGACCAACACCGCAGCCGCGGACTCTACAAGCAGATCACGCTCAGTCGCAGCCAATCGCCGGGTTTGTTGAAGTCGCCCGCCAATAGGAAGCGTTGCAAGAAATCGACGCCGCATCAACGCATCCGATTGGACCAACACATCCAGCGGCGGGTTACGTTTCCATGTCGAGATCAAATACGCCGTCATCGCATTCGTCAGATCAAACGATTCGTATGCGAGTGCATCCAAATGATCCGCGCGCCAAACCTGATCCGGCAACAGTCCCGGCGCTCGATCAGAAACAAACTGCTCCAAACGCTCGTCAACTGCGCGTCCACCGATGCCACGTCCGCTTGTTTCGATCCCAACGAGTCCGAGCTGGAACAACCTTGGCGTCGAAAACATGATGGCGCCGCCGCGTTGAACACGTCGCTTACCGTCAAGTCCATAACCCTGGCCGTTGGCGAATCCGATGGCTCGCGAGACCGACTCATCGATCGCAGCGTTCCCACCAAGCGAACCGCCTCGTGCCGCCGCCACACGCGCGACGAGCAAGTCACACGCAGCAGCGACACGTGGCACGAACACTTCACGATTTTGCAAAAGTGTTGCGGCTTGTCCCACGACAGTCCCCGCAGTGTTGACGTCGTTGCGTGCCAATGCCGCTTCGGTTCCAGCCAGTAGCGCACCGAGCGTAGCGATGCGACCGCGGCGCAAATGCGAACTCGCCATCGCAATGGAATTCGCTTGAACCGTTTGTGCGTTCTCCGCCGTGATGCATCCCGCGAGCACAAGCATCGCTTCACAAGCCCATTCCGGTTGGTTGACTGCGGATGCTGCCGCCGCAGCTTGTAACGCGACCGGAACTGCTTCGGAAAAGTTATCTCGCGACGCCAACACACGAGCTGCCGTGATCAACGACAGCGGCGTCAATGCGTGAACTCGTCCAGCCATCGTCGACGATGTGACACTCTCGGCAAGTGCATCTTTGTCGTTTCGGCTAGCAAAGTAGCCGCACGCCCGAACACAACCCACGACCGAACGACCGTTGGGGTTCGTGGGATACTCGATTGCCGCAAGAGCATTGCGGCCGATATCAAAATCGGCTGCCAAAGGTCCAAAGATGATGCCACGTCGATAAAGCGAAATGGACAGTCCTTTGAGGATCTCATTCGCGTCTACCAATGTCACTCGTGCAGATTCGAATGAGCCGCGATCGTAGGAGGCTTCGAGGTTGTTGGACCCAGTCGCCAACTGGAGCGATTGTGAGAATGGAACGAGTGTCGGCGTTGCCTTGCCCGCCCAAGATGCAGCCGGACTGGGCTGGATCTCACCTGCTTTGATCGCAGTTTCCCACTGAATTCGGTTGATCCATCCGCGATGTCGAATGGCCAACGAAAGTGCCGCATCAAATTGTTCGATCGCAGCGGAAAGATCACCGACTTGGTAGAAACATTCGCCGAGCATGGCGTGCACGGGAATTGCATCGATCCACCGGCCATTCGGATCTCGCCGTGTCTGACGGAGCGCTTCACCAAACGCAGCCGACGCATCACTCAGTGCACCCTCGCGATACAACTCCAAGCCCACATAGTATTGCTGATTCGGATATTGGTTTTCCCCAAGCGCATCCATTCCCGGCGCTGGAATCAGCTGGGCCGAGGAGTTCATCGAAAAGCACAAGCAAGCGAGCGACCCAACAGCGAGCGAGACAAAGCCCGTACGCATCATTCGCTTTAGGAATCTCATAAGTCTTGGCCAGCAGAGACAAGTTCAATCGCACCAACACGCATTCTATCGCCTATGTGCCATCCACTGCAAAGGCTGGATAGGCTGCGAATCGATTCACAAGTCAGGCCGTTGCGTCGTCGTTTGCTCCGCAAACGAAACGATAAAGTCCGTTTCGTTCGCGGAGCGAACGACGGCGATCATAAATTCACAGCCTAGGAGGCCGACACAGATTCCATTTCACCACTCATGACTGTGTCGGCCTCCGGCCTTAGAATGGGAAGCAACGCCAAGTCCATACTCTATCATCTGGCCGAGAAATGAATTGACGCCTCAGCTATCACGGTCGGTTTGCATGTCCAGTCGCAGAAGATCGTTCAGTACATCTCGCGACGACCAGAACACCATCGATCCCAAACCTTTCAAGACGAATACCGGCTCCTGTTACAGAAACACGATATCGAGTTCGACTCCAAGTATCTGTGGCAATGAGCAGCTAGGCATGTAATAGCGTACGATGGGTAAATTGGTACACTAAGTGCATAGGTGGTGGCTTCTCATCAATGGTGCCAATCGCGGGGGCGGTGCGAGTGTCTGTCAGATCCAACGTAATTCGTCTGGTCGTTGCTATCTGCTTTGTCGGCGTCGCACAGGCGGACGACGAGTCTCAGCGACCGCTATCGAATGCGGCTGACTCGTCAAGTCGGTTGTTGTTCGTTGTAACCGACGACGACTTCTTGGTATCCGACCAATCGGTTTGGTGCCAAGACAGTTTGCAAGCATCGATTAACGCTGTCCGCGACCAACGTCGGGCAACGTATCTCATGATGGAGACCAGGCGAGCGGGCGAGCCATCGCTGCTTCGCGGAGGTCGGACTTTCACCAGTGGCCCTCACCGAGTGATCTGCTTCCTGTGCGACGGTGAGCGGCGTATTTTGTCGTGTTGCGTTGGGATTCCGAATTCTCGGCAATTACTCAGCTTTTCCGAAGATGCTGACGAGCTTGCCGTGTCCATGGCACTTGCCGGTTCCGCAGGCTTGGAGAAAGACACAGGCCAAGACACAGAGCAAGCGACGCCGTTGGCCGATATGGTGCGCGATCGAGCATCCAACCGTGTCACGCGACATTACCGTCCGTTACTGCTCAAGATGAATCCCTCGCTCAGCATTGAGAAGTCAAGTCATTTGCTGGCCGAAGCGTTGACGAACGACATCAAAGAGCGTTTTTTGTTTGATTCGCCGATCGAAAGTGAACGCTGGGTCTCGGCTCAACAACACGCGGAGGCGCGACGCCACTGGTGCGACACCATGCTCGTGGGCTTCGTTGGCAAGCAAGTTGACGACGTTTGGCCGGAATTCACTGTGAATGTTTGGGGCGCCCTGCCGTGGCATGGCAGTGAAACGGTGCAGCAGTTTGCAACAGAGTGTAGCGAAACGCTCCAGCAACACGGGATCGTGCTTGAGCTGGATTTAACTAAGCGATACGTCCAGGCGGAATTCACCAACGTCTCGGCCTCCGGTTTGTCCGCGACAAGCGAGAGGTCTGGGACCAGGCGTGAAGCTGCGTTAGCTCGAGCACTTGAAACCGCACAAGTACGCACTTGCAACTTATGCGAGCTGGCTTGGTTATGGAAGTCTGTGGGGCAATCGCCGATTCAGCTCCGTAATCCCAAGACTCGCATCGTGCGTTGGATCGTTTTGAAAAGCGTCTCAGCCGAACCGGTGCTACTTCCCGATGGGGCTGAGAACCGGCTCATTGATTTGATCAGTTCACTTCGCCCATAGTTCAATCTTTTCTAGGATTAAAAAGGTAGCTCATGAACCGTCTGCTCTCTTGTCTACTATGCCTGGCCTTCGCCGGGATTACAAACGCGGCGAACCCGACTCAGGTTTCGTTGGGTTTACAACTCTTCACGCAAGAGTTTGCGTCCTCGTCCCCAGGGCTGAATGGCGATGGGCTGGGGCCCGTGTTCAACGAAGCCTCCTGTGTTGCCTGTCACAATGTGGGCGGAGTTGGCGGAAGCGGTCAGGTGCGCAACAACGCCCGATCGGTCGGTATGCAAGAGTTGATTTACAATGAGTTCGAGCCAGCACTCGCAGCGGCTGAGCAGCGACATTGGCAAGGCCTCCAGCGTGCCGGCCGGGCCGGAAATGTGATTGCTCCATCGATTCGCCGTATGAACGATGCCGTAGCGAAATTCAGCCCAGCGTTTATCACACCCACTGGTACGATCGGCTCCTCATTTCCAATCCATCGACGCGGTGGTTCGCCAGCGCTCGTTGCCTTGAGAGACCAATCGCTCACTCCTTTCAACCCGCATTGGAATGACGACAACTACGCGTCGTGCGATACCGTTCACCAAGAAAGGGTTCCTCGAGAGATCACAAACAATAATCAATCGGTGTCGATGAAAGTCCATGTGTTCGCACGCAATACGACGCCGCTGTTTGGTACAGGGTTGATCGATCAAGTGCCTGATTCTGTGCTGTGGCAAGTCGCAAAGAGCCAGCGATCAGACTCCGAGATTTCAGGGCGACCAGGTACACTTTCCGATGGAACGCTCGGCAAGTTTGGGTGGCGAGCCAACTTTGCGACCTTGCGAGATTTCAACGAGAACGCGTGCTCTGCGGAACTTGGGCTCCAATCGAGACGAGTTACACAGCCGATCGATCTTGCGAATCGTAACTATGTGAATCCGAACCCAGATATCAGCGACGACGCGATCCAGGCGATGACCGCGTTTGTCGCAGCCCTGCCACGGCCCATTCGTGACATTCCAACGGACTCGCGCGAACGGCAACGCGTCGCATTGGGAGAACAGCGCTTCGCCGCTATTGGTTGCTCGAAATGCCATGTGCCGAGCCTGGCTGGAATCCAGGATCTTTATAGTGATCTTCTCTTGCACGACATGGGACCCTACGCGATCGACATGGCCGGAGCACCGCCATATTTGAGGAATGTGGCTATCACAGAACAATTGACAGGGATCTCGACGACGGAGTCGACAAGCTCGATGCAAACCAGAACTTACTACGGGCACTCGAGCAGTATGGTGAGCGCATCATCTCGAACAACGGGCTTTCAGGTTGGGACGCCAACGTCGTCCCAGACGGGAACGGTTTCTGCAAACCGGTATGCGACGAAGCTGATCAGCCCAATACTTCCGCCTCGTACCGTGGTGACACCCATTAGCAATCGAGCGAGCTCGACCAATAACACTGAATCAGAACAACTCGCAGGTTCGGAATTTGTCAACGAGTTCACAGGCAACAGCGGCCAAATTGAAACCAAGACATCCAACCAATCGAACACAATCGTCGAGACTCAGTTATTCCTGACGGCGGAATACGAACAGACTCTCGTCAACCAAGAATGGAAGACGCCGCCGCTGTGGGGTGTGCGTGACTCGGCTCCGTACATGCACGACGGTCGTGCGGAAACGATTCTCGAAGCAATTGCGATGCATGATGGCGAAGGCCGCGGAGCACGCAATCGATTCTTTGCTCTGGGCTATGAGGACCAACAGGCGATCATCGCGTTCCTGGACACGTTCGCAGCACCAAGTCAAGGTGTCATCGAAGCCCCCAAGAAGTTCACTCGACGTGATTTCGTCTCGCGTTGAGCATCGTAACGAACGGACTAAATGGTGGCGACATCGTCATTGGCTTTCCACCAAGAACGAGCTTGCTCAACCGACCAAGGGAACTCATGACGGAGCTCGTCGACTCGGTCCGCGAGTTTTTGGACGCTTTGGAAACGATCATCCGCCGACTTGGCCATGCACTCTCGCACAAACCGCTCCATGCTCTCCGGTACAGAATCACCCAAGTGCGTCTGTAAGCTGATCGGCTCGTGGCTGATGATCAGTGCAAACAGCGATTCCGGATCGCATTCCGAGAAGGGTGGTCGTCCACTGAGCAAGAAGTACGCAATGCAACCGAGCGAATAGATATCGCTTCGAAGATCCATTACTGTGGGATCTCTAAATCGCTCAGGAGCCATGTACATCGGCGTGCCAGACCAAATAGCTTCGCTGGTTTGGTACATCCCCTTGATCGGTTCGAGCGGCTTGGCAAGTCCAAAGTCAAACACGACTGCCCAATCACCCACTGAGGCATCGAGGGAAAGCATCACATTTTGAGGCTTAAGATCACGATGCAGCAAATTCGCAGTGTGCGCGCCAATGATCGCGTCACAAACTTGCCGAAGTATCGAAAGCACTCGACCCGTTGGCTGGGGGCCGCTTCGTGCAACCACTTCGTTGAGCGTCAGCCCACGAAGGAACTCCATCGCCGTGTAAAACTCTCCGTCCGCTGTACGTCCGTAATCGTAAATGGTCACGATGTGGGGATTATCGAGTGCAGCTGCTACACGAGCTTCGCGATCAAATCGAAGCAAATCATCAGCCTCTTGTCGATCCGGACGCAACACTTTCAGTGCCGTGGGGCGTCCAAGATGTCGATGTTTGGCACGGAACACGACTCCCATACCGCCACTTCCGATCGGTTCGCCAATCTCGTACTGAAGCAATGGATCGGGACGTTCGGACTTCGTCGAGTTCAGACCGCTCAAATAGCTCGCGCCGAGTACGACAAGTGAAAGCAAACCGCTCAAGTACCAAAACTTAGACATGATACTTCGAGCTGGCGAGAGCGAACGCACATGGTCACGCTCCGTGATCAACCCCAGATCATAGTCGCTGAGCCAGTACCACGCGCCGCTCACTTGTTCGCCGGCATAATTGCTGTACGCGTCTAATGACGCACCGCTTCCCCGGCGCACTACGTTCGAAGCGGCGTACGTCAGTGGCTTGCCAAACCGAGTCTCCAAATTTCCACTAAACTCGCCGGACCCTGGATCGGCTACAAGCAACTGGGTCGCCAGCATACCATTGTCAGATTGAATCACTCCCTCGAGCATCAGTTCATGCGCATGTTGCGAATGCGTCACCAAGACTCCATTCGCATTCACCACATAGCAATCGCTAGTGACCGGATCGACCGCCGCTTTTACGGTCTCGTTGAATCGGACATAAAGGTCCACTCCAGCAATCAAGAGTGCTGCGTCGACGCGTCCCGCTTCGTTGCGAACGGGTACGATAATCCCCATCGCAATCGGATCAGATTCAGTTGCCGTTCTCTCGTTCCGACTGGCGTCCTCGTTCCGACTGGCGTCGTTTTGAGCAGCGAGCTTTGTCGGTCCCAAGAGCTGGGCCTTGCCACGCATCACGTGCGACAACTGCTCGACGAGATCAACCGAGACCGGCTCACCCACAGGCTCGAGATTGGGCATCGTCATTGCGAGTGTATTGCCAGACCGATTCCAAACAGCAAAATGAATTTGGTCGCTTTTGGAAAGTTGTCGAAGCGAAGCGGCGAGTGAGTTCGCGTGCGACGATTGGCTCAAAGCGAGCGACAATTCCGGACTCGGTACATCGCCCTGCTCACGCGCCAAATCGACTAGCGAATGGATACTTGAACGGACGTCTGGATCCTCCGCCCATCGCTGGACAATGCGAGTTTCTCGATCAAGAAACATCGAGACTTTGCTCGCAGCACTGGAACACGCGGTACGAAGAATCGTGGATTCAGATTCCCGGCTTGATTGAGCTGCGATTTTCGAGGTTAGCCAGCCCATTAAGAGCGTCGGTAAAACGACGCCGAGCATCCCCAGTGCAGTGATCCAAACTTGGCTTCGTTTGCGAGTGGGCGTCTGGGCTCGTGGCGCGACAAACTTAACCGGTTTCTCCGGGCGAGCCATATCGTCCAAGTGGCGTGGCTGGGCATGAGTGCGTTGAGCCCATTTGAGCGTGCTATCCGAAGAACTCACGGATGCGCGCCGTGGTAATTTGAGCGCCCGGTTACTTGCATCCGACGCAGCACGTCCGGCCTTTGAGTCGCTCGCGTCGCCGGCTTGGTCCGTTGTCTTTACACGCCCAGCGGCCGCAACGGATGAACGGTCACCCTCCGCTTTGGCTGCTTCGGGATCATGTTCATCCAGGAGCTCGAGAACTTGTCGAATCAAATCCTTGTCATGATCCGCTTGTTCGTGCACATACGCGGCTCGCTCGTCTTCAGGCAATTCTTCCGCGGCAAGAAACAAGTCCCTTATCTGGGCGTACCTTTCGGCATCCATCAAACCGACTCACTCTCGCCTGAATCCATTTCACTTTCGCCGGCAGGGTCTGGGTCGTTGTCAAAATCTTTCAACTGGCGTCGCATCCAAGCGCGCGCCATCGCCCATTCCTTTTCGATCGTTCGCAATCCTAAATTCATCTCGCCAGAAATTTCTCGCATCGTCATACCACCAAAGAAACGCATCTCGACGATCTTTGCTTGTCGGGGATTGAGAGCCTGTAGCGTCTTGAGCAAATCATCGAGCGCCACAACATCACGATCCTGGTGAAGCTCAAAGGTAACGTCGTCGCTGAGAATTCGCCGCTCCCAATCTCCGCCGCGTTTCAGCGAATGAACTTTCCGTGCATGATCGACGAGAATGCGTCGCATCACGGTCGCGCCGATCGCAAAGAAATGCGTCTTGCCTTGCCAATTGATCCGCGACTGGTCAATCATCCGCATGTACGCTTGATGAACCAGCGATGAGGAACTCAGACGATTTCGCAGCGGTTCACTCTGCAGGAATCGACCTGCGAGCCGGCATAAATCGTCGTACATGACCGTAAATAAACGATCTGTTTCACTAGCCTTGCCCTCTTGGCTGCGGCTTAACAGTTCGGTAATCGAACTCATGGGTTCGGGGCTTTCAATTGTGGGAATCCCCCAAAATTAATCAAAGTGATAACGCTTCATAATAGCCACTTGGGCTAGCGAACAAAACAACCCTATTGGTCGTTTCGTTGCCGCTCACTCGCTTGCCGGATCGTTTCCGCGTGAATATCCACGATGTCGAGTACGTTCGTCGAGTACCCCCCCGACATGGCGATCGCCGCAGGAATTTGCAGGGATTTGCACCATTCAATGACGATTTCATCTCGCTTCGCGAGCCCCATTTTGGACAATTTCATCCGCCCCAAACGATCTCCGAAAAAAGGGTCCGCCCCCGCCAAATAGATCGCCAAATCGAATTGAGGCTGTTTCGCAATGATTGACAGTGCGTCAACTAGTTTTTGCAGGTATTCGTCGTCGCCTGTGCCGTCAGCCAGCGCCACATCCAAATCACTCGCCACTTTTCGTGCTGGGAAGTTCTTCGCCCCGTGCATCGAGAAGGTGAACGAATCTGGGTCACCAGCAAGGATCGAAGCTGTGCCATTGCCCTGGTGCACGTCCAAGTCAATTACAAGGGCGCGTTGAATCAATCGTTCACTTCGCAGTGTCTTGATCGCCACGGCTGCGTCGTTGAACACACAATAACCTTCGCCCGCATCGGAAAACGCGTGATGCGTGCCACCAGCCAAGTTGGCGGAGACACCATCCTGGAGAGCCGCCCTCGAGGCCGCGATCGTCGCTCCGGTGCTTCGTCGCGATCGTTCGACCATGGCGGGCGACCATGGAAACCCGATCCTCCGAATCTCCGCAGTCGTCAAGGTGCCTGTCTTGACGGCCTCGAGGTACCGAAGCGTGTGGCATCGCAAGATTTGCTCGTCAGTCGCAGCCGGCGGAACAATGAAGACGTCCTCTCGATGCACATCCGATTTCGCCAATCGCTCGCGCAGCAGCCTGTACTTACTCATCGGAAACCGATGCGACTCCGGCAAAGGCAATTCGAAGTGATCGCTATAAAACATTCGCATGGTCGACTACCGCGTTAACCAACCACGTTTCCAGAAAAAACCAAGCATGAAGCATGCAAGGCTAGCCATCAGAAACAGAGCGAACGGATAGCCAAACGGCCACTGTGTCTCAGGCATATTAAAGACAGACACTTCAGGATTGAAATTCATGCCGTACACGCCAGCAATGAACGACATCGGAATGAAGATGGTTGATATGACCGTCAAAACTCGCATGACTTCGTTCGTTCGCTGGCTCAGTTGCGTGAAGTACAGATCACGAAGATCCGCGACCACTTCGCGAAACGATTCCGTGACCTCTAAGATCTGGGTTGCGTGATCAACGCAGTCACGGAAAAACAACTGAGTCGTCGCATCGACTTGTCCACTCGCATCTTGAACGAGTCGCTGCATCGCCTCGCGGTGCGCGTAGCTGATTTTACGAATAGCAGACAGCTCGCGTTTGGTCTCACGAATCTGCGTATTTGCCTGGGACGTTGCACTGATCGTCACTTCGTCTTCGAGTCGCTCCAAGATTCGGCCATACTCCTCAAGCATCGGAAAGTACGCGTCGATCGTCGCGTCGATGAGACAGTACATCAAATAGTCTGCACCGTGTTCACGAATGCGACCGAGCGACTCACGCAGCCGACGTCGAACGGGATCGAACGAATCCCCCTCGCATTCCTGGAACGTGATCAGTGTACGACCACTGAGCACGAACGCGACTTGCTCGAACGCAGGCGGCGCTTGGTGGTCCGTCAACCGCAGCATCACGACAAGACGGTTACCGACAATCTCCGCTTTGGGACGCTGGTGGGTGTGAACGATATCTTCCATGGTGAGCGGATGAATCTCGAACACTTCTCCAATGCTTTGCAACAACTTCGAATCGCCAAGCCCAACGACATCAAGCCACTGGACGCCCTGCGTGACATTCGACAACTTCTTATCGTCCACGGATTCGGACTCGCGAAGTGAGTTCGCATCGTACAGGATCCGACGCAATTTGCTTGGCGAAGCGTCCTTGTCATCGTGGATCGAACCCGGTGTTGCCCCCACCCCGCTTCGTCGAACGAAGGGACGGAACGTCTTTTGGCGAAATTTCGCACGTCGGCGATGTTTACTGTTGTGGCCTTCGCTCAATTCAAATCACATCCTACAAATCACACCGTGCATGCTCAATGGAACTGAAAACGCAGCTTTTTCTTCTGCAAGCGATGGGATCGTCGAGCATGTCCATTTCAGTGTAAGTTGTATCCCAGGTTAGCGACCAACGACTAGCCGCGACAAATTGGGTTCCAACCAGTACGTGAGTTTCGAGACGACAAGATGCTGAAATTGTGGACGATCGATGAAGCCCAGCGGTACGTTGATGAAGCACGTCGTTCCAACCGCATTGTGGGCGTTGTTCCAACGATGGGAGCACTCCACGAAGGTCACCTCTCACTCGTCCGCAAAAGCTTTGAAGAATGCGACGAGACCATCGCGACCATTTTTGTGAACCCGACCCAGTTTGGACCTGGTGAGGATCTGGGGCGCTATCCACGGACGCTCAACGAGGACCTCGCGGGACTGGAACAAGCAGGTGCAACGGCTGTCTTCGTTCCGTCCGTCGAAGACATGTACCCGGACGGATTCAGCACCTATGTTGAGCCGCCGGAGGTTGCCAAGCCGCTCGAAGGCGTTTGTCGCCCGACCCATTATCGAGGCGTCACGACCGTGGTGCTCAAACTGTTTCACGCGATCCCGGCTCACCACGCCTATTTCGGACGCAAAGACTATCAACAAGTCAAAGTCATCCAAGCGATGGCCCGCGATCTCAATTTGAAAATTGAGATCGTGATGTGCGATACCATTCGCGATCCAGATGGGCTGGCGATGAGCAGCCGAAACCGGTATCTGTCCCCAGACGAGCGAGACCGTGCGCTGCTGGTGAGTCAAGCGCTTCGGCGAGCGAAAACAATGGCCCGCGAAGGATCACGCTCCGTCGCGAGCCTGCAAGACGAAATGCGTCGCGTGCTCGTCGGCGTCGCGCCCGACTCACAAGGTACAGACGCTGTACGAACGAACTCAGGGAAAAATCTCGGTGTCGACGCGATTGACTATGCCGTCATCGTGGATGCCGAGACCCTTTCTGCAGTTTCCTCGTTTGAGCGGCCAGCGGTTGCGTTAGTCGCAGTCCGCGTGGGCACAACACGACTGATCGACAACGAACTCATTGATTAAGGAATTCGCAGCATGATTCAACGTATCTTGGTAACGGGCGGTGCCGGTTTTCTCGGTTCGCACTTGTGTGAACGGCTGGTTGACCAAGGCCATGATGTCATTTGCCTCGACAACTTTTTCACCAGCCAAAAGACCAACGTCTCGCACTTGCTGGGCAAACCGAACTTTGAACTGATTCGTCACGACATCACGCTGCCGATTTTTCTCGAAGTCGACCAGATCTACAACATGGCTTGCCCCGCTGCACCCGGCCACTATCAGTACAATCCAATCAAGACGATGAAGACAAGCGTGTTGGGTTCGATCAACATGCTCGGTGTCGCAAAACGTTGTGGCGCAACCATCCTTCAAGCGAGCACAAGCGAAGTTTACGGCGACCCAGAAGTCCATCCTCAAACCGAAGACTATCGCGGCAACGTCAACCCGATCGGCAGTCGCGCTTGTTACGACGAAGGCAAACGCGCCGCCGAAACATTGTTCATGGATTATCACCGCAGCAACAAAGTCGATGTTCGCCTCGTTCGGATCTTCAATACCTATGGTCCGCGAATGCACCCATACGACGGACGCGTTGTATCGACATTCATCCGACAAGCACTTGCGGGCGAACCCATCACGATCTTCGGCGAAGGCGACCAAACCCGTTCGTTCTGTTACCGTAACGATCTCGTTGACGTGATCATTGCCATGATGAATAACGCGAACGGATTTATTGGCCCAGTCAACATTGGAAACCCGCATGAATTCACGATCCGCCAACTGGCCGAACAAGTGATCGCTATGTGCGGTTCGAAAAGCCAACTGGTCAAGCGCCCCTTACCGCCCGACGACCCGACACGCCGCAAGCCCGATATCTCTCTAGCGAAGAAGGAACTCGGCTGGGAACCAAAGATCGAACTCGCTGAAGGTCTAAAACACACGGTGGATTGGTTCAAATCAATCCGGCTGAGCGACTACCGACCGCCGACGCCGAACTTCTCCTAGACAACTTGTTCTAGCTGAATTTCTCCATGCGGAGCTCCCAAAGCGACTGAGAACACGACGCACATGTGTGCTCGCGTCTCTCCAGATACAACTTAGCTCTGCACGACTTGGTCGGTTTCATAGCCGAGGCGGACGCGTACATGCCCCAATACGTCATTGGCGATGTGCCGGACATCATCATTGAAGTTCGGTGACGTCGACCATCCGCCAGCAGTCCCGTGTCGGCGAAATGATTTACGTCCTGTCTGTTTGTAGTTCGCGAATTGATGAGTTTGAATCACCTCGCCGACGCGAGCGGGATCCAATTCGACTCCCATCAACCCTGCACACTGGCGAAGACAAGACTGGGGGTCATCCAACAGCGACTCGTATGTGATCCACAAACGTTGTCGCTCTGGCGTGGAGTCAAAGACGGCAAGTGCAGCCGCGATGCTTTTCGAAATGTGCTCCGCCGTCCGTCGGACATTTTCTAGTTCCGTGGCATCTAAACCTGGTTCGCGAAATTTCTCGTTCCAGCTCCCTGGTAACTGCAAATCGATGTACGAGTCCAAAACATCGAATGGGTCTCGCACTAACAATACAACGGGACTTTGGGGGAAGAGCGCACGCAACCATGGATAGAGCTCGACGGTGTTCACTTCTTTTACAAAGAGCGCATGGTTGCCAAGTTGCGGGAACCGCTGTTGAGCCACCGAGAAAAACAATTCCCGAATCCCACCAAGCCAACTCTGTTCATAGTTCTTGTTGAAAAACGACGCAGCCCGTTCAAGTTCTTCGGGGCGTTCATAGACGTGGCGAAACACTCGGCCAAAGTACGGCTCATGCCACCGACGCATCCCTGGGAAATCGCCGAGCATCTCCGCTAGCCATGTCGATCCCGTCCGGCCGCAACCGATGATCCAAGCGACACGACTTTCAAGGAACTGGCGCGACGATTCATCGGCGAACGAGTGATGCAGATGATTCGTCAGTGTTTCCGCGCGATGCAAGTACGTTTGACCAGCTAGTGTAACGCTTCGGGCTTGCTCAATCCGCCTGGATCGTTCAGCCGCGTTCCCCAATGCCGTTTCAATCACAGACTCAATCGAGCCTGGAGCGTCATTGGGCAAGTTGTCGAACGTAAAGACGGAATCGCCATACAGCGCGTCCACCTCCGAGCGTCGCGGACCGTTCACAAGAGCTGCATGACCAAACGCAGTCACCTCATAGATCCGCGGGCTTGGAGACTCCGCAGGATGACTCGACGAACGGAACACGTTCAAGGTAAGTATTGAATCAGAATAGATTTGCCACTTCCGTTGATCGTCGATCGTTCCAATGATCACGTCGGTCCATTCAAATCGGTCAAACGCTTTTGCATCACCAAGCAGCTTTCCGGCGACTAGAAATCGAAGTTGGTGTTGCTCACAGTACTGAGCCACGCGCACCAACGTCTCCACGCGATCTTCAAATACCGTACCTAGAAACGAAATGGCGTATGTCGGATCGCTCCTCTTGGGCACTTCAGGCGGGACAAGCGTGGCTGTGGGTAAGTACACGACACCGTCGGTCGCGGATCGAATCTCATTTGAAAAACGAAAGTCGTAGAACGTTTCTGCGTGGGTAATGGACACGTAGGGATCGTCGGTTGCAATCAAGACGGTTTTAATCCCAGCCCGTCGAATCGATTTCGGCACGCGCGCTCGTTGCCCGCGAAAATAAAGTCCGTCGACAAAGACCACATAGTCAATCTGGTTCGCTTCGTCGACCGCCGTGCCGATGATATCGTTACAAACCGCATCGACGCTGAGCATCCTCAGAAAAGCAAACGTCGAATAGGGAATCACGTTCCATCCCTGTTCTTGAAGCGCGACGCGATATCCATCCCAAACATCGCGTGTTGAAAAGTTGGCTGATCCAGCGACCAGCAAAATGGTACCCAGTGACACTAGATTTGCTCGCAAGTTCAATCGGCACCGACACGAAGGGCTCGTCTTAAGGTGCTTCGTACTCGTAATTGTGACCTAAAAACTCTGAGTTCGTCATGTTCTTCGCTGCTGTCTGGGCGAGCGCGTCCGTTTTCTGGGTGATGGCCCACCACGTCGATGCCGCAACGCTTGCGGCTCCAGCGACTTTAACGAACTCCCGACGACGAATCGGCTTCGATTCCGGCTTCTGGTCATCCATTACTAGTTCCCCAAGAACTCATAGATGCCTTCGATAGCGACGTTGGCTTTATCACTCTTGACGGTGATTTCCCTGTTCTTTTCAACCTCAATATCGACGGTCATTCCGGGTTCTAAGGTATACTTTGTCATGGTTCCGTTCACTTTGAATCCCTCGATCTGGAAGGTCGGGTTCTTCGCCGCGTCGTCGGAACGATCTCCTGAATTGAAGAATCGATAGTATGCCTGAGACGCTGTTTTGAGATAAATTACTTTGTGCGATTGGGGCGTTGCCGCTCCAGCGATCTTGAAGCGACCACTTCGCGTTTGAATTCCAACGGTAAGAAGATCGTAGATACCCTCGGCCACATCGGTGCTGTTTAAAGTGTAGATCTTCCAAGCACCCCCATCGGCAATGTCGACTGAATGGGTTGGCTTCAGTATATCATCGTAAGTTTCTGTTTTGATCCTAAAATCACTCTCACCAGAATTGAACACCCGATAGATCGCCTCCCCTTTTTTGCTAATAACGATGATCAACGGATCTACATTAAGACCGGACTTCTTGAAACGTCCACTGCGAATTTCCATTGCTGCATACCTTAATAGCGTCTGAAACGAAAAGACTCTGTCATCTCGAGCCCCCGGATTTTGTGAGGGGCTTGATTGACACAGCTTAACCGATCAACCCGACGCAAATGATTGTTCAGCGGTACGAAACTCTCGAAATCTTTGAACTTCCATTTTCCAAAGCTACTTCGCCGGACAATTCCAAAGCCTAACCATCCCATCGTTAGCTCCAGTGACGATGCAGGAGTTATCCGGAAGTATATCGATTGCGGTCAAACGAACTTTGTCCTGCGACACTCGCATCCGAACGCTGCCATCGATGCTGTCCCAAGAGCAGAGTCGGCTGTCACGTCCTACGGAAACAATGGCTCGAAGATCCTTGAGCACTCGAAGCTGGGCGACGCTGCCGATGTGCGCTTTAATTTCCCAAATGGGATGAGAAGTCCCTGCTGTATCGGAGGTCGTAATGGCAATCCGTCTCAGGTATCCATCGGCAGTCCCGATGACAAGATCACGTTCAGCAAACGCCAAGCAGGCGATTGGTGCATCAAAACTCTTTGGGATGACGGAGGTCACGTGGCTAGCGATTTCAAAAACGTGCAACTCGTTCTTGTCATTGACGATAGCAACTCGGCTGGCGTCATCCGATACGCACAACAGGCGTGCTTCACCGCCGGGCGACACAGATTCAGACAATTCGATGGATACAATCGGTTCACGAGCTGGGTCGATGCTGAACACGTCAAGCTTTCCGCGAGCGTCGAGTGTGATGAGGTTTCCGTCTTGGTTGGAGGCACGCATGAGTAGGGCCCCTGTTGCATCCAGCGGGATCGACGCGATTGTTTCACCACGCATATCCGAGATTTCGATCGCGCTCGTCGATGACTGGTACGCGATCCATCGCTTCACTCGAGATACGGCGATCGCAACGGGAAGGGCACTGGACGATTGATGAATCAAGATCGACTCCGTATCGAGCAAGTCATGGAGCGTCACACGTCCACTGCGATACGCAACAAGAATCGTGCTGTCGTTGATGACGCTGAGGTCTGTGACTGAGTCCCCGCCACCAATCACGGTCGCATGACGAAAGTCGTCTGTACGGAGCAACTTGACGGTGCCGTCGATTGCGCCGACCACCATCGATCCGCCATTTTGAGTGACGTCGATTGTCCCACCAGCAAAGAAGTGCGTATCGAATTTCGATAGTTCATGCTGAGATTCCGTATCAAAGATAACCACCGTACCATTGCTGCTGCACAGTGAGACAATGGGAGTGTTCGCCATGAACTCAATGGAGCTGACCAAATCGTAATCCGTGTTGATCTCAAACAGCTGACGCTTGGTGGGCGATTCGTAGGCCAGCAGATACCCGGTATAGGTGCCAAGTACGATACGACTGGCGTCCGGTGAGAGTGCGATCGATTCCAATCGATATTCGGTATCGAGACTGCAAATCATCTCGCGATTGTCGACATCCCAAACTCGAACCGTACCCTCGTTCCCTGCGACCGCAATCACATGGCCGTCTCGAGACACGTCGAAGGACACCACACCGCTTTGGCCTGACGGTAACTCGCGAATAAGCGCAAGTGTTTCAGCGTCCCAAACTCGAATGGCCCCCTTGGTACCGGCCGTGAACAGCCTATGACCGTCGCCAGAGAATTTGACCTTGCTGACTGAAACGCCATGCTTGGCAATTTGAGGCTGGTTCGCGCGATCATGGATCGCTTTCCAGGTATACACGGAACCGTCCTTGGAACCACACGCGACACGATTGTCGCGCCGAGAGACATCTACACTGAGCCAACGACCCACGCTTGCTTGGACCTCGCGAATGGGAATTTTGGAATCTGGGCTCCAGATCATTAAACGGTTATCATTCGATACGGACGCGAACCAATCGCCATCACGGCTGACGGCGACGCTCCGAACTTGCTGGCCGTGCTGGACAACGTTTTGGAATCGTTCTATCTGGCTTGAAAGATAGCGGCTTTCGAAGCTAGCGAATTCTTCAAATTGAGAATCGTCCAAACTCTCGAGCGCATCGCGGACGGAATCAATTTCGCCAGTTTGAAAATAGTTACCAGCCAATTGCAATTTTGAGTTGTAAAGCGAGCGGCGCACGGCATTGTTTTGAGCGACGGCTTCTTGCCAAAATAGTGTTGTTCCCGTCAAGCCTGCGACGAGGCTAGTGAACAAGAGCGTCAGCAATGTCGCGACCAAAGGATTGCGGAGACACCATCGCCAAGCGTGATGGAGCTTTGACGAAGGCCTCGCAAGAATCGGCCGTCCAGTACGGTAGCGTTCCAGCTCGTCTCGAAACGCATTCGCAGATTGATAACGGCGCTCGGGATTGAGCTCGAGACACTTCAAGCAGACCGTTTCCAAATCGAGTGGAATGGAAGGTCGCAAATTTCTCAGCGGTGCGGCCTCGCCATTGACTTTCTGGTCAATGATCGCGGGCAAGTCTCCTCGAAATGGACGTTCGCCAGTCAGCATCTCATACATCATGACGCCGAGAGAATAGATATCCGATTGATAGCTGACTTCCGTCGTGCCGTAACCGGCTTGCTCCGGTGACATATAGATGAATGTACCGACGATCTTACCCTTGGACGAAATCGATTCGTCTACATCTGTCTTTTTTGCCAGACCAAAGTCAGTCACAAGCGGAGTTCCATCGTGGCTGACCAAAACATTCGCCGGTTTGATGTCACGATGAACGATGAGGTTGTCATGTGCATGCTGGAGTCCAGAAGCGATCGCCTGCAACAACGTGACGGTTTGCTCGATCGGTGGCACCCCTTGACGTAGAAACGTGTGTAAGTCCGTTCCTTCGACGTAGTCGCTCACGATGTACGCTTGCCCTTCAAATTCGCCCACTTCATGAACGGCGACGATGTTGGGATGACGTAATTTCGCAGCCGTGCGAGCTTCTCGCAAAAGTGATTCAACGCGACCTTGGCGACGTGTTGGCAGTTTGAGCGCGATGTGCCGGTGCAAACGAGTATCTGCGGCGAGCCATACCGTGCCAAAACCGCCTCGACCAAGGATGCGAATCAACTCGAAATGCGAGAAGACTCGTCGATGTGACGCGGGGTCGAGCGTCACGGTGGCAATGGAGGCTTGGTTGTTCTCAATAGGTCCTAGTTGAAACGTTTCGCCACAGTTCGGGCATTCAACCAAACCACTGAAGGCGTCTGCCGACTCACTTAACGTTTTCTCGGAAGTTGTCGCCTCCCCATCGACAACATGGGTGCGAATCGTCGTATGACATTTGGGACATTCGATTTCCACTGAACGACTCGTTCGCATCATCCGATGCTAAGCTTAAAAAGTTCTCGTTCCAGCTTGTTTACTGGACTGACCGTTCCCGGTTGATGGACTATCATACCGTATCGGAGTGAGAAATCTCAGCTTGCTTTGACCGACGCCACTTTACTTTTACTGAATTCGTGACTTTTGCTGAATCACTTCGTACAAGACGGTTGTTCGCTGTATCATTTCTTGTTCGCATTCGCGAAACCCATCGACGGACGAGACGTACCGTCAAATACCATTCCTAACAATTCTGAAAAACATCCGACGACATGAATTTCCCAGCCTCATTTTGTACTCGATCGTTCTGCGGGCTCATGGCTTTAACGTTGTTCGCTAGCGGTTCGGTTCACGTGACTGCCCAGGCCCCAAAAAACATTGCCCAGGCACCCACCAAGACACCAGCCAAGGCGAAGCCGTCCAAGAAAGCTTCACCAAAGAATCCGCCAAGGCAGGTAGGCGTCGGGGAGGCGACTGGCGAGAATACTGCGACGCCGATCGATCGCATCACCGTCGCAAAAGATTTCCGCGCTGAGTTGTTGTACTCAGTGCCTGGCAAAGACCAAGGCTCTTGGGTCAACCTCTGTGTCGACCCCAAAGGCCGGTTGATTGTCAGCGACCAATTCGGCAGCCTCTATCGAATTGAGCTGCCCAAAGACGGACGACCGATTCAGCAAAGTGACGTCGTGAAAGTTCCCGCAGATATTCGTGCGGTCAACGGCATGCTTTGGATCGACGATGCGTTGTTCGTCGGAGTGAACGACTATGAATCCAAAATCCCTTGTGGACTGTACAAGCTCACGGATACTGACGGCGACGACAACCTAGATCACGTCGAATTGCTTCGCGAGATCCAAGCTCGAGGCGACCACGGCATTCACGCGCTCGTCCGAACACCCGACGGAAACGGATTCTTCTTGGTGTGCGGTAACGGCAGCAAACGAACCGAAATCGAAGACTCATCACCCGTCCCACAAATCTGGGGCGAAGATCATTTGCTTCCGCGATTGCCGGACGGTCGTGGCTTCATGCGCGACGTGATGGGACCCGGCGGAATCATTTACCGAGTTTCGCTTGATGGCAAGAAATTCGAAGCCTATGCAAACGGTTTCCGCAACGTGTTCGATGCTGCGATCAATCGTGACGGCGATCTGTTCACGTACGATGCGGACATGGAATACGACTTCAACACGTCTTGGTATCGCCCAACACGAATCAACCATGTGGTGAGCGGTGGCGAATATGGATGGCGAAATGGTGCTGGGAAACGCCCGTCGTTCTATCCAGACAACTTGCCAGCCGTGATCGACATCGGCCCAGGCTCACCGACCGGAGTCACGTTCGGATACGGAGCAAAGTTCCCGCAAAAATATCAGGACGCCTTGTACGCTCTGGATTGGAGTTGGGGAAAACTCTACGCGATCCACTTGGAGAAAGACGGAGCAAGCTACAAAGCAACGAAAGAAGAGTTTGTAACTGGCGCACCACTTCCGATCACTGACGCGGTGATTCATCCCGGCGACGGCGCCATGTACTTCACGATCGGCGGCCGCGCCGTTCAATCGGGGCTGTACCGCGTTAGCTACGTTGGCAAGGAGTCAACAATCGAACAACTTGAGTCACGTCCCAAATCGGCTGGCGCACGAGAATTGCTCGAGCAATACCACGGTTTGCAAGATCCAAAGGCTGTCGAATTCGCTTGGTCGTATCTCGCCGACGCCGATCGCTATGTTCGTTTCGCTGCTCGTACAGCGATCGAGCACCAACCCGCTGAACAATGGTCCGGTAAAGCGTTGGCGGAGTCGAATCCGTCGTTGCAAGTCGAAGCCCTCATGGCACTGGCGCGCGTCAGCGGCGTTTGTCCTCAACATCGCATCGACTCGACGCCGCCCGTGGACACCGCGATGCAAAACAAGCTGATCAATGCACTTCTTGCTATCGACCCAACGACCCTCGACGCCGCTCGCAAGTTGACGTACGTGCGTGCACTGCAAATCACATTCAACCGTTTTGGTCGCCCCAGCCAAATAGCAATCGACACATTTGTGGCTAAGTTGGACCCGATGTTTCCGTCTAAGTCGCCTGACCTAAATTGGCTCTTGTGCGAAACACTGGCGTGGCTCGAATCACCGACCGTGGCTTCGAAAGCGATCGCCTTGATTGAGTCGTCGCCGACGCAAGAGGAGCAAATCGAATACGCTCGCTCGATCCGATTTTTGCAAGCTGGTTGGAATTCCGACCTTCGCACGAAGTACTTCGAGTGGTTCCTAAAGGCTGCGAACTATCGCGGCGGTGCGAGCTTCGAGAAGTTCATTGAGTTCATTCGCAATGACGCTGTTGCCTCGATCCCAGCCGACGAGAAGTCGACGATGACTGAATTGCTCGAGCGAAAGCCAGAACGAATCTCGGCACTCGAGAACCTCGGCGAGATCTTCAACGGACGCACGCCCACGCCATGGACGCTGGAAGAGCTCTCCGAAGCCTCGAAAGTGGATCTGTCGAAACGGGATCTTGAAAACGGACGACGCATGTTCGCCGCGTCTGGATGTTTCGCTTGCCATCGCTTCGACAATCAAGGCGGTATGACGGGGCCTGACTTAACGTCCGCTGGTCGTCGCTATTCGCCGCATGATTTTCTCGACCAAATTATCAATCCGAGCAAGGTCATCAACGACCAATTCTCATCAATCGTCGTGCTAACGGACGACGGCAAGATTTATACCGGCGTCGTGGTGAACTTGAAGGGTGACACCTTGACCATCAACACAGACCTGTCCGACCCAAACCAACGTGCCACGATCGATCGCAAGAACATCGAAGAACTCACCGTCTCCAAGGTCTCGCCCATGCCCGCAGAATTGCTGAATCGCATGACCAAGGACGAAATTCTCGACTTGATGGGTTACGTGCTCGTTCAACAGCCATAGGTTGTTCCGCCGCATTTGCGGGGCCTAGCTGGACAGCGGCAAGTTCGATGTTTTGTTTAACAGTCAGCCGCAGGCGTACTGTTAGCGATGCGCTCGTACGCCTGCGGCTAACGGTTAAACGAAGTTGGTTCTGTCCAGCTAGGCCCTGCCGTTTTCCTAGCCCCAGGCAACAGCCTGGGGCAAGCATTCGACAAACCGACTCGCGAATCTCCCGGGTCCCTACTTGCCTTGAGTGACAAGCCACTTCGACGCTTCCGCACTCATGTAGGTGATCTCGCGATCATTCGCCGCGGGCTCGCCGGGCGTTGCTCGTCCGTTTCGCACTTGTTCATCAAGTAACGCGACCAACTCTTTTACTTTGGCTGGATTCTCGTCAGCAAGATTCGTGGTCTCTGCCACATCGGCTTCCAAGTTGAACAACTGAATCGGTGGCAATCCCTGGTTCTTCGCATCCTTTTCTTTGGGTGCACTCCAGCCGCCGCTACCTGCGGACAAACAGAGCTTCCACGCGCCGTGCCGAATCGAGAATGCACCTTCGATCGAGTGACTAATGAGTGTGTCGCGCCCTGTCGTCCCAGCACCATTCAATACTGGTAATAAACTAAAGCTATCTTCGCCGCCACGTACTTGGTTCGCGGAATCACCAGTCGTGCTGGCAATCGCCTCCAAGGTTGCATAGATGTCCGTCAAGCACGCTAGTGCATCCGTGTGCTGGCCGGGAGCAACGTGTCCTGGCCAGCGAACAAGGAACGGGACTCGGTGACCACCTTCGTAAATGTCGGCTTTGTGCCCGCGATAACCGCCGCTCGGATCATGCTCGTGTTCGGCCAGCACTCCAAAGTTGGCCTCCGGCGAACACCCGTTATCGCTGGTGAAAAATACGAGTGTGTTGTCGTCAACTCCAGCGACTTTCAAGGACGCCATCAACTCGCCCATGTGATGGTCCATTTGCATGACAAAGTCGGCGTAAGGATTCAGCCCACTGGCATCTTTAAATGGCGGAATCGGAACGATGGGCGTGTGGGGTGCCGGCAGCGCTAGGTACAAAAAGAACGGCTCACCCGCTTTGGCTCCGCCAGACCGCTCCTTGACGAGCGAAACCGCTTTGCCGAACAAGTGTGGCAACACTTCCTCGATTTTGAAGTCGTCACTAATCGGTCCGTTTCGGTACCATCCATACGGATTCTCCTGTTTTGTGATTCCTTCTTCACGATGCGGTACCTGAGTCGCTCGACCGGAATCGACCCAGACATACGGTGGCATATCGAGCGAACCGCAGTGCGCGTAGTACTGGTCAAATCCGTTGATGTTTGGACCGTTGGTGATTGGTTTTGAGAAATCGATCTTGCCATTTTCTTGGTCCCAGTCCCATCCCAGGTGCCACTTGCCGATCATCGCCGTATGGTAGCCCGCACCATGCATGAGATGCCCAAGCGTTGCACGCTCCGCAGGAATTAAGTGCTTGCTCGTTCCACTCAACACACCTTTTTCCAACCTTGAACGCCAGTTGTATCGACCCGTGAGCAACCCGTATCGCGTCGGTGTGCAAACCGAGCTGGGCGTATGCGCATCATGAAACGTCATGCCCTGGTCAGCAAACGCTTTTAAGTTTGGTGTCGGAATTTTGCAGTTCGTATTCGTAGGCGAAATATCACCGATCCCCAAGTCATCCGCCAGGACAACGATCACGTTGGGACGCTGTGCATCGGCGCTGTGGCTCGGGCGAGCACCAAGAACGAGTAACGCCAATAACAGTGCTGCACCGAGAGCAACGTGCGGACGCAAGCTCTCTATGAGATAAGTTTTCATTCGTTTCATCAATGCGCTGGAGGAATGAGCGGGAGGTTCGAATTTATCCGTAACGTCCAAGTTTAACTGATTCGAAACTCGCGTGGGTGCTGCAATCGCCGCATCGTGCGCACCGAAACGCCTGTGGAAATCGAGCTCGCGTTGACGTTCACTCCTCAATCACATCGCCACATTTCTCGCACGCAGGCAACAGCGAATGACGAACGCCACCGCATTGCTTGCATGTCTTGAACAGCGACGTTTCGCAACACGGACACGTGTAGGGCTGGTCGTGACCCGGATCGGATGCGTTCACTGCTGTGAGCGACCGCTTCTTTAAACTGCGACGGGTCCAGGAAACGAACTTCAGCGGCCCACGTTGGATCGGGAAATCACAAATCGGACAAAAGAAGCTCGCATAAGCTTCCCGGTACTGGCGGAGCAACCAGTCACGACTCGGTTGGGCCAGCAATCGCAACAACTTCACTAGCACGCCGATCGCAATCGCGAGTGACAGCATAATCAGAATGTACTTGAAATAGATCGCGGGGAAGTGTTCGTGCATCACGAGGATGACGCGACCAGCCACGGCGCCACTCAGCGCGTACACGAGCATCGCGTAGGTCCCACCCGCCTGGCGCACAAACAACCATCCGCAAACCAGCAGCAGTGGAATCAACATGCCGAGTTTGTACGTGGCTAACGTCCACTGGTGTTTCTCGTAAAGCTGTTGGAACTCGTCATCGATCGGTCGACTTGCCGCAGTAATCGCAATCGCGTTGGCTCGTTGTTTTGCGGTGACGTCGTCTTGTTGATCATTCAGCGTCGCCAGCTCGGCATTCAGCACTTGAGTTTGGCTTTGGTTCGCAAGAAACAGCTGCAAGCTATCCGTGAGCGCTTGTTTCTGGTCATCGCTCAGCGTTGTTTCGTTCTGATCGGCGCTGCGTTTCAGCTCAAGTAGCTGGTTAATCGTCTGTTGCGAGTCACTCGTCGTCTGTCCCGTCAAACGCCGACGTTGTTCGGTCGAAGCAATCTGTTGCTTCACATCCACCAACTGAGCCGCCAGCGCCTGCCGTTCGTCTTGCAGCTCCTTCGGCAATCCCACCTCAAGCATTTGGTTGTAATTGGGACCTTGCACACGATCGATGTCGCGCAAGATGTACCCAAGCAACCAAAACGCGAGCACCCCCACCGCCACGCTGAACCCAAAGATCATGAACCGAAGCATAAACGAGCCGTGATGTTTCTTCGTCTTCATAATTTCGCCAGAGATATTCGCGAGACATTGCGGGATTAGGAAGTGTTCAATTGAAGCTCCCTAGACTGGACTAGAGCCCAAGTCTCAAAGAATGTGCGCGGTTAAGCGATAATTCCTGAAAAATGTTCGACAACTCCGCCGCCGCCTTCAATAGCCGTCTCAACGAATTCAATCAGCCTCCATCGACATGCGAAACAGTTGCTGGTTTTCGCGTGTGACAAACGGCCCCAGAAACTAAAGATGAGGTGCGTGCAGGCACAGGTCCTACTTTAGCTTCGCGTGATCAATAAGTAGGACAGGCTGCCAGCCTGTTCCTGGGTGAAATGACAGGCTGGCAGCCTGTCCTACGTGCAAATTCGCCAGTTATTGTTCACGCGATCCTTACCGCTTTCTTGGCAACTCGGCCTAAGTTGACCAGAGATCCGCGCGCACGAGAAGTTTCCGATCGTGAGTCTCGCTACACAACAACACTCTCAATAGATCCGCACTTCTCTAAAGAAGCCGAGCAATACCGCAAATTCCTCGTCCTGGACGCCGAAGCAGCTGAATTTAACCCCGTTAATTGACATTTGATCGCGGAGAGGTAGCTCTAAGTCGGAAATCTGTCTTGGCCATTCACTGTGTTCAAGTTGAAACAGCTTGACCGCCAACGCGGCTCGAGTGAATCGCCGCGAATCCTCGAGTTTGCTCAGATTGGCAGCCAGTTCGTGCAGATGTGGTCCATGCGTCGTAAGGACTTCATTCAGGTATAGATCACCTCGACGATGGAACCAATGCACATTGATCTGGGAACGTCGGTGCCAAGAGCTTTCCACCTCACTTGCTCGCTCGACGAGCCCTTCATAGCCCTTGTCGGCGACAGACATTCCGGCGTCGAGCTCCATCAAGAAATCCCTCACTCGTGTTGCTGGAACTTCAACCTGTCTTCCTTGCGGGAAGTTGGCGTTTCGTAAGTCAGGTGCCAAAACGAGCAGGCTGGAATAACTTCCAATCTTGTGCACTCCGATCGATTCATAGGTTACCGCTCGCTCAAAATCGAAGACTTGTCGCCATCGCGAACTCAAGCTCGATTCCTCGTCAAGCAACTCGATAAGTGCCCTTAAGTGCTCGGCTTTCCATTCCTTCTTCGTCGCTAGATCTTTGCCTAAAATAAACAGGAGAAAGTCATTGCGGTCTTGAAGAATTTCCGCGCGTGTCGTCTCACCATGTACTGTTGTTTTCCAATCAAAAGCGGTCAATGACTCTCTATGGAGCTTTAGCATTTCAATAGCTTGGTCGATTTTCGTTTCGTGAATCGCCAACTCGACCTCGAGCATGAGCAACTTGTCTGTTGAGCAAACAAGCCCAAACGGCTCGAAGAATGGTTGAGAAATGTCGATCTCCATCGGCTTCCAAACGGGATTCTCATCCGGCAGCAGTTCCTGGAGTCTTCTAATAATTGGTTGAGCTTGTTCGCTCAGTGATTTAGTCACACTCACGACGATCGGATCGTTACCTCGTGTTGAAATCACTTCAATTGTCCGATCATGTCGCGGTAACCTGCTTTGACTTGCGGTGTTTTCGTTCGAAAGTGTTATCCTCGCATTTGACGAATATGAAGCCCCATTGATTGCCAACATTGGTTGGATAATATCTCCCCAGGCGATTGTATTTTCCTTGCTGCTGCGATCCTCGAAGGACTTCAATAGCGAACTGACATCGACCGGATGCCCGGCTTTCGTCAATGCCTCGAGATGCGATCGGATATCTGCCGCAGCTTGCACTTCAGTTGCGTACCAGGTCGCGACCGGGAATAGTACGGCGATGAGTGGAATGAGCAACAGCAGCCACCAGGCGCTGAGCGACGGGCGTTTGATACTCACTTGGCACTCTCCTTCGTGATCGCTTGCGATAGGTTACTCGCCATGTCACTCGCGGTTTCTTCCCAGCCCGCACCCCATTGCGCAGCAAGTGCTCCGTTGAATGTTGTTCCCTGGGAGTACTTCGAAACATCGTCAATTCTCGCAAAGGGACCAATAGGTCCGGCTCCGTAGCACGCTGGGGACACATCTAAGTACTCAATCAACACTTCGCGAGGAAACTCACCGCGTCCAGCTTTGGCGTAATTGATGTAGTCGAGAAGGCACTTCATCGTTTGCTCAAACTTTCGTTGCGACGAAAGCCTATCGAAGAGTGATTGCTTTCCAACTGGCTGCTCTCCGATCGTGATGCCTCCCAGTTTTCGGCGAGCATGTTTTGGAAGCGGCTTATCGAGCGAGTCGACAAGGGCAACGATCAGTGATCGGCGCCTTGCTTCCCATCGCTGTTCTGTCTGCGACACGTTTTGAACAACTTCCGCATATGTGGCGTCGTCGAGATACTGGCGAGACTCTGGTTTTGTAATTTGCGACAACAGCCAAATCTCAAGTAAATCGCATTCCTCTTGGTGCGACAACGATTCATTGTGCCGCAACTTGGTTACGAGACGTGATAGCGTACTCAAGTAGTCGCGATACTCGCGGAGTGTCACATCGCGAGCGGTTTCGTCTTGCTCGCCGTACGACAGAATCAATTCGAGCTGTGCGGCGTCCATGATCCAGTTGTTGATCTCACGGAAAGTTGGCCGCAACATCACGCGATCTTGAGTATTACGGATCGCCTTAGCGAGTGCTTCGTAACGCATCGCTCGTTTTCGTCCCAAATCGGCTTCTGCGGGATTGATTGCATCGCTTGGTGGTTCGGGTGCATGTTCATGCATCGCTTCGGCCAAGGGCTGTGTCATCAATGTCATTTTCTCGGTCGCAAATATCGCAGCAGCCTCCTCTTTCAGCTGCGTTCGCTCCGCTTCCGAAAAACCAGCCGGTACGAAGAAGAACCATGTGATGAGGGAGAAAAGCGGGAGCAGTGCGGCGACGGATGCGAATCCGAAATGCGAGAGCCAATATCGCCACCCACGCCGCCCGTCCATCCAGCTCGACATCATCCACCACGTCGCGAAAAGCGGAAGGACAACGAGAGCGGATACGATTGCGAAAATGGAAGTTCCCAGTTCCTCCGTCGCCCATAAACCCACTGAGAGAGCGAAGGCTCCACTGAGTGGAGCAACCAAGGCCGCTAGCGCCGCGGGACGAATCAGTTGACTGATCCACTGGGAGACGGCGTATAAGATTCCGCACGCGATAATCCAATACGATGGATTGCGCAATTGATCACTAGAGAGATCGTCACTTGAGGTCCACCACAAAACGAAGATGTAGAAGAGCAGAAACACGACTGGAATCGCGTGTCGAGTGAACCAAACGCGGGTGGGGCTGACGCCATGTATCGCGAGAAAGCGAATGCGATCTTGCATGTGATCACCGTGAAATGTCAATAACGCCATCCAACTCAATGTGCTAAACGCGATCATCCCACACGTTGCCGAAATAGCTGGGTGGAAAACGTCGTCGTTGTTGTTTATGAAATGCCTCGCAATCGGCATGCACAATACAAACGTGATGTAGATCCCAGCGACGATCACTCGGTTCTGATTGCGGAATTGCCATAGTAGCGATCCCGTTGCCGTCGAAGGAACTGACTTCAGTTGTGAGTCGCCACGGAAGTAGTCTTGAAGGGAACCGCCAACGGATTGCAATAGATTGTCGATTTTTTGCTTGCGAGCGGAGGGTGCTGAGTAGACGTGGCTGGTGAGTTGTCGATCCGCCGCATACAACCCGTACCTGCCAATACCGCCAGTGAACAGCAGCAAAATTGCGCCTGTCAACCACGGCGATGGGTCTTGGTGATAGGCGATGCCGCGGGTGAACAGTTCGACAAATGCGTAGTGGACTCTATAAGCGGCAAAATACGGTAGGACTGCGAGTACAAGAATTGAAAAGAGCCCCAGAATTGACGCTCGTGCTAGCCACGCTGTCGTAAATCCACACACGAGCAAATACAGCGAGTTTAGAACCACGAAAAACTGAATTTTCCCCAGTTCGTACAAATCGCGATGGTTGGGATAGAAATAGCTTGTTAGCAAATAGATCACCAGACAGCCGAGCCATAGAGCCGATAACCCCGCCAACCCGACCATGAACTGGTGTCGAACTAAGTACGTCGTGGGCAAGGGAAGTGAGACCAACCAATTCAGGGATCGTGATTCTTTTTCCACGCTAACAAGTGCCGAACCAGCACCTACCGCAAACAAAATCGGCGGCATCGCAAACATGAATTGTGCAAAGATTAGAAAATCAGTTAGTTGATGCATCACCATCAATCGAAACCAGACCACAATTACAAATGCGATTCCGACAAGCGATAACGCCAGCGGCAGCACTTGTCGAGTTTCTTTCCAGAGCAATCGCCGGTTCATGGAATGTGTGCTCATGACGCGGTCTCCTTCATTTCCTCGCGCGGTGGGATGGCTCCGATGCCGCGGGTGCAGGCGACGAAGAGTTCTTCGAGACTGGCACAGCGATGGGTGACTTCGAAGACGCCGTGGGACGCTTTGAGTAAGGCTTCGTTGTGTGGGGTGAAGTTGCGGACGATCATTCGTCGTTGACGGCCGCTGGTTTGCTCGTTCAGGATTTGGGCGGGGGCGTCGAGCGTCGGAAGCGAGATAAGTGGATCGCTGAGCTTGATCGTGACTTCGGAGATCGTGTCGCGCAGCTCGCTGAGGGTCCCGGTCAGTTGGACGCGGCCTTGATGCAGTATCGCGATGCGGTCGGCGACTCGTTCGATCTCGTTGATTTGGTGACTGGAGAGGAGAACCGTGCGGCCTGTCGCGGCGCGGTCAATCATGCTTTCGAGGAACTCGCGTCGCACCAGTGGATCGAGGCCTGAGGTGGGCTCGTCGAGAATCAACAGCTCGGGATCGTGGGCGAGCGCGAGACTGAGTGCGACCTTGGCTCGTTGTCCTTTGCTGAGATCGCGAATCTTTCGCGTTGGCGGTAACTCGTATTTGCGAATCAACTCGCGGTAAGCTTCGAGGTATCCGTCGGGATAGAAGCCAGCAGTGAACCAACCGATCTCGTCGACTTTCATCCATTCGTACATCGTTGGCGCGTCGGAGACGTAACCGATGCGTCTGCGGATTTCGAGCGCGTCTTTGGTCGGATCCAGTCCACAGACTTGCGCGGTGCCAGCCGACGGTGGTTGGAACCCAGTAAGGATGCGAATGAGCGTTGTCTTGCCAGCACCATTTTCACCGAGCAAGGCGAACACGGTGCCAGCGGGAACGGAGAGGTCAACACCGCGGAGTGCATCGCAGCCGCGAAATTGCATTTCTAAGCCGCGTGTTGTGATGATGTCTCTTGGCGGGGTCGTCGAACTCACGATGGGTCACCGTTTTTAGAAGAAGTCGAAGAAGAGACGTCATGCGAAGAGATCGTCTGGATCGAGCCGTCGAGTAACTCCAGCTCGTTGTGAAGCATCTCACGAATCTCCTCAGCGGTGAGTCCGCCGTGAAGTGCTTCGGAGAGCGCTCCGCGAAGTCGCGCGGCGATGAGGGTTTTTCTCGCCTGGCGGCACTTGTCTGTCGCATCGATGCAAACAGCCATCCCGCGGCCGCGCATTAATTCCAGCACGCCGTCGGCCTGCAATTGCTGATATGCCCGGGCGACGGTGTTCGGATTAATCGCCAATTCGCCGCTCAGCTGGCGTGCGCTCGGGAGTAACTGGCGCGGTTGCAGGCTGCCTTCGGCGATCGCGAACTTCACCTGGCGAACAATCTGTTCGTAAATCGCAACATCGTCGGACGTATCAATCGAAAAAAACATGCCGCAACCCGTGCGCTCGACTGCCGCTGGGAGAAACCGACAGCCGCTGGGAGAAACCTCGCCCAGCTAGCTGGTGTACTGGGTACATGGTACGGCGTGCAACGGTCTCAGTCAACGAGCGCGTTCGAAATTGGCGGAGATTTCTGTTGGGCAACGCTGGGAACTGGCGAAGTGACTTTGGGCGACCACGATTTGGCTGGCGATGGAAATAGCACTCCGGGGGCATTAGGGAGCGATCGTTGCCACTCGTTTAGAAGCCCTCGCAAGCGATTGTCCATTCGCATAGAACGCATGAAATTGCTTCCGATGTTCTCAGCAGAAAGGGATTTTGCTTGACTCCATTGACTGTTCTTCTGGCTGTGATTTCGATTGGCTTGCTGCTTGGACGGGTCTCGGTCTTGGGGATTTCGTTTGGCACTTCGTCCATACTATTTGTTGCATTGTTGGCGGGGCATTATGGCTTCGTCGTGCCAGAAGGAATCGGCACCTTGGGGCTGGCACTATTTGTGTACTGTGTCGGCATCTCAGCAGGCCCGACTTTTTTCCGAGGTCTCGCTTCGCATGGCAGCACGATGGCCAGCCTCGGCGCGATGATTGTGATCACGGGCGTTGCCGTGGCGTGGTGCTGTGCCAAGCTATTGGATTTGCCTGCTGACATAGCTGGCGGGTTGATGGCTGGGGCGTTAACGAGTACTCCAGCTCTTGGTGCGATCTCGGAGTCTGTCGCTGAGCCAGCAAACGTTGCTGTGGGATTCGGAGTTGCTTATCCGATCGGCATTGTGAGCGTCGTGTTGTTTGTGCAGCTGGCTTTCAAGTTGCTTCCATCACACAGTCCATCGAGCCCGCAGCAAACTGTGCGTGAGCAAGATGGGGATGCATCGCATTTGACGAGTGTGGGCCAGATCGTTCACAAGGCTGTTGAGATTGCGAATCCAGGCATCGTTGGGCGTCGGCCCAGCGAAGTCGAGGCCTTTTCTTCATCGCCATGTCAGATTTCCCGCTTGAACGTGGAGGGACGTTGGCGTCCGTTGCCACCGGGGTATCGCTTTGAATTGGGACACCGGTTGCTGTTGGTGGGTACTGGCAATGAAATCCAACGAGTCGCGGATACACTTGGAACGTTGCGAGAGGACGATGGTGCGATCATCGATGCCGACCGAGAACGCAAAACGCTGGTGGTGACATCGCCAAGCATTTATGGGCACACGCTCAAAGAATTGTCGCTTCGGTCAAAATTTGGGGTCACGGTCGTGCGTGTGCGACGACATGAAATGGAGTTCGTGCCTTCGGGGCAAACCACCATTGAGTTCGGAGACACCGTAACACTCGTCGGCGAGCCACATTCACTTGCGGAGATTGCAGCCGTTGTCGGGCATCGACCACGAGCGCTCAACGAGACGGACTTGTTCTCGGTCGCTGGCGGTATTCTGCTCGGAATTCTTGTTGGTAAAGCGGCACTGGAGTTCGGTTCGTTTTCGGTTTCACTTGGGATTGCGGGCGGGCCGTTGTTCGTCGGGTTGGTCTTGGGACACTTTCGACGAATTGGGCCAATTCGTGGATCCTTTCCACCGGCCGCTCAATTGTTGATGACCGAAGGAGGTTTAGCGCTGTTCCTCAGCGACGCGGGTGTGCAGGCGGGAGCCAACGTCGGAGAAGTGCTCGCACAGCACGGCCTGGTTCTGTGTGCTGCGGCGGCGGCAATCTCGACGATCCCGCTCGTTGTGGGCTTCGTGGTTGCGAGGTACTGGTTCAAATTGTCTTTGCTGCAATCGCTAGGCTCGACGTGCGGCGGTATGACTTCGACGCCTGGATTGGCGGTACTGACGAGCGCGACCGACTCGAGCCAGCCCGTGACGAGTTACGTGGCCGCTTACCCCGTCGCACTGGTCTTGATCACCATCGCGGCGCCGCTACTCGTCTCTGCGTTACAGAACGCGCTGACGATTCCGTGACGTTTGGCGATTCCGTGAGGTTCGGCGATTAGCTCTTGAGCAAGCTTGAGGCCCATGAAAGAACTGAGACCACCAGGCGAACGCTTAGCCATCCGAGGTGGTGGTGCCGACGACCTTGTCTTTGAAAGTAGCCAGATGCGATAGAGCCAAATTCAAATCTTGCGACGCAACCCCGCGTTCCTCCAACGCATCCGCGAAATAGCCACAGAACTTCGCGAAATGTGCACCAGAGATTCCGCGACCTTTGTGGGCAGCAGTCAACTCGGAACCTGAATAAGACACCGGTCCATCAAGCGCAGCCACAATGAACTCGTATTGCATTTTGCTCAGACGTTCAATCGAGGTGTGAGCAAAAAACGGTGCTAGCTCCGTGTCTTGAAGCACGCGGCGGTAAACATCTTGAACAATCTCAGCAACAGCGGGCGGTCCACCGAGTCGTTCCAGCAAGTCTCGATTGTCATCCAGCATGGTCGCAACCTCTTTCGCGTGATTCGCTTGACTTTGTCATCTTCGCTATAATTCAAGCATCGAGCAAGTACGAGTGAGCTAGCAAGCGTATGAGCTAACGTGCGTGACTTGGTTTTGCGAGTCATTTCTTGAAACAGAAAACGCAACCGACGCTGCGAACAGACTGGGTGGGTGACCAAACATGGAGTTTCTTCAGTGGCCGATTGAACGAACGCCCCTGAGCGTAACGTTCGTTTCTGATTTGCACTTATTCAGTAACCGATGCAGTTACGAGCTTCATCGGGAAACCATCGGACAGTCGATCGAGGCCGCCCAGATGTGCGTCTGGGGTGGCGACCTATTCGATTTTCGTTGGACGCGACTCGGCGATGATGCTGCGACGGTGGCGGAATCCCTCAGCTGGCTAAGAGATTGGCTTGACCTCTATCCGCGTAAACAATTTGTCTACCTCAGCGGCAATCATGATGCACACTCGACGTTCCAGATCGCTCTTCGACGACTGGCCGGCGAGCACGAGAATTTCATTTGTGACCTGGATGCGATTCGGATCGGCGACGCGTTGATGCTGCATGGCGACTTACTCGAAGGTGCTGGAAACCGAGCCTCACTTGCCGCGTATCGCGAAACTTGGCGCAACAAGCCGATCGCGGGTCGAATCCAGAACCATTTTTATGACGCAGCCGTTTTGGCCCGTTTGCATAATGCCGCGTCAATGTCTGCCCACCGACATCAAGCGACATGCACTCAATTGTGGCGATCCATAACCAGCGAATTAGCGGACGACATTGCCGGGGTCCAGCGAGTCGTTTTCGGTCATACGCATCGCCAAATTCGAGGTCTCAAGTTCCACGAGACCCAATTTTTTAACCCGGGCGCCACCGTTCGATACGTCAAGTTTGCGCCCGTTGCACTGACTTTCACGGATAATACCTAGCCGCACAGAACGTTTTCTTAAAGCGACCCAGCATACGAGGCGCCCGTAGGTCTTCATATTTCGGAATTTAAACACCCATCTTGCTCACGCCCGCTCACCCTCCGGGGATAGAACTAAACGCCCAAAACCGCTAGCATTGAGGGTTGAGTTGCCAGCCTACTTGTCCAGCTTTCCCAGCCCACTTGTCTCGCTATCACAGGTCGCCCATGTCGACGCAGGATGCGTTTGAAACGTCACGATTGTTGCGAGAAAATATTGAACGTGTTGTTTTGGGTAAACCAGAGCTCGTTCAACTGCTCGTCGTATGCTTACTTGCCGAAGAGCACGTGTTGCTCGAAGACGTACCCGGTGTCGGCAAGACACTCGCAGCGAAAGCGTTGGCGCTGAGTATTGATGGCAAGTTTTCGCGTTTGCAATTCACTCCGGACTTGCTTCCCAGCGATATCACGGGAAGCATGATTTATCGTAGCGATACGCGCGAGTTCGAATTCAGTTCTGGACCGATTTTCGCGAACGTTGTTCTTGCGGATGAGATCAATCGAGCCCCACCACGAACCCAGTCGGCGCTTTTGGAGGCGATGAGTGAGGGACAGGTTTCGAGCGACGGCACGACCCGAATGTTGCCGGAGCCGTTCATCGTGGTGGCCACTCAGAACCCGTTCGAATTCGAAGGTACCTACGCACTCCCCGAAAGCCAACTCGACCGGTTCTTGTTGCGAGCATCCATTGGTTATCCAAATCGTGAGTTCGAACGCCAAGTCCTTTTGAGCCACCGCCAAGGCGAGCCGGTTGACTTGCTGACTCCCGTCGTCAGCGTCGACGCCATTCTCACAGCTCAAGCCGCCGTTCGAGCGGTCAAAGTTGACGATAGCCTCGTTGAGTATCTGATTGATATTGTCGAAGCAACTCGGCGGCACGATGCGTTTCAAGTCGGAGTCAGTACGCGTGGTGCGTTGAGCTACTATCGCGGATGCCAAGCTCGAGCGATCACCGAGAATCGTGACTTTGTCACGCCAGACGACATTAAACGATTGGCGGTGCCCGTACTGTCGCACCGCGTACTTCCGGAAGGCATCTTCCAGGGAGCCAGTCGCCAAACCGTCGAGCAACAACTAGCTGACTTGGTCCAGCAGATTCCGGTTCCAGTTTAATATCGGGGCCAATTTAATATCGGGGCCAGTCAGCAAGGAATGGTTCGCGTTCAAACGTTGGGGAGAGATTGTTGATTGTGAAATCGCCGGCCAAGACGAATCGAAGGAAACAGCGGCTGACTCGTCTCGGCTCGCACTTTCTATTCGTGGGCACATTCGCAATTCTGGGCGGCTCACTGCGGGGATTCAACCTGCTTCTCGTATTGGCATCGCTGGTGATCGCCGCTCTTTTGATCCAGTGGCGTGCGGTCCGTCGGGCAATTGAGTGCGTCGTGATCGAACGGCGGCTACCGGATTGGGCGTTTGCCGGATCACCATTTCGCGTTCGCTTCCAACTGACCAACGCGAGTGCTTTGATCCCGATCGCGATGTTGCGGATTGATGACAACGTGACGGAGCTTACAACGGATAGCGTCGGAATCCACCACACGGTATCTGCGTCATGCGGAGCTCCTTTTGTGAACGCTTCCCAAACAGTCTCCCCGCACTACGAATGCTGTATTAGCAAGCGTGGCCAGTACAAATTTGAACATCTCACTGTATCGACGTCGTTCCCGTTCGGATTGTTGAAATCCGAGCTTGAGTTATCCAGTAGCGAAGTACTTTACGTCTATCCGTCGCTGGTAACACTTCGACGTGGATGGCAACGCGAACTGGATCACCGCCACGGCGGCAGCAATGCGACTGCCCGGCGAAGTGGCCCAAGCGAAGGCGATTTTTTCGGACTTCGTGATTGGCAAACGGGTGACAGTCGCAAGTGGATCCATTGGCGAACCACCGCTCGCACGGATCACCCAATCGTACGCCAATTTGAGCAACAACGTCGCTATGACACCTGCATCCTTGTCGATGCTTTCATGCCATCGGGTTCAGTCGTTCCGCAAGAAGTCGATGCAGTTGAGTTAGCGATCAGTATCGCGGCGACGATTGTGTCGGAGTTGGTCAGTGGTCCTTCGAATCGCGTTGTACTCGCGGTGGCTGGCCAAAACGGACGTGCATTACTCGGACGTGGTTCGGGCGAAGGTTGCCATCGGATGATGAAGACGCTCGCGGAACTTGCGCCGGTGACAGCGCCGGATATTGATCGAGCCATTTTGGAAGCGAAAGCTACGGTTGGCTACGAACAAGACCTGCTGGTAATCAGCTCACGATCACAATTCGGTGCCATGTTGCATCAACCCGAGATTGCAAAATCGCTCCAGCCGTGGCGTCGTCGGTCCAACTTGCGTTGGCTTGATGTCACCGATCCATCCATTGATCGCGTCGTCGTCCGCCGATCGACCGCGGCTAATCTAGCGGCCACTCGATCGCTCAACTCGCCCTTGCCAACGTCGACGCATCCGGCACAGATACTTTCGGAAACCATGGGTCCATCGATCACTGCATTTCCAGGAGCGAGCGTTTAACCACGCCTGAGAACTGTGATGTCGAGTAATACACCGACCAACGCGCCGACCCATTCGTTGGCTGAACACACACTTTTTGGCGCGCACGACTTGGGCGCGCAAGAAATCGTGACCCCCAAAGAGCGCGTCGAGAATCGGCTGAAGCTAATCTTCGCAGTCCAATCGTGTCTCGGTGGACTCGTGTTGAGCAGCGGCGATAACACGGAGTCCATCCCAGTCATCGCGATTTTCTTTGCCGTATTTGGCTACGTATTCGTTGACGTCCTTCGGCTATTCGCACTGCCGCCCATCGCTGCGTATGCTGCCATGACCATGGTGGCGTTGTACAGTGTCATTCAGTTTTGGGATATGACGTCGTCTGGTCAAACGCAGATGATCGCGGTTGGGGAACTGCTCGTTTACGTCCAATCGATTTTGATGTTGCAGATAAAGACGCGACGCATTTTCGAACAGCTGATCATTTTCTCACTCCTCGAGCTTATCGTCGCTGCGGTTTTCAACAACGCGATTTATTATGCGTTTATCCTGGCCCCCATGACGCTCTTGTCGGTTGCTTCATTGTGTTTGATGTCGGCACTCGGAACTTGGGACGGAGTCGAGAACGATCCACCGCCGGTGTCGAACACAGCAGCGATCCGGGCTTGGTCACCATCGACCACGTCGTCATTCGACGCGAGCGTCATGCGATTCCCAAGGATGGCGTTTTTGATCTTCGGACCAGCCGTCATAGCGGTTGGGCTAATTTTCTTTTATGCGTTACCTCGCATCGGAAATGCCCGACGGATTGATTCCAGCGGACCAGTAACCGTAGGATTTTCCAAAGAGCTCAAACTCGGCCAAATGGGGCGAATGTTACAGAACTCGGCTCTCGCGATGCGAGTGACGCTGACTCGTCACAACAGCGTCCGACCCTACCGAGTCGATAACTCGATTTATCTGCGCGGAATCGTCGCCGAAATCTATAAACCAGGCGAACCTGATTCTGGTGACTATGCGAATTGGGGGCCGGTGATCGCGGATCACACATTGGGCGTAAAGGCTGTGCCGCCTCAGTACATTTCGCCGGACCCCAGCGACTCAGAACAATTCGATAGGGTCGATGTGGAAGTACAGTGTGAGCCGATGCCTTCGGACACTCTATTCATGATCGCTCCCTATCATCGTACTGGCCCGTCATTTGGACTCCGCCATGCCGTGACGTGGTGGACAACCCAGCGGTCTGTGAACGAAACCGGCTTTTTTCCTCAATTCGAGTACGCGTTTGGCACGACCGCTTTTAACCGAGGACAACAGCTCCGGTTGCTCGCTCCGCTTTCGCATCCTGTTGATTCGCTCCTCACGCTCTCCGGAAATGACGCCGTCGACCCAGTGGTGCAACTGAAGCAAGCACGTAACAACTTTAATTATCGACAAGCACAGTATCGTCGAGCGACACTTGATATCGATCTCGATGCGCAGCGCACAGCGGTTTCGACGGCGGAGCGTGTCGCGAATGAAATGCCACTGCGAGCGAGAAATCCGTACAGTATCGCATTAGCGCTCGAGCGATATTTACAGCTCAATGAGTCGTTCGGATACACACTCAATCTTAATTTTGAACCGATTCCGGGACTTGATCCGATCGAGCAATTCTTGGCGGTCGACAAAAAAGGGCATTGCCAGTATTTCGCTTCGGCGCTCGCGATGATGCTACGAAGCCAAGACATTCCTGCTCGTGTGGTGGCTGGTTACAACACAGACGAGTTCAATGAACTTGGAAACTATTACATGGTGCGACAACTGCATGCTCACGCGTGGGTCGAGGCGCTCGTACCGCGAGACTCTGTGCCGAAAGAGTTCCTTAATGCTGCGGGCTACGTTCCTGGTCAAATCCCAGCCGACGAATATTGGTTGCGGCTCGATCCAACTCCAGTCGGCGGGCGTGAAAATCGCATGCCCCCAAGCGGAATGGGCCAAGTGATGGACTTGGCAAAAAATATGTGGGACGAATACGTCGTGGACATGGACCGCGTTCGCCAGGACAAATCGTTGATCGGCCAGCAAGGAAAGACTTCCATGAGCGAGTCCTACGCCTCTTTCATCGGCTACATGCAACTCCAAATTTCCCGTATTCGCAACGGTGAACTTGGCGGCGGCGCTTTGGCCGGTCGACAAATGTTTTCGATTCCTGCGGCGTTATTTGGTGTTGGCCTCGTTTTGACCACGTTTGCACTGCTTCGATTACGATTACCAAACTGGCTGCGCAATCGCTCGCAAAGAAAAGGCTCTCAAGATGTGGCAAAACCAAGCGTCGCATTTTATGCTGAGGCGTTACAGCAACTTGGACGACTCGGTCTTTATCGTGAAGCAGCCCAAACGCCCGCTGAGTTCACGAACGCGACCATCGACGACACGCTCTATCCCCAACACAAAATGTTTGCTGAACCGTTATCAACGTTAACTGCGGCTTTTTATCGCTATCGTTTTGGCAAAGACCAAGCCACTCGGGCTTCCGAACAACTTGAGCCTCAGATCGAATCTGCGCTTGCGAAGGTTCGAGAGAATGTTGACCGTCTTCGAGGTAAGAACACATGATGATCGTGACCATTGATGGCCCGGCGGGAGCGGGTAAGAGCAGTATCGCAAGGCAAGTTGCCGAGAAACTCGGCTTTGAGTTTCTTGATACGGGGTCGCTCTATCGAGCGGTGACGCTGGCTGCGCTTCGCAACCAGATCGACTTGCACAACGCACCGGAACTGGTTCGATGCGCTAATGCGGTCACGCTCCAGTGGATGGATTATCGAATCATGCTCAACGGCGAAGACATCACCGAAGCTATCCGGAGTCCGGAAGTGACGGCGTCGATTCGATTCGTTGCTGATGAGCCTGCGATTCGGGAACGCCTTTCGGAACTGCAACGTGAAATCGCAAGCGGGCGCAACATCGTCACCGAGGGTCGCGACCAAGGCACCGAAGTCTTCCCCGACGCTGGCTGCAAAATTTTCTTGACTGCTTCAAGCGAAGAACGGGCACGCCGCCGCCAACAACAGCTCGCCGAGACGGGAAGCCACATACCCTTTGAAGAGATACTCGAAGCCCAAAATAAACGTGACGACGAAGATCAAGCACGGAAGATGGGGCGACTTCGAGCCGCCGACGACGCCGTGATTGTCTGCACCGACGCCATGACGCCCGAGGATGTTCTTCAAGAAATACTGAGGATCGTTGATAACGTCATGCAAGAGTCTTGCTCGACTCAATCTGAATAGAACGAATGAACTCAATTGAAATGAGCCGTTCGATCAGTGATTTGAATTCGTCTCGAGCTGTTGCAATCGATTCAATCGGTGCCATTGAAGGGATCCTTCGGGGTACTCGGTGAAATCTTTGAGTTGCTCCGTGAGCTCGCGAATGGTGCGTTCTCGCATGCTGTCGAACACTTCGATACCAGGCACGCGTTGAAGATGGCTTTCCTTCTTTTCCTTCACCCTAGAACGGATCTGTGCGTCCATTCGATTGGCGGTATCGACAAATTCCCTGTCACGAACACTGTCTTCCGATTCGATGCGATTGCGAACCGACTTGTCGCTCGACACGAGTCTCGCACTTGGAACGCTTTGGGATGTCGAATCGACAGGTAGAAAGTACGTCACGCAAACGGTAACGATACAAATCGCACTCGCCGCTGTTAAGGCGATCAAAGCGGCATGGCTCAACCAAGAATAGATCGATGATCGATCTGATCCTGATTCGGAGTTCTGCCTCTCGATTTCATTATTCATCGCAATTCGTACCCTTAATAGTGAAGACCACCACTACCATAGAATACGAGATGTTATTGAGTCAGAATTGTCGGTAGATTATTCGCGATTTCTTCGAAGACAGCGATCAACTGCTCACCGTTTTCCGCATGATAGTGGTTTCCGCCACCAATGTCCGCAATCGTTTGCATGTAGGACTGGTTCGCGCCAGGGCCAAACGTAATGGTGTGAATCGTGACGTTGTAGTTCGCTGCGAAATAGTTGGCGACGGTAATGGGATTACTTCCAGCGTTATTGATTCCGTCAGTCATGACCACCATTGTTTTTGTGGCAAATGGTCTGGCAACGTCCGAAACGTGTGCTTGGATTCCCGTTTCCATACCGCTCCCGATGGCTGTACCTCCCAACGGTCCCAAAGTCGCGATCTCCGCTCGGACGGAATCAAAGTTTTTGGTCAATCCGATATCAAACGACGCCGTACTTTCGTAACTCGACAATGAAACCTGTTCGCTCTGGGGTGTTTCATCGAGCACATTAAGAAACGCGTCGACTGCAAGTACGAGATCTTCCCATGGCGTGTTCGGAGGGTTCCCCAAATCATAGAAGTTCTGCCAGACCCATTTTTCGTACGCTGACCAAGTTGTCGTTGGATAAAGATTGCCCCGCCAAATATAGGCCTGCCCCGCAGCGACGGCGGCCTTCGTGGCACGGCTGGAGTACGCCGACTTTCCCGGTGGGAACCTGTCTTCGATCCAATCCATCGAGCCAGATCGGTCAACCACCAACGAGATATCGCGGTCGACTTGCATCGCAACCGCTTGTTGAGTTGGCGAGAAATGAGAGAAATTGAACATTCCGGGGATTAGAAACTTCACCGAACCCGAGAGAGAGTCTGGCGTGCGCATTCCATTCACCCTCACGGCACTCGCCATCATCGTATTTCCTGAAACTCTATCGGTCGGAATCTTTTGAAATTCATACCGACTCCCTGTTCCGCCGGACTGGGTCGTGATACCGAATTCAATTTCGTTGGCTCCGTTGCCCGCTTGGAGTTGCAACGGACTGCCATTCACTAAATTCAGTGCGGCAGTGGCAATCGCGGCATTCTTGGCCAATTCAACGGATTGCAATTCGCTAAAAGCTCTTCCACCAGCTCGTGCGGCCGCGTCGGTGGCAATGGAAAGTTCCGTCCGAGTCAGCTGAACGTAGGCTGCGTTAATGCAGAACGCGGAGAAGATGGCGACGACTGGGAGCACCATCGCCATCAGCGTGAGTACGCTACCTTGGCGGTTTGACCTATGGGGCACGAGCGAAACGCAGGCCAGTGAATTCGAGTTCGCTCGGTTGATTTGAACGCATCGAATTGTCATATCTAATCTCACTAAGTTCGGAACGAAAAGCGGAAGAGTGTTATTGAAGGTAGAAACCGGCGTAGCGTTCTGTATTGAGCGACGCGGTTGCTTCTAAAGTTTTGTTGTTGAAAAAGAGCGGAGTAAACAGCGCCACTTCGTTCATGTTGACGATGACGGTCACCGAAACGCTATCGGAGCCCTCGTTGATATTGCTGACCGTGACGCTATACCCCGTCTCGAGTAGCGACCCCATCAACTGTTCCGCCTTGTTGACGGCCTCGGCGGCGGTTGCGCCAGGAACAATGGTATGTCGAACTGCCGCATAGGCAGCGTCTTGCATGAGGTTACGCACCAGGTTCATCCGGACAAACTCGATCGAAATCAATACCGTTAGAAAAACGATGTTAGCCACAATGGCAAATTCAACGATCGCAGCTCCAAGTCGTGCGTTGTATGGACGCAAACGCCCTGTTCGCAAAGTGGATCGACGGACGCTGTTGGCTGAGGAGGATCGGTCGGTCGTATGCATTTGGCAACTCATCATCCAACTCAATTGTTTTCAAATTCTTTACGCATTGTCACGCTCGCAGAAATACTTCTGCCAAAGAAAAGCTGTGTTGGCATGATCAGATTCGGCTGACTAGGTATCGTCACGGTGACAGTGACATTATCAAGAGTGTTGGCGTCATCAAAACCTGGGGAACTAAATACGACCGCGTCGTCTCCTTCGAATTGAACGCCGCGTTCCGTCAGAAATTCAACAATGCGATTTCGAGCGTCCGCATTCGTCTTGCTGCGAGAAACTCCCGAACGAGCCCCCTCATAGGCTGCGAGTGTGACGGTTTCTCTCAGGAAGAGAGCGGAACAGATATCCATCGTCGCAATAGTCATAGCAAACAAAATCGGCAAGCAAATAACGGCCTCAATACATGCTGCTCCACGACGCTTCACGCGTCGTTGAGGCGATGTTCGGCATCCGGTTTTGAGTGTCATTGATAAGTACGAAGAGGATTTGTAGAGGGACCCGTATGGAAGGAAAGATAGGTCGCATTTATGCTGGATGCGCAGCACAATCCGACAGTAATTAGCAAATTAGCAAAACGATTATGCGGATTATTCCGAGCCTTGAGATTGACCGTGTGGCTTCTGTGCGACTTATTCAATGACGAACGGATTGATCGTGATTTTCGGCTCTGTCTCAGTAACCGCCTTCGGCTTTCGAGCAAGCGTTTTCAGAGTCGGCAGAAGTTCGCTGTAGAGATCTGCCTTTGGATTATGTCCGCACGAGTCGGATCTCAGAATGAAGTCGCGGTCGATCAAGTGGAAGCCGGGTATCATGTTGTAGGTCGTTTGGTTGACCATGGACGGGTCGCCTCGGAGGACCAGTTCATGGGGACTGTCACTCATGTGAAAGTGCTCAGCCCAACCTTTTGTTTCTTCGGGAGTTGGAGCCCCCATGCCTTTGCCGTACAAAAGCAACTGAACAAACAAAACGTCATCAGTCGATTTCAAGTCGATCGACGCGTATTCTTTGGCGTAGTGGTGGATTGAATCAAGATCCGCTTGTACACCCATCTCGGCGAATCCACCGTACTGGTTTCCGCCCGCAAATGCTTGACAACCGTGACATGGAACGGCGACCAACTCAACCAAGATCACTTTTCCAGCATGGTCGGACAGTCGCACGAGTTGCCCATTGCTGTCTTCGAGGACTAAATCGGGATAGCGTTCACCATCGACCGGTGGCCAGAATTCAAACGGAGTCGGTATTGGCAATTGGCTGTCGTCCGACTCAGGCGACCGGTCGTTCGTGGCGGCCCTGAGTTTTACGAGCGACGTCAATACAGAGCTCGCGACCTCACTGTTTCCATTTGCGGCACGGTTACCGACGTTGTAAATCGTGGTTCGGACGACGAAACTAACAGTCAGTGCGCACGCGAAGTAAACGACTTTTCGAAACATGTTTGACAACCAAAACAGTTGGATTGAGGTGAGTCGCGCACCTGGCTTCGGTGTGAGCAGGGCTCAAGAAGCCTAGGCCACTGGTGAATAAGGAAGGGTGTTGGCTCGGTCCAGTGGGGCAGTTTCGCCGTCGTGAAGACCGGATTGCACGCCATATAACGATTACTCGACAATGTTCAGCTCCAAGACTTGGTTCATTTGTGTTGTCCAACCGCCACGCGTTGCATGCGAGAATCGCGGGCTTTCTCGTCGTTTAGGATCCAAACTTGGAAAATTCGATCGAAACGTCCTAAGAAAAGTCGCCTTGGCGAGTCTTCTCTTGTGAGAGGATGAATGGGTCGTGATCCAGTACCGCCATGCTTATCGATTCGAATTCATGTTGAAACCGACTCCTCGAGTCCAACAGCCGATTGCTCAAGGCGAGTGCAAGCTCAGTCTGCGAGCTCTTTTTGACGCCGAGGAAGGTCCATTGCTGCGATACGCGTTTTCGTTGACCGGTCGCCGTGCTGTGGCAGAAGAAATCGTTCAAGACGTTTTCCTGGAGTTGCACACGAATTGGAGCGACGTGGATGCACCCAAAGCATGGTTGATGCGTTGTGTCCGAAATAAAGCATTCACCCATCTCCGGAGCAACCGCCAAGAGGTGCTCTCCAGCGACAAGTGTGAAACGTCGGGTTTGTATGCCGAAGAAGAGACACCCGAAGAAACGTTGTCACGAATGGAGGCAACGGGTGCGCTGCGTACGATTCTGGCGGGATTCAGTGCGATTGATCGTGAACTCGTTCGCTTGAAGTATTTCGAAGACCACAAATACGCAGACATCAGCGCACTGACCGGACTGAGCATCGGAAACGTTGGCTACCGTTTGCACCACATACTGAAACAGCTAGCAGCGAAACTAAAGCAGCTAGGGATCGACGAAAAGTCATGAACGAAGAACACAGCAATCACCCAGTGGATCCAAACCTCGAAGCTCGCATTTTCTCGCTCGTGATGGACGAAGTGTCCGAAGGCGAGCGCAAGCAGTTGAGTGATCTTATCCAAGACAATCCAGAATTAGCAGCGATTCAAGCGGAGTTCGAATCAGTTCGTGGATTGATGCAGTGCGTAGGAACCAGCGAATTACCGCCTGCTGACGATGATGAATGGAAGTTGTCACCCGAAAGACGCAAAGTCGTTTTGGCAGCGTTTCGTGGAGAATCGCGTCACGAGCCTGCAACTCAACCATCGACAAAGCCGGTCATCTTGAGTGCGTTCTTAGTTGGAGACTCTCGTTGGAGTCTTGTTCGAATCGCCGCAGCTGTATGTGGTGTCGGAGTATTTGGTTTGATGGCAGTTTCAGTGCTGTTGATGTTACCGAATTCTCGTATGGCAACGACGAAGGCACAACGAGTGACGGAGTTTGGAACTGGAGCACTCCTCGAATCGGCTCCGAACGATGTGACACGCTTCGGTCGTGCGAGTGGTGCGAATAGGATGACTCAACATGAAGGCGACTCGTCAAATGATTTCGCGATTGCGGGCGCTCTGGCCTCGGAGCAACCGCATGACTCCGCGACGAATTTAGAGTCCTCGTTATCACAAATTCGAGACAATATCGAAGCGACGACGTCTTTGCCAGCTCAAGAGGATCGAAAAGACGACGCTCCGTATCCGCCTGCGGAGCCGCGATGGGAGCAAGCAAGCCAAATCGCCGCTGCGTCACCTCCATCGCCATCTTTTTTCGGAGCACCGATTCAGAATCCGGCACCAGTGGCTGGCGAACCCAATCTCAATTTTCGCTTTCAAGTGCCACTCGTCGCTCTGAATTCACCCACGGCTGGCAAGGAAACAGACGTTCGCGACATGGACAATAGCGGTGGTGGACAGCGAAATAATCGTTGGATGGACCCAGCCCAGCCAAACTTAACGATTCCAGAAGAGTCTAAAAAGTTGCAAACAAGCGTTGCCGATGGCGTCGATGCAGACATCGCACTTGGATTGTCGGTGGCTCCTCAATCCGTGCCAATGTCGTTGCCCCAAGAGTTCGATAAACCTAGCGGATTAACGGACGCTTTGACGCGGAATCGGGAATTGTCTCGTACGAAGGACGAAACGCTCGACACCGTGGGCAAGAGTCAGGCTGAAAGTCAACTCGCACTTAAAGGGTGGGGTTACATGGGCAAAGGTGCTGAGCTCTCGATTGCTAAGAACGAGTCTGAATCGATTCGAATTTCTCCCGCAAGGAAAGTGACACCGTCGGAAGGTTTGAATGAAGTTCTTGCAACGGATGAGGCCTTTTCAACGTTCTCGTTACATGTCAGCGACGTATCCTTCAAGCTCGCATCCGCGGCACTCGCTCGCGGTGAATGGCCAGAGCCAGCGAAGGTACGGATCGAAGAATTCGTCAACGCATTCGACTACGGCGATCCGATGCCTAGCGAGAGCGAGAGAGTCGCTTGTCGCGTGGAGCAGGCCGTCCATCCGTTTCTTCAACAGCGAAATCTGTTGCGTGTCTCGATGCGAACAGCCGCTGCGGGTCGCGCAGCAAATACTCCTCTGAGGCTGACCTTTCTGCTTGACAATTCCGGTTCGATGGAACGCCATGATCGTCAACAAACCCTTCGACGTGCGTTTGCCTTGCTCGCCCAGCAACTCACGCCGCTTGACCAGATGACGCTCATCAGTTTTGCTCGACAGCCTCGGTTGTTGGCTGACAAGGTGAGCGGCGAGAAGTCAGGTCAACTGGTTGAGCTCATTGATGGATTGCCAAGCGAAGGTGGTACCAATATCGAAGCAGCGATCCAGCTTGCGTTTGAGAAGGCACGCGAGAATCAGCTCGAAGGCGCCCAGAATCGAATCGTGCTGCTTACCGACGGCGCTGTGAATCTTGGTGATGCGGATCCTGAGACCCTCTCTAACATGATTGCGACGATACGTGATTCTGGAATTGCGTTTGATGCGGCGGGAATTAGTGCCGAAGGCTTGAACGACGAAGTGCTTGAAGCACTGACACGAAAAGGCGATGGACGTTATTACTTGCTCGATTCACTTGAATCAGCGGATGAGGGTTTTGCTCAGCAAATCGCTGGTGCGCTGCGTCCTTCGGCGAAAAATGTGAAGGTCCAGGTTGAATTCAATCCGAAGCGAGTCGGTCAATACAAGTTGCTTGGTTTCGAAAAGCACCTGCTGCAAAAAGAAGACTTTCGCAACGACAAGGTGGACGCCGCAGAGATGGCTGCGGCAGAAGCGGGTGTTGCGGTCTATCAATTCGAAGCGATACCAGACGGTGAAGGTGACGTCGGGACCGTGTCGGTGAGATTTCGAGACTTGGCATCGGGACATATGGTCGAGAACCGCTGGCCGATCCCGTATGAAACAGACGCACCGCGACTCGATCAAGCGAACGTGTCGATTCGCATGGCCGCTTCTTCCGCACTGTTTGCGGCAAAACTAAGAGGCGAACCACTTGGCGATGCCGTTAACTTGACTGAGCTCTCTGAATTGGTGTCGGATTTGCCAGAACCCGAGCGCAGTGTACCGCGAGTACAACAGCTTCAGCAGATGCTTGAGCAAGCGAGACAAATTAGTGGAGAGTAGGGGTCGAACTTCACACAATTCAATCCGACCGAAAATTCGAACTCGCCAGCAACGCTAGAAGCGTTCGACGAACTCGACGATCAATACAAGCGATCATTTTGCCACTTGGAGCCTACAACGATGAATGTGTTCAACTTGCTGAGAACGAAATTGAGAGTTCTCCAGCTTCCGTTTCTGCTCTTCATGGCACTCACTGGATTGATGAGCATGTCTTGCTTCGCCCAGGAAGGCGAGGACAAAACGAATATCCGCGACTCGACGGGCAACGACGGAACGCGGACGATTATCGTCGAGGCTCGTGGGCAGCTGCCGGAACCGCCTCTTTTCTACACGGCGCGCGCACAAGCGAGTGTTCAGGTTGGACTTCAGCGGATTGAGCAAGTTTTGGAGCTGAACGTGTCGGTGATCCAGGGCAAGGCAAGAACTCTGAGTTTTGGCTTGAACGGAGAAGGCGACGTGACCGAGGTCGAAGGAGAAAACGTGCGTTCGTGGTCCGTTCGCCAGGAAGAATCGGAGCGGTTTCTTGAATTGCAGTTGGAAGAGAACGTCACTGAGCTAAACGCAGTGGTCAAAATGCGATCCGCGCAATACGAACTTCCCCGCATGATCGAAGTCACGCACCTCACTCCCGGTAGTGCGGTGGCCTTGGACTCGATCGTGAATCTTGTTTACTCGGCCGGCGTGAGCGCTTCCGTGGGATCCGTGAAGGGGTTTTCTTTGGTCGACGCGAAGGAAAACGTTTTGCGGGAGCGAGCGGACAGTTTCCGAACAACGACAGGAGGTGAAATCAAGTTGTCATTGAAGCGCGACGGTGCGTTGCCGGGCGCCGTGGAATTAGTCGATACGAAATTGACGGGCGAGGTACAACCCAACGGAAAGTCTGTGCAATTCGAACTTCGCTGCACCGCTCGAGTGACGCAGCCGAATGCAGAAATCACCATTCTCTCTGGCCACGCTGCCGTCCGCCAATTGCCGTCCGATGCGAACTATCGCTTGCTTCTATCAACGTCCGATGAACGAGCTGTTTACAAGATCGTGTTCGCTGAACCGGGTGAGTTTCCGGTCGCACTTGATTTTGTGGCTGCGCTCATCTCATCAGAAAGCAACGCACATGGGATGGACTTCACCATCGCAACGAGTGCTATCGTTCCCTTGTCGCTCCGTGGACTGGAGGCGGACCTCGAGTTCCATCGCGACCAGGAATCGGTGGTGCCACAACGCGACGGCGATGCGTGGGTCGGGTTTCTGTCGGCTACAGGCCGTGCGAAGCTGAACTGGAAAACTGCGCGTCAGGCGGGTGAGGGCAAGTTGTTCTTCTCAACGACAGCTCAAGTCGAGTCGAAAGTTGGCACGGGATTGCTTCGCCAAGATCACCAATTCGATTACCAAGTCCTTCAAGGCGAACTCAAGTCATTGAACATGACATTGAGTGGGCCAGGCGAGATCCTTGACGTGCAAGGTACGAACATTGTCGCTTGGCAAGTGACCAGCAAAGGCGACGTGCGGCAACTCGATATCACGCTCAGCCAACCGATCACGGCGACGAGTCAAATCAAGATTCGCAGCCAGACACCGGTCGGTGCGTTTCCTGTTCGAGTCGAAGGGTTACGATTGAGTCCCATTGGCTCGATCCGTCATTCGGGATATTTGCGGATCGTCAACTTGGGATTGGTGCGACTTGAACCCACCGCACTTGAAGGACTGACCCAACTCGCCCCCGACCAGTTCCCGGGTGAGACGAGCGAGGCGAGGCAAGTGTTCGTCTATCGATTTCCTTCAACCGCGTACACGTTCACTGTTGCCGCAGATCGCATTCAGCCCGAAGTCAATCTCTCCGAGTTGGTTTTGTACCGCCTCGCAGAGACTGATCGCGTGATCCAAATGGACGTTGAACTCGATATTCGCGAGGCACCGATCCGCGAGTGGGACTTTCTTGTTCCGTCGGACTACTCGGTGGTTTCAGTTACGGGTGCTAGCGTCGCGGATTACGTCGCCGCTTCCGAATCGCAAGCCGGTCAACGCAATCTGAAGGTAGTTTTTAGTGATGACGTTGACGGTCGCCAACTCGTTTCGCTGCATCTAGAAAAGAGCGAGGCGGCGGCCGCAGGGGATTGGGTGCTGCCCCGAATCGAACATCCATCCGCGAAAACCGTCCGAGGCGACATTGGAATTATCGGTGCTCCAGGGTTCCGTGTCGCGGTCGGTGAAACAAATTTGCTCGTCGAAAAGCCGCTGGCGTACTTCCCCAAACCCTCATCGGACTTGCAACAAGCGTTTCGGATTCGCGAACCAGGATGGTCCGCCACGATGCAAATTGAGTTGCTCGATCGAAGCATCCAATCCGATGTGTTCCATCTCTATTCACTTAGCGAGGAGACGGTTTACGGTAGCGCCTTGATCAACTACTTCGTCACCGGCTCTCCGGTAGCGGAATGGAAGATTACCGTTCCCGAAGGTCTCGATAATCTTATGGTCGACGGACAAGACGTCCGAACGTGGCGTCGAGAAGGTGACACGCTGATTGTTTCGCTACATCAACCAGTGATGGGCGCGTACACGCTTCTTTTGACTTTCGAAGAGAAGCCGGACAAGAGTCGTGGAACCTTTCGTGCCGGACAAGTGGAACCGGTGGGCGTTCAAGGCGAGCGCGGGTACATCCAAGTGGTTAGCCCGATGCAGGTTGAGATTAGCACGGAGTCTGTCTCCAATGACATGTTGAAACTCGATCCGCTGGAATTGCCAGCTGAGTTCCGGTTGCTCAGCACCGCGCCGGCGCTTGGTACGTGGCAATACACTGAACGACCGTTCGATCTTAACCTACAAGTGAACTGGTTCGAGCCGGGGACAACGGTGACACAAGTTGTCGAGTTCTCAGAAGCCAATAGCCGTGTATCTCAGGACGGTGAGCTCGTGACAGACGTTCTGTACTTTGTGAAATCACGCGGTCAGCGAACACTCAAAGTCAAGTTGCCTCCCGCCCCGGTTCGTCTTTGGGAAGTCTCGGTGAACGGCCAACCAGTGACTGCACGCCAAGCAGATGAAGCAATCCTGATCCCGTTGCCTGGTGGAACGGATCCGAACGAACCTGTTCAAGTGAGTTTGCGTTTGGGCAAACCAGCCGTCAACGAATCCAAACCAGAGCTGACGTTACCCATCGTTTTCGCACCCGTCCTCAAGACTCAATGGAACATCGTCGGCGAAGAGAATCACGTGCTCGTACCCACGGGCGGCACCGTGACACCCGCAACACCCGTGACACGGCCGTCGGGCTTCGATTGGGTGACCAAGCGAGGCGTTTTGCAACTCGTTGTGATCGCATTGTTCACAGCCATCGGAGTTTGGTGCCAGACACGAGCGGATTCCCTCCGTGCACTGGGACTCGTCGGTTTCATTGTGGCTATTCTCGCTTGCATCTCCACGGCCTCATTTGCGTTTTCGCACGTGGGTCCACCGCTGCCATTACAGCTCAGTATTCCGATTCTATCTGCTGGCGACACAATGGAGCTTCAAGTCAGCAGCACACCGTTGTGGCGAGTCAATTTATCTTGGGCCGGTTTGATTCTCTTCATCATCGGCATCGCCGCGATCGCATGGTCGTGCATCAAGAAGTTTCAGCCCGAAAAGCGATCGCTTCGCCAAGCTCTTGTCCGCGCTGGTGGAGCCTTTCTCATCGCATTGGGCGTACTGTTACAAGGTGATAGCGCGGCTTGGTTCTTTGGCTTGCTCGCTTTAGCCATTTTCGTGATGTTATTCCTCCCGTCCGCAACAATTTGGATAAATCGCATCCATGCCGGTCGGCGAGCAAAACTGGCGATCGAAGAAACGAAAACGGGAGACACCGGAATGGGCGAGTCAGTTGGACCGATCGTGTCAGCGGTCTTCGCTATCGCCCTCGCATTGTATGGCCCAGCCGCAAGCCATGCCGCAGCTCCCGACGAATTCTCAGCTGCTGATTCGATCGTGCAAGATTGGCAAGTCACCCATGATGATGCTCGCCTGATCGCGAGCGGAACCATCACCGTCTCAGGTCGGCCCGGCGACCGCTTCCTGCTGCTGAGATCGCCTGCGGTATTGACTGTCTTTGAAGGTGATGGATTGCGTTTGACTAAAACAGAGATCGATAGCGAGGGCTTAACTTACGTCCTCACGATTCCAGTTGCCGACGAAGAGCCGATCCCTGAAGGTGTCGAGCGCGCCCAAGCGACGATAACGCAATTCGTTGCCACCTTTGCCTACCAGCTTGAATCGTTGACGCCGATGCAAGGTGTCCCCGTCCTCACGGGAGCCGCATCCGTCCAGGAAATCACGTTCAACTACGACGAACCCGGCTGGGACGTACAAAGCCCCATGGCTGTCGCTATACAACCAGTTGACACGGACCAGTCCACTCAAGCCAAGTTACTTCTTGGACCTGGACGTACCCATTTGGTACTCAAACCCAAAGCACGTGACATCGCCGCCGAGGCCACCCAGTTCTTTGTCGAAGCAGCCAATCTTTATTTGCCGGGACCAGGTGTTGTCGATGGTCGTCATCGTATCGAAGTGCGTCCATCCCAGGGGCTTGTCAGCTCGCTGAACGTCTTGGTGCCAGCGGGCCTCACGGTGAGTTCGGTGGCTGGCCCAATCGCTTCATGGCAATTCGATGCGGAGAGTGGTCGCTTGAAAATGCAGGTGGAGCCGACTCAGTCGCAAACGTTCACAGTCATGATTGAAACACAGCGTAGCCTCGATCCGTTGCCCACAGACGTGACGCTCGCGCCGCTTCGAGTGGAGGACGCCACGGGTCAAGTCGGTTTGGTGGGCATCGCGTTCGGCCAAGAAGCCCAGCCCGAGAAGCTATCCGCGACGGGTATGTCGGCCGTCAACCTCGGTGACTTTGACGCAAGTTTAATCGTGAACCAACAAGCCGTTTTGCATCGCGTGTATCGCTACGGTGCCGATGGCGGCGAACTCGTCGCACGTGTTGCCCCCGTAGAATCAGAAGTTCGCGTTGTGAGCAAACAAGTGCTTTCTCTCGGTGATGAACGGGTCGTGCTTGCGGTCAACTTCACCGCAGAAATATCGCGATCGGGTCTGTTCCAGCTGAGCTTTCCTCTTCCAAGCGGACTCGAAGTTGAGTCGCTTTCGGGCGAGGCTCTTCACCATTGGGCTGAATTGACAGAGGGCGACACTCGCAAAATCATTGTTCATCTCAATGGCAAAACCCTCGGGACGCAGAGTTTTGCGCTCACGTTGTCTGGCGCCGCACCGACCGACGCCAACGACTGGACCGTACCGCGTTTCGAGATTGCGGAAGCCACACGCCAAATGGGTGATCTCGTTGTAAAGCCCACTACGGGAATTCGATTGCGGACTGTATCACGCCAGAACGTTTCGGAAACAGATCCGCGAACGTTGGGCGGCGCGGCTCAAGGTTCGCTTGCGTTTCGATTGTTGCAACACGACTGGAATCTTGTTCTCGCTGTCGAGAAGCTCGACCCGTGGGTGACGGGACAAGTCCTGCACGAAGTGACCTTGCGCGAAGGACAGACTCGTTCCGCGATCATTGGTCATTTTAATATTGAGAACTCATCGATTCGCTCGATCCAGATTGCGATGCCGATCACTGACGATGACGAGATCAAAACACTTCGTGCAATCGGTGACACAGTCAGTGATTTTGTTCGCACGGCCCCAGATTCCAATGTGTGGGAAGTGCAGTTCAAACGACGAGTCGTTGGAAAGGTCAACTTTCGCATCGAGTACGAGCGGCGAGGCGATCGGGAGAATGAGAACGAAACGCTGAGCCCAGCTCGATTCCCGCAAGCTCGACAACTCTCGTACTATGTTGCCGTTCGTGCCGGCGGTCGGCTAGAGCTCGAGCACGACACGCCACCGAGCGGTTGGCAACGAGTCGATTGGAGTACGGTCCCTGCGGCTCTGCGTGAATCCGAGAACCGAAGCGCACCGGCTTTTGCATTGCGCGTGGTCACTCCGACAGATGCACTCGTCATGCATGCAAAGCGACATTCCTTGGCCGATGCTTTGAAGCTGCGAGTGGCGGAGGGTTTGTTAACCACAGTCCTATCGTCCACCGGTGATCAACTCACGGCCGTCGACGTATCGATCGAAGTCATCCAACGAAGCAGCCTAAGTGTTCGGCTGCCGCAAAGCGGGGAACTGTTCAGCATCTTTGTCAATGGCGAGAGCGTGAACTCAATTCGACTTGCCGGAGATTCGAACACATGGCAGTTCTACATCTTGCCGGGAGTCGACGGTCGTATCGCTAAAGTACGTTTTGTCTATTCCGTCTCCGGATCGGATTTACATCGATTGAATCTCGTGAGCCCAGAGTTGAATGTTCCGCTTGAAAATATCCTGTGGAACGTGATCGCGCCGAAAGGATTTGAGCTTGTGGACAACGATGGAAATCTGGAATTGACTAGCGAGTCTTTGCAAGGCGTATATGACCGAGTCTCGTACCTCTCCCAATCGAGTGGCAAACGAGAAATCCAAGCCAAGCAAGCCGCACAGTTGCTCGAGCAAGCGAACCAATTTCTCCAGGCTGGTGAACAGAGCAAAGCAAGTTGGGCATTGAATAGTGTCGCGAATCAATACGCGTTGGATGCCGCGTCGAACGAAGACGCACGCGTGCAGCTCGAGAATCTGCAAACACAACAAGCAATCGTCGGTCTGAATACACGTCGACAACGTCTCTTTCTCGACAACAACCGAGACGAGACAGCTCTCATCGAGAACCCTCAGTTCCGCGAAGCCGCCGCTGACAATCCCATCCTTCAACAAGACCAGATGAATTTTCGTCCTCAGGAACTCAGTCAACTCCTGCGTGGCAATACAACCGAAGATAACGCAGTGCTTCAACAAATCGCTGCTCGCTTGGTCCAGCAACAACGTTCAACTGTACCGGCTCCTCAGGCGATCTTGATTAGTCTTCCCGAAGAAGGTTCCGTATATACATTCAGTCGCACCGTCCAAGTCGCGGAGAGTGCACCGCTCGAACTCGATCTGAGCTTTGCTTCGCAACTCAGACTCCGTGTTTGGCAAACGATGCTCGTGCTAATGCTTCTCGCGGCTTTCGCAGCAACCGTTGCGTTTGTATCCACCACACGTGAAGTGGTTTGACCTCAAACGTTCAGTCGCATCGCGCCGGTGCGAATCGTTCTGAATCCACGCAGCGATTCAACAGCGATCGCACTCGCGAAGAGGCTGTGATGTTTTGTAGGGTGGGTCAAAACGCGTTAGCAATGCAGACCCACCAACCGCCAATCGTCGACAACCATGGTGAGTCAGCGCGGCTAACTCCGCTCGACCCACCCTACGTTTTAAAAACTCACAGCCTCGAAGGGAGTTTTCAAGATGCTTGGCGAATGGGAATCTTTACACCAGTATCTTCAAAATTGTGCAAAACACAGGAACATCAGAAGCGCGAGCTGGAATGTTGATACGCCGCCCGCAATCAGTAGTGCCCAGTGTTTACGCCATATCGAAATCATGAAGACGACCGACATGACAACGACAATCCCGGCGCACTTCAGACCGATGAACAAAGCTAAACTTGTCAGGAATTCTTGGGTCGGAGTGTCAAGGTGCATGATCCCACGAGCAACCGGATTGACCTCAAGGCTTTCGAGCGTGAGCGCGTAAAGAATCGTCAAATACACGTCATAGGCCGCTACAATTCCGATCCAAGCCGTCATACAGACCAGCGACACCGAGGTATTTAGCCACCTTGGGACATAAAAACATTTCGACTCCCACAAATCCTGTAAAAGGCTGCGGTCGTCATTCCATCGACTAATTGCGTGACTCACTCTTCATCTCCCGAGTTTTGCAAAATGAAGTCGTTTAAAGGCAAAAGTGGGCGTTCATAGCACACTCCGCTAGGGGAAATGCAACTCGCGTGCCGCAGGTGTTTCGTCGCATCCAATTCGATTCTTTGATTGACGCTTAGGCAGAAGAATTGCCCTACTGAAAGCGCTAGCTGCACGGAGGTCACCCGAACCGTGATTCCCACTGTTTGCCGTCATTCTTTGACAACCGCCTATAAGAAAGGCTTGTCTGCACGCAAAACATGCATGAACGCGATGAATGTTGCCCGAGAGAAGTTGCACACGAGACGTTGTGTGGGAAAAACAGTCCACGCCTAACTGGAAAGCGCCAACTTCGTTTAACCGTTAGCCGAAGGCGTACGATCGCATCGTTAATGGTACGCCTGCGGATGACTGTTAAACAAAAAATCGAACTTGGCGCTGTCCAGCTAAGGAGCCAGCGTCAACGCTTTGGGTAATCCTGGTGGCAACGCATGGGATTCCGGGTGAAGTGCATGGGCGAGAATCTCCAGGCTATCGACGAGACGTGGGCCTGGGCGATTGAAATACGCAGATCCGTCAACAACGTAAACGCGTTGACTTTGGATACACGTCAAGGATTGCCATTGGGGCGTCGCACGAAGTATCGAGACGTCTTGAAGAGCTCGCTGGGAAGTGTATCCACAACACGCGATCACCATGACTTCCGGATCGACAGCGACGATCTCCTCCCACGGAGTCGTCCGAGATCGTTCACCGGCCACACCAATCAACTCGCGGCCTCCGGCAAGTGACACAAGCTCAGGGTTCCAATGTCCTGAGGAAAACGGCGGGTCGATCCACTCCAGCAACATCACACCAAGTCGATGAGTGATCGCTTGTGTCCGCTCGGAAACTAAGTCCACTCGTCGTTGAAGTTCAACGATATATCGCTCAGCAAGCTCGGCACAGCGAGTCGCGGAACCCACTTGTCGGATGCATTCGAACATATCCGTTAAGCAAGTCGGCTCAAGATTAATCAACTGAGGATGACTCACAAGTGAGCTTGCTGCGGCTTGCACTTCACTTTCGGCGACTGCACAAACGTCGCAAAGGGCTTGCGTCACAATCAAGTCCGGCTGCAATGACTCGAGCACCTTCATGTCGAGAGAATACAACGCCTTCTCCGTCTTGAGCCGTTCACGAACAAGAGCGTCAATTTGAACGCTTGATGCATCGTGCGGAATGAGAGTCGTTGTCACCTTGGGCAAGCCGACAACGTCCGCTGGGAAATCGCATTCATGAGTGACGCCGACGAGTTGATCGCGCAGCCCAAGGCCACAGATTATCTCCGTTGCGCTGGGAAGTAGTGAAACGATTCGCATAACATCGCTCTTGCGGAAGTTTAGGTGACTAAAACGAATCCTTGCAGATTCACCGTGTCATCGGAAGATGAGGTGCACGTGAACTGGGTTGTGCTACAATGCATCCGCAGCATTCACTGGACTGCAAAAACAGGCATTTCTCGCGAGAGTTCTCTCATCATGCGCGTCCAAACATCTCTTTTCTTTCATCTACATGTTGTCCTACTCACCGCTATCGTTGGATCTGCCCAGCACGTCGACAACCCGCCTGCGATTCAGATGCTTGTACCGGGTTTCGACGTTTATGAGATTCCTGTTGAACTGACCAACGTCAACAACGTGCGATTTCGAAGTGATGGCAAGCTGGTCACGCTTGGCTACAACGGTGACGTGCATTTACTCAGCGACACAGACGATGACGGGATCGAGGATCAAGCAACGTTATTCTGGAAAAATGAAGGCTCGATCCGAGGTCCTATCGGCATGTTGGTAACGCCGGACAACTATGCACGCGGCCAAGGGGTCTTTGTACCGAGCAAAGGGAAGGTGTCGCTGGTCGTTGACACGGACGGCGATGACAAAGCCGATGACGAAGTCGTCGTGGCGACAGGATGGGACGAAATCCCTCAAAACGTTGACGCGACTGGCATCGCGATGGACCAAGACGGATCGATCTATTTCGGGCTAGGTACCGCCAACTATGCGAACGCGTATCTCGTCGATGATGCTGGTGTCGCAAAGTATGACTTGAAGAGCGACCGCGGAACCGTACAGAAAGTATCCCCAGACTTCACGACTCGCGAGACCGTGTGCACTGGAATTCGCTTCCCGATTGCCTTCGCATTCAACGAGCACGGCGATCTTTTTTGTGCTGAGCAAGAAGGTGCGACCTGGCTACCGAACGGCAACCCGTTCGACGAGTTGCTGCACATCACGCCCAATAGACACTATGGGTTTCCACCACGGCATCCCAAGCATAATCCAGGCGTGATCGATGAGCCATCAGTCTTTGATTACGCGCCTCAGCACCAATCGACGTGCGGGATGGTGTTCAACGGCGGCTCCGACTCGAGTCCAGTCTTTGGGCCAAAGTGGTGGGCAGGAAACGCGATCGTTTGTGGTGAATCACGAGGCAAGATTTGGAGAACACAGCTTGTGAAAACGGAGGCTGGCTATGTCGCTTCGAATCAGTTAATTGCCTGTTTGCAAATGCTGACGATTGATGCATGCGTGGCCACCAATGGCGATTTGCTTGTTGCGTGTCACAGCGGTCCGCCGGATTGGGGCACGGGACCCACTGGAATCGGCAAGCTCTATCGAATTCGCATGACCAACGCCGCAAGTGCGAGGCCAGTAGCGTCGTGGGCGAACACAAACCGCGAAATACAAGTTGCCTTTGATCAACCTTTGGATGCTTCAATGTTGCGAGGAATCGTCGATCGCATTGTTGTCCAGTACGGCGAGTACGTACGTGCTGGAGATCGGTTCGAGTCGTTGGTGCCTCCGTATGAAGTCGTGAAGCGCCAATTGGCCACGCCTCGCAGCACACTTGCGGTGCACGGTATCTCGTTGTCGGCTGATCGCCGCAATGTGCTGGTGCAAACGGATCCCATGCTAGCCAACTCGCATTACTCCATTTCCATTCCGTACGCACTTGCGCACGACGTCTCGACAACTGATGCAGTGCAAAATGAACAATCGATCGACTTAGATTTGTCACTTGGCGGTGTCGAGACGACATTTGTGAGACACGAAGTCAACGGAGAAGCTCGCCGCCTTTGGTCGGGCTGGTTGCCGCACATGAATTGGCAAGTGAGTGATGAGCTGACACAACACAGTTCGACACACGACGAGTTGCGATCGTTGCTTCGTTCCGGGGGCAACATCACACTGAAGTCGCGATTGGATTTGAAAGATGTTTTACGTCCTAAGGTCCAGCCCGGCGCCACGCTCGATTACGAATGGCCCGAGGAAACGGTGACGTTGATCGCTCGATCTACCCAACCCGTCAGTCTTGAAAACGAAGGCGTCCGCGTCGAGGCAACTCGCACGGAGACTGGGGTTTTCGAAGCTCGTATGATGGTGGAATCACATTTGGCTGAGAGTTTTGAATTGACCATGCGTGTGAACGCCGAGGAAAATTCCGTCCCTGACTGGTCGCTGGCTGCGTCCACGAACGAAGACGCTCGATTGCGTGCGCTTCCGCTGCGTCGATTCGGGTTGCCATGGTCGTCGAAGGTGGATGCAGACTCGAGCATTGCAAAATCCGAAAAGGTGGCCGAATTGGAAGGTGGAAACTGGGGCAAGGGACGGCGCATTTTTCACAGCGAAATGGCGAGTTGTTTCAAGTGTCACGCAATGCAAGGAGTGGGACCAAACATTGGTCCGGATCTCTCGAACCTCATTCACCGAGACTATGCGTCCGTTCTACGCGACATTCAAAATCCAAGCTTCGCGATCAATCCCGATTACCTCGGCCAGTCTGTCTTGCTCATCGATGGTCGCGTACTGACAGGAACACTGCAAACGAGAGACGGCGAGTTGTATCTTGGTGACGCTGACGGAAAGGTGTCATCCGTCGCAAGGAACGAAATCGAGTCGATTAAGTCTGCGGAGATGTCGGTGATGCCCAAGGGACTCGATGAAAAACTAACTGCGGCGCAGATGCGAGATTTGATGACGTATTTATTGACGCCGCCACCGCACATGCCGTTGGACTCGCCGATCGACGCGCCACCCGTTCGCACTCGGGCTGAAGTTGCTGCAGTTTTACAGGGTTCCAGTTCACTTCCGTCGAAGCTTGACGAAATCAGTGTCGTGCTGATTGCTGGAACGAAAGACCATGGACCAGGCGAACATGATTATCCGGCTTGGCAGATTCAGTGGGCGCAATTGATAGGTGCCGCGGAAGAGGTCAACGTTGAATTGGGGTGGGACTTTCCCAGCGACGATCAACTCACCAGCGCTAGTGTCTTGGTGTTTTTCCAAAAAGGCGACTGGAACGATCAACGACAACAAAAGATGGATGCTTTTTTTAAGCGTGGCGGTGGTGCTGTTTATATTCACTGGGCCGTGAATGGAAATGATCGTGTGAGCGATTTTTCTAAGAGGATCGGACTGGCGTCAAAGGGTGGCAGTATTGGTTATCGGCACGGCGCCTTGTCGCTGGATGTTCACAACACCGATCACCCGATCATGCGAAACATTGAATCGCTTCAACTGTACGACGAAAGCTATTGGCGGTTAACGGGAGAAACCAAGGACGTCACGCTGTTTGCATCCAGTGTAGAAGATGGTGAGTCACAGCCTCAAATGTGGGCGTACGAGTGTTCCGCTGGACGAGTTTTTGTGAGCATTCCCGGACATTATAGCTGGACATTCGACGATCCCATTTTTCGAACGATTCTATTGCGCGGGATGGCCTGGACTGCGAAGCAACCGATTGATCGATTCAACGAACTCGTCCCACTCGGTGCGAGAATTGCAAAATAATGTTTCCCGCGAGGACATGCGTATGTCCGTCTATCCTAATTTGACGACACAAAAGACTGCCCCGAACATAAAAGCGATTGTATGAATGCACTGCGAGTCCTTTATCTCGCAATTCTGTTGACGGCACCAATTTTGGCAACGGAAATTCCAGTTGCCAATGAAGTGGAGCTACAACATGCCATGACCGTTGCCAAGCCTGGTGATTCTCTCGTGCTCAGCAATGGTGAATGGCGAGACATCAATGTCGTTTTCTTGGGCAAAGGGACTGAGACAGCGCCGATTGTTCTGCGTGCACAGACACCAGGAGAAGTCGTGTTCACGGGCACGAGTACCTTCAAAATTGGTGGGGAATATCTTGTCGTTGAAGGCCTGGTATTTAACGATCCGGATCCAACGATCAGCGACTTGATTCAGTTTCGTAAGGACTCCAAACAGCTCGCGAAGCATTGTCGAATGACGCAATGTGCCATCGCCAGCACGCGAAAGTCCAACGAATCCGCTGAGAGTCGCTGGGTGGGCTTATATGGCGAAGGTCACCGAGTGGATCACTCGACGTTTGAAGGCAAGTCGGGAAAAGGAACGACGTTCGTCGTGTGGCTTGGCGATAAAAATGTTGGCGGGCATTCTATCGACCATAACTACTTCGGTCCGCGTGAAAAGCTTGGTAAGAATGGCGGCGAAACGATCCGCATTGGTGACAGTAAAACGTCGATGTTACAAGCAAACTGTGTCGTTGAAAGCAACCTTTTTGAAAAGTGCAACGGTGAGGTTGAATGCATCTCGAATAAGTCTTGCGGAAATGTATACCGCGACAATACGTTTCTCCAAGTCAGTGGCACGTTAACTCTCCGACATGGGAATGCTTGCCTTGTCGAAAACAATCGCTTTCTTGGTGACGGAGCCAATGGAACGGGCGGCATACGCGTGATCGGTGAAGACCATGTCGTGCGGGGCAATTACTTGGAGCGACTCACGGGCGATGATGCAAGGTCGGCGATCACACTGATGATGGGAATTCCGAACTCGCCTGCGGAGCGATACTTCCAAGTGAAACGTGCAAGAATCGAGAACAATACGATTGTCAACTGTGAACACTCGATCCTGATTGGCCTCAGTGACGACAAGAACGCGTCGCTGCCACCGATCGATACTGCGTTTGTCGGCAACCAGATTTCTACTCCAAAGCACGCGGTGATTGAGGCCCGATGTGACTTGGAAGGGATTACGTGGACCGACAACCAAGTTCTAGGGAAGACATTGGGGATCACGGACATTCCAGCGGGCATCACCGTGCTCGCTCCGTCCCATGCCAGCGAACTTGAAATCAAACCGCCCAAGCCGTTTTCCAGAGAATCAGTTGGCACCGCTTGGCGAAAATAAAACTCGCTTGTTGCAGTTTGATGAAGTCGGATGCATTACAATCAGCTCACGGATCACTACTTCGATTTCCCACCCTGGTGTCTTTCTGATGCAAAATCTATCATCAAAGTATCTATGTCTTTGCGGCTTGTTGGCTGCGATCTGGGTTGTTCAGGGGGCAATGGCCCAAGAGAATCCGGCCGCGGCGAAGGAGAAGACCGCGAAGACCAAAAAGGCAACGCCCGCGTTACCTCCTCCGACCATGGCAGACGTTCCCTACGGCGAGCACACACGAAACGTGCTCGATTTTTGGAAAGCTGAATCAAAGACACCAACGCCGCTACTGTTCTACATTCACGGCGGAGGTTGGATGGCGGGCGACAAGGCGAGAGTCGACAGTCTGACGAAATACCTTGATGCTGGGGTTTCGGTCGTCTCGATCAATTATCGCTATGTTTCCCAGGCTCACGACTCAGGCGTTCAGCCGCCCGTGAAAGCGTCGCTTCATGACGCAGCGCGAGCGTTGCAATTCGTTCGCAGCAAAGCCAACGAGTGGAACATCGACAAGACGCGCATTGGCGCGTCCGGCGGATCCGCTGGCGCTTGCTCAAGTCTATGGCTTGCGTTTCATGATGACATGGCGGAGCCAAACAGCGACGATCCCATCGCACGCGAATCCACTCGGCTGATGTGTGCGGCGGTCAACGGCGCTCAAACGACGCTCGATCCAGCTCAAATGAAGGAGTGGACGCCGAACAGTCGCTATGGAAGTCACGCATTTGGAATCTTCAAAGCGGATGCCCCCAAAAAACACACTCAAGACTTCGAGGCGTTCCTGGCACGACGTGGTGAGATTGCTGAGTGGATTGCAGAGTATTCACCGTATGCACTCGTCACATCCGATGATTCGCCCGTTTACTTGTTCTACACCGCTCCACCGGCGTTAGGGCAAGACCAAAAGGACCCTACTCACACATCAAACTTTGGCGTCAAGCTTCAAGAGCGTCTTGATGAAGTGGGTGTGCCGTGCGAATTGGTGTACCCGAATGCACCGGAGGTGTCGCACCAGAACGCTGCGGAATATCTGATTGACAAACTCACTGAGAAAACCAAGTAGACTCCCTTGGTCACAACGTATTTGCCAGGTCCGTCTATCTCGAGAGTTCTCAAATGAATCGTTATGCACATTGTTTCGTTCTAGCGTTCATATTGGTCCTTGCATCATTGCCGATGCCTCTGCGTGCGGAGACGCCCGGTTCTACGTTTGTCGACATTTTGCAGCCGGAGAATCTTGTCGCTTGGTGTATCGTCCCGTTTGACGCGGCGAAACGTGGACCGGAAGAACGCGCCGTCATGCTGAAGGAACTCGGGCTGCATCGTTGTGCTTACGATTGGCGAGAAGAGCATGTTGCTTCATTCGAGCAAGAGATCTTGGCGTACCAGAAACATGGGATTGAGTTCTTCGCTTTTTGGGGAGTCCACGACGCCGCGTTTGCACTGTTTGAGAAATACGATTTGCACCCACAAATCTGGATGACACTGAGCGAGCCTCGGGGGACACAGCCGGGTACTTCGAACGACGCGAAGGTTGAACTGGCGGCGAAACTGTTGATTCCATTGGCTGAGCGAACCAAAGCGATAGGATGTCAACTCGGTTTGTACAATCACGGTGGCTGGGGCGGTGAGCCCGACAACATGGTCGCAGTCTGCGAGCGGCTGGCTGAGCTTGGCCATAGCAACGTGGGCATTGTCTATAACTTTCATCATGGACATGAACATATCGACGATTGGGAGAACTCTTTTGCAAAGATGCAGCCTTACCTTTTGTGCGTTAACCTCAACGGCATGAACGCGAGCGGTGAGCCGAAGATTCTGGGTATAGGCAAGGGCATGCACGAGCGAGAGATGATTCGAAACGTCATTGCGAGTAAGTATCGTGGTGCCATCGGAATTATCGATCATCGAAACGAATTGGACGCAAAAGAGTCGCTGCAGGAGAACCTGGGCGGTCTAAACCAACTTCGAGCGGAAATTTCAGGTCGATAATCTGGTGCCTTTCGCAGCAATGTGGTGCGATATCCATTAAGCTGGGGTTTCTCGCCTCAGCCCACGGAGCCAGGAACGACCGTGCTCGAACGTCCCACCCAATCGCTTTCACGCACCGCCTTGCTTGGAAGTATCACAATTACCGTCATTGCGCTCGTTGGAGCGAGCTCGCTCGTGAACGCGAACGAGTCGGACCAAAATCCGATCAATCACGAACAACTCGTGTTTTTCGAAAGCAAGGTTCGACCACTGCTGCTTGAGCACTGCATCTCATGCCACGGTTCAGAAAAGCAAGAAGGCGGCTTGCGGCTTGATTCGCGTGCGAACGTGCTCGCCGGCGGTGAATCGGGTGAAGCCGTCGTGCCCGGCGACTCGACCGCCAGTCTGCTGATTTCCGCCGTGCGATACGAGGATTACGAAATGCCGCCCAAGGGCAAGTTGCCTGACGCGAGCATCGAGGTTCTAGAGAAATGGATCGTTGCGGGCGCAGCCTGGCCGAATGGTGACGGTGAGCCGACGACAAGAAGCGGGAAGGGTGGAAAGTCGTTCAGCGACGAGGATCGGAAGTGGTGGGCGATCCAGCCCTTACAACAAGTGGCTGCACCGGAGATAGACGGCGAGCTGGGAAACTGGCCGCGTGGCGACATCGATCGATTCATCGCCAATCGTTTGAACGAGAATTCGCTTTTGCCTTCACCGGAAGCTGATCGACGAACCTTGATACGGCGACTGTATTTTGACCTGGTGGGGCTGCCGCCAAGTCCAATCGAGATCGATGCGTTTCTTTCGGACGAACGCGGTGACGCGTACAAGCAACTTGTCGATCGATTGCTCGACAGCCCGGAGTACGGTGAACGCTGGGCGCGCCACTGGCTTGACCTCGTTCGCTACGCGGACTCCGACGGCTATCGTATCGATCACTATCGCCCAACCGCGTGGCGTTACCGAGACTATGTGATCGCCAGCTTCAATGATGACAAGCCGTACGATCAATTCGTGCGGGAACAGATCGCTGGGGACGAACTTTATCCCGGGGATCCCGAGGCACTCGTCGCGACGGGATTTCTCCGGCATGGTATTTACGAATACAACAATCGCGATGCGTCGGGCCAGTGGGATATCATCCTCAACGAGATCACCGATACCACCGGCGACGTGTTCCTTGGCCTTGGAATGCAGTGCGCTCGATGCCATGACCACAAGTTCGACCCGATTCTGCAGAAAGACTACTTCAAGCTGAGGGCTTACTTCGAAGCGATATCGTGGCGCGATGACCTGGATGCAGCGACCGCTGCCGAACGGACTGAGTACGAAAAAGCCAACAAGGCGTGGCTCGATGCGACGGCAGAAATTCGGGCTGAGATTGATGCGATCGAGGAACCCGCGCGAGCTTCAGCACAGAACAAGGCAATCGTGATTTTCCCTCCGGATATCCAAGCCATGATTGCTAAAGATCGCGAGGCTCGTTCCCCGCGAGAGCAGCAGCTCGTGGAGCTCGCTTGGCGACAAGTGGATTTTGAGTACACGCGTCTCGATGATAAAATTAAGGGTGACAAGAAAGATCGTTTGCTTGAGTTGCGTCGCGATCTTGCCAAGTTCGACTCGAAACGCCCCCAGCCGCTGCCGGCTGTTCTCGCCGTAACGGATGTAGGCAGTGAATCGCCGCCAACGATCATTCCTAAAAAACGTACGGAGGTGACACCAGGCGTTTTGGCTTTGTTGGATCCGGAGGGCGTTCAAGGCATCGTAACAAACGCGGCCGTTCCTCCAGAAAATTCAACGGGACGTCGCAGTGAACTGGCGCGTTGGTTAACGAATCCAGAAAACCCATTGACCACACGAGTCATCGTTAATCGCATTTGGCAATACCACTTTGGTCGGCCGCTCACCGCGAACGCGAGTGACTTTGGCTATCTCGGCGGTCCACCATCGCATAGCCGATTGCTCGACTGGCTCACGTCCGAGTTCGTGCAAGGCGGTTGGAGACTGAAGCCGTTGCATCGAATGATTGTCACGTCTGCGACTTATCGGCAAGCTTCGCGTCATCCAAATTTTGAGAACCAACAAACGATTGATCCCGAGAACACTTGGTACTGGCATCACAATACGCGTCGCTTGGACGCGGAGCAAATTCGTGACTCAATTTTCGCGGTGACAGCTCGACTCGATGCGCGGCGCGGCGGCGAAGGGACATTGCCCGACGCTCCACGCCGTTCGATTTATTCGCGTGTGATGCGAAACAATCGTGATCCGCTGCTCGATGCCTTTGACTTGCCGCTATTTTTCAATAGCACGTCGACACGCGACACAACAACGACGCCCATTCAATCGCTGTTGCTGATCAACAGCCCCGAAATGCTCAGCCACGCTCGCTCGCTTGCGAAACGAGCGAGCGAAGCATCGCCAGGCTCTTCGACAGACGACGAGACAGCGACTCAAATCTCGAACCTTTGGCAACTCGCGACTGGACGTGGGCCATCGGAACATGAACTGGAAAACGCTCGGCATTTCCTCCAAACACAGGCCGATTACCTTACGAACGAGCGAGAATCAACGGCACTTGCGCAAGCGGAAACCGGTCAGATGCCGTATCGCGATGGACAATCGGTACTCGTGAGTGAGGAAAATAAATCAGCCCAGTTCGTCACGAAGAACACTGAGTCTTTACCCAGCGGCGACTTGACGGTGGAAGCGTTCTTCCAAATCCGCTCGGTCTATGACTCCGGTGCTGTTCGCACGATCGCATCATCGTACGATGCCAACGGCAAGAAGCCTGGATGGTCATTTGGAGTCACTGGCAAAGGATCTCGACGCAAGCCGCAAACGCTTGTGATGCAAATGTTTGGGCCGGCGATTGGCAAGGCAGATGGAAACGAATCTGGCGCAATCATTGAGGCGGCGTTGTTCTCCGACCAGCACATCGAATTGAACAAGCCTTATTATGCTGCGGCCACCGTTCACATGAGCCAAGACGGTAAGCCGGGCGATGTGACGTTCTACTTGAAGGACTTGTCGAACGACGACCAACCTCTCGATACCGTTACGCTCGAGCACTCGATCGTGACTCTCGGAAATGCAAATGCGAACGAAGCGAGTACAAAGAAGCTGAGTATTGCTGGGACTGTGTCGGGCTCAAGCAGTGTATTTGATGGGCTGATTGATGATGTGCGACTGTCTCGAGGAAAGCTGGATGTCGGACAATTGCTCTTCAACAACGAATCGCCCCAAGACACCACGGTGGGCTATTGGAAGTTCGAGTCGGATCCCGGATTACTGCGTGACAGCAGCGACCTTGGACTGGATCTCAATTCGGACGGCAAGAAAGCTGTGTACGTTGAACCGTCGGAACAAGCCTTCGTGGATCTTTGTCACGTGCTGCTGAATTCCAATTCGTTTTTGTATGTGTATTGAGTGACCGCACGTTGCGAGAGATTCACGCAACGCCACCTGAGGAAGCGCCGCAAACATGAGCAACATGAAGACACCGCACATCCGACTTGCTCGATCACGACGAGAGTTTCTGTTTGAATCGGGCGCTGGATTCGGATCGCTGGCGCTGGCGGGGCTTTGGGGGAATCAGTCCACGGCGGCGAGCGGTCTACCCAATTTGCATCACCGACCGACCGCGAAACGTTGCATCTTTTTGTTCATGGAAGGTGGACCGAGCCATATCGATACCTTTGATCCCAAGCCGCTTTTGAATGAGCTTGCCGGCCAATCGATGCCTGAGAGTTTCGGAGAAGTCATCACCGCGATGGGTGAATCGCGGTCGCCCTTGCTTGAGTGCAAACGCAAATGGTCCCAACACGGTGAATCTGGATTATGGGTATCGGACTGGCTACCCGAGACTGCGAAGTGCATCGACGACATCGCCGTGATCCGATCGTGTTGGTCGGATGGCATTAACCATTCGGCAGGTGTCTGCCAAATGAACACTTGCTCGATCGTTGGAGGACGTCCGTCACTAGGCAGCTGGGTGACTTATGGGCTAGGAAGCGAAAACGATAATTTGCCAGCGTACTTGGTGATGCAGGACAATCGTTCTTCGGTCGTGAATGGTCCGCGAAATTGGGGCGCCGGGTTCATGCCCGCTCTGTATCAAGGTATCCAACTGAATGAGGGCAACCAACCGATTCCGAATCTCAACACACCCGAAGGCGTCAGCGCACGTCAGCAACTTGCAAAGTTAGCGCTGCTCGGTGAAATCAATCAGGGTGAGGCAATCCAACATCCGGAACAGAGCGAATTGGAAGCCCGCATTGCAAGTTATGAACTCGCCTTTCGCATGCAAGCAAACGCACCCGAAGCAGTCGACTTAGGCAGTGAAAGCGAGTTGACGGAGCGGATGTACGGCATCGACGACAAAGAGACGGCTGATTTTGGTCGCATGTGCCTACTGAGTCGACGTATGGTTGAACGTGGCGTGCGATTTGTCCAGCTCTATCATGGAGCCGGAAGCAAGTGGGATGCTCACTCGGGAATTGAAAAGAACCACTCGTCACTCTGCAAAGCGATGGATAAACCGGTCGCTGGCTTACTGATGGATCTGAAACAGCGAGGCATGCTGGATGAGACGCTCGTTGTGTGGGGCGGTGAGTTCGGTCGTACGCCCATGTCCGAGAAGGGAAATGGCCGCGATCACAATCCGACCGGATTCACCATGTGGATGGCTGGCGGTGGAATTCGTGGTGGACAAACCATCGGTGCCACCGATGAACTGGGGCTCCGAGCCGTCGAAGACCGCATGCACGTCCATGATCTTCACGCGAGCATTCTGCATTTGATGGGGCTTGATAACATGTCACTGACGTATAAGTACAAAGGACGACCAGAACGGCCAACGGTAAACGAAGGCCGCTTCAACCCGAAACTGGTTTCATAGATCTGGATTCGACGGCGCCTTGGGATTTCTTCGCCACACGCCGGTGACAACAATCACCAAAATCCCAACCACTGGCGCACAGCCGATGACGAACTTTCCGGTGCGTGCATCGAAGTTTGTCATGGTGTAGTAGCCGACTCCCACGACGGCGATCGTACACGCCAGGGCGAGTGCGATGCCGATTCGTCGTCTCCGTTTCGAAATGGGTGTCCGCTGAATTGAATACAAGAACTCCGCCGGTGCATCCGAAAGTTGTATCAGCGCGTCGTCGTCTCGCTCGAAACCAGCTCGCATGTCGATGTAGTACTGGAGCAACGGCTCTAGGTACTTCTTGCGAGCCGATTGATTCACCCGCCAGATGAACACCATGACGATAGTAGCAATAGCCACAGCGACGTATTTAATTATCGCCAAATCGTCGACTGTATCACGGTATGGGCTGCGCATGCTCAAAAAGAATACGACCATACCGATATAACACGGAAGGATGTACCACCATACTACGTTGCGGATCAGCCAAACTTGCCGCCGCATGAAATGAATTTCAGCATCAACGAACTCGCGAAAGTTGGCCGTGGAAGCAGCCAAGACTGGGCGCTTGCGTCCCCACCAAAGGACGAGTGGGATGATACATGCGCCAACGATCACGATGACAAAGCCAGTTCGCTCCATCACGTTCTCGCTGAGAAAGATCCCGGGCAAGAAAAAACAAACGCCCAAAGCCGCACCCGCCGTCTCTGCCATGTCACGTTGAAAGATCTTCCTGCGAAATAGGTCCGCGCTACATCGTGCTTTGGTACCGATTTGTTCGAAGCGTTCTTGGGTGATGCCGCTATGCGTTTGCCAAGCTGTCTTCAAATCATCGAGTTTTTCCATCACTTGTTTACCTGTTTTCAAGTTGACCAGTTTTCGAGTTGACTGCGAATTCGACTGATCCGCGTCCGAATTGCTCCGTCGCTGACACCGATTGCCTCAGCAATTTCTTGGTTGGTGAGGTCGTCCAAATACATCACGAGTACAGCTCGATCGATCTCCGACAACGAGTCCAAGAATCTTGCAAGCAACTCAGTCTCATTCAAAACATC
>JBGSNA010000230.1:0-2482 GCA_041739875.1 Pirellulaceae bacterium
GGTAACAACGTCGTGCTGAGCGTCCGTGCTGGAGGAAACGCAGGCCAGCTATTGAGCTCCGAAATCATCACTCTCGCGTGCCGACCCGGTCCCTTCTGTGGGAAGGCAATATCGCTCGAGCCGTTATTGGCAAGGCTCGAGGGGACGCGGCGGAGTCCGAGAACCTGTGCATGCGTGGAAATCAAAATGCGCTTCCCCGGGAGATCCGATCGGCTCCAAGTGCAGAGTCAGATTTGGCTAACTGCTTGGACGGACAGGGAACCATCCAGTGGGAAATCCTGTCGGGGGCTCCGAAAAGACCCCAGGGGTCTTTGATGCGGGTGGCGTGAGTCCGTTTCCGGCTCGTGGGCGTAACCCAGGAACCTGTCGCCTCGATGTTTGTGACTCGTCGTCACAGAAAGGGAGAAGTCCAAGTGGCAGCCCCACAAGGACCAGAGTAACCGATGCGAGGCACAGGGGCGGACTGGTCTGCAGTAGTGTTGAAGCGTCTGTAATGGACGTGGAGCGAAGGGACCAGATTGTTCAGCTAATGAATTGAACCAACTTGTGAAAGGAGGAGTTCATGACAGAAGCAAAGCCGTATGTGATTTCCAAGCATGTTGTTTGGGAAGCGTACAAAAGAGTGAAGGCGAATCGCGGAGCGGCCGGAGTGGATGGTCAATCGCTGGCGGAATTCGAGAAAGACTTGAAGGGGAATCTCTACAAGCTCTGGAATCGAATGTCGTCAGGCAGTTACTTTCCGCCACCGGTCCGTCTCGTGGAGATTCCAAAAGCAGGTACGGATCAGACTCGACCGCTGGGCATTCCGACCGTTTCGGATCGAATTGCGCAGATGGTTGTTAAGCTGGTGCTCGAACCGCACGTCGAACCACACTTTCATGCTGACTCGTACGGGTATCGTCCTGGCAAGTCGGCGTTGGATGCCGTGGGGGTAACACGCCAACGTTGTTGGCGTCGCAACTGGGTGATTGATCTGGACATCAAAGGCTTCTTTGATAATCTCGATTGGAGCTTGGTCATGCGTGCAGTACGGCATCACACTGATGTCCCGTGGATTCTACTTTACGTAGAACGCTGGTTGCGAGCTCAAGTGCAACACGCGGATGGATGCCTTGAAGAAAGAACGAAAGGATCGCCGCAAGGGTCTGTGATCAGCCCGTTGTTGTCGAATTTGTTCATGCATTACGCGTTCGATGAATGGCTGCGGCGTAACTTCCCAGGCGTTCAATTCGCGCGTTATGCCGATGATGCTATCGTGCATGCTCACAGCCTCGTTGAGGCGGAAAAGCTGCTCACGGCAATTCGGGAGCGTTTGGCAGAATGCCACTTGGAACTTCATCCTGTGAAGACCAAGATTGTGTACTGCAAAGACGACGACCGACGCGGCACGCATGAACACACCTCGTTCGACTTCTTGGGATATACGTTTCGTCCTCGTCGCGCTAAGAATCGGAGGGGCAAGCTGTTTATCAGTTTTCTCCCCGGTGTGAGCAACAAGGCGGCCAACTCGATCCGAGCAACGATTCGATCGTGGCGGATTGGCGCGACGCGCAACAACCAGAGCTTGGAGGAAATCGCTAAGTTCGTTAATCCCTTTGTCCGCGGTTGGGTGAACTATTACGGCCGGTACTATCCGTCCGCACTCACACCCGTCTTGCGGAGCCTGGAACGCAGCCTTGTGTACTGGGTACGCCGCAAGTTCAAACGATTGCGAGACCATCAACGCAACGCAGTGCACTGGTTGGGCCGTGTTGCTCAACGAGAACCACAACTGTTTACGTTATGGTCGCACGGAATTCGCCCTGCGACTGGACAATAAGAGCCGGATGAGCCGAGAGGTTCACGTCCGGTTCCGTGAGGGCCTGGGGGTGCAATTCCCCCGGGCTACTCGACTTGTGATCGGCTTTGAACGTAAAGGCGAGGCAGAGGCGTGTTTGGAAGAACTCCGAGCCCGTTTCGCCAAGTTTGGTTTGAAGCTTCACGAAACGAAGACTCGTTTGATCGAGTTCGGTCGCTTTGCGATCGAACGTTGTAAGGAACGTGACGAAGGCAAGCCGGAGACATTCGACTTTCTGGGGTTCACCCATCGTTGTGGGAAGACCCGCAGTCATGGCTGGTTCACAATTGCTCGCGAGAGTATTGCGAAACGAATGCGAGCCAAACTTGCGGCAGTGAAAGAGCTGCTGAGGCGTCGACGCCACTGGGATATCGGTTCGATTGGTCGATGGTTGTCGCGGGTGATTCAAGGCTGGTACAACTACCACGCGATCCCCGGCAACATGATTCGACTGCAACAGTTTCGTGACGAGCTCACCAAGCTCTGGCTATGTACGTTGCGGACCCGTTCACAACGTCATCGCTGGACATGGTCTCGGATGCAGCGGCTGGTTCGCCGCGTGTTGCCGACACCGAGGATCATCCACCCGTACCCAGACCAACGCTTTCGCGATCGACTCACGGCAAGAGCCGTATGAGGTAATTC
>JBGSNA010000378.1:0-2381 GCA_041739875.1 Pirellulaceae bacterium
GAGTTGCTCTTGAGAGTCAAAATACCCATCGGTTTTTCCTTCGATAATGGAGTAAGTTCCAGCTTCTAAGTAGCCAAACACATAGTATCCGCGGCTGTTGGTTTCGGTCGTCCGCTGGATCGTTTGGCCAGTTCTGGTTACTCCTAACAGATTGATTGTGATGTTCGCAATTCCTTCTTCATCAGCTCCGAGGATTGCGTCTTCGCTTTCATCAACGAAAACAGTTCCTTCAATCCACGTCAAAGGCGACTCAGTGAATCGGTAACCGACACCAGTTCCTGACGACCCCTCAGCAATGAGAATGTTATCGAAACGATCTTGCCCCACATCTCCACGAAGAGCGCCTGTGAAGTCGGCTCCGTCCGAGTAGGTGTCTGGCTGACTTTCAATCAGGCCGTAGTTACCTGGGCGTAGCGAGTCGAATTCATAGTAGCCAGTTGGAAGGGATTGGGTTGTGCGTGAAACTTGGTTGCCTAAGTGATCAACGCCGAACAGCGTGACGGTCACTCCACCGATTCCTTGATCGCCAAATTCCTCAATCCCGTTTTGATTGGCATCGACGAATATAGTGCCAGTCAATTTCGTGGAGTTTACGAACAGATTGGTTGTTGCTGCGGCATTGTAAGTTCGGCCCTCCTTACCTGCGACACTGCGGTAAACCAAGCTTGGGTTCAGCGATAGCGTAGAACCAGGATTCGCAACTCGAGAAACCTGGGCCTTGTAGTTCACGACCAGGGCACCTATTGAATTCCATTCATCAACTTCGATTTTGACAATTGTATCCCCCGGTTTGTTTCCAGCCACGATGCGGCCATTGTTGACGGAGACGGATTCAGTAATCAGATTCAAACCCAAATTCGAGAGCGAGTCAGCCAGGTTCAATTCAAAGGCGCTGAGCGTGATATTCTCTTGGCGAACTACCCTGATTTCCGCTTCGACAACTCCGTCCGCATCAACGTTTTGTGCGTTGACGGTTTGCAGCAATCGCAATTGAGGCTCTACCAATCGTATAGCAGCCTCGGAACTAGCTGTCCCGAATTCATAGTCCACTTTGACTCCTGCGATCGCTGAGTCTCCCGATTGGTTTTCCGGGCTGTCTCCGACCAATGCAACCAAGCGAAGTACGATGGTATCCGCTGTTGTAGTGAGGTTATCGGCTCGGTTGCGTACGTCACCGAAATCCAAGGATAGTCGCCCGTCCGCACTTGCTTTAACCTCGGATCCTACGCGGCCCCGCTCGACCGTCAGATTGCTGCCAACGGAAATGATTGAGAGCGATTCGAGAGTCAGCAACGCGTCGTTGCCGACATTATGTCCGTCGAGCACCAGCGTGTGCTTTCCTTCGGGGATGGTGAGCAACACTTCGTAGATAGCTCGTTCTCCAATCGTCAGATTGTTACCAGTGGTGTGCACGTGACTAGAATCGAGCAATTTCATCTGAACCTGGACTGGGGCGATTGTCAGACTTGATTGCAAGGTAGCTTGATAGGTATTTGAAATGCCGCCAACCTCCGATGGATTGCCGGTCCGTTCGTAACTCAAGGGGTTTGTCGTTGCGATTTGACCAGGCGCACCCGGTAGGCTGGTCCATGATATGGTGGCCTTATTCGTTAATCGCGATCCGGCAGCAGCCTCTTCATCTACGATGACTTCGTACTGCAATCGACCATTTGTCGAATTAGCAAATTGAATCCAATTCGCAGAAATAAGGCCGTCTTTTAGCATCAGAGTACTTGGTGCTGGACCACTTACCCAGCGAAGCGAGCCGACCACATAGGTCGCACCAGTGGGCAACTGTTCGCTAATCGCCACGTCAAACGCAATCGTCGTCAGCGATTTCGATGGAACGATATCCAAGGTGACCATGACACGATCTCCCGCATCGGCTTGCGACTTGCTCCACAATTTATTAATCGACAATTTAGGTTCAAGGATGCTGACCGAATTGCTGTTGATGGCCGTCCGGCCATTAACGTGGGTCCAAACTGCAGAGTTGCTCAAGGACTTGCCCGCCACATTGCCGAGATCGTTTGTGACGGTGGCTGTATAGACGACTTCGATGGTTTCGATCTGACGATTGTCCTGATTCTTGTTCGTCAGGTTCCCGAGCTTGAGCTGCAATCGATTTCCGCCATTGCGTGGATCGGTCGTTGTCGAGTCGATAACGGCTATCGATTCGAGGTTGGCTGGTATAGCTTTCTCAAAAACGATATCGGTGGATGCCAACGCGTTAATCACGGACTTGATGGCAAAGCCCTGAGGAGCATTGATCGTAAGCAACGCATCGCTCATAGTGCCCTCAGGAACTTGGACCGTTGCTTTGAATGTTACGGTTTCGCCGATGACAACGTTGCCACCAGTAGTGTGCGGTTGGTCGGTAT
>JBGSNA010000381.1:0-3401 GCA_041739875.1 Pirellulaceae bacterium
CCGGGTAACATCCAAACGCACACGCTCGTCTACACGATCGTGATTGCGATGGTGCTGACCGTGTTCTTCGACCTAAGTCGGATCGCGTCACTGGGAGCGATCTTCTATCTGATCATGGATATTGCCGTGCATTGGGGCGTGTTGCGATATCTCCGCAAGGAAGTTGGCGCTAATCCGGTCGTCTTGGTCACGGCAATTGTTCTCGATGTGGTTGTGTTGGGCGCGTTTCTCGTGGTGAAAGCCCAGTGCGATCGCCTGGTAATCTACGTTTCGCTCGCCGGTCTGCTGTTGATTTTCGCGGGCGAGACACTTTTTCTTGGGTGGAGCGAAGATGGATCTGAACAAACAAAAAATGAAAATGATGATTGAGTCCGGCTTTGAATTCCCGGCGAAAGAGAAGCGGCACCATAAAATCAAATTCACAACTCGATTGCGAACTATTGGTTGATTCCGCCAGCTAATTGTCAAGGATCACTCGATGTCTACAACGTCGTGCTGACACAATAATGACTGCCAAGGAAACTGAAAAATGCCATCAATGCAGGTTAAAGACGTTCTCGATGACATTCGCGGTTACCACCGATCGCTTGCGGAGCAGCTTGAATCATTAGAATCGCATCAGCAGGATGAGAGAATTCAGTTGTTACTGGAATACATGGCTCGGCATGAAGACAACTTCGAGAAAACGCTAGCTGGCTACAAACTAGACACAGCAACTGGAATACACAACACATGGTTGAAATACGTCCCCGATGATGCTATCACTGATTCGCTAGAGCATCTAGATTTTCGCAATGAAATGTCTGCAGACGAGATTTTGCGCGTAGTGCTTACTTTTGATCAGGCATTGTTCGGCTTGTATTGCGAACTTGCTGGCGAGACAGCCTCGCCAGGGGTGCAAGAGTTGTTTGGCAAGCTGCTGAAATTGGAAGATCGCAAAGACCGTCAGTTTTCCGTGAATGCCCTTGGACTTTTCGACGAATGACATTGGTGCTGAGACCTGGTGACCGCCACGGTTCACGGCGAATCAGCCGCCGCTCCCTCCTAGTCAGGATATTTTGATGACAATGCGTCTTTATTTGATGAGGCACGGTGAAACGGCTTGGTCTTTGTCGGGGCAACACACTGGACAAGCCGATATTCCGTTGACCGACAATGGCGAGTTGGAGGCACGGCAGTTGGGCGAACGCATTCGATCGATTGCATTCACTCAAGTGTTTTCCAGCCCGTTACTGCGCGCGCGACAAACATCCGAGTTGGCTGGGCTATCGCAACACCAGATGATCGACGACGACTTGGCCGAATGGGACAATGGTGATTACGAAGGCAAAACGCATGCAGATGTTTTTGCTCTGCGTCCCAACTGGAATCTCTTCCGCGACGGTTGCCCCAACGGTGAAATGCCAACGGATGTTAGCGAGCGAGTCGATCGTCTGGTGGCTCGATTCAGTAAACTGGATGGAAACATTGCCGTTTTCGCACACAGTCACCTTGGTCGTGTGCTAGCAGCGCGTTGGATTGATCTTGCCGTGGAACATGCCGAACCTTTTTTGCTCGACACTGCCTCATTGAGCATTCTTAGCCACGATTCCGAAACCCCGAAACCGCGGGCAATCATGCTGTGGAACTCGACTCCGCAGAACTCATTTCCCAAGTCGTTAAACCACTTTTGCGAATCGACAGCATCGACGAAGCAGCAAGCTGTCGAGCGCTGGGAAAACGAAGGTGGTGAAGTCTTGCTGGATCAGAGAGCTTTTTAACAATCCACCAGATTCAACTCAAAATAACGCATGTTTTCAGAAACTGACGGCAGCAGAAAAACAATTGGAGATGTGGACGTCTTGTTCCACGATGGACTTTACCACTTGTTTCATCTCGTGCTACCCAATCACGACTTCATCGCACACGCCGTCAGTACAGACGCGCTGAATTGGCGGCGCGTGAACAACGCTTTGTTCATTGGCGATCCCGGAGGTTGGGACGACTTGATGCTGTGGACCATGCACGTTTCGCCCAACCCGCATCGCGCTGGTCACTGGAGAATGTTCTACACCGGTCTGTCACGGCGAGATCAAGGCAAATTTCAGCGACTGGGAATGGCAGTCAGCGAAGATTTGTTTCACTGGCAAAAAACGCCTGTCCATTGGGAAGATCATCGTGGTCCCAACGACCCGGAACGAGTGAAGCAGGCTTTGCGGCAAAGTCGATCCCAAGTTGACGGCAGCCGTCACGCGCTGATTGACAAAGGGAGTTGTTTCCCATTGGAGCCTGATCCGCAGCACTATGAAGCTTCGCTGGAAGAAGGCCGACATTGGGTCAGCTTCCGTGATCCCTACTTCTACCATGACGGCAGCGATGGCTGGCTGATAGCGGCAGGCCGAGTGAATACGGGGCCGATTGTTCGGCGTGGCTGCGTTGCCTTGATGAAAGAAGTTAACCCAAACCACTTCGTTGCCCAGCCGGCGTTGCATCATCCGCGCTTGTATGACGACGTTGAAGTGCCCAATCTGATCGTTGTCGACGATGACCACTACTTGATCGGAAGCATCCGCGAAGATGCCAAGATCCGCTACTGGCATACCGACAAAATCGGCAACCTCTGGCAGAGTTATTACGACAACGTGCTACTGCCTCAAGGCAATTACGCAGGAAGAGTGTGTCGCGACGAACAGGGTTGGCTTTTGTGGAACTTCTTTTCGATGAATGTGACGGATCGTACGGCAGAAAACTTGATGCCACCGCCGAAACGTCTGGTGAAGAACGAACAAGGCTTGTTGCGAGCGGTAACTTTTGAGGGCATCGCAGATTGCGTGCGAGAGTCTATTGATACATCGTGCATTCACAGCTTGATCGACGACTTAGGATCGAACGTCCAACAATGCCGAGTCGACGGCGGGAATTTAGACTTGGCTTGTGAAAGCGGATTTCAAGCCTTTGTGTTCGACGAGACGCTAGACCACTTTCGATTCCAAGCGAAGCTTGAGATGCGGGGACTCGGCAAGTGCGGTTTAGTATTTCGCATCGACTCGCAGACGCGCGACGGATACTACCTGTCGATTGACATGCTCAAAGGTGTCGCCCAATTACGGGCCTGGGGTTCCGGCGAAGACGGCAGCGGGGAACACATGATGCAGTTCCGTGCATTGCAATCAGGATTCTGGTACTCGGAAGTCCGCAGTGGCGTGTTCGTGCAATTGATTGCCTTCGGGAGTTACATCGAACTGTCGATCAACGGCCGCGTGGTATTGTCTTTAGCGGACAAGAGTTTCGAAAACGGCCAGTTAGGCGTCTACCTTGAAACGGCGGAGGTGCGAGTTTCGGAGTTACAACTTGACCGACTCACGGCCCCCAATCAATCCGATGAACACCTAGCAAGCGGCTAACTGGAACGGATATTGGAA
>JBGSNA010000384.1:0-2525 GCA_041739875.1 Pirellulaceae bacterium
ATCTTGCTCAGCGGAACCTGGGCTGCAACCTACGGCGCGATCTTAACAACGAATACCGCTTCGCTTCGACCTTACGGTCCAAACGCTACATTGAACCGTCAACTCGCTGCATAGTCTCGCGCCCCAATGAGACGACACCCTCTTGGACTTGTGTGTTGAGCGGTTCCTCCGAGAAAAAGTATGTGGCTGAACTGAGCGTCAGAACAAACCCAATCCAGAGAAACACATATGTATGTACAAACGCAAGTACCAAGACGAGCGGAATTCGATATTCGGGCGACATTATCGAAGTGCATCCAAAACATTGTTTGACAAGATGCGGTCACCCGTGGAACGAGAAAGAACTCTGTCGGACGAACGACAGTGGTCACCCGGCACGCGCGGTTGACTCTCCATGTCAAAACGCCCGACTCGCGTGCACCACATGGTTACCCGCCGAACTGCCGGATCATGGAAAGGCCAAGAATCACGAACATACCACCGAGTAGGATTGGACCGAAAGTAAACACCCATCGAGTCGCAATTGCAAGTCGTTCAGCGTCTCCCGTTTCAATGTTCACGGCCACACGCACACGATCCCCCACAGCTAGCATCCCCGTCCCGTAGTTCGAGACGAAGCGAAACGAACAGCCGTTGAGTCGATATTCAATTTCGGCACGGGTGTTTTCCCAATCGGGGTGGTCGAGCTCCGCAGTAACCAACCCATCAACCAAAACAGTGTTGTTAAGCCGCTTGCGCCAGTCGCGTTCGTGAAGTACCGCGAAGGATGCGATCGCAATCCCCATTGCAACAACAGTCCAGGCAGTTAGCGTCACGATCATGTAATCACAGTGTCATCTGTCGGGTAAAGAATCCATGTATGTCCGAGGTTTGATGGGTGGGAGCCATTCGTCTTAAAACTGGCGGCTCGGACCCGTGATCAGGGCAGCTTGGGGCTGCTTGTCACATTCACTCCACCCAACAAACACAAGGACTCTAAAGAACATGAAGATTCTCGCACTTGACCTTGCCCCAGTCAACTAATTGATAAGGAGTCCATCATCTCCAAAGCATCGCGGCTTAACGTGAGCTCGAAGACTCGGCTCGCTTGCCTTCTGTACCTAAGAATCCGCTGGACAAGCAAGCGTAAAGCGAACGCATTGTTAACAGACTTACAACGCTGCGCTTTGGGGTGGCTGTGGAGGAACGGGTTTCTGGGTTTTCAGTTGCACGCGACGTTGTGCTTCGAGAAAATCAAAATGCACGGATCGGGTCGCGGAGACCGTCGGCGGATTGGTGCTAGTAGCCCGCTTGTTATCTTGGTCCTGCTCGACTCTTGACGTTGGCATTGATGGCACGTTGATTGGCTTACGCTGTTCAACAAGACCTCGTTGGAGAACCTAAACAGCAATATGTCGAGTACGCTCGATCCGTGCTTTTCTTCCCAAGTTCCTCTCCATCTGGCACTCAGGAGTTTCCATTGTGACACGCAAGAAACGCAAAAACAAGCAAGGTGTTTCCAGTAACAAGAAACCTCTCGAAGTTCGCAACGCAACGTTGAAAGCACGTCGGCCGCGCCGCGGCGGCTTGCCCGTCGACAACGCGCCGCCACCGATTGAATCGCTTAAACAAGTCAACACCAACGCGGCGGGAATCGACATCGCAGCGAACGTCCACTTTGTGGCTGTACCGAAAGATCGTGACGCGGAGAACCCCGTGCGTAGCTTCGGAGCCTTCACCGCAGATCTCGATGCGATTGCCGATTGGCTTACGGAATGTCGCATCGAAACTGTCGCAATGGAGTCCACAGGCGTTTATTGGATACCACTGTTCGAAGTGCTTGAGCGTCGCGGCTTTGAAGTGATCTTGGTCGAGCCCAGCCAAATCAAGAAGTTTCGTCGCAAAACCGATGTGCTGGATTGCCAATGGATTCAAACACTGCATACGTTCGGACTGCTTACCGGATCGTTTCGGCCTGAAGATCAAATCATTGTCCTGCGCAGCTACATGCGTCAACGCGAGATGCTGGTCGAGAGTGCCGCCCAGCACATCCAACACATTCAGAAAGCAATGGAGCAGATGAACATCAAGCTCACCGAAGTCATCAGCGACATCCTAGGTGCAACAGGCAGTGCGATCATCGATGCAATTCTTGCTGGCGAGCGGGATCCGAATCAGCTTGCAAAGTTTCGAAACGATAAATGCAAGAACGATGAGGCCACAATCGCTTTGGCGTTGCAGGGCAATTGGCGAAACGAACATCTGTTCTCACTTCGCCAGGCTGTGGACTTGTATCGCTACTATCACCAGAAGATCGTTGTGGTCGATGACCAAATCGAAGCTTACCTACGGCAGTTCGAAGACAAGTCCGGTGGCACGCCGCTCGCCAAGCCACCTCGCTCCAAACAACGCAGTAAGACGCTCAACGAACCGAAGTTCGATACAAGGACAGTGCTTTACGAGATGCTGGGCGTGGACCTAACAAGTATCGATGGAATCGGAGCACACTCCGCTCTTCAAATTGTCTCGGAGATCGGCACGAAAGT
>JBGSNA010000018.1:0-94897 GCA_041739875.1 Pirellulaceae bacterium
AAAGATGAAACGAATCGTCACTGGTTTGTCGCTCCTAGCGGCCACGGCGATACTCGCCACCGGATGTGTGCCGGTTCGCCACAATCTGCCGCCCGAGCAGCGGCTGATGGAACCTGGTCCCGGCGTCGGAGGCCCTGGCCCTGGCGTTCTCGGACCACCACCCATGGCTCCCGGAATGATGGGAGGCATGATGGGCGGACCTGATATGTCGTCAATGGACGGCGGTGGTGTCTCGCCAGCTGGCTTTGCTAGCTGTGGCCCAGGATGTCCAAGTTGTGGCGGCTCAGGCGGATGCATGTCCAACGCCTCGAACATTCCACCAGGCGGTGGTGTGTTGATGGGAGCGGACGCGGGCATGATGTCCGGCCCGCCGCCGACCGTCCAAGTCACCTTCGGACGTCCCGATGGCATGTACATTAAGTACGACGCAACCGGAAACGGACAATTTGATAGCGAGCCGCTAGTTGTCCCGGCTCGCCAAAACTTCCCTCAAGGGGGTTTGTATCGAATCAAACTAACGAACATTTCCGGTCGTGAAGGCGTCGAGTTGTACCCAACCGTCGAACTCGCTTACGCTAATCCACGCACAGGGGCTTACCTTGCTCACAACTCGGTTCCGGTTCAGTTCACCGATGAAGACTTCGACCAAGTTTTGACTGGTAACTTTGTCACCAAGGTCATCTACCTTCCAGATCCAGACTTCCAAGGTCCTGCACTGGCCGGTATCGATACCCTCGTGAGCACACGACTCGATCCAGGTATCGATCCGATCGTTGAGGCCGACCGTCGTGGTTCGATCCTCGCGATTATTCGCCTGGGCGATAAGGACATCGAGATGTCAGGCGTTGGAATGGAAGGCGGCATGTACGCTCCACCTATCGCAGGTTTGCCAGCTCCGTTCGCCGCAGCCATGACAGAAGGCTGTGGCGGTCCCGGAGGCATGGGCGGTCCAGGAGCGGGTTGTTCAACGATGCCACCAAGCTTGCCAGGCATGGTTGCTGGAATCACGGCACCTCAGTACGGCATGCCGATGAGTGGCACGCCAATCGGTTTGCCTGGACCACCACACATTCCATTGGGTCACCCAGCCTCACTGCAAAAGCATGTCATTCGCAATCACACGCCAATGCACATTCCTGAACCAGTCAAAGCAGTCAAAGTCGGTGTTCGCATGCAGCCTGGATACAGCTATCCGAATCCTGTCAGCCGCATTCACATCACCGAACAGAACATCAACCCTGGTGTTCCAAACGGCCGACCGCTGTACCAACACGGAAGCCAAGACGTCGACCCGAACTGTCTGCCGTAAAGCAACTGTTCACCGAGTATGTGTCAACCGAGTCGGCCACGGCTCGTGTTGACGATGGGGCGGGGCACTAAACGCGGTGTGGCTCAATTGAACCGCACCGCGTTTCTTTCGCATTGAAGAGAAAAAAATGTTGCGATTGATCAAGACGATCTGTGAGATCCGCATGCCGAACCAAAAACACCCATTGAACGCCACTCAAGCAATCGCGTTGGGCATGCTCTTGCTTCATTGCACGTCGGTCTTGGCCGCAAGCCCAGACGACTATCTCGGTAACCAAGGCCATCATCCACTCTTCACCGGGGACGCGCCTCCAGGAGTCCTCGGTACCGCTCGAGCCATGGGCCGTGGTCCGGTTCAAGGCTACTTCCAGCCTGTCGCATTTTCAGGCCCCGAAGGCACCAAGTTCGCCATGCCACAAAGTGGTGTATTTGCAGCCGCAGAATCACGACTGATGTCCGGCCTGCTGATCGGATCCGTCTACCGTTTCCAGATCATCGGTATCCCTGGGGCAGAAGGCGCCGAGCTGTATCCAACCGTTGAACTGCTTGATCGCACGTATCCTCCAGCCGGATTGGCAACTCGCTTTCCAATTCCGATCAACTTGGATGAAGAAGATCTCGAAGCAGCACTCGATGGCCAGATGGTAACGCGAGTGATCTATCTCGAAGATCCTCAAACGGCGGTACCTCTTCCCGAAACGCCAACGACATCCCGAGCAATCGAGATCTCACAGTTTCAAGATCCGCTGGAAGTTGCCGACCGATTTGGTCGTCCAGTCGCGATTGTTCGAATTGGCTCTCTGTTGCCGCCAGCAACTCCAGAGCTGATGCCACAATTCTATTTCGGCTACCCCGCTTGGGCACCTATTTATCAGCCTGAGCCCGCCTACGCTTCTGGACAAATGCCACAGCCATGAGTCGCAACGCCCAGCTTAAATTTTGCAAGCCGACCACACGCCGAAAGCTCGCGACACTGTCGCTGAGCCTCGCGGCCGTTTCAGCTTTAACAACGATGACCGGATGCGCGTCGGTGGGTTCGCCCCTAGCGAGTCTCGGTTCATCCTCACGGCAGATGCCGACTCAGCAGGAGATGATGACTCCATCGCCGTTGAGTGCAACGCAATCGCAAGCAACTCAATCGCAAGCAATGCGATACGCTGCTGCGACACAAAACTTTCCGACACAACATGCCCCAACACCGTACAACGGCGTTGCGCAAGTTGGTTACCAACAAGATGCTGGTGCAAGCTCGTGCGGTTGCTCGGGATGCGAATCACGTAGCTATCAACCTCAAGGCTCGTGGGCCAGTCCACCTCCTGGCAGTTGTCTGAGCGGACTTGCGGGCTGCCAAGCCGACTGTCCACCACAAAACCCATGGGGCTATGACTTACCGCCCCAGGCATACAACACTTACGGAACGGACCCACAGGAGTTCCTTTGCGACGGTGGTGATCAAGCACCCAAGACGACTGTTCGTCGCGATGACTCACTCGACGGACTGGGACTCGAAGATACCGTTGTCCATTACACCACTGACGCTGGTGATATCGAAGTCCAACCCAGCAATCGAGTTTGTGTCTATGCCCCTCGCTTCGCTTCGGTCCGAAAGATCACTAGCGCGCTAGCGGGTGACCGAGTGATCGGGCTTGCTGGAATTGACAAACGAGTGGGCACTGTGGGTTTCGACTACAACGAACCTGGACTTGTACTGGCCGACTCTCGCGAGCTAGGCCACGCCGATGTCAGCCGCAGTCTCGATGCAATGCGTGATCGCAATCGCAGCGTCCCGGTCGAGAGTGTTTTGCATCTTCAACTGCACACCGACGTTCTTGCCGCGATCGCTGGCTTGAAAATCATCGAACTCGACCAACTTCGAGACAACGAACTCGCCTTACTACAAGAAGCTGCCTTGGCCGCTGTCACTTGGTCGCTCGATGAGTGCGTCGAAGTCGAAATCCAAGGCTTCGCTCCGCCAACGCTCACACGTAACCAAAGCGTCGAAGCATTCACTGTATACGACTTTCCTGATGCAGGCAGGTTGCGACTGTGCAAACTGGCGGACCGCGACAACGCGCTCCCAGGCGAGATCGTGACGTTCATGCTCCGCGTCGACAATGTGGGTGACTCACCCGTCACTGATGTACTCGTTACCGACAACCTGACAACACGTTTGGAATACATCCAAGACAGCCAAACAGCAAGCGGTGGAGCCGAATTCTCAACGGAGTCGAACGACGGCCAGTCGTCTCGCTTGACGTGGAAGCTAACGGATAAACTTCGCGTTGGCGAAAGCGTCACAATTCGCTTCCAGGCACGTGTGCGGTAACGCAAACTTCTTGGACGGTTAATGTCCGCCGCTTCGTGTAACGAAGGGAAGGGCGGTGTAGAATTGGATCGGGCGACACACCATGCTGCCCGAACTCCACTTCTTCTCGACTCGATACACCGCCCATGAGATTCCTGTCCCTCCGATCTCTGCTTTGCATGAGTGCCTGCCTGGTCGGCTGCGCCCGCGACTACCGAAACGACCTCGACTACGACTACGACGTCATCCAGACGTGGCAGATCGAGGACATCTCATCGCACGAGATCGTCCAGTTTGAGTCCGTGTTTTGGGAGCCCGACGACACTGTCTCACTCCGCAAGCTGATCACGAAAGACAACGCGGCGGCTCAGCGAGACTGTTTGGAAATTGGAACAGGAACCGGATTGCTATCGATCCTGTGTTTGCGTCACGAGGCAACCAAAGTGGTGGCGACCGACATCAACCGAGCTGCCGTCGCGAACGCTCGCTACAACGCCGCGATGATCGGGGTGGACAAGAATCTCGAAGTGCGGCAAGTCGATCCTGAGTCACCAGGTGCCTTTGCCGCGATCCAAGACAGCGAGCAATTCGACTTGATCATCTCCAATCCACCTTGGGAGAATGGAAGCATCAACCAACCAGCCGATCACGCATACTTCGACCCCAACTTTGCGTTGATGGATTCGCTCTTAGACGGATTACCGGCACACTTGCGTATCGACGGCCGTTGTTTACTTGCCTATGGACATCGTCCCGCCATTGAACGCTTACTCCAAGGCGCGTCTGAACGAAACTATATCTCCAAGGTGCTTGATGACCGTTCGCTCAGTGACCTGCCAACCGATTTTCTACCAGGAATGCTGATTGAAATAAGGTGTCCAGCCGTGGTGACAACGACGCCGATGGGAAAAGATTCAACCACTGTGAGTGACTGAATTGCTTCCACCGCAACTCGTCTCAATTTACATCGTCATGAGTGCGGTCATGAAGACAGTCTTCCGCGTACTTCAAAAACACTCACGTCCAGAAGGCTGTGTCAAGATGCATTTTGCAAGAACATTTTTTGTCTGCCTATAGTTGCATCCTGGATGGCATTTGCCTTGCCACCGAGTTGTCTCGCTCATTAATATGGTGTGAAGGCGGCAAGGGCCGTTGAACAGTTCGAGTCTTTGTTCTTGATCTTCGCCTTATCTCTTCATGTACCGCGAAGAAGACCCTTATCACGGAATTGTTGTAGATGATTCATTACACTTGCGATCGTTGCAAACGTGAAATCGATGCGATGCACCAAACTCGCTACGTGGTGCAGATCGAAATTTCTGCTGCGATGGATGATTGCCCCAGTGAGTTCGATGATGACATCGATCACTTGTCGGAGCTGCACCAAATCCTCGAAGACATCTGCGAAGACACGGACGGCTCTTCCCCGAATTCGAGTCACCGGGGGCGTTATGACTTATGTCCCGATTGTCGCCAACACTTTGTAAAGAATCCCTTGGGTCGTGATGCGCTGTTGGCGATAGGATTCAGCAACAATTGATTCCGCACAGCTGAACCACCTCTGTCAACCAACTTTTTCAACCACCTTTGCTTAACGTGGAGTTATTTTCCGACACTGAAATCATTCGATTCAGTGTCCGTTATCCGGGCAAGGCTCTCGCCCAGCACAACCCCGTCGACACTTTTGTTGCGAAGTGACATGAAGGTATCACGGGCGTCGACATAGTCCAGTGCGACCATACGCAAGTCCGCTGGTAAACGACGGATTGTTTTGTCGACATGCGGGTCGGCTTGGCCAAGCAACAATCGAGCAAGCCACGTCGTATCGACCACAGGTGTGTCGACATCCATCTTCATGGCCACATGACGAAGGATCTGTGGCAATGTCGTTGGCGATGGACGCGCAGCTATCTTCATCGCCGATTCACGAAGTCGATACTCAGTAGCGGCAAGTTGATACGCCAGCGATGCGGCTTCGGCATCGTCATGAAGATAGGTTGCAACGATGAAATTTGCTGCGGCAATGGGCTTCAACTCACTCTCCCAACTCGTCAGCGATCGATGCTCGGCCTCCGCCACAACGCTTACATCGACAAGCTCTCCGCGCCACCGTGGAGGTACACACAGAGTCACCTGAAAACGACGCTCACCTTCCAGCACTTGAGTATCCGTCCAACGCAATTTGAAATACACACCGCGGCCTCGCTCGAATGTGCCTGATGCGATGACCGCTTGAACCGGCGCCGCACGGTCATACTGGACACTCTCCGTATTTTTGCTGCCGTGATCCGAGCCGATGTTCCCGTGTGCCATGTTCGCATAGTTGCCGTCCAATGAAAGACCCATCGACCGCGACTTTTCGTCGATGCGCTTGACTTGAATCGGAGTCGTCAGCTCACTCGCCATTTCCGTTCGCGGTGCATAGTCAATGATCTGGAGCGATGAATCACGAGGCTGAATGCGAACGATGCATTGCCGCATCGGTGAGTCCGCAAGCGAGGCGTTGATGCACGACAACCGTAACTCCAATTGGACCTTCTTCCATCCAACGGGTGTCGGCACCGTCGAGAGCGTGTCGCCAGTCACTTCCTCTTGAAGATAGGCCACGGCGACCGCGGGCATATCGAATTGGATGCGAGGTTGTCCAGCAAGGGCTCGCTGTGGAACAAGTAAGTGATTCACAAAGAGTCCAGTCAACAACAAGGTAGCAACACGAAGACCGTACATCATGATTCCTTTCGGGGGTTCAGTGAGATGTTCGGCAGGGATGCCTTTGTTCAAGACAACCGCCAAAACCCCAGTGAATGCTAAGCAGTGGTGAGGATTCCGGATCGTCCGGAACATCAAACCCATCGAGTTCGATTCACAGCTTCCATCCCAGGAAGGGCACAGCGAGATTCTCGCGAGCAGTGAAATCTAGAACGCTGATCCAGCAAAAACAAACTTGCATGTCGCCAATCCAACGTCTGAAACAGTCTGGATAAGATTCGCTTGAAACGCGTGAAACCTTCCGGCCACTGATTCCGAGGACGCATGCGACCGTGAAACGAGTTATCAGCTGTGCATTCGAGGCAATTCACATCCCTCGGCGATGATTAGACTTTCCTCGCGAGACAGTTGGTCGAGCCGTTCTCGTACCTTCGCTCGCGGTGCGTAAAATTCAGCCAAGGCGACATAGGTCGTATGATGCCGAGCTTCGCTCTCAAACAGGCTCGCGTAAAAATCGGCCAGTTCGTTGTCTCGTTGTCGGATGTGCGTCGCCAATAGCCGGAACCGTTCACAGCTACGAGCTTCAATTAAACTTGCCACGAGCAACCGATCGACGGCGCGTTGTGGCTCATTCTTCGAAATCAATAAATTCAGTCGACTGCCGTACGGTCCCGGCTGCAACCGTTTGAAACGGATCCCACGTCGATCCAAGAGACCTAGGACGCTGTGGAAATGCTCGAGTTCTTCCTCGATAATCCGTGTCATCTCCAAACACAACTCGCGATTCTCGGTGTAGGCATTCATTAAGTTCATTGCCGTCGACGCCGCTTTGCGCTCGCAGTGAGCGTGATCGATCAACAACTCCGGCAAAGCACTGTCGACTTGGGAAAGCCAACGCGTCGTCGATTCAGACTGCAAATGCAACATATCTTAGAAAGGGTCCCAAAAAAGTGAGGCGGGTTTCCGACCTGGCATTGAATCCATCCGCGGGTCAGAAATCTGACTCACGGAGACGACACGGAGGCACTTGCTCAGCTGAACAGCGCCCTGGCAAAGGCCTCTGGGTCAAAGGCTGCGAGATCCCCGATTCCTTCACCGACGCCGACGAATTTGACTGGTAATTTAAATTGCTCCCGAATGGGAAGAATGACACCACCTTTCGCGCTGCCGTCAAGTTTCGCAAGTACAATCCCGGTACAACCGGCAGCTTCACTAAAGCCTCTCGCTTGACTGATCGCATTCTGTCCAGCAGTCGCATCCAGCACGAGCAACACCTCATGCGGCGCTCCATCGATCTTTTTCTCGACGACCTTGCGAATTTTCTGTAGCTGTTGCATTAGGTTGGACTGAGTCTGGAGACGCCCAGCGGTATCAATGATTGCAATGTCAGCTTGAGTCGCAATCGCAGTTTCAACGGTTTGGAACGCAACGCTGGCCGGGTCAGCCTCGGGTTTGCCGGTGACGATGTCACAACCAATCCTTTGGGACCAGATTGTCAGCTGTTCCACAGCAGCAGCGCGGAACGTATCGCCAGCTCCGAGGACGACCTTATGACCTTGTTGATGTAAATGGTTTGCAAGTTTGCCGATCGATGTCGTTTTGCCGCTCCCGTTTACACCAACCACAAGAATGACTGTCGGTGGCCCCGATGCGAAACGGATCCCTGTCCCTTCTTGGGCAAGCATCGTCGTGATCTGTGCGGCGATAGAATCGATCACCTCTTGAAAATGGACGACTCGACCTCGAAAACGCTTCCCAATGTCTTCGCGAATCTCTTCGGCAGGCCCGAACCCCATGTCGGTGCGGATCAAGCGGGCAAAAAGCTCACCCAACAGTTCCTCGTCAACAAGCCGACCTTCGTTCTTGAAGAGGTCACGAATGTCCGTCTTCAGCGTCCGTTTGAACTTTGCCCACAAGCCCCCAGAATCTTGACTGGAATCTCTTGCACGTTGAGCCTGCACCAGAGACGCTGACTCCGCTGGGTCAGACACCGTTTCCTGAACTGGTTTCTTGGATCTCCAAAACGCCATTGAATTTCTTTGGGAGTGAACAGAAGTGATTGTATCTCGACAAGTTTAACAGTCGCGGCCGAAATTCGCTCGGGGGGATCGAAGTTGGACGTTGCTTCGAACGCGTTTTAGGGTTGCCGATGAGCCCCTAAAATGCCCTACCGGGCTGCGGTCTCGGACGGTTGCTAGATCATCTTATCTAGGCTGAACATTTGGTAGAGGCGGAACATCAGCTACGACAGCCAGTGTTCACTTTTTCGGACTCTAAGGCATAGAACGCAAGACCATCGCGAGCGGATTGACAGGAACAGCAACCGAGGTGATTTGGAATTCGACGACGACAATTTCGATCATTTATCGAAACACGCTCCGATAAGTTCGTTGATGACATAGGCATGGAGCCAAGTCGTCATCGGCAGTTAGCTCGATCTCCTAACGGACTCAGCTGAATCGCCGGTGACGAGCCGGGAGAGATCAATGGCGGATACGCTCACTGAGCACACGAGTGCTCAATTGGCAATTCGGATCCACGCTATCAAACCTTGCAGAACCAACCATTACGGACTTTGGGGAGTTAATAAGAGCAATGAAGCTTAGTAAATTGGCGCTCGTCGCCGCAGTTGCATGTGGACTTCAATACGGAAACGCCCACGCAGCTCAAAACAGTGAAATTCAACTTGTCTCGTGTGCTTCGGCGTGCGATTGCGGCGAACCCGCTTGCGGATGCGAAGTAACCGGACCTTCATGTGACCCGGGCTGCGATGCCGGATGTGACGGCGGATGTGACTCAGCTTGCGGCTGTGGAACTGGCTGTGACATCGATCTACTCGGTCACATTCATGACAAACTGGCGTGCTGTGACCTAGGCGAACCATGGACACTTTTCGGCGAGAAGTGCGGTTGGTCGGCTGGCGGTTGGATACAAACCGGATACCACTCCAAGGCATCTCAAATATTCAACGACCGACCTGACGAATTCAACTTGCACCAAGCATGGTTGTACGCAGAAAAAGCCATCGATACGTCATGCGGATTTGATATCGGCGGACGCATTGATTACCTCTACGGTATCGATGCTCAAAACACACAAGCTTTCGGTATCGCTAACGACCATTGGGACAACGGCTGGGACAATGGTCAGTATGGCCATGCCATTCCGCAAGCCTACGTGGAAGCTGGTTACGGCGATCTGTCAGTCAAAGTTGGTCACTTCTATACCCTCATCGGATACGAAGTTGTTCAAGCAACCGGAAACTTCTTTTACAGCCACGCCTACACTTTCAACTTCAGCGAGCCATTCACCCACACCGGTGCATTGGCTACGTACAAAGCGTCTGAAGACGTAACTGTCTATGGTGGATACGTTTTAGGCTGGGACAGCGGTTTTGAAGACAACGGCGATTCGTTCCTAGGTGGAGCGTCTTTGGCTGCGAGTGACGACCTCACGTTGACCTATGCCACTGTGTTTGGGCGAATGAACGAGGATCTTGGTGGCTTCCGTGGCTACATGCAGTCGATCGTTGCAAACTACAGTGTTTCTGACCAATTGTCGTACATTTTCCAGACCGACTTGCTTGACACAGAAGACGCTGTTGGCGGTAGTGCGATCCAAACGTTTGACGTCAATCAGTACTTGCTCTACAGCATCAATGATTGCTGGGGTGTAGGTTCGCGATTCGAGTGGTACGACGTCAACGCTGATGGTATCGCTGGTGGCGATGCGTACGCTCTAACAGCTGGCCTGAACTATCGTCCAAATGCCAACTTGATCATTCGTCCAGAAATTCGAAACGATTGGACCTTCGGCGATTTGGATATCGCAGCGTTACCAAACGGTGAAGATAATCTGTTCACATTCGGTATCGACTCGATCTTCACGTTCTAAGGTTTGATCAACAGCTCATCGCGGTCGGTCGGGGGTCCGTTTGATATCCCCACACGCGGAGCATGACGATCGATCGTTGCGAGCTAACATTGAAAGCCCAGTTGCTGGAAACAGCACCTGGGCTTTTTGCGTTTCACACGCAAACTCACCCTAACCGGCAAAGCTTCGCAAATTCTGGTCGTGATCTCTAAATCGATGGTCCGAATTGGTTGGCCTGCGTCAACCTTGACGAATGTCGCGGCCGATAGATCTCTCTGATCGCCTATCCACGACACACAATGGCGGAGTCGTACTGGCAATCCCAACGCGTACGTTGCTTCTTCAAGCAGCCAGCCAGCACAACGATTTCGAGAGAGAATCCAGAGATGATCAAACTGAATAAACTTGCGATTTTGACCGCCATTGTCTGTGGAACTCCAGCATTGGCGAACGAAGGCCGCCAGGCCTACTACGAGTCGAATGAGTATGACAGCAATTCGGTTGCGCCGGTTGGGTTCTTGTCCCACTCAAGTCAGTGTGATTGTGGCGAGGCGGTGTGCGGTTGCGAAATGGCGCCGAGCGATCCAGCCTGCGGTGCGGAAATGATGAGCATTCCTGGTTGCGATGCGGGCGAACCCGGATGCGGCATGGACACGAGTTGCTCGTCGAGCTCTTGTGGCGGACTTGGCATGGGTGGAATCCTAGACAACCTAGATTGCGGCGACACCGAGGAACCATGGGTCTTGTTCGGCGAAGCTTGTGGCTGGTCCGCCGGCGGTTGGCTTCAAATGGGCGCTCACAGCAAAGCACTTCCCTTGTTCAATAGCCGACCTGACGAATTCCAACTTCACCAAGCGTGGTTGTATGCCGAAAAAGCAATCGACACCTCCAACGGTTTCGGCCTAGGCGGCCGTATTGATTACCTCTACGGTACCGACTCGCAAGACACTCAGTCGTTTGGCATCGGCAACGATCACTGGGACAACGGTTGGGACCGGGGCACTGATTACGGCCATGCGATTCCTCAGCTTTACTTAGAAGCGGGCTACGGCGACTTGTCCGTCAAAGTCGGTCACTTTTACACCATCATTGGCTGGGAAGTTGTCCAATCGACTGGCAACTTCTTCTACAGCCACGCTTACACGATGTACAACAGCGAGCCGTTCACCCACACCGGTGCATTAGCAACCTACAACGCATCTGAAGACGTAAAGATTTGGGGCGGTTACACCTTAGGTTGGGATAGCGGATTCGAAGACAACGGTGACGCGTTCCTCGGCGGATTTTCGGCGAACGTGACCGAAGACGTCACGTTGATCTATGCCACCACGTTCGGTCGTTTTGACGACGGAGACGCTGGTGTCGAAAACGGATACATGCACTCGATCGTTGCCGACATTGCTGTTACGGAAAGCTTGCAGTACATCTTCCAAACTGACTTGCTCGACACCGAAGATGAAACAGGCGCAGATGTCCGCAAGACATTCGACATCAACCAGTACCTGATCTATTCGCTCAGCGACTGTTTGGCTGTGGGAACCCGGTTCGAATGGTACGACGCTGAAACCGGCGTGCTCAACGGAAACGGGAGCGACGTGTACGCTGTCACTACAGGATTGAACTTCAAACCAACAGCCAACATCATGGTTCGTCCCGAGATCCGTCATGATCGCGTCTTCGGCGACAAGACGGGTATCCTCGAAAACGACTTTGGATCCCAAACGACTGTTGGCGTCGATACGATCTTCACGTTCTAAATACGAACATGGCTAGAATCAAAACCATCGAGTCACACTCGATGGTTTTTTGTTTCTATCGTGAAGCTCGAAGTAGCCCACGAGCACGAAGGACGGCGGTGGTGCGCAACGATGCTTCTTCGGGCGTCTTCGCGGACATGTCCAGCGCTTCCTTCAACGTTGTCTCCGCCTCGTCGCTCTTTAGCAAATCGACGGGGATCGCGCGCCCGGTCAGAATACTGACAACGTCATTTTCGACTTGGGCGAAACCGCCATCGACATAATATCGCTCGGGACCGGCGGCCGTTTGCAATCGAAGGACTCCATATCCCAAGCGACCGATCATCGCCGCACGCCCACGCTGGACGCCGAGTTCACCATCAAACATCGGCAGCGCAACGAAATCCGCTTCGCGGTCCAGCTCAGTTCGCTCAGGCGTGACAACTATGCATCGAATGGCCATGGGTACTACTTCGACTCCATCTTCTTGGCTTGCGCTTCCGCCTGCTCAACAACGCCAACATACATGAACGCTTGCTCTGGCAGGTGATCCCACTTGCCATCACAAATTTCTTCAAAGCTTCGGATCGTCTCTGCAAGCGAAGTGATTTCACCAGCCTTGCCTGTGAACACTTCCGCAACCAAGAACGGTTGCGACAAGAAGCGTTCGATGCGACGTGCTCGGTGTACAATCATCTTGTCCGATTCGCTCAATTCATCAACACCTAGAATCGCGATGATGTCTTGAAGTTCGCGGTAGCGTTGGAGAATCGTTTGAACTCGGCGAGCGATTGTGTAGTGACGATCTCCAACGTATTGTGGATCCAAAATACGTGAGTTCGACGCCAACGGGTCGATCGCAGGGTAAATACCTTTTTCTGAGATCGATCGCTCGAGGTAGATGAACGCATCGAGTTGGCCGAACGCAGTCGCAGGCGCAGGGTCGGTCGGATCGTCCGCAGGAACATAAACGGCTTGAACTGATGTGATGGCGCCCTTCTTTGTACTTGTGATCCGCTCTTGAAGAGCACCCATTTCAGTCGCCAACGTTGGTTGGTAACCCACCGCGGATGGCATCCGACCAAGAAGTGCGGACACTTCCGAACCAGCCTGCGAGAATCGGAAAATATTGTCGACGAAGAGCAGCGTGTCAGCACCGGTTGAATCCCGGAAGTACTCGGCCATCGTTAATGCTGAGAGAGCAACTCGAAGACGTGAACCTGGAGGCTCGTTCATTTGACCGAACACCATGCAAGTTTGCTCGATCACCTTACGGCCAGTCTTGCCGATTTCGGTTTCTTGCATTTCGAGCCACAAGTCGGTGCCTTCGCGAGTTCGCTCGCCCACACCAGCAAATACCGAGTAACCACCGTGACTCGACGCGATGCGCGCGATCAACTCCGTAAGAATAACAGTCTTGCCGAGACCTGCACCGCCGAACAAACCTGCTTTACCACCCCGGACGAACGGAGTGAGCAAGTCAACGACTTTGATACCGGTCTCGAAGACTTCTGTGTTGGTTGACAACTCATGGATCGCGGGAGCCTGGCGGTGAATTGGCCAGTAGTCATCTGCCTCGACGTCGCCTCGTTTATCAATCGGTTGACCCAGCACGTTGAAAACGCGACCGAGAGTCTTGGCCCCGACGGGAACGGTGACGGGCTTGCCGGTGTCCACAGCATCCATGCCCCGCATCATGCCTTCGGTACTACCCAGCGCGATCACTCGAACGCGGTTACCACCCAGGTGTTGTTGGACTTCGCCCACTAAGTTCATCGAGACACCCTTGTGCTCGCTCTTGACTTCGAGTGCATTGTAAATCGCGGGCAGTTGGCCTTCGGGGAACTCGGCGTCGAAGGTCGAACCAATCACTTGCGTGACCTTGCCGATCACTCGCTCAGCGGTTGCAGTGGACATAATGCGTTATGTGTTGAGGTTGAAAGGGATTATTGAACGATGCGCCACACCGAAGTGCGGTAAACGGGGATTATTTATTGAGAGCTTCAACGCCGCCGATGATTTCCATGATCTCACCGGTAATCTGGCTTTGTCGGGCTCGGTTGTAAGTCATCGAAAGTTGCTTGATCATGTCGCCGGCGTTTTCTGTAGCGCCCTTCATGGCAATCATTCGCGAAACTTGCTCGCTCACGGCGGAATCCAAGAAACATTTGAACAGCTTCACTTTGAAACTCGTGGGCACGACTTCTTCGAGAATGCTTTCTGCACTCGGCAAAAACTCATACTCAGTGTTCGTTCCACTTGCGGGCTCGTCACTTAAGTCGCCCGAGTCAATCGAGCCCAACGGTAACAGGGTCTCAATTGTCGCCAATTGGCGACTCGTGCTGATGAATTTCGTATACACGACATCAAGACGATCGATCTGGCCGGTGATGTACTTGCTCAAGTAGTCACTAGCAATCTTCTCGACTTCGGCGTAACCGGGTTGGTCTTCGAAGTTCAAGAACTTCTGGTCAACGTTCACACCACGGAACTTCATCCCGTTGATGCCTCGTTTTCCACTCACGTCAACGACCACACGCGGTGTCGATGCTTCGAGTTCCTTGTATCGAGCAAGAGCAGTCCGCAAAACAGAACTGTTGTAACCACCGCACAAACCTCGATTGCTGCTGAGAATCAATAAATTCGCAGTCTTGGTCGTGTCACGCGCATCCAAGAGTGGATGCTTGACATCCAAACCAGCCGCCGCGAGGCGTTTTACGATCTTTGTGATCTCGTTGGTGTATGCTGTTGCCGCTGAGGCACGGTCCATCGCCTTTTTGTAACGAGCCGTCGCAATCAACTCCATCGTGCGAGTAATTTTGCGAATGTTTCGAATCGACTTGCGTCGTTTGTCGAGTGCTCTTGCGTTGGCCATGGATCGTTAACTGGCTATTTCAAAAAACGAATGTTGAACGGGTATCGGTAGTACTTGCCATTCTTCACCGCAAACGCGGCAATGATGGCAAATGCGAATTGCAAAATCATCGGTACAAAAAGGATGCGAAACATAAAACCACACGAAACGAAAACAAGTGCGACACAGCCAACACCGATAATCAGTAACGTGATCTGAAAGTTGAGGGCCTCTTTCGCTTGCGATTCGATGTAAACCGAACTGTCTTTTTTAAACAGGTAGATGATCAAGGGACCGAGGAATCCAATCAACCCGCCCATCACAATCCCGGCCATCCCGGACAGGTGAGCAATCACGGCTAAATTTCGTTCTTCGTCGCTAGGCGTCATCCCAAAATCATCTGGATGCGGGGGTCTTGGTGGCAGATCAAAAGGACTTTCGCTGGTCATCTTGCCGAACTCCATCAACCTGCCACAGGTTGTGTCACATAGGGTTAAACCGGAACAACCGGCTTATAACCCGACTTGAATTGCTTAATCACATCGAGAATTCGCTTTGTGATCTCGTCCGTCAAGTCGCCTTTTTCGGTAATGTCGGTGAACAGCGTCGAGTGCTTGTCACGGATAAATTGCAGGAAGTCTTTCTCCCACTGCGATACCGCCTTGATCGGCACATCATCCAGGTGACCGCGTGTACCCGCAAACAAACTTACAACCTGCTCAGCAGCCGATAACGGTTGGTACTGCGGTTGTTTGAGCAGTTCCACCATTCGGTAACCGCGGTCCAACTGGGCTTGGGTGGCAGGATCCAAGTCCGTACCGAGTTGGGCGAATGCCTCCAAGGCACGAAACGCAGCCAAGTCGAGGCGCAAACCACCAGCAACTTTCTTCATCGCTTTGATCTGAGCCGCACCACCAACACGTGACACTGAGATACCAGCATTCATCGCAGGACGAATGCCAGAAAAGAACAAGTCCGGTTGGAGATAAATCTGGCCGTCGGTAATCGAAATCACATTGGTTGGGATGTAGGCTGAAACTTCGCCTTCAAGCGTTTCAATGATCGGCAAGCTGGTGATCGATCCGCCACCGAGTTCTTTCGACAACTTTGCCGAACGCTCAAGCAACCGACTATGACAGTAAAACACGTCGCCAGGGTACGCTTCGCGGCCGGGAGGACGACGCATGAGCAAGCTCATTTGACGATACGCCGTCGCCTGCTTGCTTAAATCGTCGTAGACAACGAGCGCGTGACCACCTTCATACATGAAGTGTTCAGCCATCGCGGTACCTGCATAGGGTGCGATATATTGGAGCGGTGCCGGAGCACTTGCGCCTGCGGCGATCACCGTGGTGTACTCCATCGCACCGTGGCGAGTGAGCACTTCGATGATCGATGCGACGGCGGAGTCCTTTTGACCGATAGCGATGTAGAAGCACTTCACGCCCGTGTGCTTCTGGTTCAAGATCGCATCGATTGCGATCGCAGTCTTTCCAGTTTTGCGGTCACCAATGATCAATTCGCGTTGCCCGCGTCCGACCGGCGTCATGGCGTCAATCGCCTTGATACCAGTCTGCATTGGCTCATGAACAGGCTGACGCTCGGCAACGCCTGTGGCGATGATCTCTACCGGACGAGTTTGGGTTGTTTGGACGGGCCCTTTACCATCGAGCGGGTTACCCAATGGATCAAGCACGCGACCGACGACGGCATCGCCAACAGGCACGCTCAACAGGGTACCGAGTGCTTTGACTTCGTCGCCTTCTTGAATCGTCAAGAAGTCGCCGAGGATAATCACCCCGACGCTGTTTTCTTCAAGGTTGAACGCGAGCCCGGTTGCACCATTAGGGAACTGGACCATTTCGCCAGCCATCACGCCGGAGAGGCCATAAACCCGAGCGATACCATCACCTACCTCGAGAACGGTACCGACTTCGCGGACGTCAATTTTACTGTCAAATTGCTCGATCTCTGCTTGCAGGACCGATGCGATCTCATCGCTATTGAACTTCACTGGACCGACTTCCGATTGAATGTTTCGTTATAACTTTGTTTGGCTTATTTCTCTTACCCGTTCCACTGGGCGCTAGACGCCTGAGGTGAAACGATCGGACTGCTGCAACAACTGGCGAGCAAATCCATCGCGTGCCGCTCGCCCCATCTTCTCGATTCGAGAAGCAACGCTCGAATCATAAACAGTGTCTCCGACACGAATGACCATGCCACCGACCAAGCTTGCGTCGACGGATTCTTTCAAACGAACCTGTTTGCCAAGTGATTGCGAAAGCCGTTGGGCGACCTCGTTTCGCAAATCATCTGTTAACGGCGTCGCCGTACTCACTTCCGCAACCACACGCCCAGCAACTTCGTCGTGAAGAAGATCAGCAGCACGACTGACGGCACCCAAGTACCCAAGCCGCCCCCGACCCGCCATGACCTTCATCAATCGCAGCAAAATTGGATTGACCGAATTGCCAAACAGTCGATCGATGACGCGAGACTTTTCTTCGGACGAAACACGCGGCGACTCAAACGCGGCCGCAAGCTTCGGATTGACTGCGAGGGCATCCGTCACGATGTCTCGCAACTGGTCGAGAACTTGCTCGGCAGTATTTTCTCGAAGCGAAGCACCAAGCAACGCTCGCGCGTAAATCTTGCCTAGCTGTTCAGCTCCGATATCGAGAACGTTTGCGTGTTGAGCGTTTTCTGCCACGACTGGCTTCTTGGCTAGTAATTGAGGCACTGGAACAAAGGATTCAATAAACAACAACGCAATGATTGTTGCGACAATTATCGACGACGATGATCAGTTATGGCTTGGCAACCGATCAAGCGACTGGCGAACAAGGTCTGCGTGGTCTTCGGCGCGCAACTCGCGTCCGACAACGCTTCGAGCAACGTTCATTGCCAAGTCTGCTGTTGAACCAGCCAAATCCGCCATCGCAACCTTTTTCGCAGTTTCGATGTCGGCTACAGCACGCTCTCGCTGACGGTCAGCCTCGGCTTTTGCATCTGCAACAATCCGTTGACCGCTCGCCTCGGCATCACGCCGAGCTTCAGCCAACATCGTTTGCACCTGCACCGCAGCCTCGTCAAGTTTCTTTTGGTATTCACCAAGCAATGACTGGGCTTTCGCATTCGCAGATTCAGCAGACTCCAGATCACCACGGATCTTGTCCTCACGAGCTTGCAAGCCCCCGAGGATGCCCGGCCAAACGAACTTTGACAAGATCGCCAACACGAGCAAGAAAATGATCAAGTTCCAAATCGCTGAACCCAAGTCAAAGGATAAAATCCCTGGACTCTCCGCGTGCTCCCCAGAACCATGACTGTCACCGTCGTGCGAAGCTGTATCCGCATGATTGGCGCCCGCCGACGCTTCCACCGCCGAAGTTTCAGGGGATGTCAAAACGAGCTCAGCAGCCTCGTCGGCACTCACAGTGTCCACCGCCGCCGCATCGACCTTGTCGTCGGCCGCCGAACTTTGCAGCGCAAAGCCAACGGATGCCGTCACCGACATCAGCAAAATGACGCAGGTCCGTAAACCTGATCGTTTAGAAAACTGCAAACTTAACACGTCAATCAACTCCGAAACAACATGAGCCGAAACTTTACGATCCGTTAACGACACGATCCGAAACTCGCCACTGGACCCACACATGAGGCCAAGCCAGCGAAACGAACCATCGATAGCTAGGCAATCAAGATAAACACGAGAGCGATAACGGTTGCACCTTCGATGAGAGCAGCCGCAATAATCATTGCCGTTTGCAGACGACCACCGGCTTCTGGCTGACGAGCCATGGCTTCGACTGTGCTACCACCGATTCGTCCGATACCTAGACCTAGACCAATGATCGCAAGACCAATACCGAGCCCTTTGCCCAACACTGAATAGTCCGCAGCGACTTGAGCGAGCAAACACGCGAGTTCAAACATCGAAAACCAACTCCTGAGTGGGGATTCTTTAAAAACGTAATTCTATTGCCCAACGAAACAGTTTCGCCGAGCGTGAAAAGCTTGAGATTAAACAGCCGGCCCCAAACGCCCCGGATCAAAGATCTTGTCCGGATCCATTTGGTGCGAGTCTTTGAGTGCATCTGGATCGTTATCCAGATGCTCGTCGTGCTCATGCACAGCCGTTGCTGAGATGAACAGAACCGTTAAGAACGTGAAAATGAACGCCTGCAAAAAGCAGATGAACAATTCGAGTAGAGTAAGCGCTGTGCCGACAAAAACAACGGGAATACTCACAGCAAAAGCCGCCCCATCGCCCACCGCAGACCGAGCGGCAAAAATCAGCCCAACAAACGCAGCGAGCACCAAGTGCCCAGCCATCATGGTTCCGAAAAGTCGCATCGCAAGCACGAAGCACTTGACCAGCAAACTAAACCACTCCAACACGTAAAGCATCAGCGAGATGGGAAGCATCTTCTTGTCTTCCCAACCAATCGGATTGAAGTGATTAAAAAAGTCTTTCGGACTCGTTTCTCGAATTCCGATGTAGATAATCGCAATCAAAGAAAGCAGAGCCAAGCCAAGAGTTAGAGACAAATTGCCCGTTGCGCTGCCGCCCCAGTGCGAGTAATGCGAATCACCCGTGATCAACTGCAAAACGTACCCAATTGGCACCACTCCGAGCACGTTGGCAAACAAGATAAAAAAGAATACCGTCCAGATATAGTAAATGTACTTATCGGTAAGCTCGTGCAAGTTCGGTGCGGCAACTTCATCGCGAACGAACGCACAGATCGTCTCGAAGAGCTGGGCGATACGTCCCTTGGTTTGATACCGATCCAAACCCTGGCCACGCTTCGCACTGATGCGACTTGATGCATACATCGCAACCATCACCAAGAGAACGGCAACAACCGCCGTCATCATCAAGTGATTGGTAATATAAAAGTCGTAGTTGCCGTCCTTCACATTGAGCGTAGGCACATCCTTGCCAAACAACGAGAACGGCATACGAATCAACCAATGCTCGTGCAACCGGTGCGCGACGGCATGTTCGATCGGATTGGCGGCGGCTATTAAGAGATTCATTCGTTAACGCGCTTCGTCAAACGCTAGGGATTAAGAACTAGGCTTCACTAGAGGCAACGACAGACTCTGCCCCTCGGCAATCTGCGTTTAATCGTCTAGTTGAGTACAACTCAAATGTATGGATCGGATCGGTGACACCCATGTCGCATCGCTTCGAAGCGTCACTATCCAGTGCGTTCGAACCTGGTTCAGCTCGGTACAGCACCAACGCGATTTCAATGAGCGTTAAATAGACATACCAAACAAGCACGAATGCGGCAATTTCGCCTTCCGAAGCGACCATTTGATAACGGCATGCGAGGAACAGTGCAACGGTCCCAGTGATACGAATTCCCATTCCGATGCTGAATGCGACAAACAGCCCCAGTTCGCCAGCAAGAAACCCAGCCACCGGGGCACCCCCGATTCGCCACGCCGCTTTGCGGGAAAATGGCAAAATTGCGGCAAATCCAATGAAACCGCTCGCGAATGAAATTCGGAGGATCCGATGCTCCGCCATATCAGCCAGACCAAGAACGCCAACTAGCGACGCTACGGCACAGCCCACGACCCAAGCCAATGCGATTCGTCCGAGGATGTGGCGAAATTGTTCAGAGTCCAACATTTTGATTCGCTAACGTGCGAACAGGCGATGATCCGGAAGTGACTTTATGTTCTGTGTTCTGACGTTATTCAGTTGTTCTTTTGCTGGCGCGTCGCCAAAACAATGAGCCGATACATGCCGAGTGTGAAGCCCACCAGGGCTCCTGTGATAGCAAAATATGGCACGGAAGACTCCCAGTGACCATCGATCCAGTAACCACCGGCACCCAAAATCAGGGTATACGAGGCAAGCTCCATTCCGCTTCCCAGCAGTTGATAGGGAAAATCTCGAGAAATGGACGGTCTCGTTGGCGACGTCAAATCCTCCGATTTGTCCGCCGACTTTTGCGGGTTCGCGTCCGATTCTATCGATTTCTGCTCAGTCGGGGACATGATTTTCACTGCGTTCAATGCACTTTTCATGCTGACTGGGACAACCCGCTAGGCCTGCAGTAGTGTGGTTCGCGAACGCCACAGTTCTACCTCCCGCGACGGATCGCCGCATGATAATTTTCGATGTTTAAGAATTCACGAGGGTCGCTCCCGTCAAGAAACCAGCCCCCAGCTGGGAAAGAGGGGCGATTGTTCCGTTAACGCGATCATTCGAGACTTTTTGTCGCAGTTTCAATTCGTTTTGGGGAACGAGTCACTAGAACTTCCGCATCCCCCTTGGCATAATAACACCGGTGACGATTGTGCCATTAATTGCGAATGAGCGGAACGCGCTATCCCCAAATGCGCTGGGATTCCACCATTTTCACCTGAAACAGCAGGCCAACGATCGAACCAGCACGAGGAACGGCAGGGAAACAAGGCAATCGTCGAGAGAATCGACGCCGCCAGGGAAACATTGCAACAAGAATCGATTTGGCCCACGCGTCAGATCTCAGCTGGGAGATAACCTTGATTACGACTGCAGATTTAAAGGCGCAAACTCGCCGTGAACTCGCGGATTTGGCGAGGAACTACGGGGTAAATGGCTGGCATGGCATGCGGAAGGACGAGCTGATTCGAGAGATCAGCAAAGCTCAAAAGCGGCCTAAATTGAAAGAGACTGCTTCTACAGTTGACTCAACAAGTAAAGCGAAGCCCAAACGCCCCACATCAACGGAGATGACGGTGGTGCAAGGGAAGGCAAAGGCCATAAGCAAGTTGCCTTCGGCTGGCCCGTCACCTGCTGCCAAACGCAAAACATCAACAAGTTCGTCGCCAGCAAATTCGTCGCCAGCTATTTCGTCGTCAAACAGTTCATCGGCCAAGGCCACGAAGTCCGTTCGCGTGACTCCGACCCCGACTCCGCCGCTCGCTCCTCAACGCATCTCGGCGAAAACCGCTCGCATCCGCGAGCAAATGCGACAACGTCGCGAGTTGATCCAGCGAAACAAGGACTTGTCCACAGCAACGCTCGTTGCTGGTTCGGCAGTCAAGAACGGAGCCCAGCGAAGCCGAGCTGACGAATTGCACCGTGATCGGGTGGTGCTACTTGTTCGCGATTCGTACTGGTTACAAGCGAACTGGGAAATCACTCGTTCAACGGTGCAGCGTGCCCAGTCGGCGCTGGCTGAACGGTGGTACTCGGCATCGCCGATTTTACGGCTCTATAGCGTTGGCGATGTGAACGGAAACCGTGCTGAAAGCGTTTTGCGAGACATTCCGATCCATGGTGGCGTGAACAGCTGGTACATCGACGTTGATGAGCCACCAGCTCGCTTTCGCGTTGCAGTGGGCTACCTCGATGACCAAGACCAATTTCACACTCTGTGCCGCAGCAATCTCGTTGAAACACCGCGTCCGGGCGAGTGTGACCGCCTCGATGAACATTGGCGAGACATCGCGGAAGACTATGAACGGATCTATTCGCTCAGCGGCGGTTACGAGACCGACAATGGCGACTTGAAAGAAATGTTCGAGGAACGTTTGCATCGCACGATGCCGGTCCGCGGAGAACAAGGCCAAACGATCACCGAGCCGACGCTTCTGAGAGAGACAAAGCTTCCTTTCGAGGTTGAAGCGGAACTGATTATCTTCGGCTCGACGAGCCCTAACGCGACCGTCAGCATCGCCGGTCGCCCCGTCAAGCTTCAGGCGGACGGTTCGTTTACCGTTCGAATGGAACTTCCCGACAAACGACAAGTGTTGCCGGTCACGTGCGAAAGCCGTGATGGTCTCCGCCAACGAACCACGGTCGTCGCAGTCGAACGTAACACGAAGGTGATGGAAGCGGTCGAAATGGACGAGAAATTCTAACTCCACCTTCAATTCGAACGTGAATGAAAAAAGGCGTCCAACTGAATTCAGCTGGTCGCCTTTTTGTTTTACATCGGCGGACAATCCTTCGCTCCGCGAGACCGCTTATGGCTTGTAGAGCACGATATTATGGCTTGTAAAGCACAATCGTCAGGTCGTCTGGCTTTCCAGGCACATCGTGAGACGACTTGCCCATTCGTTCGGTGGCCAGGCTTGCGAGCGACTCGACTCGATGCAGCAGCTTACCACTCTTGGCTCGCTGGATGACTTCCGCAAGATGCACATTGTCAAACAGACCATCACTACCGACAACAATCGTGTCACGTGGTGAAAGGGGACGAGCCGGACCGATTTCGATGTGCATGTCCGCGCATCCGACCAAGTTTGAAACAAGGTGTCGATCGTTGTGTCGCATCGCCTCGGCTTCGTTCAATAGGCCGGACTCAATGGCATAGCCAACGGGGGAGTGGGACGTCGATTTCCACTTTAGCAGCCCTCGGCCGCCAAGAATCAATGTCATACTATCGCCAACCTGGTACGCTCGGGCGATGTTGTCTTGAATCTCCACCACGGAGAGCGTTGTCGCCGCGCCAATGCCAAGATCAAGAATTTCACGGTTCGCACGCTCGATGCCGTCCAAAATTGCCGGTCGTAGATCCGCCATCGGTTCTGAAAGCTGGACACTTTCGATAACGCACTGGACAGCGATCGCGGATGCTTTGTACCCCATGGGTCCGCCACCAACGCCATCCGCTACAACTAGCAAAACCCCACCCGAGGCCGTTTGCACAACGGCAGCGCTATCGTCGTTGGGCTCGAACTTGTCCGGACAGCGGCGACAGAGGACTGCCGCACTGCCTTGGGCCAAATCGACCAACTGGGGAGCCAACATGTCCGATTCGACATACAGCTGCTGTTGCGGTTCGATTGAAATGAGTGACATTTATACAGGACATCCGAGTGTGGTGGGCGAGACAACCGAATCACCCGATGGGGATATTCTAGCTTTCCACGCGCCGGCGTCTTGCGAATCGGATGGCTTTCAACTGCGTTTTTTCCCAATCTTGAAGCATCTGGGATGCGTCGCGATACCTGTGACGAGGGTTAATTGAGAGGGCTTTGCGGATTACCGCGATTAATTCCGGATGGGCACGTCGTCGAAGCTGAGCCGCACCAGCCATGGGCCAGAGAAACGGATACTCCGGCCAGTGGCCTGAAAACATGCGGTAAGCGATCAAACCAATGGAAAAAACGTCTGACCGAGCCGAAGGCTTACCCATAGCCTGTTCGGGGGCCATGTAACCAACCGTCCCTGTCCCCGAGCTAGTGATTGTCTTCTGTGCAGCCTTGGCGATCCCGAAGTCAGCCAACCGAAGTCGGCTGCCATCAAACAGGAGAATATTCTCGGGTTTGATATCACAGTGAATCACACCTTCTTCGTGTGCGTGCCCAACCGCCGAAAGCAATTGCGAAATAATATCGAACGAGGTCTCGAAAGCGATCCGTTTCGTCAATCGATCGTCGAGTGTTTGTTCACCCAGGGGACTGATGATGACGAAGTGCCCGTCGATGAACGTTGCGTCTCGAATCGGGAGGATATTCGGATGGTCCAGCTTCATCGTTAGCCGAGCTTCACGTCGAAACTCATCCAGAAGCTGAGGCGACATCACACTTTGCATCGGAATCTTGATCGCGACCTTGATCCCGAGCAATGTATCGACCGCGGAGAACACATCCGCATATCCACCCGAGCCGATGCGTTTGAGCAAACGGTACTTGCCCAATCGCGAGCCGACTCGCAATACAGACTCAGGTTTGGGGATCGTGGTTGCGGATTTTTTCACGAGCAGCATACATCGCAGTAGGTGGAAACTGGATGCTAGCTGCGATCACTTCAAATGCGAAGAGGAAAATCCGCATCGTTGGAATTTGAACAAAGCAAAGTTGCTTTTTTATGCTTTGTCACCACCGCTACTGGACGGCAAGATACCGATTGACGATCTCGATCGCTTGTGGCCCACCAAAGCATTGCTCCGCGTGCCAGCCTTGTTTGAGTGCCCCTTCGACGTTTTCATGTCGATCGTCGACGAACAGAATCTGTCGCGGGTTCACGCCAGCTAGCCGTTCAGCGATCTGGTAAATTTTTTCGTTCGGCTTCATCGCGCCGACTTCGTAGCTCAGAACAGTCGCATCCAAGGGCTGATTAAACAGCGGGTAATTCTGGCGGCAAATCCAGTCCCAGTGGGCATGACAGGTATTGGACAAAAGCCCCACACGCCGCTGTTTCAAACGGACTTGATCCATCAATTCAGCCATCCCGTCGATCAGCGTGAACATGCTGCTGACCGCTTCGAGCAACTCGGCCGTGGACAGGCTTTCCTGGGATTGGCCTAAAGCCGCGCAAACTTTCGCAGCAAACTCGTCACCGCTGATCGCGCCGTGCTCGAGTTGGTCCTGCAGTCCACTGGTGTAGATCACATCCTTGACGGACTGGACCGTTACACCGAACCGCTCAGCCACGTTTCCGCAACTGATTCCTGGGTCAAACGACAACAGGATATTGCCGAGATCAAAGTAGACGAACTCGATCCGTGAGGTTTTCTCCGGCAAGGGACTATTCTCCTGAATTGGGCAGTGTGGGTTGGCTTGGTGTGGGTCCAGCCGCATCCGACGACGTCAAGCTGAGGATACGAATGTTGCGGTACCACGCTTCAGTCGGCGGACCGCTATGAATCTGCAAGCCGATCACGCCAACGCGAGGGATCGAGTCGTCCGGCTCGGTGTAGTCTACGGTTTGAACATCATTGACGAAAATTTGGATTCGCGGCCCCTGGCAGAGCAATCGCATTTTAGTCCAACCCTCGATGACAATCTTTTCGTTGATCTGGGCAGTCGGTTCGGCAAGCATCTTCTTGCGACGTGATTCGTCGTAGATCGCACCCCAAACGCTCCGGTCCCAGGCGCGGCCAATATCCATCTGGAAACCCGAGACCTCCGTGCTTTGGGGAACACGTTTGGACCGAAATTGAACTCCGGCGTTGTTGCCTTCGCCTTGCAGCTTGACCTCCAAACGCAATTCAAAGTCGTCATAGACTTCCGTTGTACACAGAAACTGATTGTGTGGAATTTTTTCGTCGAGACGACCGGCGACAACGGCATCGTCCTCGATACGGAACCAATACGCGTGTCCCTCCCACCCGGCGAGTGTCTCACCGTCGAATAGGGATCGCGATCGGTCGGCAAAGTCGTCGGCCACCGACGCATGACTGGAAAACAGGCTGGCGATGATCCACGCCAACCCGGCCACGAAGAGCTTAGTGGGTTCGAGCGGCCTAGAGGATTCGAGCCGACGCAGCGAGAAGGCGAAACACGTCATTTTTCAACCTGGATGACTGGGTGGTGGGTTGTGTCCCTTGGTCAATCGGACTTTCACAAGCATAATCTCTCCTCCACCGTCGCAGGGGCGCGAACTCACAGTTAGCTTGGTATCGCCAAAACAGCATGGCGTCGCCAAAACGGTGGAAGCACCGGATACTCCCGGAAGCACCGAAAACTCCCCTTACCTTGACACTCCGCAACGACTCATGAACCAACCGCTCAACCGATACAGCCAACACGTGACGCAGCCCAAGGTCCAAGGCGCATCCCAAGCGATGCTTTATGGCACCGGCATGACCACCGAAGACATGAGCAAGCCCCAAGTCGGTATCGGCAGCATGTGGTACGACGGGAATACGTGCAACATGCACCTGCTCGATCTCGCCGGTCACGTCAAACAAGGCGTCATCGAAGCTGGCATGGTGGGGATGCGGTTCAACACAATCGGTGTCAGCGACGGCATTTCGATGGGAACCGACGGCATGAGCTATTCGCTCCAGAGCCGCGACCTGATCGCCGACTCCATCGAGACGATTATGGCGGCCCAGTGGTACGACGCGCTCATCGCGCTTCCGGGCTGTGACAAAAACATGCCAGGATGCTTGATCGCGATGGGGCGGCTGAACCGGCCTGCGATCATGGTTTACGGGGGCACGATCAAGCCGGGGTTCCGCAACGGCGAAAAGCTCGACATCGTCAGTGCTTTCCAGTGCTTCGGCCAATACATTTCTGGCCAGATCACTGAAGAAGAACGCCAAGAGATCGTTCGCAAGAGCTGTCCCGGTGCCGGAGCCTGCGGCGGCATGTATACCGCCAACACGATGGCAACCGCGATCGAGGCACTCGGTATGTCGCTGCCGTATTCCGCAAGTACGCCTGCGACAGATCCGCAAAAACACGAAGAATGCCGTGCCGCTGGGGCCGCGGTTCTCGAGTTGCTCAAAAGCGATCTCAAGCCGCGCGACATCATGACGCGAGCCGCATTCGAAAATGCAATGGTGACTGTGATGGCCTTGGGTGGAAGCACCAACGCCGTCCTCCACTTGATCGCCATGGCCCGAAGTGTCGATGTGCCACTCACAATTGACGACTTCCAATCCGTCAGCGATCGCGTGCCCTACCTCGCGGACCTCAAACCAAGCGGCAAGTTCGTGCAAGAGGATTTGCACTCGATCGGTGGCACGCCTGCAGTCATGAAATACCTGCTCGAGAAGGGGCTGTTGGATGGCTCGTGCATGACCGTTACGGGCAAGACGCTCGCCGAGAACGTGGCGCCACTGCCTGGATTAAAAGAAGGCCAAAAGATCGTCGCCACAGTAGAAAAACCGATCAAGAGCTCCGGGCACATTCGAATCTTGCGTGGCTCGCTCGCTCCAGAAGGCGCCGTCGCAAAAATCACGGGCAAGGAAGGCTTGCAGTTCTCCGGGCCTGCCAAAATCTATGACAGCGAAGAGGAAATGGTCGCCGCACTCGAAGCCAAGAAGATCGCCAAGGGCGACGTCGTGGTTATCCGTTACGAAGGCCCGCAGGGCGGACCGGGCATGCCAGAAATGTTGACGCCCACCAGCGCGATCATGGGTGCGGGGCTGGGAAGCGATGTGGCGCTGCTAACGGATGGTCGATTCAGTGGCGGAAGCCACGGCTACATCGTCGGTCACATCACACCGGAGGCGCAAGTCGGCGGACCACTGGCGCTCATCCGCGAAGGCGACATCATCACGATCGACGCAGAAACCAACCGTCTCGACGTCGAGATTTCGGAAGCTGAGATGGCTTCGCGACGCTCAGCCTGGAAACAACCACCCTTCAAAGCGACGCGAGGCACACTCTTCAAGTACATCAAGAGCGTCAAGAGCGCCAGCGAAGGTTGCGTCACCGACGAGTGAACCTACGAGCCAAGTTGTCTTAATACCCGCTGGACGATTTTCTCAATCGTGTCGGCGGGCAGTTCGGCTGAGTCATTGAGCCCAGCAACTTCGCTCACGAGTGCGTCAATCTCGCCTTGAGTCCGAGCGATCGCAGCCTTTTGCGACTCGCTCAGCGGCACGCGACCGGCTCCGAGGTTCCAACCTCGCGATCTCGCTCCAGCGCGAAAGCCTTCGGGGAACTCGCCTAAACCGATCATCGCATCGAACAGTGGAATCAGCTGGTACTGCAGCTTTACGGCAGTTTCAATCTCACCGGCCACGACCGCGCGATGGATCGCCCGCGTCAATTCGGGCACCACGCCGCTCGTCGCGTTCGTGCCGCCATCGGCGCCGATCATCAACATCGGCGCCAGCGAAGCATCCCAGCCGGTGAGAAACGTAAAGTCGTCGCGCATGGGACGAATCGCTGCGATCATCCGCATCATGTTGGGCAAATCACCGCTGCTGTCTTTGATCCCCACCACGCGCGGACACTCCGACGCCAAACGCACCACAGTCGGTACATCGATCGGCGACGCAAACAACGGAATGTTGTAAAGCGTGACATCGACCGAGACAGATTCCGCGATCTCTCGGAAGTACGCGTACACGCCTTCACTGCTGAGCCGATAGTAAAACGGCGCCACAATGGCCACGGCCCGCACACCCATGGCCCCGTATGCGTCACAGGCCGCGATCGTCTCTTTGACGTTGGCCTCCGCCGCACCCGCAAGCACTGGAACACGACCAGCCGTTTGATCGACCACAATCCGAACGATATGGCGGCGTTCCTCGGCGTTAAAGCGAACGAATTCACCTGTACTTCCGTTCGGATAGAGCCCGTCGACACCTCGCTCAATCAACCAATCCACATAACCACGCAGCCGGTCCTCATCGACACGACCTTGCGCATCAACGGGAGTAATGTTCGGCGTCAAAATACCCGTGATTCGATTGGACATAGTACGTACGGCAAGAGATTGCTGGGGAAATGGATTTCGGCACTAGAATAATCCGATTGCGACAAATGAGTATCGGACTACCAGCCCCGCGATCACAACACTGACAATACTCATCAGTTTGATCAGAATATTCAGGCTAGGCCCACTCGTATCCTTGAACGGATCTCCCACGGTGTCGCCCACAACAGCAGCCTTGTGGGCCTCGCTGCCTTTACCGCCAAAATTCCCAGCTTCGATGTGCTTTTTGGCGTTGTCCCAGGCACCACCGCTATTGGCCATAAAAACGGCCAGACAAAACCCGCTGGTAAGGCATCCCGTCAGCAAACCGAGCACGCCTGCGACGCCAAGCATGATCCCGACGACGATGGGTAAACACAGCCCCAGAAGACTCGGCAGCACCATCTCACGCTGTGCCGCCTTGGTGCTGATCTCCACCGGCCGCTGGAAATCTGGCTTCACGGTGCCATCAAGAATCCCAGGCGATTCCCGAAACTGGCGTCGCACTTCGATCACCATCGCTTGTGCCGCCCGCCCAACGGACTTCATCGTCATCGCACAAAACACAAACGAACTCATGCTTCCGAGAAAGACGCCGATCATCACGCGAGGATTCAGCAACGTCACGTCGTAGTAGTGCAAGAAATCTCTCAGCGTCGCGTCCTTGACCGAGACAACCGCAGCACCGATGGACTCGACTTGGCCACGCTGACTCCCACTGGGCAATCGCACAAGCCCTCCATCGATGGCACTGTCCTTTGTCTCGACCCAGCGTTTGAACTCGTCTTGCTTTTCGCTTGATTCCCGAATCAGCATGAAGACGTCGGCGGTCGTACCGTTCTTACTCACGATCAAGTCGCTGGCCAGTCGGTGGATGCCGTCCGGTGGCGACGAAGCTTGAACAAAGTCATCGCCCCAACGCTGCATCCCATCACGAACGCCTTCCACATAAGCGGCGAGCAAGGCGAGCGCGGTTAACGCCGCTGAGCCAATCGCAAATCCTTTTCCGGTTGCCGCCGTCGTGTTTCCGAGACTGTCCAGTGCATCCGTCCGCTCGCGAACGATGGGCTCAAGACCGGCCATCTCTGCATTGCCACCTGCGTTGTCCGCAATCGGTCCATAGGCATCCGTTGCCAACGTGATTCCGAGCGTGCTGAGCATTCCGACCGCCGCGATTCCCACTCCATACAACCCCAGTGCAAATAATTGCGGATCATCAAAATTGCCGCCATTGGCGAAGCCAAATGCCGCCAGCATCGTGACACAGACGACGACGACGGGAAACCAAGTGCTTAGCATTCCGTCCGCCACACCGTTAATGATGATGGTTGCTGCGCCAGTCTCTGCTTGCTGTGCCAAGCTCTTTGTCGGCGCGTACTCGTCGCTCGTCGCATACTCCGTCCACTTGCCAATCGCCAAGCCAGACACGAGTCCTACCAGAATGCTCAACACGATGCCTGGAAAAAAACCAAACAGCATCGATTGCTCCGGACGCGGCATCAACACATAGACCAACACCACGGAAGCGACAATCACGAGCACCGAGGAGAGGTGAATCCCACGCGACAACGCTTTGAGCAGAAGTCGCTGTGAACGTTCCTCACTCGTCTTGACCAAGTAAACGCCAGCGATTGATGATAAAATCCCAATCGCGGCGATTGCGATCGGAAGCAACAAAGATCGCAATTGTGCGTCAATCGGATGCTCCAACTGGGATGCGATCACCGGCGAACTGAACGCCGCGACTCCAAGCGCCGACGCTGCGAGAATCGAACCGCAATAGGACTCGTAAAGGTCTGCACCCATCCCCGCGACGTCACCCACATTGTCGCCCACGTTGTCCGCGATCGTTGCCGGATTTCGCGGCGAATCTTCCTTGAGACTCCGTTCCACCTTCCCCACCAAATCGGCTCCGACATCCGCCGCCTTGGTAAAAATCCCGCCACCGACGCGTGCGAACAACGCTTGAGCACTGGCCCCCATTCCGAACGAAAGCATCGTGACGGAAATCTGGGACAGACTCAGTACCGACGATTCATCGCCGACCAGTGGCACGATCCAATACAGCACCGCAAACCACAAACAGATGTAGAGCAAACCCAAGCCCACAACGGTCAACCCCATCACCGCGCCGCTTCGAAACGCGATCGTCAGCCCCTCGTTGAGCGAATGACGCGCCGCCGCAGCTGTCCGATTGCTGGCTCGAGTCGCCGTCTTCATCCCGAACCAACCACACAGCCCGCTGAAGAAACCGCCGGTTAGAAATGCGAACGGCGTGTACACGCTGAGCATGTTGAGGCCGAACGATGCCAATGCGAGCAAACTTGCGATCAAAACAAAGACGATCGTGACCCATTTGTACTGTTGCCAAAGGTACGCATTGGCTCCTATCCGCACACTCTCAGCAATCTCTTGCATCAAGAGTGTGCCTTCGTCGGCAAGCATCATCTGGTGATAAAACCGATACGCCCAGATCAGCGCAGCCACAGACGACAAGACCGCGAAACTCCAAACGACCAACGCCACCATGGCTGAGTTCCTATCAAAGATGCACGTCGAGGTTATCCAACCATCTCTATACGCGACGCCGCGACAAATCAAACGACAAAGTCGAACGCCACTCTCGTGATCTTAACACACCGACAATCAACAGGGGGAATCGCGCTAGCGACGATAACGCTGGGCAACTTCCGAAAAAAGTTTGCGAACTTGGTCTGGCGGTTGGTACCCGACGCGTTGCTCCATCACCTTACCCTCCGGACTCGCGACCAGCGTCATCGGGTACGAAGGAACCTCGATGCGACTCAACAATTCCGAATCACGACCTCGCTTCAACTGAATCGCCACGAAGTTCTGGCGAAGTTGGCCGAGAATCTCGCCATTGCACCAAGTATCCTTTTTCATCGCGTCACAGTAGATGCAATTCTCACTGGTGATAAACACCACCATCGGTAACCCACGACGCTTCGACTCTCGCCAACCCTTGTCGAAATCGTCGTACCAAATCGGTGCAAACGTTGCGCCGAGGTCGTTCGGTGCCCGCATGTCCGGCATCTCGCCACAGGCCATTTTTTGACCGGAGATCCCTAGCCATGCCACCGCGAGCCATGCCAATGCCGCAACCCAAGCCGCACGATAAAAAACATTCGTCACAGCAAATTCCCTGCGTGCGAAATGAGGAGATCGAGGAGTTTGAAGTGCGACTCACCGCTGAACCGACGAATCACAGATCGCAAGAGAAGCTATCTAGGCAAAATAGATCACGCAAGCCGCTCTTTCGGGTGTCCTCAATTCGCTTTCTGGTAGATCGCCGTCAGAAGTGACTCGGTATCCTTGAACGCCTTCTTTCCGCTGGTGGCTTCGTCGATCAAACGCCTTGCTTCCGCTTCCGAATGACCAAGAATGACGAGCGCATCAAAGGTCTCCGCCAATACCGCCGGTCCCACCTCAGCGACCTCTGCACCTGGTGATCGCTCAACCATCAATGCAAATCGCGGCATCTTTCGACGCAGCTTCGCAATGATTCTCTCGCTCGTTGCAGGACCAATTCCGGGAAGCGCCGACAAGTTTTTCGCGTCCTGTTGTTCAATCAACACGGCCAGTTCCTTGACCGGCCGAACCATTGCTCGCAGCGCCTTTTTTACACCAACGCCATCGACGCTGCAAAACAATTCAAAGAACTGCCGCTCTGGCTCCGTGAGGAACCCAATCAGTCGCGGAGTAAGTCGTCCACCCTGGGCTGCGTTACCGTCAATGTAATCAATCGTAAACAATCGAATGTCTTCGCCCACGCGATCCTGTAGCTTGCGACGCGACGAATCGGCAATCAGCACTTCATATTCGAACGGAGGAACCGCCACAGCAATCGCTGTCTCGCCAACACGGAGTAACTTCCCAGTAATATTGATGATCAATTCAATTCGCTTTCAAATCAGCAGTGATGGACAAGCCTGCGCCCCGAGTGGATCAAGGGGGCAGGCCTTTTTTTCTGAACACGTTCTTTAGATGGCCCGTTGCCGTCTCGCTGACCAGTCGTCTAGCTGGCCAGCCGCCCGTCGCCGATCATCTTCTCAAGATAGAATCCGCACAACGCGATCGCCAACGCATCAGCAACGTCCGCGGGCTCGGGCAAGGTCGGCAATCCCAACTCGCGTTGCACCGCCAATTGCATTTGCGTTTTTGGTGCTCGACCATTGCCGGTCAACACTTTCTTCACTCGCGTGGGTTCAAAGTGAACGACGTCAATCTCAGCCAAGCCTGCGGCCAAACATAACACTCCGCGAGCGTGTCCCATCAGAATCGCTGTTCTTGGACGATCATAATGCGAAAATAACTGTTCGAGCGCCATGAAGGTTGGCGAGCACGATTGAATGACCTCGGTGATTCCTTCGTGGATCTCCTTGAGACGAGATTGAAGTGTCGCCTTTGCGCGGCTTCGAACAATCCCAGCCTCGATCAATCGTACGCAGCGACCTTCAAACTCAATGACGCCATATCCCGTTGTATTCAAACCAGGGTCGACACCAAGAATCCGAGTCACACTCACGACTTGCGTTCCCAGCTCGTGCCTTCCTTTTTGTCCAACAGCGAGATTCCTGCTTCTGTTAGCGAGTCACGGATCTTGTCGCCCAGAGCATAATCTTTCGCTTCGCGAGCTTCTTTACGCATTTTAATGAACAATTGCACGAGGTGATCCAGCAACTCTGCATCGCCTTCACCACCAATGTTGGCGATCGGCGGTTTGACAAACAATCCGAGCACGCCAGTCAGCTCTCGAATGACGGTCATCGCTTGAACGAGTGCCTGGACGCTGGCTTCATCGGCTTTCGCACCGGCTCGCAAATCGTGTTGGTCGATATGGCGATTGAGCAATCTCAACGAATCAAACAGCACGCTGATCGCGGCACCGCTGTTGAAGTCGTCGTCCATGTTGGCGAGGAATTTTTCTCGCTGGGCCCCGATCTCACGTACTAAATCACCCACATTCGCATCCAGTGAGTATTCGAATCGAGTCTTGGGAATCGGCAATGCATAAAATGAACTGCCCGTGATCTCGGCATAGCGATCAAACATTCGGTAGAAGGCTTCGAGCGACGTGCCCGCTTCTTGCAAGCCGTCCTCGCCGTACACGATCGTCGATCGGTAATGAGTTCGAAGCAAGAAGAATCGAATCCGCTCACCCGTGTGACGACGAATCAACTCAGCCAACCCACCAGCGCCTTTGCTGCGGCTAATTTTTCCCGATGCATCGTCGGCTGGCGCTTCCGCTGCGGCATCTTCGCGATCACTCTTGCCGCCGACTTTGCCTTTCTCTCCCGCTCGCATCAAGCCGTTGTGCAACCAATACTTCACCATCGGCGCGTCGTGGCAACAACCACTTTGTGCACGCTCGTTCTCGTGATGCGGGAACATCAAGTCGAGTCCGCCACCGTGAATATCAAACGTCTCGCCTAGAATGGCATGGCTCATGGCCGAGCATTCAATGTGCCATCCCGGACGACCACGTCCCCAGGGACTGTCCCACGCCGGTTCGTCGCCTTTGACGTTCTTCCAAAGTGCAAAGTCGCCCGAGGAACGTTTCTTAGCCGCCGCGCCACCGCCTTCGCCCTGCTGATCCTCAATGCTGCGATTGGAGAGTTGTCCGTAGTGAGGGTCCTTGACCACATCAAAGAACACGTCGCCATCGACCGCATAGGCGAAACCTTTCTTCTCCAAATCCACAATGAACTGGATGATTCCGGGGATGTGATCGGTCGCTCGTGGCAAATGGTCGATCTGGTTGACGCCGAGCTCCTTCAAATTCGACAAGTAATCCGCTGTCATCTCGACAGCAATTTGGCTCATGGGAATACCACGTTCGCGACTCTTGTTGATCAACTTGTCGTCGACATCCGTGATGTTAACGACCCACGTCACGTCATAGCCGCTGTACCGCAAATAACGTTTGATGGTGTCAAAAACAACGGGCCCGACCATGTGACCGATGTGACTTTCTGCGTAAACCGTGGGTCCACACAGGTAGATTCCGACCTTCGGAGCATGAAGCGGTTCGAACTTTTCCTTAACTTTCGAAAGCGTGTTGTACACGCGAATATCGGGTGTTTGCGTCATAGAAGCGGATTTCTGATGCGTGGCCGTGGCGGTGCTCATCGAACAGTCGTGATCGTTTGGAGGAAATCAATGGAGGGCAAGTTGCGGATTATAGGGAGAATCGTCCGACGGGCAGAGGGCGATTCTTTGCAAGAAAAACACGCGATTCCAGCCAAACTCGCCACAGGACGCCCTTCCTACGCCGAAATGACCACTGGACCGGGCCTTGGATCACCCGTGTTGCCGCAGACATTTTTTCTGACCACCGCTAGCAAGAACCTCGCGTTTTGCTGGACCCCGAGTACGCACCGTGTCATACTCGGACGGTTATTCCGATTCCAGAATCGTTGTCTCCCGGTGGAATACCATGGGACCTGTTGTGAAGTCCGCCCCAAGCGAACCATGCAAATTCGAAGTCGGCTCGACCGTTGGTGATTACCAATTGGTCAAGCGGATCGATGGCGTTGTGGCCGGTGAAGCCTTTCTCGCGACTCACCAAAGTGGCGATGGAGAGGCTGTTCTTCACACGCGAGACTTTGGCCAGGATAGAACGAACGAAGCTGATCGAGTCATTCAATGGATGCAAGGTTGCCAAGAAATTGTTCACCCATTTTTGGCACGAACGATCCAGGTGACACGAGTCGGTGATTGCGTCTGTGTCGCGACACAGTGCAATGATGGCAACACGCTCGCGGAGATGGTTGCCTCCGACGGCGAGGTTCCGTCGGAACTTGTCTATACCATCATCCGCCAAGTGGCCGTGGCGCTGAAGTGCATTCACGATCATGGACGCATGCATCTCGCCGTTGAACCACGAACGATCTTCTTGCAATCCAGCGGTGATGTGCAGTTGCTTGGACTTGGTCCAGCCATTCTTCATCATGGCACGGAATCCAAAACGGTTTGCGACTCGTGCTGCGATCTCAATAGCATGGGACGTGTCGCGGGATTTTTGCTTGCAGGCCATTCCGCATTCGACAGCAATGCATTGCCTCGCCCATGGAAACAAATCATTCTTCGCATGACAGCCGCGCCAGCCGAAGAACGCTACGAGTCGATGGATGATGCCATTCGCGAGCTTGATCGCGCTTTCGACCCAGCATCCGTGAAAGAGACCGTACCAAGCAAACCCATGTCGCTCCTTCAAACGAATTCAAACGAGGCGATGGTCTATCGAACCGATACCGGGTCGCCATCCACTCCTTCACTTCGCAATTGGTTGCTGGCTAGTTGTCGCCAACTTTTCAATCGTCGTTGATGCGGCAATTCGCTCTGGCATTCTCGTCTTGTTCGATCACTCGACTGCTGTCGATTCAACCGTCTTGTAGAGCAGCACCACCACTCGGGATGCAATGGATGCTCCGGTGCCAATATCGCCAATGCCTTCACCTGTCTTTGCTTTTACGCTGATGCGATCCGTCGGCACATCGATCAATTCGGAAATACGATTTCGGATGAGTTCGATATGTGGAGCAAGTTTCGGACGCTCGACAAGCACAACGCAGTCCAAATTAACGATATCCATTGCATGGTGGTGGACACGACGCAGCGCCTCGGCGACAAAGTCCGCGCTATCGCGACCTCGGTTCTCAGGGTCACTGTCTGGAAACAATCGGCCAATGTCCGTTTCCGCTACGGCGCCCAACAGTGCGTCAGTGATCGCGTGCAGTAGCACATCCGCATCGCTGTGCCCGATCGCATGAATATCCGCAGGAATTTCGACACCGCCGATGCGCAACGGGCCGCCGTTACCGAGCCGGTGTGAATCATAGCCGAGTCCGACGCGGATGGGAGGAATATTGGATTGCATGGATTTGCGGATGAAAGAGTTTGACGAAAGGGCCAGACGCCTAGATGGAAACAAGAACTTCGTTCACACAGACACTTCACCTTCGCATCCCTGGTGCGGAATGTCCAGCGATTGTGGCGAATTCCGTTGCCGCCCCCGCTTTGGATTCTGGACATGCGACCTACAATGGCCCGCTTAACATCCGTTTTCCGTGCGTTGACCTCCGCCGCCCATGTCGATCATTCAAGTTCGCGAGCTGACGAAATCCTACCGCGTTTACAAGAAACGCGAGGGTCTGGGTGGCAGTATCCGTGGACTGTTTCGACGAGAGTACGCCGATGTACAAGCCGTTCGTGGTATCGATTTGGACGTCCAGCAGGGTGAATTCGTCGCATTTCTCGGACCCAATGGTGCTGGCAAGACCACCACACTGAAACTGCTGAGCGGCGTGATCAACCCCACGAGCGGCAGCGCCCAAGTCATGGGGTTTGTGCCGTGGCAGCGGAAGAATGAGTACCGTCGACGATTCGCATTGGTGATGGGCCAAAAGAACCAACTGTGGTGGGACTTGCCCGCTCAAGAATCTTATCGCCTGCATCAACAAATCTATAGTGTTCCCAAAGAGGTGTTCGACGAAACCCTCAACGAGCTAACCGAACTTCTCGACGTCGGTCGCCTGCTGAGCCAACCCGTTCGCGAATTGTCTCTTGGCGAACGCATGAAAATGGAACTGATCGCGGCGCTGCTGCATCGCCCCGAAGTCTTGTTCTTGGACGAGCCCACAATCGGACTCGACGTGATCGCCCAGCACAACATTCAACAATTCCTTCGCTTCTATCAGGAGAAACGCAAGATCACGATTCTTTTGACAAGCCATTACATGAAGGATGTCGCCGCACTATGCAAACGTGTCGTCATCATCGCCCGCGGCCAGATCGAGTATGACGGATCGCTCTCCGGAATCATTGACAAATTTTCCGGTTCCAAAATCGTCACACTTCAGTTCGCCGAAGGGCATCAACCGACGATGTTATCCAAATACGGCGAAGTCCTGGAACAAAATTGGCCCAAGGTGCGAATTCGCATCACACGAGCCGATGTGCCTCGAATGCTAGCCGAAGTGCTCCGGGACAATCCAATCGAGGACGTTGCTGTCGAAGATCCGCCGCTCGAAGACGTGATCGCTGACCTGTTTCGCGAGTCGAGCGCCAAGAACGATGCCGCAATCGCCGCGCAAGCTGTCGCACCGATCTAGCTCTATTCGCTTGTTTACATACCCCTGAATCCTGACTCCTGATCCCTTCGTCCATTTATGTCCCAAATTTCGCTCGATGAACTCAGTATCGGTTTTCGCGGTCCTCTATTGCTCGACGGAGTTTCGGCACAAATCGAAGTCGGACAGCGTGTCGGGCTGCTTGGTCGAAACGGTGCTGGCAAAACGACACTGCTGCGAATGCTCTGCGGCGAAATGCAACCCGATCATGGCAGCATTCAATTCGCTCCACGCACTCGCGTCGCAAGGTTGACTCAAGACGTCCCGCGTGATTTGACGGGTACGATCCGCGAAGTCGTTCTGCCCGGTGACTATGAGACTCGTGACATCGATGAGCTTTGGCAAATCGATCACGCCGTGGATTCGACACTCTCGAAAATGCAACTGGATCCCGACGTTCGATTCGAAAGCCTCTCCAGCGGCATGAAACGCCGCGTCTTGCTCGCTCAAGCGATCGCGTCCGAGCCCGATGTGCTGCTGTTGGACGAACCAACCAACCACCTCGATATTCCTGCGATTTTGTGGCTTGAAGATTTCCTTAGCCGATGGTCGTCCACCCTCATTTTCATCACGCACGACCGTTCATTCTTACGTCGGCTCGCGACGCGAATTTGGGAAATTGATCGCGGCCGATTGTTCGATTGGACGTGTGATTACGAAACATTCCTAAGCCGCAAAGAAGGTGCGCTGGCTGCGGAAGAAAAACAGAACGCCCTATTCGACAAGAAGCTCGCCCAAGAAGAAGTCTGGATTCGCCAAGGCATCAAGGCTCGTCGAACTCGCAATGAAGGCCGCGTACGAGCCTTGGAAGCGATGCGGGAACGACGTGCACAGAGGCAAACCGCTGAAGGCAAAGCCAAACTCAATCTTCAAGATGCAGCTCGCAGTGGAGCACTTGTCGCCGATATCAAGGAAATCAGCTTCCGCTACGAAGACCGACACATCGTAAAGGACTTCAGCACCACGATTATGCGTGGCGACAAGATCGGAATCGTTGGCCCCAATGGCGCCGGCAAAACGACCCTGCTCAAGCTGCTCCTCGGACAACTTCAACCTGAGTCTGGAAAGGTACGTCTGGGAACCAATCTGCAAGTTGCCTACTTCGACCAACTTCGTGACACGCTCGACCCGAACAAAACCGTTGCTGACAACGTGGGCGAGGGCAACGACCGATTGACCATCGGAGGACAAACCAAGCACATCGTCGGCTATCTGCAAGACTTCTTATTCACCCCCGAACGATCGCGAACCGAAGTCCGCTTCCTCTCCGGTGGTGAACGAAACCGAGCACTGCTGGCCAAGCTCATGACTCGCCCCGCGAACATCATCGTGCTCGACGAACCCACCAATGACCTCGACAGCGAAACTCTCGAGCTACTCGAAGAGCAACTGGTCCAGTTCACCGGCACATTGTTGATGGTCAGCCACGATCGAACGTTTTTGAATAATGTCGTCAGTAGCCTGATCGTATTCGAAGAGGACCAAGTCCGTGAGTACGACGGAGGATACGACGATTGGCAACGAACGATTGCCCGGCGCGGTGCCGATGCTGTCTCGGCTGCGATGACGAGCAAGACGTCTTCATCATCGCTATCACCGGCAAAATCCAACGTCGCCACGGCTGCGAAAGCAAAAAAACTTTCCTTCAAAGAACAGCACGAATTGAAAGAACTCCCTGGCCGCATCGAGAGCCTCGAAGCGGAGATCGCTGAACTGCATCTCGAAATGGCAGAACCAAACTTCTACAAGCAATCGCCCACCGAGATCTCAAAATCGAGCACCAAGCTAAGTGATCTGCAACAAAAACTAGCTAACAGCTTCCGACGCTGGGAAGAACTTGAGGGCTAACTCTTAGCCGCTTCGAGAAAACTCGCCGACAATATGTTCTGCGATCGCTAGCGACGCCGTTGCGGCCGGTGACGGCGCGTTGAGCACGTGAATCGCGTGAGGGCTGTGAGCCAACCAAAAGTCATCCACGAGCGAACCGTCCGGAGCAATCGCCTGTGCTCGAACGCCAGCCCGTCCAGGCTTCAAATCCGCCGACTGTAGTTTTGGAATGAGCTTGCGTAGCGCCGACACAAACGCTCCCTTGCTCAGCGAACGATGCATTTCGCCAAGACCCATTCGCCAATGCTTCTTCGCTAGCTGGCGAAACCCGGTAAAGGAGAGAGTGTCAACGAGATCTCGTGGGCTCACGTTCAACCACGAGTATCCCTCACGCGCAAGTGCCAACACCGCGTTCGGACCACACTCGACGCCACCATCGCTCACGCGAGTGAAGTGCACGCCCAAAAACGGGAACGACGGATCAGGAACCGGATAAATCAAATGCCGACATAGATGCTCGCTCGATTCGGCGAGCTCATAGTACTCACCTCGAAACGGAACAATTCGAGCCTCCGTTTCACCGCCAGCCATCCGACAAACGCGATCACTTTGAAGCCCAGCACAATTGATCATTCGCCCCGCAGAAATCGTGCGACCATCACGACTTTGTACCACCAGCCCGCTGCCGCGTGGTTGAATCCTAGCCACGGCAAAATTCAGCGTCACTGAACCCGTATCCGCGACGAGACCGCGGAGCCTTTCACACACCTTGGCGTAGTTGACGATGCCTGTCTCCGGCACATGCAGCCCCGCGAGGCCTGCGGCGTGGGGTTCAATCTCGCGCAGTTCGTCCGTGTCGATGCGATGGGCCGTGACCCCGTTCTGACGCGCACGCTCTTCAATGTTGGCTAAGCGGTCAACTTCGTTTGCCGTGGTTGCGACAACGACCTTGCCGCACTTTTCCCAACGGACACCGTGCTCACTGCAAAACGCCTCCATCGCCAATTTCCCGTCACGACACATACGAGCTTTGAGCGAACCAGGCTTGTAATAGATGCCCGAATGCAGCACCCCAGAATTGTGACCGCTTTGATGCGCAGCAACATGATCAGCCGCGTCCACAACGCCAATCCTCAGATCCGTATATCGCATTTGCAGCCGCCAAGCTGTTGCCAAGCCGACAATCCCAGCACCAATCACGAGCACATCCACCGTCCGCTCGGCCGAATCCAAATCTTGCGGTTGAGTGTCTGTGACGGCCATGGGGAGGAACTTGATTGGATGCTAGCGAAATGGTTTCGGGCTGGTTCAAGAACGATGAACCTAGTAAAGACGCGTAGCCCCACGGACGCAAGCGACGCTATCGGCTAACGCCACCGAATATCCATGAATCATTGGTTCACCAATCGATCACAAACCCTCGTGAAACACCTCGTTTGGACGCCCGTGTGGGCGTGCGTGCTTGCCCTCTCGTCGACACTCGCAATCGGTCAATCCAACTTTGATCCTTACGCGTATTCCAGCCAAAATTCGCTATCTCCGAGCCCATACCCGGCAAGCCCATCCTATCCTCCGATCGCTTCATCCATCGGCGCTACCGATGGATGGCTGCCCGTCGGAACGATCTTTCGCGAGTATTTGGCTGACGAAAAGGCGTCGCGGATGTCAGGCCATTTGCTCAGCAGCACCTCAGGCCGAACCTTCCTCGATGGAACGCTCGGAAGTAAGTTCGCTCTTTTTCGCCGCGGCCCGCTAGAGCCTCACAGCGGAAACCAAGCCTTCGAAGTTGCCGTCGAAGGCTCAGCCCAACTGCGAATCGACCTCGAGAACCAAGGCGATGTTCAAGCCGTCGACTTTCGCCTTGGCCTTCCATTGGCGTATCGCTTCGGAGCATGGAACACACGGTTTGGCTATTACCACCTGAGCAGCCACCTGGGTGACGAGTTCCTGTTGGAGAACCCCACCTTTGAACGACTCAACTACAGCCGCGATGCCTTGTTTCTTGGACTCGCCTATTCACTGACACCGAACCATCGCCTATACGGCGAGTCGTCGGTTGGTGTTGTCCGCGAAGTCAGCGGGCCACTGGATTTCAAATTCGGTATCGAGCGAGCTCCCGCAGGCGTGACGGGCCCACGCGGCGAACCGTTCTGGGCCCTCCACGGACACCTCCGTGAAGAAGTCGACTTTGGCGGCCACTTCACCGCCCAAGCCGGATGGGCATGGCAAGGGCCAACAACCCCCGGACAACTTCGTGTCGGTCTGCACTACTTCAACGGCAAGAGCCTCCAATACTCGTTCTTCAACGAGCACGAACAACAACTCGGACTCGGCATCTGGTACGACTACTAAAATAGTCATTGGGTGGCCCCAAATCCGTCCCCTCCCCACCAAGATGCCCGTCACTTCAATTCTAGTGGACTCCGAAACCGAGAAACGGTACCGGCCACGAATGGCACTTAATCTTGATCGAAGTTTTAAACCGGGCGCTTTGTGGCCCGGTTGATGCGCATCGGCGTATAGCCGTTGAGGTGAATTACGTGGTTACTCTAGGAGTGTTGGCTAATTGCGTTTCGACTTCGCCAGTGTTGAGGTTCTAGACCAACAACTATCGGAGCTTGGGACATACGCAAAGGCACGTTTTAATTCTTTTCTTCGGATTTGTCTCGCAAAGTGTCTGATGGTAATTCGCCGAAGCATTCTTTATAAGCTCGGGAAAAGTCGCCAAAATGCCAAAAGCCCCAACGCAGGGCCTCTCTGGCAACGGTGGTTGAGGCGTGGGAAGTCGCACGCAGTGTCTGCCGTGCGCGATGAAGACGCAGTCGGCTTAGATAGGCCGTGGGTGTCATTCCCATCAATTCCTTAAAGGCATATTGCAATGTTCGTTCGCTGACTCCCGCTACATCACACAAGTCGCTCACATAGGTACGTTCCGAGGCGTGCGAAAGCGTAAAGTTTTCGACTGATTGGACAATCCTACTATGCAGTTGTTGCGTTAGCTCATGCTCCGACGGCTTGAATTGCGTGGCCGAGCAAAGTGTTACCAAGAGTTCTTCGAGCATCTCGACCTGAGCGGCCGATTGTGCCTCCGGGAGATCGAATAGATCTGGCTGCCTGCAGGCAAGGTCAATCAAGCGTCGCCCCCAATCATACAACTCCTGAGCGTGCGTCGAGCATGGTGACAACAACTCAATACCCTCTGGAATGCGAACATCGCCTTCGCGCTCCCTGCGAATCACGTGATCCCGAAGCATCTCATGAGGTACGAGATACGCGATGCTTTCATAGCCTGCCGCAACAATGAGTTCAGCATCGATACCCGAAGCGCTAGCCATTATTTGATGGGGCGCGATTGGCAATCCATTGACCGTGCCGGCTGATTGTTCCGCAAACGCGGTGTACGCAACGAGCCCAGGTTGCAATGAGGTGCGGACGCGAACCGGGAGGTTCGTTGAGTGGAACACAACGAGACAATCGTCGAGACGAACAATGACACGTCTGCCCCTTAGCGGATGCGAAGTCAGCTTCACGACATCCTGCGTAAGTACCTCAATCGATTGCCCGACCGACGTCGGGTCAATCAGTTCGGTGATCACCACTGCTCGCGAGGTGGTGGTAGCCGAGCTGATGGATGGCGGGGGCAAGATATTCATGGTTTGCGGAATTTCGATAGACGCTGAAGCAGGCTCGAATCAACTTGCTAGATATCGGATTACAATTACTCACACAGTCAACAAACCAGGTGATGCTCATGCCGAGGCGATATCCCAACGTTTCTTGCCTTGCTATAGCGACTGGGTTGGCCTTGTACGCATCTTTCTGTACAGCAGACACGTCTTCGAAGCGAAGCCCGAACATCTTGCTAATTGTCGCTGATGATTTGGGTTATTCGGATCTGGGATGCTTCGGCGGTGAAATCCAAACCAAGAATATAGACGCTCTTGCCGCGCGTGGGTTGCGAGCCACCAACTTTTATGTCGCTCCAAGCTGTTCCCCGACTAGGTCGATGTTGCTTAGCGGCGCGGATAACCACGTCGCTGGTATCGGTAATATGGCCGAATGGACGGGGCCATCTCAGCGTGGAAAGCCGGGGTATGAGGGATATTTGAATTCGCGTGCGGTTACTATCGCGTCTCGACTAAAAGACACCGGTTATCAAACGTGCATGGCTGGCAAATGGCACTTGGGTGAACAAGCTGATCAATGGCCCGCAGTGCGCGGATTCGCACATGACTTCACGATGCTGCAAGGTGCCGGCAGTCATTGGGCGGATCGCTTGGGGCTGCTGCCGTCTGAACCTCAGGTGACCTACACCCGAAACGGTGAATTGGTGACGGAACTACCCAAGGATTATTATTCGTCCAAGGATCTAAAGAACTTCATTATCCGTTGCATCGATGAGAACAATGAACAGGCCAAGCCGTTCTTCGCCTACCTCGCCTTCCAAGCCCCTCATGGCCCGCTAGCCGTTCCCGATGAATATCGCAATCAATACCGGGGCCGCTATGACTCGGGGTACGACGCGATTCGAATGGAACGCCTGGAGCGTCAAAAGCAGATGGGAATCGTGGGAAGCGATGCGGTCAGTTTTCCACGACTTCAAACCATTCCGGCCTGGGAGACGCTCTCGGAGGAGCAGAAAAATCTGTCTTCGCGCAAGATGGAACTCTATGCGGCCATGGTCGACATGATGGACGACCAAGTTGGTCGCCTGGTTCGTCATTTAAAAGAGATTGGCGAATATGACAACACGCTGATTGTCTTCATTTCTGACAATGGCGCAGCGGGTGAAGACATGGGCGAGTTGATTGAAAAGCTGGCTCCTGAAGCGAAAGCGTGGTTTGAAAAGACCTTTGACAATCGGCCTGAGAATTGGGGTCGGCCTGGTTCCGCAGTGGAGTACGGACCAGCCTGGGCGCAGGTCAGCAGCGTGCCATTTCGAATGTTCAAAGGCGTTGTGGCGGATGGTGGGATCCGCGCACCGTTGATCATTACCGGCCCCGGCGTGAAGCATGCAGGAACCGTTAACCATTCGCTGCTGCACGTAACGGACCTCATGCCTACTTTCATGGAGCTCGCCGGCATCGACATATCAACTCAGCAAAAGAAAGATGAAGTTGCGACAATCCAAGGCATATCGATCGTATCTCTATTAAGTGATTCAACAACGGACATTCGCACCGAATCTGATTGGGTTGGTTGGGAATTGTTTGGCAATCGTGCGATTCGCCAAGGGGAGTGGAAATTGCTGTACTTGCTTCCTGGGGCAGGGGGAATTGGAGATTGGGAATTATTCAATCTCAAAGACGACCCGGCAGAAATGCATGATTTGTCCGCCATGAATCCCGCGAAGCGTGCGGAACTGCTGAAGCTTTGGGATGAATACGTGACACGCAATGGCGTGATCGTGTCGGATGCTGGTCCTTTCGCAAGCCGCAAGCCTTAAACACTCTGGGAACGACCTGCTATGAAGATGCATCAAGTCAGCCATTCGTGCTATGCGGTGATCAACGAAAAGAACCGAGTCTGCGATGCCAATTCGGGGCTGATTAATTGTGGTGGCGGTGTTGTGATCGACACCCAATCGGACTTAGCGCATGCGAGCAAAATGATTGAGATGTTCAGTCAGGTTTGGCCCGCGATGCCGGGGCGCGTCATCAATACGCACGAAGACGCGGATCACGTCTGGGGAAATCAACTCTTCAAAGGTGCGGAGATCATCGCCCACCGCTCGGTGCCCGAGCGAATGAAGCGGGTTGCTGAACCGCAGGAAAGTCAAAAACTGTTGCATGGCGTAGGTCGGCTCTTGACTCGTTTGGTTTTAAAGAATCTGCATCCTGGCCTTGAGGCTGCTGGGGAGCAATTGCTGGAAGATTACAACTTCGATGGCATTGAGCTTGTCTTGCCGACGACTTTATTCGACACCCGCTATGAACTCAATCTTGACGGCAAGGAAGTGCACCTGATTTACGTCGGTCCATGCCATCAGGTCGGTGACACGATCATTCATCTGCCGGAAGAACGTGTTGTTTTTGCCGGTGACGTCTTGTTTCGCCAGTGCACGCCGATGGGATGGACGGGTTCTTATGAGAAATGGTTTCAGTGCCTCGATTTGCTGATTGAGCTTGATCCTGAAATGATCGTTCCGGGGCATGGTCCACTTTGTGGCATCGAGGGGGCGATGGAAATGAGAGCCTACTTGGAATATGTCCGAAGCGAATCGAAAGCTTGCTTTGACGAAGGGCTCACGTCATTAGAAGCCGCCAATAAGATCGAGTTCGGTCCGTACGGCGAATGGCGTGCACCAGCGAGGCTTTACATGAACGTTGAACGCGCGTATCGCGAGTTTCGCAACGAGCCACCTGATGCACCCTGGAATTCGGCCGGCACGTTCGATGCGATTTACCAAGTAGCAAAAGCAAAAGGGATCGAGCCTGAGTTTTAGAGAGTGACATACCACGACACAAGCTTCCAGACTGTGGTCCATACCAGTTCTTTGCCAATGCTTATTTTTGGCGTACGACGGACTTCTAGTCCGTCGAGAGAAGTCGACACCGACGGACTGGAAGTCCGTCGTACAAACACAGCTCAACCCCAACTTTAAAGGCTGAAAGCTTGGGGCAAATCGTTACACAAGGAAACCTAACCATGAAATTCCCTATGATCCATGCCGACCAACAAGGCGAAACGCATTTCGGCGTTGAGGATGTCGCTGCAAAGGAAGTACCGTTTGGTCCGCCGCCCAATCCGACCGGCATGATGAGTGACTTTGGCGCGGTCGCCACAATGTTTGTGTTCTCGGTTCCCGCTGGTACCGATGTGCCCGCCCACAACGCTCCTCAACCTTACATTGCAATCATCCTGTCTGGCGAAGGCGAAGTGGTAACCAGCGATGGCGAAGCCCGAAGATTCCAACCGGGCGGCGTGCTGTTTTGCAACGACCTCACCGGCAAGGGACATGTAACCCGTGCAATCACTGACCTGGTAGTCGCATTCGTCAACCGAGCAAAGACCTAAAACATTGGAATTTCAAATGACACAAAACCTCCAAACTTTAATTTTAGCTTCCGCCGGTCTCAAGTTCACGGAGAGTCCGCGCTGGTACGACGACAAATTATGGTTCATCGACATCCATGACAAGCGAATCAAAACGGTGGACCTAAGTGGCACTGTCGCAACAGTCGTTGAGTTGCCATTCATACCCAACGGTTTTGGGATCGCGCCCGATGGAACGATCGTAGTCGGTGATGCGTTTGAGCGGAAGATTTATCGTGTCGAAAATGGCTCGCTTAAGCCGTTGGCTGATCTCAGTAAGCTGTGTGTCTTTTGTCTCAGCGACGGGATTGTTGATGCGTTCGGACGGTTGTATGTGGGGGACATTGGATACAACTTTGTCGATCCAGTCGCCAAACCGGTGGATACTTGCGTGCTTGTGCTCGTTGGCACTGACGGCCAGGCATCGATTGTGGCGGACAAGCTGTGCTTTCCTAACGGCATCGTGATCACGCCAGACAATCGGACTCTGATCGTTGGTGAAACGATTGGCAATCGATTGACAGCTTTTGACATCGCCGACGATGGAACGCTCACGAATCGACGTGTGTGGGCTCAGTTGCCCTCAACGATTGGACCAGATGGTATTTGTCTCGATGCCGAAGGGGGCATTTGGTGCGCGAACCCAGAAGGCAGCAACAGCGTGGTGCGTGTTTGTGAAGGTGGTGAAGTTACCGATCGTATCCAAGTAGACACGCACGCGTATGCCGTGATGTTGGGCGGACCCGAGCGTAAACACCTTTTCATTTGCACATCCGCTTCGCACGATCCGGCTGAAATTCATCGGAGCCCCAGCGCGAGCTTCCGGGTGATGGAGGTCGAGGTGCCGGGGGCTGGAACACCCTGACCAAGTTCAAGTTGATGAGACGGCTCGCCGTTTTCTCGGTAGATTCAAACCCTTTCTCTAACTCAGGATTCGCCCATCATGCTCTACCAAAAAGTCATTGCCGCATCCATTTTGATCATGGGGATTGTCTCACCAGCAATTAGCCAAGAGGTGAATCGCCAAGCGGATAGCGAAATTGCGATTCGCAAAGCGGTCGAAGCATACGTTGTTAGTTTTAACAAAGGTGACGCTAAAGCATTAGCCGCTTTGTGGGCTCCCGAGGCCGTTTATACCAACCCGATCAGCGGCGAGGAAGTTGTTGGCAGAGAAGCTATTGAAAAACAGTTCGCTACCATTTTCGCGGAGTCTAAAGGGGCCAAATTGGAGGCGACAACGCTGTCCATCGGATTCGTGTCGCCCAACGTTGCCGTAGAACAAGGAACCGCGAAGGTAATTCGCTCCGATCAAGATCCGGAGGAATCACAATATTCGGCCGTTTATGTAAAACTTGACGGGCAGTGGTTGCTCGATCGTGTGGCGGAAGAGATTGTCTCAGGCGTAATTTCGCACTATGAGCATCTGAAAGACCTCGAGTGGATGGTTGGTAGTTGGGTTGACCATGACGAAACGGCAACCGTAAGCACGGAATGTAATTGGACGCGAAACAACAATTTCCTAACACGTTCATTTGTCGTTCAGGTTGGTGACCAGATCGATATGGCTGGGATGCAAATCATTGGTTGGGATTCTGCAGACAAGGTAATTCGCTCATGGGTTTTTGACTCGGACGGCGGTTTCGGTCAGGCAACGTGGAGCAAGGTGGGTAATCGTTGGCATGTTCAACAAACAGGCGTGCTTTCAGACGGACGCAAGTCATCGGTCATGAATATCATCACGTATGTGGATGACAACACTTGCACACTGCAATCGGTGAATCGAACAGTGGACGGCGAATTACTCCCAAATATCGCAGAAGTCCAAATCACCAAAAATTAATCTGTAAACACCGAAGAAGATCAAAATAGGATTCTCGCTATGAATAAGTTTTTGCAATTGACTCTGGTCATCGTTGCGTTTGGTGCATTGTCTGGCGGTCAGGCACTAGCTCGCGGCGGTCGCGGTGGAGGTGGTTTTTCAGGCGGTGGAGGCGGAATGTCGCGCGGTGGTGGAGGCGGTTTTTCCGGTGGCGGGATGGCGAGTCGCCCTAGCCCTGCGATGAATCGTTCGCCTTCGATGAGCCGTCCGTCAATGCCGTCAACAAGTAGGCCATCAACGCCATCGATGAGTAGACCCAGCACGGGTATCGGCGGCGGAGGAATGCCTAGTACGGGGCGACCAAGTATCGGTGCGCCTGGTGCTGGAACACGTCCTGGCGTTGGTACTCCTGGCGTTGGTACTCCTGGAGTTGGGGCACCGGTAGTTGGGGCACGTCCTGGTTTCGGAAGCACTGGCGTGGGATCGCGTCCTTCGGCAGGCGACTTGCAGGGATTCTTAAATATCGGTCCTTCGACTGGCGCAATTGGTGGTAGCGCGGGGGTGCGACCCAGTGGTGGAAATGCCGTCGGTGATGGTGCTGCGGCAGCGTTTCTTCAAGGTGGAGGCGTTGCGAGCCGTCCTGCAGCCGGACAACTTCCTGCCGGTAACCGCTTGGACAATCGCAGCGACTTAGCGGGGACGCGAACCGACCGAGTTGAATCTCGCGGTGATGTGCGCAGCGATCGCATGAACAATCGACCGGATCGAGTCGAAAACCGCCAACAGTTGCAAGATAATCGCTTTGAGCGTCGTGACGAAGTGCGGCAGCAGGTGCGAGACAACTACCCTCGACTCGATTTTTGGTCTGACTATCCCGGCTGGGCGGCCATGCGTATCACACGGCCGTATCGTTGGGCAACGTGGGGCGCAGTCACCGGCTGGGTCGGCTATGGTTGGAGTCAACCCGTTTCTTATAGCTACGGCGAAACCGTTTACTACGAAGGTGATACGGTCTATCAGGGTGACCAAGTGATTGCGACCGCCCATGAGTACAGTCAACAGGCTGAGACAATTGTTTCGAACGCTCCCGAAATTGCCCCGGCAGACGCAGAGTGGTTGCCGCTGGGCGTGTTTGCATTGTCTCCAGACGGTCAAGCATCGGGCCCGGCTCCTTCGCTGTTTTTGCAATTGGCGATCAGCAAGGAAGGAATCATGCGGGGAACATTAAACAATACCGCGACAGGAAAGACGCAAGAGATTGAGGGGATGGCTGATAAGGCATCCCAGCGATCTGCTTGGGCGGTGACGGGTCAAAGTTCGCCAATCATGGAAACGGGTATTTCAAACTTAACTCAGGACACAGCGCCCGCGCTGGTTCATTTCGCCGACGGACAAACTCAGCAGTGGCTGATGGTTCGGTTGGAAGAACCGGCAGTTCAGAAGTAATGGCCGGCAGTGTTTGTACGGCACAGGCTTCCAGCCTGTGCCACTCAATTCCACAGCACAAAACAGACGAGATCGTCATGAAAAGATTCCTAATCGCAGTCGGCATGTTGTTGACCGTCTGCAGTTCACAGTCCGATGCACAGTCGCCGCGAGACAGTTTGGATCGAACAGTCCTGCCGGTTGCCGAGCCGGCTCGGCAACCATCGAAGGTATTAGATGTCCGCGACGCGACTCCACCACCGCGATTTGAAGTCAAGGCTCCGCAGAACGCACCGAATGTGTTGTTGGTGCTAGTCGACGATCTTGGATTTGCGGGAACGTCCACCTTTGGCGGTCCGGTCGGTACACCAGCCTTTGATCGGATTGCAAAGGCCGGTCTGAAATACAACAACTTTCACACGACCGCTGTCTGTTCCCCCACGCGGGCGGCGCTCAAAAGCGGACGCAATCACCATGTTTGCAACATGGGGGCGATTATTGAAATGGGAACTGCCTTTCCGGGTAACACGGGACAGATTCCCGAGTCGGTGACTCCCGTCGCGGAGATGTTGCGACTAAACGGCTATGCCACGGCCGCATTTGGTAAGTGGCATGAACTGGCGGCTTGGGAGGCCAGTGCGGCCGGTCCTTTTGATCGATGGCCCACACGCCAGGGCTTTGACAAGTTCTACGGATTCCTCGGCGGCGAAACTAACCAATGGGCACCGTTTATCTACGACGGCACACATCAAGTCGAATTGCCCGAAGATACCAATTACCATTTCCTGACCGATATGACGGATCAAACCGTCTCTTGGATCAAGTATCAGAAAGCGCTGACACCGGATAAACCGTTTTTTGCATATTACGCCCCCGGTGCTACTCACGCACCGCACCATGTTCCGGCCGATCGGATTGCAAAATGGAAAGGCAAGTTCGACCAGGGGTGGGACGTGATGCGCGAACAAATTCTTGCTCGTCAGATTGAACTCGGTATCGTGCCGGCGGGAACGAAGCTAGCTCCTAAGCCAGAGGCGATTCCTGCTTGGGACTCGCTAAACGCCGATGAGCAGCGTTTGTTCACACGCCAAGCTGAAGTGTTTGCTGCGTTTGTGGAGATGACGGACCATGAAATTGGACGAGTCATCGACGCCATCGACCAAACGGGACATCTCGACAACACGCTAGTCATCCTCATTTATGGTGATAACGGCACAAGTGCCGAAGGTGGTCGAAATGGAATGTTCAGTGAGATGACCTACTTCAACGGTGTCCAAGAAACCGTGCCTGATATGTTGAAAGTTATCGATAAGTGGGGCGGACCCGAAACCTATCCGCACATGGCAGCGGGTTGGGCGGTGATGTTCGATACGCCTTTCACATGGACAAAACAGGTCGCGTCGGATCACGGCGGTACTAAAGTTGGTACCGCCATTCACTGGCCAAAAGGAATCTCGACCAAAGGTGAATTGAGAACCCAGTTTCATCATGTGATTGACATCGCGCCGACGATCCTGGAAGTGGCCGGTTTGCCAGAACCCAAAATCGTCAACGGATTGAAGCAGCGGCCGATGGACGGGATCAGCATGGTTTACTCGTTCGCGGATGCCAATGCCGAGGACAGGCATGTGACACAGTACTTCGAAATGTTCGGTAACCGCGCGATGTATCAAGACGGTTGGTTTGCCAGAACCATTCACAAGGCGCCTTGGGAAGGTAAGCCGCGGCGGGCGTTAGACGATGATTCTGCTTGGGAGTTGTTCGACACGCGAACGGACTTCAGCTTGGTCAACGATCTAGCCACCAAGTATCCGGAGAAACTAAAGGAGTTACAGCTATTGTTCTTGGAAGAGGCCGAGAAGAACTTTGTGTTACCGATCGACGATCGTGTCTTTGAGCGCATTCTTGCCGAGATGGTGGGACGTCCAGACTTAATGGCTGGCCGCACCTCAATTACATTGGCCGAGGGGATGACGGGGATGTCGGAAAACGCCTTCCTGGCTGTGAAAAATAAATCGAAAACCATTACCGCCGAAATCGAGGTTCCTGAGTCTACCGTTGCCAACGGTGCGATCATTGTCCAAGGGGGACGTTTTGGCGGATGGGGCCTGTACGTCCACGATGGAGTGCCTGCCTACGATTACAACTTTCTCGGACTCCAAAGATTCACAGTTGCATCGCAAGAAAAACTTACGCCCGGCAAGTCGACGATTCGCTTTAAGTTTGATTATGACGGCGGAGGATTAGGCAAAGGTGGCATGGGCACGCTTTACATCAATGACAAGAAGGTTGGTGAGGGACGTATCGAACGGACTCAGCCGACGATCTTTTCGGCGGATGAAACCGCTGATGTGGGGATCGACTTGGCGACTCCTGTCATCGAAGTGATCGGAGCGGAGAAACCGTCGAAGTTCACCGGTCGGATTCCCAAGGTCACGGTCGAAGTGCGGTAAGGAAAATTGATGTTGCAAAACTTTACGGGGAAGAAGTATTGGGTTTCACGGTCTGTCATTGCCATTTGGTTAATGTTTGTTTGGGTGTTACCAACGCAAGCTCACATGGTAATGACGATGCAAGAAAGCGAAGCGACTGAGCCTTCGACTTTGACTGCCGAACCGAAGCCTGAACTCGAACGGCCGACGAAGTGGGGAGAACCGACAGAGGTGCAGGTTGGCGTCTTTGTACTTGACGTCGACGAACTCGATTTCGCTGACCAAAGTTTTGCAGCTAGTGTTTACTACGAAGTTCGTTGGCAGAGTCCCTTCTTGCGGCACGAAGGTCCTGGACCTCTGCACCGCGGACTGACCGAGGTTTGGAATCCGCGGCCGGCGATCAGTGGTCTACAGATGGCATGGAAGTCGTTTCCTGAGAATCGAGCCGGATGGAACGGTGACTTATCGCCAAAAGGTTTGGGGCCGATTTTCCCAGCCTTTAGAGTTGAGAGATTTCCCATTTGACCAACAGCAACTATCGATCCATCTGGTAGCCGCCGGGTTGCTGGAAAGGGACGTCAAGATCGTGCCACTCGAACGCGAACAGGGCAGAACGTGCTCAAAGTAATCGTACCATTGTGTCTGATCGTGATCATGTCCTGGTTACCGCGTTGGCTGGATCCCGAACAAGTGGGAACGAATATTGGCATCTCCACCTCAGCCTTTCTCACGCTGGTGGCCTACATATTTGCCATTACGGTACTTTTGCCCCGCGTGTCATACATCACACGTTTGGATCGCTTTATCCTGCTGTCCACGTTGATGCTCTTCGCGGAATTGCTTCAGACTGTGGGCAATAGCATGCTGCTAAAGAAGCATACAAAAGCATCCGTCGAGCGTATGGAATTGCATTCTCGATGGGCGTATCCGCTGCTACTGCTTGCTGTTCTCATCGGCTCATTCGTTCTCTAGCTGCTCAGGCTTACAGCCAGTTATCCGGTCTACCAGTTGTCCGGTGCGGAGGTTGCACAGCAAGCTCCACGACCAAATCGCCACGTTAGCCCGACTCCGATCCAATAGCTTTCGATTGATGTGGTGGTGGAGTTACCGAGTCGCTCGTTATCCTCGAACATTCCTCCCGCCATCAGGTCCATGTCGATACCGGGCAGTACATCCACTACGCCCACGCCGAATGAGATGCGGTGTTGACTGGTGATAGCAAGCAAGCCTTGGGAATAGCGAACTGCAGCTAAGTCTCCGGGTTGGACCACTCCGCCGAGACTTTGGCCTGGAGACTGGTCGATTGGATTTTGGGCCCACACGTAGCCCGCTCGAAGCCGATAGCGATTATGAGTCAATTGAGCTCCTGTCTGCACAACCCACTGATTATCGTAGATCGCTTCATACAAGTCAGCCTCATCCCATAGTTTGTAAATCACGTCGACACCTAGCAACAAACGCCCATCCAACAGCGTCGTGTTAGCGACGCCAAAACCAATATTCTGGGGCAAATCCATATCCACATCGATCGACGTTTGACCAATCCCCGGATTCAGAAGGAAGGCATTGTCGAAAGTGTAAGACTGGGCTGTTTGGTAGTAACTGCCAACGGTGGTATCGTCGTTCAGCAGATAGTTCGCGCCGATTGTGCTACGCAGGGCATAATCGGGTGTCATCCCGCCCACACCCACGAATGGTCCGTCAAAAAACGCAATGCCAAGTGATAGGCTTGCGCCAACGGATAGACGATCTGTCAGGTCGACACCGAGAGCCAGCGGCATGTTGAAAATTGTCAGTCCAGCGTTGGTGCCTCTGCTTTCAGGCACGTGTCGAAAGTCGCCGAACGCGCCTGCCGTCGTCACAAAACCAATCCCAAGCGTGCCTGGCAAACCAAGTTGGCTCAAATCTTGTGTCAGACCGATATTCCCGACGGGCGCACCGGGCGCGGTTGATTTAGCGGAAAAGGGTTCAACCAGCGGGTTAGGTCCGATGATCGGGATGTCGCTGGTCTGGGTGAGGTTAAATGTCGGTTCCGCCCAGCCGCCCCCAAAAGTGAATTGCGTCCCACGAAACTGCGTCAAAGCAGCCGGATTCGCATTGATTGCACTCGTCAAGTCTTGGGGCCGAGCAATACTCACTCCGCCCATGCCCCCTGAAGCGGACATCATCGTGTTGTGAAGCTCTGTTCCAAATGATTGACCATAAGCAGCTGCGTTTCCAGAACCAAACTTTAACGCTAGCACCAGGAGTAATAACGATAAACGTCGCATCATCTACAACTCCGCCGCGTTAAATTGAATTTCTACACGAACTTGTCCAACCGCACCTGTTTTGCTCGTCCTCTACCTGTGATCGACCTATGCGATACTTAAATCTTGAATAAACTGCATCGGAAGCAAATCCCCCCCATTTTAATGCTTTTACAGTGGACTGGTGAGAACTCGCGTTCGTGGTGCAAAAATCTTGAAAGCCGGTTTAGGCAGTGATTCAGGGGACTCCGGCTAGTGCCGCGAGAATGAGTTGACCTCGCTTGAAAAGGCGATTGGACGGAAACTGTTCTTTTCGCCCATCCTCACAGAAAGTAGATCCATGCTAGGGAAGGCAGCCAAGGTCATCGTGACCGAAACACTGCACACTATTCTGCTGAAATTCGCCAAATCCAAAACGTCGAAGGTTTCCTTGGCGCAACGCAACCGGATCATCTTGCTGGCGTTTGAGGGCCACAACAATGAGGCGATCGAAAAAGAAGTCGGGCTTCAACATGATGCGGTCGGGGCGTGGCGGCGACGTTGGCGCGACGACTGGCAACGTTTGATCGAGATCGAGTGCGCCGAGAAGCCATACGTCCTTGAGCAAGAAATCACGAAACTGCTTTCGGATCGACAACGCGCCGATCGCAAGCCGCGAATCACGCCCGAGCGACAGGCCGCTATTTTTAAAGAGCATGTGAAGACCCTAAAAACAGCAATCAGTCGATCGCCAAGTGGACGCACCGAGAACTGTCTTTGCAGCTGATGCTTGAAGGCTTTCTGCAATCGATCAGCGGACGCTGGGTTGGCAAGCTGCTTCGCCGGGCTGCGATCCGCCCTCACAAGAACAAGTACTGGCTGACCAGCAAGGACAAATCCGATCCCAACTTCAATCAGCGCGTCGCGGACATCTGCGGAGCTTATCGTGACGCGATCACTCTTTACCAAACGCATGGCATCCACACGGTCTGCATCGACGAACAAACTGGCATCCAGGCGCTTGAGCGAATCGCGCCGGACCGCTTGGCGGGACCGGGACAAACGATGATTCGCGAGTATGAGTACAAACGGCATGGGACTCTTTGCCTATTCGGGAACTTGCATGTTCCAACCGGTAGAATCCTTGCTCCGATGCTTCGGCCCAGTCGCACTGAAGAAGACTATCTTGAGAACATCGACAACGTGATTGGACTTGATCCGCAGGCGGGCTACCGTTTGATCTCGGACAATTTGAATACTCATAGCAGCAAAAGTTGTGTTCGCTATGTAGCAGCTTGTTGTGGCATCGACGACGATCTTGGCAAGAAAGGCGTTCGCGGCATTTTGAAATCGGTTGAAAGCCGCATGGCGTTCTTGACCGACCCGAGTCATCGTATTCAGTTTTTGTACACACCGCGTCACTGTTCGTGGCTCAATCAAATCGAGATCTGGTTTGGAACCTTACGAAGCAAGGTAACTCGGTGGATGAGTTTCGCGAGCGTGGAGGAGTTGGCGGGCTCGATCGAATCGTTCATCGAGTACTTCAACCAAACGATGGCAAAACCTTATAACTGGACCTACACAGGCAGGGCGCTGTCGCGATGAAACGAACTTTGGGAAATCACGAAACGACAATCCTTCAAGCTCGCTTAATTTGTTCTCGCGGCACTAGAGTTGCGCGTGCACCTCGCAAAAACGAGTATTTTCAAGTTTGACCATGACAGTGCTTTTCTTCGTGTGCGCCCGGAATAGAGTTTGTAGTCTGCGACCCCTTCGGGGGCGATGTTCGGGCCTTACACGCGTTCCGTGGGCGGCGCTTCGCTTGCCCACGGCTACGGTCCCAAACCGCTTCGCGGTATCTCTCGTCCATCCCGAAGAGGCTGTGAATTTTTGGGCTTTGGGACTGGTGGTAAATGGGGGATGCGCTAAATTTGAGAAATGAAACAAACTCCGAGACAACAGCGTGGTAATGCGCGGACTCGTTCTCCAGAGCGAACTCAGATTGAGATGCGTCTCCTAGCACTTGATCAATGGCTCGATAGCGAACATCGAGTTCGAATCATTTGGCAATACGTTGAGTCGCTCGATTTGAGCGAGCTTTATGGGACGATTAAGGCAACGGCCGATAACGTCGGCCGAAGTCCTATTGATCCTCGAATTCTATTTGATTTGTGGTTATTCGCCACGATTGAAGGCACTACCTCCGCCCGTCGGATCGATGAACTCTGCACTCGCGATATCGCTTACATGTGGATATGCGGTGGCGTTTCGGTGAACTATCACACGATCAGCGACTTTCGCACACAACACAGCGACTTGCTTGAACGAGTGTTGACCAATTCTATCGCGGTGTTGCTTGAGCAAGGTTTAATCACGCTGCAAACAGTAGCTCAAGACGGAATGCGAGTGCGCGCCAATGCGGGAAGCGGATCGTTTCGTCGTGACGCTTCACTCGAAGAAGCTCAGAAGGAAGCAGAAGCTCATATCCAAGAGATTCGTCGGCAACGTGAACAAGATACCGACGGCGGTGAACTTCGTCGCAAGACCGCGCAGGAACGTGCCGCGCGCGAGCGATTAGAGCGAATTGATGCAGCTCGAGCGAATCTTAAGGAAATGCAAGAACGTTACGAGAAACGCGCCTGAACACCGCGCAGCCAACCGCGTGTGTCGACGAGCGATCCCGAAGCACGACGAATGAAGATGGGCGACAACGGCACGCGCCCAGCAATGAACAACCAGTTTGCCAGTGACGGTGATGCTCAAATGGTGGTTGCCGTCGACGTGACCAATCAAGGTAGTGACAGCGGTTTAATGCAGCCAATGTATGACGCCGTTGTCAATCAGTATGGCGTCGTACCAGAGGCTTATCTGGTTGATGGCGGCTTCAGTAAAAAAGAAGATATAACGCATGTGGAGACGGCTGGAACAATGGTCTATGCGCCGCTCTACGCTGAAGTTAAACAGCTCAAGGCGGGTAAGGATCCGTATGCCGCTCGACCTGGCGATAGCCCTCAGATGGTGGCGCATCGAGCGCGAATGGGAACCCAAGATGGGAAGAGGAAATACCAAGAACGGGCTGGCATCGCCGAGTATCCCAACGCCGACTGCCGCAACCGAGGTCTGACACAATTTCGCGTACGGGGACTAGCCAAAGCGAAGGCCCAAGCGTTTTGGCATGTGTTGGCGTTCAATAGGATGCGGATGCGAACTTTGCGATGCCCGCAGCGCGGTCAAAGTTTTTTAGAGATTTTGATGGGAATTTAGGACAAGAAGGAGCGATTTCGCCCCGGTCAACGTGTCACCGTTGAGGCGTTGCCAAGGGCTCTCATCGCGTCAGAGCAAGAATGAGATCTCGACGAGAATTAAACCGTACTCAAAAACGGAAAACCGCACCTGCCGCGAGGTTAGAAATCCAAATTGCGCAATTGTTCACAGCCTCGAAGGGATTTACGGATCGTAGCCGTAGGTCGCGGAACGCACCTGCGGTTTGCAATGAAGCCGAATTCCCCCGGCCCCGAAGAGGTCGCACTAATGGTAGGATGCTTCACTTGGGATCTGACGCGGGATGCGGGACTGGGTGGACAGGGATTTCTCAATTCGAACGATACGAAGGGTTCATTTAGAGCGACCCAATAACCTGCAAGTATAGGCGCCGACGTTTGAGCCGTTTCATTTGCAATCGTTCACCGGTTGCTTGTTGACGCGGACCCTGTCACGATTTGCATGGACAAACGCTACGTAAACGGTGACGGGTCATCATGCTTGCTCGACTGAAAACATTCACGCTGCTTGGGATCGAAGCGATGCCCGTGGATGTCGAGGTTGATATTTCGCCCGCGGCCATGCCGAAGACTGTGCTGGTTGGACTTCCCGATGCCGCTGTAAAAGAGTCGACACATCGGGTCGAGCGAGCAATCGTCAACAGCGGCTTCACTCGACCGTATGACCGTGTGGTGATCAATCTCGCCCCCGGAGACCTACCTAAACAAGCCGCTTCATTCGACTTGCCAGTCGCACTCGGTGTGCTCGCCGGAAGCGGACAACTCCAATCCGAGATGCTCGAACAGTACGCAGTGATTGGGGAACTGGCACTGGAAGGCTTCACGCGTCCGGTCAAAGGCGTGTTGTCGGTAGCGATCGAAGCCGCCAAAAACAAGGAGCTTCGCGGGCTTGTTGTTCCCGCAGCCAATGCAAACGAAGCGGCTGTCGTCGAAGGCCTCAACGTGATCGCCGTTGAGAGTCTAGCTCAAGCCGTCGCGTTCTTCGCTGGCGAGATCGACATTCCACCCGCACCGAGTCGTCTCGACCAGTGGTTCGAACAGTACAGCGCCTACGACGTCGACTTCGGTGACGTCCGCGGCCAAGAATCCGCCAAGCGAGCCATCATCCTCGCCGCCGCTGGAATGCATAATCTCATCATGATCGGTCCTCCGGGCAGCGGGAAAACGATGTTGGCAAAACGAATGCCAACGATCTTGCCCCAACTCAGTAGCGCCGAGTCGATCGAGACGACACGAATCTATAGCGCGCTGGGACAGCTCCCTGCCGGTCAACCGCTACTGGCCAAGCGACCGTTTCGCAGTCCGCACCATACGATCAGCGATGCAGGTCTCGTGGGAGGTGGAAGCCCGCCATCACCTGGAGAGATCAGCAAATCGCATAACGGCATTCTGTTTCTTGACGAGCTTCCCGAGTTCAACCGCAAAACGCTCGAAGTCATGCGTCAACCTCTCGAGGACGGTGTGGTGACGATCTCGCGAGCACTACGAAGCACGACGTTCCCCGCTGATTTCATGTTGATTGCTGCGGCAAATCCATGTCCTTGCGGTTATCGCAGCGATCCGCGTCGAGCTTGCAATTGCACACCTCCGCAAGTTGAGAAATATTTCGGCAAAGTCTCCGGTCCGCTGATGGATCGCATCGACATTCAAATCGAAGTTCCCTCGGTGCCCTTCGAAGAACTCTCTGGCAAAGGTGGTGGCACATCCAGCGAGAAGATGCGAGAGGACGTCACGCGTGCGCGAGAACACCAGGCAAAACGATTCGCCCATTCCACCAACGCGTCCGTTCGCTACAACGCTCAAATGACGAGCCGACAAGTTCGTGAACATTGCCAACTCAACAAAACATGCCAAGACATGCTACGCCATAGCGTTGAGGAAATGGGATTGTCCGCGCGAGCCCACGACAAAATTTTGCGAGTCTCACGGACGATTGCAGATGTTGCTGGAGATGAAACGATCGATGAAATGCACCTGGCTGAAGCCATCGGCTACCGAAGCCTCGATCGAGATTTGTGGACGTAGCACTTTAGTAAAATCACGTTACCGTTCTCCGACACTGCATCGCTGCGACACACATCGCTGCGTCGCACATTGAAACAGTCGCGTCGCCTTCGTACGCCTCCATTGGAAATTCCCATGACTGAACGGACTTTCTTCCGCCTGCGATTCCCGCTTGCCGCCACTTTGCCCTTCAAGACAAGTCATGGCGAGTTTTCCGTTTGCGAACTTTCCGAAGGCGGACTCCGGATTCTATGCGAGGGTGATCCGTCAATCCGCGTCGGCCAACCAGTGCGAGGGACCTTAATCTTGACGACCGGCGAACACATCGACGTGAAAGGCTTCGCAGTACGCCGAGAGCAAGACGAACTCGTGATCACGCAGGCCGAAGGCATCACGTTCCAACACATGATGGCCGAACAACGAAATCTAGTGCATAAATACCCAACAAGTATCGCGCCTACTCCACCAGCGACTGACCCGAGAGAATAGTCGCAACTAACTGGACAGTGCCCTGTTCACGAAAACCCGCGAGAATACCAACAAGAACCCATAATACGGTGCCTACGATCTATTTTCGTCGGCAACAAATCATGCACAAACACGCTGCCAATCTAAGTCTTCAACGAGACTCGCGGAACAACCGAAGAATGCTGCGGACCATGATCCTGGCTGGATAGTCTGGTTTGTCCTGGCGCGAGTGGGGTATGCTTACCGTAGCGTTTGACCATTGAATTGCCTCGTCGCATGTCCCAAATCCCAAATGATAGAAGGCGTGAAGATGTCTCTCAGAATGCTTGTGTTGTCGAAAGTGATTGTCGCTGGAGTCGGTATTGCCATGCTGCTGCAAGGCAGTGTGGCGCGCTCCCAAGAGGTCCCAGAGAAAACAAGGGAGCAACAAGACATACAACAATTGGGTTCAAATTTTGCTGCGCTTCAACGGTTGGCGTATGACCCAAAACTCGTGGAAGACCTGGAGCTGACGCTGGACCAGAAGAAAAGAATTCTTGTCGCCTTGCAGAAGTATCAGGATTCAATGAGACAACGGCTTCGCCCCAAACCTGGTGAGACGATTGATAGGAACGCGTACCAGCAGCAGACAGAAAGCGTCATGCGTGAAACCAACGAAATTTTGACCAAGAAACAATTGGCCAAGCTTTCCGAGCTGGCGAAGCAAAGAGCCCAAATTTTGCGAACCACTTTGTCGCCCGAAAAAATGCAGGAAATGCAGAAGCTCAGTTCAATCATGTCAGAGCTGATGCGACTCTCTTACGACGCAAAGCTAGCGGACGAGATGGAGATCACAGCGGAACAACGTGTGGAGATCCGCGAGGCCCAACAAGCGTTTCAACAAGCGATGCAGGAACGAATGAAAGCGGGCCAGGGAGAAGCGATTGATATGGACAAGTACAACGAAATGATCAGCAAGTTAGTGATGGATGCCCAGGAAATCATGACTCCCGAACAATCGAAGAAGCTTTCTCGCTTGGTGAAGCTGAAGGGGTTGAAGCAGAAGTTCGGCGACGAGTTTGCAATGATCAACGGACTCGCTGAAGACTTCGACCTGGACGAAAAACAGACGCAAGCGCTTCGGGAAAAAATCGCGGATGTCCGTGAGGACTTCTATGACAAATGGATGGACCTGAAAAATGAATCGATGCAGAAGATCATCCGTGAGTTGCCTCCGAAACACCGCGAGGAAGCGGAAACAGCCGTCAAAGAGTTCGTCGAAGAGGACCCCAGGAATAAGCTACGTCCGTTCCCTACCTCAATTCAAATCGGCGGCTGACGTCTTGATCGCGGCCTGTGGGCAGTGGGCTAGGGCCAGATTACGGACCGTGGCGGCAATCAGGGCATATTAGGTGAGTCCTTGTGGCTAGATTTCGTCGCGTGGTGGACAATGGGGCGTTCGCTCCTGTGTCCGAACCGTCCCTTGACTCGATTAATTAAAAATGCCGCAACTCTCTCAAGCTGGCCAGCAACTCGTCCAGAATCTCTCGCAACGTCACGGTGTTTCGACGGATGCAATCACGCATATGTTGATTGCCGTGAGTAACGGGAACGGGACGATGGCTCAGTTCTCGCATCCAGAATTCGGCGGCTCGGGCCAGTGGATGCAGGGCGGGATGACGATGGTCAGTGACCTTTTCAATTACCAATTGAAGTCTCGAGTGAACAACATTTGCAGCGACATTGCCAATCAATTGGCGAATCACCAGCTGGTGCCGTTCAGCGGCTCATTCCAATCGCAAAGCCAAAATGGTGTGAGTTCACAAACTCAGGCGGCCGGCTCGATGGGCTCCGCGAATAGTCTGTTTGTGCCCGATCCGGAATCAAATTGGTGGCCATCGCATCTCGGTTCGCCCAATGCGTTGGGCTCCCAGAACAACGTTCGCTATGCGTACTTCGCCAACATCAGTCGGCTAGCGGTGAAGACTGGCGGTGACGTGTGGGTCTATGACACGCTCAATCATCAAATCGGTGGATTCTCGCAACAACAAGGCGGTGGTTCTTCGATCACGTTCACCAGCCAGTTCGGGACGATCTCGCTGTCGTCGCTGCCCGTCGTGATTCGCAATGGTGTAACGCAGTCTCAACCCGCGCCAATGAACAACGCTCAAAATTCGTCGAATCACTTTGGCAACGCACCCGCGTCTGCACCCATCACACATGGCACGGTGTCATCCAATTCCCAAAATGGCGAGAGCGTGATCGATACGCTTGAACGTTTGGGCGGGTTGCTACAAAAAGGCTACATCACCGCGGACGAATTTGCGACGAAGAAAGCGGATCTGCTTTCAAGGCTTTAGAATTTTTCCAGAGCAACTGGATTCAGAAGCCGTCATTGGCGTCAATTCGAATCATCACGTCCAATCATTACGACGCACCGAAGGAACGACGCGCCGGGAAGGCGACAGCAATTCCTCGATTCGTCCTCAACCCTCATCCAAAAGTAAATACGCCATGAAGTACGCTGACTTGCTTTTGCCTGAGTTCGAGCAGGAAATGTCGAATACCCGCAAGGTGCTGAGTCAAGTGCCTGATGATCGGCTCGATTGGAAGGCCCACAAAAAATCGAACACGATTGGCTGGAACGCGAGTCACTTGGCGGAGATCCCTGGCTGGGTGGAAGGCACACTGTCACAGACCTCTTGGGAGATCGCGGGCTACTCGACGCCAGAGCTCAACTCGCGACAAGAAATACTCGATTCATTTGACATGAACGTCGCGTTGGCAACAAAGGCGATCGCGACCGTGGAGGAGGATGCGATTCACCATTCTTGGTCGCTCACAATGAACGGCAAGCCGCTATTCACAATGCCTCGATCTGCAGTCATTCGCTCGTTCGTGCTCAACCATTTGATTCACCATCGTGCTCATTTGTGCGTCTATCTCCGTCTCAACGATATTTCCGTGCCCGGAATGTATGGCCCGTCGGGCGACGAGGCATAAGATGAAATGTTCGATCCGTTTTCCGAACACCCGCGCCGGATCGTTCGTAGATTACAAGATCACTTAAACTTGGCTTGGAGCGAACAAACACAGCTTCAAGATGATGGATATATTTCACTGACTGGCGTCTCATCACTGCATAGCCAGTGGGCAGCCAAACTAGTCTTTTCGCACTCGGTGAACTTTCGCACTCAGTAAAACTGGGGGAATGCCGCACCGGAAATTGGAGCAACGTTCGCTGTACCGGACCGTTCGCTGCACCGGACGTCGCGCCCCGAACCAGCATTTGCACGCATTCGTCCGCTGCATCGAGACGGTCTCTTCAATAGGGGTTCGGCGATGAGTGATGCTACGTTGATTGACGTTCCGATCCAAAGACCGCTGACGCTCGGGCGGTTTCTTCACACGCATAATCCGTTCTATCTGATCAGTTGTTTCTTGATCATTTATGGACTGCAGGATTGGGCAAGAGCATCGACCAGCAATCTGGGTGGCGGGTTTGCTCTCGCCGACGATGCGGTCGGCAAAGCGGCCCGCATGTTTGGTGGCATGGCCGCCTACTCGATTGTCATGGTTGCAACATGCATCTCAGTCGTGCGACTGGGGAAAATATGGGAGGACGCTCGTTCGATCTTCCTCGTGGTCTTGATCAGCATGGTCGCTCTCTCGTCAAGTTTTGATGAGGTGTGTATCTCCGAGTGGGAGCCGGCCGTGTGGTTCGCATGCGTTGGATTGCTGCTGGTGGTGTCGCTGAGCGAAGCAATGATCCGGAGTTGCGGACTGAGATTGAGCGGTTGGTATCGGTTGGCACTGTATGCAATTCTTGCCGTGTTCTTTGCGGTACCACCGGTGCTCGGTTACTGTGTAATTCATCGCCACGACCAACTTGCCAATGCGGGTAGTGTCTATTTCTCGATGGCAGTCGGCTCAGCGATGCTGGTGCTCGTCCCAGCGGTGCGACAGGGCCATCGAGGCGTGAGACGCAATGGAACCCCGTGGAAGTGGCCGCTGTTTCCCTTGACGGCATTTGGCATTTTGATCGTGCTAGCAGCAATCCGCACGCATGCAATTTGGATGTCGTTCGGTTTCCACGGCCGACAAGTCCGATTCGAACCGATGCTGCTTGTGCCAATGCTTGCAGCAACCATCGTGTTGATCGCCGAAGCAGGTTTGGGCCAGCGGAAAACGTGGCTCACCCAGGTGGCAGCGTTTGCATCACCGAGTCTGTTAGTGTGCGGGTTATCGGGAGGCGGCATGACGTATTTGCCGATTCGCCATGACTGCGCGATCTACTTCGGCTCGGGTTGGACGGTGGCAATCATGACGGTTGCTGGGTTGTATCTGTACATGACCTTGCGAGGCGTGTCGGGTGCCGCGTTTGGACTAACAGGCATGCTGTTACTGGCGGGCTTCACTGCACCGCTTCCAATTCTCGCCAAGTCCTATGGTCTTGAGTCGTGGATGTTTGTGGCGGTCTCCGGGTTGATTCTATTGCTGATCACGCTGCGTCGGATGGATGCGGATTGGCTGTGGTCCGCGATTGCCGCGATTGCCACCGTTTCGATGGTGATGGCGAGCCGCACTTACGGATGGCAACCGACTGGGTTCATCGTCGCAGCCACGTTTGCTGTGGTTTCGATGATGGCAATCGGACTTTTCTTCCGAACTGAGTTGGCATTATTTCTTCGAACCATTGCGGCGAGTGTGTTCGTTACAGGCTGTGTGTACGCGGCGTATCTATTCGCACTGCGAGACGAGCGAGTACTGCCCATTGTCGGATTGGTAGCCGGGAGTGTCGTGTCCCTGCTGTACGCGAACTTGGTACGTCGCAAAGGATGGTTTACCGTGTCCGCCGTCCAGATACTCGTGCTGGTAGGCTTGATGAGCTATGACGGATACAGCACCGGCAAACTGAGTCAGGTCAACTGGCCAATCTCGGGAGGAATCGTATGTTTCCTTGTCGGAGTCGTGATCACAAGTTCGAAAACGGCTCAATTTGCAAAGGCTCGTGAACGACACAAGACCGAGACGTCGGAAACGGTATCCGCCTACTTGTCGGGACTTTGACCGCAGTCGCAGTGGCCGTCGCTGCCTCCGTCACCTCACCAGTCCAGTATGGCAAGAGCTCGCGAGCAGGCATAATGTGACTACAGATCACTTATTCCATGAGACCTCAGCAGGCTGTGATGACGACCACCGCACTCCAATCGAAAGGCACGCCCGCAGCGATTCCTGCGGGTGCGTTTGAGTTTGGGAAGAATTGGGCTTCGTTCCTCGGCTCAGTCGACGAAACACGGATCGACCAATCGATTGCCGCGATGCGATCGATGCTGGGCGTAAAGAGTTTGGTGGGCAAGCGATTCTTGGACTTGGGTTGCGGTAGCGGTCTCTCGTCGTTAGCGGCGTATCGGCTTGGTGCGGAGATTATTTCAGTTGATTACGACCCGCAATGCGTAGCGTGTGCGGAAACGCTTCGAAGTCGATTCGCTAGCGATGATCGCTGGGTCATTCGCCAAGGTTCAGTGCTCGATGATGCCATGATGAAGACGCTGGAACCGGCGGACATTGTTTACTCATGGGGTGTGCTGCACCACACGGGCAATCTGCGTGAGGCCATTCGCTTGGCGGCGAGTCGCGTTCGACCTGGCGGATTATTCTTTATCGCGATCTACAACGACCAAGGCGGAGCAAGTCGTCGATGGTTGAAGATCAAACAAGTCCACAATCGATTGCCGGGAATGCTCCGACCCGTGTGGGTGACGTTTGTCGCCGGAGCGTATGAACTGCGATTCGCGGCGGTGCGTTTAGCTCAATTTCGAAATCCACTGCCGTTTGATGATTGGCGACGAAAGAAAGCGGACCGCGGTATGTCCGCATGGTACGACTGGGTCGATTGGGTCGGTGGCTTGCCGTTCGAAGTTGCGAAGATCGAAGAGATTGTCGTGCCATTGAGAGAGAACGGATTCGTGCTGGAGAACCTCCGAACCGTCGGCAACGGATGGGGATGTAACGAGTTTGTGTTCAGTCGCGAAAGTTAGTCGCTGGTCGAACTTGAGATGGTCAAACTCGAGCGGCGAGAATTCAGTTCGTCGATAAATGATTCGCGGTGCTTTGGCGACAGCAAGTAATGGCGACCTTTCGCCGTAACGCGGACTCGCTTCACGGAGAGTGCTGGTCCGCTCAACCAACTGGAGGAGAGTTCGACGTTCTCGATCGTGTCCAATGCAATCGCATAGCAAATGATGCCACATCGCACGTTGAGCGTGTCATCCAGCAGTGTATAGCGACACGGCAGCGTAAAAAGTGCGGTCACGGCAATCGTGAATGCTCCAGCAAGAAATACGATTGACGCATCATCAGGTCGTTGCTGGACAAAGAACACGACGCCCATAACGGTCGCAACGATGGGCGAGAGTAGCAACAGGATTGCGACCCACCAATCGATGGCGGAATCGTAAACCGTTTTTGGAAATCGAGTCGCGTTCACGAATGAGATTCTTGTGGGAGAGCGTAACTGAGAACAAGTTGGCGTTTAGCTTCTCTTGCGATGACGATTGTGGCAATAACCGCTACGCCCAGCGATACCACGAGCCCCAGCCACTGCATCGAGTCGGCTTGTGACGCCGAGAGTTGTGATGCTGCGACCTGGGATGCCATGGCGCCGCTGTGCACCCATAGCACTTGCGGTATCGAAGCCAACATGGCGGCAACGATGTAGGGAGCGAACTGAGCTTGAACCGCCCCCATGCCGTAGCTGATCACCATCGTTGGCACTGGCGACAAACGAACGAGCGTGTGCAACCCCAGTCCCGCTTTGGCAGCAACAGTCATGATCGCGGCGACAAGTGAACCTGGCTCTCGTTGCGGCCTCGGTCGAGCACGCACAGACGATACGCGGCCAGACGATACGCGGCCAAACCATGCGTAGCCGATCCAGTAATTGGATGTGGCGGCAAGAGTTACGACGACCATCAACAGTGCCATGCCTAGGGCGACGCCAAACATCGCCCCAGCAGTCAGCGAAACAGCGGTCTTGGGGAGGCACAATGACATCAAGCAGGTTGCGATCGCGACAAAAAAGACGGGAGCCCAGGGACCAGCTTGCTCGAGTTGGCTTTGCATCCAAGCAACGTTTAGTCCGAGCCCCAAGATACCGAGCGATAATAAGGCAATGAATGCAACGAACGCGGCGACGCGCAACATCGGTTGGCGAGAGATAAACGACATCGGGTTGCGGCTTCCCTAACAAGTCGAGCATCATATCAAGAGGACGTGATGCGATGACGAAAAGTACACTTTATCGAAACGCTGGCCAAAACGACTGCCGCTCCGAGTGGCTACCGTGGGGATGGTGCAATCTGCGCCGAAACCCGTTTGGTGAACTGACACGCGACGAACGAGTATCGCTAGCTGTGACCGATGTCGTCCAGTGGAGCGAGACGCTGCAACAAGCAATGCTTGAGTGCCAACGCGTTGCGATTCAGTTTATCGGCAGGGCAGGGCGGGGCAAAACGACTCGAATGCTCGCCTTGGCTTCGAATTTTCCTGAGTGCAGTTACACCTACGTAGCTGAGGACGAACCATGCCCGGCCATCCCATGGGGTCGACCGATTCTCGTGGACGAGGCTCAACGTCTGACTCGACGTGCTCGCCAGGCCGTGATGACGTCGGGCGAGCCGATCGTGTTTGCCACCCACCGAGACCTGACAAAGGCACTCCGTGCATCGGGTTACGATGTGACAACGTACACTATCGGAACGAGTAACGATGCGACGCTATTGTGTGAACTGGTGCGACGGCGAATCGAGGCGTCACGTGATGGTGATGGTGAGATGCCCGAGTTCACACGCAATGATGCCGAACGATTGATCGTTCGTTTCGGCACTGATTTTCGAGCGATTGAAAGCTTTCTGTACGACCAAGTCCAATCACAGTGTTACAGCTATGGCGAAATGCGATTTATCGATTGAGTTGAATGATGGCGACGTCGTCCAAACCGGTGGCGGAAAGATCTCGGGGATCGTGCGTGTTCGGACGGACGCCAATGTCAAATGTAACGGGCTAGACGTACGAACCGTTTGGAAGACACACGGTCGCGGCAACGTCGCAACGGGTACGTGCGAAACAAAAACGCTGTTCCTGGGTGACTGGACCGCCGGGCACGCAGCCGAGTATCCGTTTGAGCTTGAGATTGCGAATTGGCCACCGACGTATCACGGGAACTATTTGAATATCGATCACTATGTCGAGGCACAAGCGAAGATCCCGTGGGCGTTCGATCCGAAAGCGTCACAGATGTTTTTGATGCGACCGACGGGCGGAGCGAACGCCGCGATAACGCATGCAACCGCGACTAAATCCGGAGGCATCGTCGGTGGGATTCTCGTCGGGTTTATCGGCCTCTTCATGGCGACGTTTTGCATTGTGTCAGCAATGAACCCGATCGTATTGGTATTCTTCGCATTAGCCGCTCTCGGAGGATTCCTGTTTTGGTTCTTCCGATCGTTTTTGCCAAAGTTCTTGCTCGGCGAAATTGATTGCAAGATCGAGAAAGAGTTAGTTTCTCCGGGTGAAAAGATCCAAGGCACGTTGTTCATCCGCCCGCGACGTAACGTCTCGATCAACAAAGTGGAGTTGAAATTCGAAGCTCGCGAGCAGTGCGTTAGTGGCAGTGGGAGCAACAAGACAACACACCAGCACGTGTTCTTTGAAAAAGTCGAACACCTGGAACAGGCAACAACATTAGTGGCACACCAAGCGCACGAGTTTCCGTTCTCGGTTCAACTCCCTGCGGACGCAGCATACAGCGTCGATTTAAGCGACAACGACTTAATCTGGAGTGCGAATCTTCGTGTTGACATTCCGCGTTGGCCTGATTGGCGAAAGGCATTGCCGATCGCGGTTGTGCCTGGGGATGGAAGCACCGCTGGTACTTCACGAGACACTGGCACTTCGCGAGTACCGGAACGATCCAACAGGATTGAACCAGATTTACCAGCGGTGGACGTGCCGTTGTCTGCCAATGACAACTCCCTGGTCACGTTTGCGGAGACCGCCAACCATTTTTGGTCCATGCGAGACAACAACGACGCGGCGAAGATGCTGGCGGAAGCCGTCATGGGGCTGTCGTTCATGATCGAGGCAAAAATTGAGCGGCGATTGCTGTACAGCGGCGAAGACGATCCGCATGTTTATCCGAACGGCTATGCGGTTTGGGCCCAGTACACGGATCCGCCGTTGCCGATTGCCTTGTACGTTCCGCACGAGTTGGGTGACGAATTTGAACAAGTGGGTCGAGGAATCTGGAAAGGGCAGGGGACCGTCGTCGGATGGGACCATGTTCACCGGCGACTGCAAATCAAGGTCGATCGGCCTTCGTCGCTCGTCTGAGGCCGCGAAGCAACACGAAGGGTCTCTGGTTCTCAAGTCGCCCAGACCAATCTAGACTCTCGTCATTACCCCACTTCCTGCCCTACGAACCTCAGCTCATGCCGTCGCCCCGAGTTCTTGTTCTTCGCGCCCCTGGTACCAATTGTGACGAGGAAACGGCACACGCTTTCGAGTTAGCCGGAGCTACGGCTGAGCGCGTGCACGTGAATCGGCTAATCGAGAACCCGGCGTTGCAGGATCGCTACCAAATCCTTTGCATTCCAGGCGGATTCTCTTACGGCGATGACATCGCCGCCGGGCGAATTCTAGCGACTCGCCTGCGCCGCCACCTTTCGGGGCTGGTCGACAGCTTCGTGCATGGCAATGGAGACCGCTTAGTGCTCGGCATTTGCAATGGAATGCAGGTTCTAATGCGATTGGGCGTGCTCACCGAAGGTCTGCAAACAGAGGCTGCCGTTCCAGCCACATTGTCGTGGAATGACCACGGTCGCTTTGAGGACCGCTGGGTACATTTGGCTGTCGACGAGACTCCCTGTGTGTTTTTGCGGGGAATTGAGCGAATGTATCTGCCGATGGCACACGCCGAAGGCAAATTCGTCGCTGCCGACGAGGCCGTTTTGGAACAGCTACGATCCACGGGACGACTGGCGATTCGCTATTGCGACGGGGAAAACGGGTCTGTGGCAGGCCAAACGCTCGCTTTTCCGGCGAATCCAAACGGTGCTACCGCCAATGTGGCTGGCGTTTGCGACGCGAGTGGTCGAGTTTTTGGGCTCATGCCACACCCAGAACGCCACATCGATTTCACGCATCATCCGTATTGGACACGTCGCGAGACCCAACCCAGTGCGGGTGATGGGCTCGCCATGTTCCAAAACGCTGTGAGCTGGTTCGCGTAGTTTTTGGACTTGCTCTCGCCTCAAAAATTCTCCCGCGAGCGTCTGGCCGGGGTATAATGCGGCGGTTCGTCCAGCACACTTCGTTGCGGACGTCCTCGACTTATCAGGAAGAATGACATGCGCTGGCGGTGTATGTTTGGGGCTGTAGTCACAGCTATTTCGCTCATATCGGCCGGTTGCGGCGGACAAAACAGCAACGCAACGGCGGCCACTTCTCAAGAAGAGCTCGCCGATTTTCTGGAAGAAAATCCAGATTACGCGGGTGCTTCGGCGCCTCCAGGATCATCCAAGGCACCGCTGGAACTTGGCCGCTAGAGAGCAGTGTTCGCCGAGAGTCGAAACATACTAGGCAACGACAGTGACTACGAAGCAGTGAGATTTCGAAGCCGTGAGATTCCTAACCCAACGAAACCATCGAGATTTCGGCTTCACGCTAGTGGAATTACTGGTCGTGATTGCGATCATTGGCGTGCTAGTCGGATTATTGCTCCCAGCGGTCCAAGCCGCGCGTGAAGCGGCCCGACGAATGCAGTGCAGCAACAACGTCAAACAGCTCGGCCTAGCCGCTCACAACTATCATTCGGCCTACGACAAACTTCCTCAGTACCAGGGTGGAAGCGGCGGCCAGCCTTTGCCTGCGTCGTTTGACCCAATCGTTGGCCGCAACGCAAATTCACTCAGCATCTTTGTGGGGCTGTTGCCGTTCTTTGAACAGCAAGCGATGTGGGAACAAATCAGCAATCCGCTTCTTGACCCAATCACCGGCGATCCGTTTCCGCCGATGGGGCCGACGCCGTACAAACGATTGGCAAGCCACGCCGCGACACGCTATGAACCGTGGCTGACAGAGCTTTCGACCTTGCGGTGCCCCAGCGACCCAGGCGTCGGGCTGCCTGCGCACGCGAGAACCAACTATGTCGCGTGCTTGGGCGATTCAGCGATGGTCAATCATGGGCCTTTGCTACCAGATCCGAATTTAAGCAACAACGGACCGTGGCGGCCTTTCCAGAACGCATCCATCGCAGCGAGAGGCTCATGCCGCGGAGCGTTCATTGCTCGCCATTTGACTTCGTTCGCCGACATCCGTGACGGCTTGGCGAATACCATTTTGATTGGCGAAATCAACACGGACCTAGGCGACGATGACATCACGACACAACTCTCTGTCGTAACACTTACGGACGTGGCGGCGAATCCGAACTTTTGCTACGACCAAGGCCATCCGAATCCAGCGCGACCAAGGTACTGGGGCCCGGCATCCACAAAAGTCGAGATCGATTATGTTCGCGGTTCTGCCTGGGCACTTGGACTTCATCTGTGTACCGGATTCAACACCATCTTGCCGCCCAATACGGGCATGTGCGGATCCATTGGTTCGGTCATCTCGCCGTTGATGGGTGGCGTGACACCCGCAAGCAGCCGCCACATCGGTGGAGCACACATGCTCATTGCCGACGGCTCAGTACGCTTTGTCACGGATTCGATTGAAGCTGGTAACGCACATGCGTCGACCGTGTTCTACGACATGAATGCGGATGGCAACGTCACCGACAGCAGCACAGCGCCATCTCAATTTGGTGCACCAAGCCCGTATGGGTTGTGGGGCGCGCTCGGAACACGAGCATCAAGCGAAGTCTTCACACCGTAGCATGGGCGCGTGCACAGTTCACTGAATCAGCGATTCAGATGGACGCTGCAGGCGCCGTTCTCACAATTTTTCCCCGCGATCTTGTAACGTCGCTTGGCGACTTGCGAGTACAACCATCGCCACAAACGGGCTGTTCCAGGCACATGCAAAATTGGCATTACCGGCCACAGCAGCGGCAATCGACGCGACAAGTACCGCACCGCATCTGCTCCGCCGTGCCGCGCGCCCGCTTGATCGACGACGTACATTTGGCTCATCAAGTCGTCGTAGCTCAAGTCCGGATAACGCTCACCCACGCGCGGGTCATGAAGCGACAAATACGACAACCGTTTTCCACCGAGATCGAGTTGCCGCAATCGCTCCACTCCGCCGCGACAAAATCGACATTCGCCATCAAAGATCACGACGTCGGTATCACCGCGAGTGTCTGGATCGGGCAGAACGACTGGAGGTCGGCTCACGAGGTAATTCTCTGAATAAAAAGGGGCGTCTAACTGGACAGCGCCAACTTCGTTTAACCGTTAGCCGAAGGCGTACGATCTCATCGTTAATAGTACGCCTGCGGCTGACCGTTAAACAAAAAATCGAACTTGGCGCTGCCCAGCTAAGAAGCAACTTTAAGCTATTTTCAGCTTCAATGCAGGAAGAAAAGGCCAAGACAAACTGGATCATAAGCAGGCATGCACCGTATGATGACCTTAGAAGAACGCTTGGCCACTCTATCGCCACAACGGCCTTCCACACGCCATTTCCCGAGAAAGTGACCGCAATGAGTACGATCCAATCACAGCTCAATCGAGCGCGCCGGCGCATTTTGGTCGGATTGTTCGGGCGTGCTTTATGCGTGACGCTGTTTGTGTCACTTGTTGTAGCAACGCTCGCCATTGGCGCCGCTGCGATCTGGGCGATTGAGACCCCGTTTTACACTTGGTCCACGTATTGGCTTGCCGGCACAAGCGTCGCAGGAATTTTGGTTGCGATGGGTTACGCCATCATCCAATTGCCACCACCCGCCGCCGTTGCGGGCGAGCTTGATCGACGATTTGGTCTTCGCGAGCGAGTCAGCAGCGCGATGTTGCTTGGCAAGGACCAGCAGAATTCACCGTTCGGCATGGCACTCGTTTCGGATGCCGAGCGACGTGCTGGCCAACTTGCGATCGCAGACAAGTTCGCTTTGCATCCAAACAAGTGGGGCTGGTTACCCGTCTCGATCGTCCCCGTACTGACATTGATCCTACTGTTTGCAGAACCCGCTCGTCCCACCATTGCGAGCAGTACCAAATCCGTGGACTCGGATGAAACAGAGCAAGTAAAGATGGCAACGGAACAGCTCAAACGACGCATCCAAGCACAGCGTCGAAAAGCGGAAATCGAAGGCCTCGATGATGCCGAAGATATGTTTCGCAAGCTCGAATCCGATCTCGACAAAGTCGCTGAAAAGAAAAACTTGAATCGTAAAGACGCAATGATCGCCATGAACGATCTCAAGAAAGAACTCGAGAAACGGCGGGATGAACTCGGTTCACCTGAGCAAGTACAACGCGCACTCGCTCAGATGAAAGGACTCGAATCTGGTCCAGCCGATCAAGTTGCAAAGTCCATGGAGAAGGGCGACTTTGGTAAAGCAAAGGAATTGATCCAAGACCTCGCCAAGAAACTCAAAGACGGCAAGCTTTCTCAAGAAGAAAAGGCTCAATTAAAAAAGCAAATCGAACAGATGCAACAACAGATGCAGCAGGTCGCCCAGGAGCATGAACAGAAAAAGGAAGAACTACAAAAACAAATCAATCAGGCCAAACAAGATGGTCGCGGAGAAGACGCCGCCAAACTGCAAACTCAACTCGATGGTTTGGAAGCCCAAAATGGTCAAATGCAAAAAATGCAACAGATGGCCGAATCGATGAAGAAGGCTTCCGAAGCGATGGAAAGCGGCGACGCCCAACAAGCTGGCGATGCGCTCCAAGAGATGAGTGACCAGTTGCAGGAAATGCAACAAGAGATGTCCGAGATGGAAGAGCTACAACAGGCAATGGACAGTCTTTCGCAGGGCAAGAACCAAATGCGATGCAAGAGCTGCGGTGGACTCGGATGTGAAAAATGTCGCGGCAATCAAGACGGCGGCAAGGGCGGAAGTGAGTGGGGACGCGGCAAGGGTTCCGGCACTGGCCCCGAAACAGATCTGGACTCGAACACGTACGACACCCAAGTACGAGGCGATCTGCAAAAAGGCCAAGTGATCACCTCCGGCACGGCCGAAGGCCCCAACCGTAAAGGCGCGACGCAGCAAGAAATCCAAAACGCTGTCGAACGCGTGCTTTCCAAAGAAAGCGATCCGCTCGAAAGTCAAACACTTCCGCGCGATGAACGTGAACACGCTGAACAATACTTCAATCGACTCAGAGACGGCTCTTAAGCATTGATACGACAAGACGCCTGAAGCATTTTCCGTAACCGCTGTGTTGACTGATGATGAATCCCTACCAGCCGGTTGCGAGTGTCGAGCCAGAAACTGCGGTTCCCGAAACGTCACCGGCATCCGAATCCGTCTTTCGCCCGTTGTCGTGGTGGGCTCGCTCGGCGTTCATTTTCGCCGGAATAATCATTCCCATCGGTTGCCACCTGCTCAGCTTGAGCGGCGCACCGACTGCGCCGCTTTGGCAGACTGGCGAACTCGGCGACAAACTCTCGTTCATTTTGTCGCCTCAGGCGGGTTTCATCTTTTACCCACTGATGATTTACGCCATCGTGAGTCTCACGCTGTATCTTACTTTCGACAGCAAGAAACGCGTTGGGTTCTGGGTCCAGCTCGGGATCTATGGGGGAGTCCCTGTGGCGCTTTGGTACAGTATTGTACTAGACATCACCACGATTGATTCGCCCGACGAGATTTTGCTCATTGTCGGCCAGTTTGGGAGTCCACTTGCAATCTATGCCTTGCTTCGATTCTTTGAGTGGCTGCATCGAAAGACAGTGATTCCGATCGGTTGGTACTTCGTCGGCGCCATCGTTGTCGGTGGAATACTCGTTGGATGCATGTTTGATCCCGGATCAACTTTTGGCATCATTGCCGGCGGCCCAATGATCGCTTCGCTTGTCTGTGGACCCGCATGGGCGTTCTTGGTTTATGCCTACGCATCGTTGCGTTTACTTCGTGATCCGCGAAGCCCAAGACCGTTAGACCCATTGGAAAAACTGAGTGGCATCGCCTACTTCGCGTATGTCCTTGCCGCGTGCCCGATATCCGTGTTGTTCTCGCTCAACAAGTACTCGAGTCTTCCCACGCAACCCGTCAGCCAGTGCTATGTCGTCACCGCAGCAGCACGCGGTCATCGTCGATTTGTTGGCGCGAAAATCGAACGGATCGATGGCATCGAGCGTCGTGTAAACAACCAACTTTCGCGACTTTGGGCTTTCGAACAACTGCTAATCCAAACTTGTCCTCAGGGCCATCACAGGCTGCGAAAGGTTTATGATCGCATCGGCCCAAAACTAGCAGCACGCGTTTCGAATCCTTGGCTTGCCGACATGGCATATCTTTCACTCAAGCCCGTGGAAGGGCTGGCGATGGTGCTTCTCTGGTGCTCTCACGTTTCGACAAGTCACCGTGCCCCCAGCCACCGTGCCCAGCCAACGGGCTGCCGCGACGAAAACCAAGCTTAAATGAATACATTTCGTCACGATCTTAACGATTGTAGGACCAGTCGTTAGTTGGCCAATCACTCAAAACAGGAGGTTCACTCCTTCGGTCGCGACGGGCAACCTAGGGTTGTGATGAACCTTTGACCAAAAGACGGTAGCGTGCAGATCGGGACCTCACGCGATCCTCAGCCAGCTCCGACAAAAATGACAGCCCATGGCCTCAACCGCTGAACTCGATCCAACCATTTTGTTTCCCTTCGTCGTCGTCATGCTGGTCATGTCGCTTTTCCTCTGGCTTGCGATCCTGGGCGGATCACTTAAGTTGTCATTCGTGATGCTTTCGAGTGAACCGCCGAGCTACCTGCGATGCTTGCTGGCTGCGGTACTGATGCTCGTCATTAACATTGGCGTCTTCGTTGCGGTCCTCGCGGCATTGGGACCACAACCCTGGTACATCGTCACGGCATATCAATTCATGTTGCAAACCTTCGTTGTTTGCTTGGTCGTTAAACGTAACCCGATCGTTTCTTTGGTTGCGACGTTTCTACACAGCTTGCTTGCTGGTGCCGGAACCGTTGCCATCGCCTTGATGATTATCATCTCGACGGGTTCTGCACTGAGCGGTTTCAAAGAACGTGGATCGCTGTTCTTTGCCAAGGCACAAGAAGCAACCAACGGAGCCACCGAGAGTGATCCTTCCTTGGCAAATTCGATTGAGAGACCAGAAGCGACACCGGCTAGCTTTCCGCTACCAGCGAGCGTCTCGGGCGTGAAGACCGCCGCACCTATGAAGTCAGCCACGGGTGTCACTTCAAACCCGTTTATCCAGTAAGCAAACCGGGGTTTGGAACGGTCATCAAGGCGGCTCGAATCCACGCCAGATGCACTAGCCATCTCAAATCACTTGGCTACACTGCTTCATGAGGTGAATATCCGGCGGGAGAGATTTCTGGCGGAGGTTCTCGTATCATGAGAACTTCGCAGGGGCTAGAAACGCCGAAGGTGCAAGTAACCCTGAATCGCTCAGGCAAAAGGACCGCCGGAATTGATACACCTCCTCTGGAGAGTGACACGTTTCGACCATCCCTGTAATACGGAATGTTCGTTCAAAGTGTCCACCGAAGGGGAAAGGTTTGCAAATTGTCTTTGCAATCCGGATCTCTCAGGTACACGGACAGAGGGGCCAAACGTCTCACACGAGAATCGTCATGGCTGCCCGTTTGTCTCCGTTTGTTGCTCGTCACATTGGCCCCCGAGATGCTGAGATCCAACAGATGCTGGATGTGCTCGGCTTTACGTCGCTCGATGAATTGACTCGCACCATTGTCCCGCCGCGTATCCTCGACGACTCGGTAATGGATCTCGAGATCGGGGTTAGCGAAGAACAAGCACTTGCTGAGTTGACGGCCATCGCGAGCGAGAACCGTGTGTTGCGAACGTTCATCGGCCAGGGCTACTATGGCACACATGTTCCAAAAGTGATTCAGCGAAATGTCCTTGAGAATCCAGCCTGGTACACGGCTTACACGCCGTACCAACCCGAAATCTCGCAAGGCCGCTTGGAGATTCTGTTTTACTTTCAAACGATGGTCTCGGAGCTAACGGGACTCGATATCGCCAATGCGTCGTTGCTGGACGAAGCGACCGCCGCTGCCGAAGCGATGACGCTTTGCCAACGCAACGTCAAGGGCAACAAAGAGCGGTTCCTGGTTTCAAATCTCTGTCATCCACAAACGATTGATATTCTGCACACGCGTGCTGAGCCCCTAGGCATCAAGATTGTGATGTTCGACGAAGCCGCCCCCGTTGAATGCTGGGACAATGTGTTTGGCGTGATCGTTCAGTATCCCGCGACGGATGGCAGCGTGAATTCGTACGAAGCTCTCATCGATGAAGCACATGAGAACGGATCGCTCGTCATCATGGCCACGGATCTATTGGCTTTGATGCAATTGCGTTCGCCAGGACAACTCGGTGCCGACGTCGCGATTGGAAATTCTCAGCGGTTTGGTGTTCCATTTGGGCTGGGCGGACCGCATGCCGCATTCATGGCGACCAAAGACGAATTCAAACGGACCATGCCGGGACGACTGGTCGGCCAATCGATCGATCGACATGGCAAACCCGCGTTTCGGCTGAGCTTGCAAACTCGAGAACAGCACATTCGCCGCGAAAAGGCGACATCAAATATCTGTACTGCGCAAGCACTGCTGGCGATCATGGCGACGCTCTATGCCGCCTACCACGGTCCAGAAGGCTTGCGCGAAATCGCCGATCGCGTTCATACGTTGACCACGCGACTGTACCGCTCGCTCGTTGCCGGTGGAATGAAACTCGCCAGCGACCAATTCTTTGACACACTCGTGATTGATGTCGGCGACCGGACCGATGCGGTCATGCACCAGGCTGTCGAAGCCGGGTTCAACTTGCGTCGATTCAGCGACAGGCAAATTGGCGTTTCGTTCGATGAAACCACGTCCGCGTGCGAAGTCGAACAGCTCGCCAAGTTGCTTGGTGGTTCATCGTTCACCGAGAGCGTCGAACCATTGCTCGATACAATGCACTTGCGAACCGATCGTGTATTGACTCAGGAAGTCTTTCATAGCCATCGCAGCGAAACGGAGATGATGCGTTATTTGCGACGGCTTTCGGAAATGGACATCGCGCTGGACCGTGCGATGATCCCACTTGGCTCGTGCACGATGAAGCTGAACGCGGCCAGCGAATTGACCCCCGTGACTTGGCCCGAATTCAATGCGATTCATCCGTTTGCTCCATCGGATCAATGGAAGGGCTATCGTAAGTTGATCGATAGTCTCGAGGCCATGCTGTGTTCCATTACTGGCTATGCGGGCATCTCGCTTCAGCCCAACGCAGGCTCGCAAGGCGAATACGCAGGGCTATTGGCAATCAAGCACTACCATGAGTCCCGAGGTGACTTTGACCGCGACGTTTGCCTGACGCCGAGTAGCGCTCACGGAACCAATCCGGCGAGCGCGCAAATGGCAAACATGAAAGTCGTCGTCGTCAAATGCGATGCGAGCGGCAACGTGGATATCGCGGACTTGGATGCCAAGATCGCCGCCAACGTAAACCGAATCGCAGCGATTATGATCACGTACCCGTCAACGCACGGTGTGTTCGAAGAAGGCGTCTCAACAGTCTGCGAGAAGGTGCACGTTGCGGGCGGACAAGTTTATATCGACGGAGCCAACCTGAATGCCTTGGTCGGAGTGGCCAAACCTGGGAACTTTGGCGGAGACGTCTCGCACTTGAACCTGCATAAGACGTTTTGCATCCCGCACGGCGGCGGCGGCCCTGGTGTTGGTCCGATCGGCGTTCGCGAACACCTTGTGCCGTTCATGCCGAAAGACGGCGTCCATGCGAATCGCATCGGGCCAGCCGTAAGCGCAGCTCCGTTCGGCAGCGCAAGCTTGCTGCCGATCTCGTGGATGTACATTCGCATGATGGGTCCCCATGGACTCCGCAAGGCAACACAAGTTGCGATCCTGAACGCGAACTACATCGCGCACCGACTCAAAGACAACTACCCGATTCTCTACACAGGCAATCGCGGCTTAGTCGCGCACGAATGCATCATCGATACCCGACCACTCGACAAAGAAGCTCACGTCAGTGTCGATGACATTGCCAAACGTCTCGTGGACTACGGATTCCACGCACCAACCATGTCATTCCCGGTCGCGGGGACGCTCATGATCGAACCGACCGAAAGCGAGCCAAAGTCGGAACTCGATCGATTCTGCCGCGCGATGAACATGATTCACGCCGAATGCGAAAAGGTAAAGTCGGGCGAATGGCCCGCAGACAACAATCCGCTTCACAATGCACCGCACACGCTGGATTCGATTCTGGGTGAATCGCTCGTCTATGATCACCGCACCGCCGTTTGCCCGGACCCCGACCAAGACTACCGTGTGAAGTATTTCCCACCCGTTGGTCGAGTCGACAACGTGTACGGCGATCGGAACTTGATTTGCTCGTGTGCACCGATCGAGAGCTACGACGACACTGGCTCGACCGTTGACGAACCCGTCGCCAACGGTGTTTAGCTCGATGACATCATGAGTTGCTGGCTGTTTATGCCAAATCAGCCAGTGCGGCTTCGAGGATTTCAGCTTGCTCAAGCTTATGAGCCGCCATGCTTCCAGTGCTCGGGCTGGCCGACTCGGCACGCGTGACTTTACGAAGCTTGAATCGCTCTTGAATATCGTCACCGAATCGAAGCTTCATGTAGGACCAAGCGCCCATGTTCTCGGGCTCTTCCTGGACCCAAATCACCTCAATTCCGTCTGGAGCATCCGCAAGCGGTGCCAATAATTCCCGTGCCGTCAACGGATACAATTGCTCGACACGAACGATCGCCAAGCCTTCGATCTTCTGTTCTTCGCGCGCTTCGACAAGGTCATAGTAAACCTTGCCCGTACACAGGATCACTCGGCGGCATGCCTTCATGTCGACGGTATCGTCGGCGAGCACTTTCTTGAACGAACCTTGGGAAAGATCCTCAAGAGGGCTGACGGCTTGAGGATGCCGCAGCAGGCTCTTCGGCGTCATCACGATGAGAGGCTTTCGCCACTTGCGGATGACTTGGCGACGCAGCATGTGGAAGTACTGCGCCGGTGTCGTTGGCTGGCACACTTGAATGTTGTGCTCCGCCGACATCAACAAGAATCGTTCGATACGAGCGCTGCAATGCTCCGGTCCTTGGCCTTCGAAGCCGTGCGGTAACAACATCACGATTCCGCTGAGCCGATTCCACTTGTCTTCCGCACTCGCGATGAACTGGTCGACGATGACTTGGGCACAATTCCAGAAGTCACCAAACTGGGCTTCCCACGCCACGAGCCCATCGGGGCTGTCCAATGAATACCCGTACTCGAACCCGAGCACACCCGCCTCACACAACGGACTGTTGAAAATATTCAACGGAGCCTGGTCCAAAGCGATGTTTTTGAGCGGCGTATATTCTTCGCCATTCTTGACATCATGGAGCACTGCATGACGCTGGCTGAAAGTACCACGCTCGGTGTCTTGGCCTGTGATCCGAATGGGTCGGCCTTCCGCAAGCAACGTCGCAAAAGCTGCCGCTTCGGCACTCGCCCAATCAAGCGAACGCTTCCCCGCAGCCATCTCGCGGCGCTGGGCCATCGGTCGCTTGAGTTTCTTGTGGGCCGAAAAACCCTCGGGCAATCGTGTCAAACCATCGATCAACTCGCCCAATCGTGCTTGATCGAACGTCGTGTCGGTAGCTTCCGTCGGCTCGGGTCCACCAAAATAGTCACTCCAATTCGCAGCCAACGTTTGCGTGTCCGGCACGAATGGTTGGTTCTTGCTGGCTTCGAATTCAGACTCGAGCTTGGAGGTACGTTCGCGGCCGATTTCCTCCGCTTCCTCGGCGCTGATTTTCCCAAGCTCAAGCAATCGCTGGAGGTACTGCTCACGAACCGAAGCACGGCGATCGATCTCCGAGTACATCCCTGGTTGGGTAAACCGTGGCTCATCGCCTTCGTTATGCCCCCAACGTCGAAACGCGTACAAGTCGATCACGACGTCACGATGGAACTCCTTGCGGAAATCCATCGCGACGGATACGACCTGGGCAACCGCTTCCGGGTCTTCGCCATTGACGTGAAAAATCGGGATCTGCAACATCTTGGCGATGTCGGTCGCATACGTGGTACTGCGTCCCTCGCTCGGCTCCGTCGTAAAGCCAACCTGGTTGTTGATCACGATGTGAAGCGAACCGCCCGTCGTGTAACCCTGGAGCTGGCTCAAGTTCAACGTTTCCTGCACAACGCCTTCGCCAGCGAAAGCGGCATCGCCGTGAATGAGGATCGTGAGCACTTCTTGACGCTTCACGTCACCCCGTCGGTCTTGTTTGCAACGGCTGCGTCCAAGCGCCACCGTGTTCACAAACTCCAAGTGACTGGGATTGAAGCAAAGGGAAATGTGAATATTGTCACCCGATGCAGTTTTCCAATCGCTGCTGTAACCGAGGTGATAACGGACGTCACCGCCGCCTCGCGACAATTCTGGATTCGGGTCATCGAACGACCAGAAAATATTCATCGCCCGCTTCTTCAGAATATTCGCCATGACATTGAGACGGCCGCGGTGGGCCATCCCCATGACGACCTCCTTCACGTTGTGCTGGCCAGCTTTTTCGAGCGCCAAGTCGAGCATCGGTATCAAACTCTCCGCTCCTTCGAGCGAGAACGTCTTGGCACCGACGAATTTGCGTCGCACGAATTCTTCGAAGATCGACGCATCTGCGAGTCGTGTGTAGATACGGCGTTGGACTTCGTGCGAAAGTTCGAGCCGATTCTCAGTCGTCTCCATCCGACGCTGGAGCCAATCACGAATATTGCGATTGTCGATGTGCATGAATTGCGCACCGATACTTCGACAATAGGTATTGCGAAGCTTGTTCAGAATGACGTCCAGCGTCCCACCAGAAACATTCTCCAACGCACTGCTGTCGTACGGTCGCTGCAAATCGCTGTCGCTGAGTCCGTAACTTTGGGGGCTCAACTCGGGACAATCGTGCTTGAAAAGTCCCAGCGGATCAAGTTGGGCGACCAAGTGACCGCGGACCCGATACTCGCGAACGAGCTGGTCAATCCGATCCTGGACCCGCGCCAGCCACAAGGCCTGGTCCGTCAGCTCGTCGCCGGTCGAACCCCGTCGGTCCTCGCCGTCGCTGCCCGCAGACCAATCACCGTCAGAGCCGTTTTTACCACCAGCAGCCGTCTTTGCTAGCTTTTGGGCCCCCGCTCCGACCAAAAATTGCTCAAAATATTGACGCCAAGTTTCCGAGACACTCGCTGGGTCTCGAACGAACTGGACGTACAAATCATCGATGTAGTCCAGGCTATAGCTATTCATAATTGCAAAAACAGCCAATAAAGGCCGAATAATCGAGGCAGGGGTGGGTGTAATTACTTTAGAGAATCGCCAAACCAGGCGGAAGTGATTACGACAACTGTTTCCTGAAAACCCTCCGAAAAACACCCCCAAGTCTTCTGGATGCAATATTCAACAATTTGCAAATTAGCCACCCAATGTGGCTATCGCGGGCAGCCTCTGACGCATTGCGATGTGCCCTTTGTCGCCACCGCAAGCGCCTGTTAAGTTCACCGCTTCGCGTATTGACGGTTTTACCTTGAGAAAGCGAGCATGTAGTTCGAACGTGTCATTCGAACTCCGTAACGCTCCGCTTGTCCGGGTTCCCCAGGTCCCGATTTCCACAGTTCCCGTTTTCACTGTTATTTACCAGTTTTTGATTGCTATGGCCGTCCTGATTCAAGTTCGAGATGCTTACAAACGCTACGGCGATCAAGTCCTTTTGGATGCCGCTGAAGTTGCCCTGGTGGACGACGTGAAAGTTGGCTTTGTCGGTCGAAATGGCGCTGGAAAATCGACGTTCCTCAAAGCGATCATGGGCGACGAAGAGATTGAAAAGGGCGAAGTCATCCACCATCCGAGCTTGAGAATCGGCTATCTGAGGCAACACGACCCGTTCCAGGTCGGCGAGTCGGCACTGGACTTCTTGATGCGAGACAGCGGCGAACCAGATTGGCGCTGCGGCGAAGTCGCTGGCCAGTTCGAACTCAAGGGCGCCTACCTCGAAGGCCCGGTCAAGGCACTGTCCGGTGGGTGGCAAACCCGAGTCAAGTTGGCAGCATTGCTGCTGCACTCACCAAATTTGCTGATGCTCGACGAACCGACGAACTTTCTCGATTTGCGGACACAAATCCTGTTGGAACACTTCCTGCGAGACTTCAAGCACGCCGCGTTAATCGTCAGCCACGATCGAGCGTTCCTGAAAGCCACGTGCAGCGAAACACTCGAACTGTCCCGAGGCAAGCTCACGATGTTCCCAGGCAAGATTGACGCTTTCCTCGAATTTCGTGATGACCGTCGCGAACACGACCGGCGAGTGAACGCGACCGTGATCGCGAAACAAAAGCAATTGCAACGGTTCATCGACAAGAACCGCGCCAACGCCTCCACCGCTAGCCAAGCTCGCAGCAAAGCAAAACAACTCGAACGACTCCAAGTCACTGAGATCGCATCCGACGAGCCCACCGTGAGCATCCGAGCCCCACGGGTTGAACCTCGGCAAGGCACGGTGCTGCGATGCGAAGGTATGGTGATTGGATACGGCGATCATGCCATCGCCGACGACATCAACTTGGAAATCGAGCACGGGCAACGCGCTGCGATCGTAGGCGACAACGGTCAAGGCAAAACGACCTTGCTTCGGGCGCTCGTGGGTTCGCTCCCGCTGCTTGGCGGGAAAATGAAGTGGGGGTTCGGTACGGAAATTGGCACGTATGCCCAACACGTTTACACAAGCCTCGATGAACGTCACACGGTCATCGAGCACCTCGAATACCACTCCGAAGCTGGCACCACGCGACAAGAACTTCTTGCCATGGCCGGCGCACTGCTGTTTCGCGACGAACACATCAACAAGAAGGTAAAAGTTCTCTCCGGGGGTGAACGCGCTCGATTGTGCATGGCCGCTTTGCTACTCGGTACCGCTAACGTGCTCGTCTTGGACGAACCAGGCAACCACCTGGACGTCGAGACGGTTGAATCGCTCGCCGAAGCACTGCTGCTCTACAAAGGCTCTGTGATCTTCACCAGCCACGATCGCCACTTCATGCACCGCGTGGCCACGAGTGTGATCGAAGTCCGCGACGGCAAAGTTCGCAACTACTTTGGTGACTATGACGCTTACCTTGCCGCCATGGAAAGCGAAGTCGATGAGGGCGAGCGGCAACGCACCGGCACGAAAGCTCCCGCAACAGCCCCCGTCAACGCTCCACCAAAAGTCAAAGAAGCCGACCCCCGCCAAAACCAACGCGACCAACGCCGAGGTGACAAGGAAATCAAGAATCTCGAAAAGAAAATCGCTCGACTCGACGGCGAAAAGAAAACACTGAACGAGAAAATGATGACCGAAACGAATCCCGCCGAGGCCATGCGGCTCCACAAGGAACTGGAAGCCCTCACGGCCGAAATGTCCGAAGCCGAAGAACGATGGCTCGAGCTCAGCGGATTCGCGTGAGAACCTGGACACCGATTCGAAACCCTGAGGTTCCCTTGCGGATCTCGACGAACCCGTCAAACGCACTATAAATAGGGAATGCCTCAATTCCCTCCACCGCCGCTCCAAATCGGTCCACTGGTGATCGATCCGCCGATCCTGCAAGCCCCAATGGCAGGCTTCACGAACGCCGCGTTTCGCCAAATCGTTCGTGAATACGGCGGTGCCGGTCTACTTGCCACCGAAATGGTCAACGCGCGAGGCTTCGTCTGGATGGACGAACACGAAGCCGAACACCCTGATCGATTATGGGGCGTCGCCAGCGAAGCTCGTCCGCTCGCCGTACAAATCTGGGACAATGACCCTGAGACTATGGCGAAAGTCGGCAAACGCTTGGCCGAGGAGTACCAAGTCAGCGTCGTCGATATCAACTTTGGCTGCCCCGTTCGCCAAGTCACCGAAAAGGCGCACAGCGGCAGCTACCTGCTTCGCGAGCCCGAACGGATGTCTCGCATCATCAGCCGACTTGTCGAAGCCTGCTCACCAACCCCAGTCACCGCCAAAATCCGACTCGGTTGCACCCGAGACAACGTCAATTGCAATGAGATCGCACGCGTTGTCGAAGAAGCGGGCGCCGCCGCGCTCACCGTCCACGGACGCACGGCACAAGACTTCTTCAAAGGCAACGCTGACTGGGATCGCATCAGCGAAATCAAACAACACCTCAAAAATATCCCATTGATCGGCAACGGCGATCTCGATTCAGCCGACAAGGTCGTCGCAGCTTTTAAGACCTACGAAGTGGATGGCGTGATGATCGCTCGTGCATCGCTCGGTCGCCCATGGCTATTCGCGCAAGCCGCCGCAGCCTTGCGAGGCGACCCGATTCCGCCAGAGCCGACACTGCTAGAGCAAAAGGAATGCATGCTTCATCACTACGGTCTCGTTGTCAAACGCTTCGGTGAAGAGAAGGGCACCGTCCTGATGCGAAAGTTCGCCTGCTGTTATGCACAGGGCAAGCATGGCGCCCGTTTCTTCCGCAGCCACGTCGCCAACGTCTCCACCCAAGAAGAATTCTTCCAAGTCGTCCAAGACCACTTCCCCATCACCGAACGACCAATCTCGGAAAACACCGTCACGTCAACAACGGCTGACGAATTGGAATAGTGCACCTAAAAGTTGCACCACAAACACTCCGTCTTCTTTTCTTTGACCTTGCCCGACGCCGCTTTGTTGTCAATCAGAAATTCGTGGCGAGTCCATCCATGTCGCTGCTCCCACTTGCTGTACAACTCACTCGGATAACCGCTGAGCATGAACTTGCCCTGGATCGACGCCAGCACATCCAAAAGCTCGCAATGCTGTTGCTCGGTCATCTCATGAGCGTACTGACCAGTCGTCGAGCGAGTTTCGTGAACATAGGGCGGGTCGCAGTAAAAGAGCGTGCTCAGCCCATCTTGTTTTCGAATGACGTCCGTCGCGCTCTGGTTCAGAATCACGACATTTCTTAGCCGCTCATGCACGTCGGCGAGCCCTTCGACAACGTTGAGCCATGCCGAAACCTGTTCGTTGATCCGACTCCGCGTGCGATTTCGCGACAATGTGGCAAAGTCTCGCATCAGCCCCTGACGCGATTGCCTCGCCAAAATAAAGAAGTGCACCGCTCGCTGTACCACAGTCGCACTCGAATCGGCACCACGAGCCCGCTCCAAGGCCTCATCGAACTCCGCTTCACTGAAAGGAGTCAGCGCAATTCGCTGGCTGAACGCCTGGAAGTCTTCGGGACTTTGAAGCACTCGCCAAAAGTTAATCAGCTCACCGTGGATATCGTTGGCAACTTCGCTGCACCCTTGTAGCGCAGCCGTTAACTTCTTGCCGTCCGTCGACATCCAATCCCTCTCAGGATCGCGAGCCAACAAGATCCCGCCACCACCAAAAAAAGGTTCGACATAGTGCAGGTGAGCTGGCATCAGCCCAACAATCCACTTCCGCAAGTAATACTTACCGCCATGCCACTTCAGAGGCTGAGTCAAATTCGCCATCAGTAATTATCAGCCCAAAAGTTTGACCAGGGAGTTTTCGCAATCCTATAGCCCATGGTGTATCGTAACTGGCACAACGTTTCTAGGGTCGGTTCATTCCTCGCCGTCGGCAACTAGCGTTGCGCCCCCAAGCGAGAGGAAAACCAGAAGTGTGCGCAGTATCATATCCCGACCTTCCTCCGATTCATTGCCAACGTTGTCGTGGGACCCAATGTAGTCCATGAGGCATGGGCGGTGGCCCAGTCCCGCCATCAGTGCGAGAAGTCGCCAACCAAAGGGGCCCAACCAAAGGGGCCAGCCTTGTCCGTCACTTTATCCGTCGAGCAGGGCTCGGGCGTAGGATTTGAAGCCGCACATATGCGAGGGCAAATCATTGGACGATGCGGCAGGACCCACAATGACGGCGCCATGAGCGTCGCTGCGCGCCAGCCCATGGCTGCCTTGGACGAGCGATGCATCCAGTGGAATGACATCCATTTTGTAGCGGAAGCCGAGTTTTTTCCTTAGTAAACGGCGAGCCATTTTAAGTCTACTGGTAATGAACAATTCGCACGGGTCGTAGCCCGGCTTGCGATGGATATCGACGGTGCCAGCGAAGTCAGGTGCGAACGTGTCGTCGAGCCAGTAGTAATACGTGAACCACGCGTCATGATCTGCGAGAGCGATAAGCTCACCGCTTCGTGGATGATCCAGCTCGAGTGACTGCGGCGACACGCAACTTGCGATGCCGTCGACGCCTTGAAGCAAGGATTGAACTTCATTGATTCGTGAGCGATCTCGGACGTACACGTGAGCAACTTGATGATCAGCGACTGCGAACGCTTCGGATTCGCCCGGCATGAGCATCTCACCGTACGGGCCGCGCCGCGCGACTAACAATTTGGCTTCGCGGAGCACTCGATTGATATGCACGGGGCGGTTGGCCGGGGCGAGACCATACTCGGAGACAACAACGACTTGAGCACCGATCGAATTTGCGGCGTCAATGACGGTGCCCGCACACGCATCGACTTCGGCGACACGTGCGGGATCTTGAACATTCAACCTTTGAAAGTCGTAATCCAAATGAGGCAAATACGTGAGCGTGATTCGCGGTTGCTTTTCTTTGAGCACGATCGCCGTGGCGTCAGCGATCCAGCGAGAACTGGGTAATCCCGCCGCAGGCCCCCAGAACGAGAAGAACGGGAAGGGGCCAAGTTTCTCAGTCAGCTTGCATTCGGTGTGATCAAGAATGTCGAATGCTTTGGAGCCGTCGCAGCCATAATGTGGTTTTGGCGTTGCGCTGTAGCGGACCGGCGCGGATTGATTGAACCACCAGAACATTTTGGCGGTTTCGAATCCCTCGTAGAACTTCTCGCCAGCGACCAGCGAGTTTGCTTGTTGCCAGAAACGCACTTCTTGTGTTTCGCGAAAGTACCAACCGTTACCGACGATGCCGTGCTCGCGTGGCATGGTGCCGGTCAGCATCGATGCCTGCGACGAACACGTCACAGCCGGAACAGGGCTGGCCCAAGTCCTCGACGTTCCAATCGCGGAAATTCGAGGTGCATATCGAAGCAGCTCTTGAGTGAGTCCAACTACGTTGATCACGCAAAGTCGACTGGCATCTGCACGACTCACTTGGTCACATTCCGGTCGAGTTCACCGGACGTGTACTTGGCCCAATACAAATCGAGTTGCCGCTTGACTATACCGCTGAGCAAAAACACGCCGATCAAATTTGGGATACTCATTCCGAGGATCATCAAATCGCTGAAGTCGAGAATATTGCCGCGAGTGACAATCGAACCGAGCACGGTGAACATCAAGAATAAACCTTTGTAAACAATCGACGTGCGTTCGCCGAAAAGTTCAACCCACGAGCGTTCACCGTAGTAGGACCATGAGATACACGTGCTATAGGCGAACAAGACCACAGCTACCAGCAAGAAATAGCCAAACCAATGCTGACCACCGCTGCGAAACGCAGTGAGCGTCATCGCGGCACCGTCTTTGTCAGAAATCAGTTTCGCGAGCTGGCCCTTCGCCGCATCGACATCGTTGACCGCTGCGCCATCGGGAAGTGTTAACGATGCGACGACGGTCGCGGGATCGTGTTGAGCGACAAACTTATCCGCGTCATAGGCGCCGGTGACGATGATCACAAGCGCAGTTGCTGTGCAAACGACGACAGTATCGATGAAGGGCTCGAGCAGTGCGACAATGCCTTCGCTCACAGGTTCATCGGTCTTAGCCGCCGAGTGAGCGATGGCAGCCGATCCGACTCCGGCTTCGTTGCTGAATACGGCTCGCTGGATCCCGATCACCATCACACCGACGATTCCGCCGTAGATACTGTTGACGTCAAAGGCTTGAGACACGATCGCCATGATGGCTGCTGGCATCTCAGAAATGTTCATTGCAAGGATGAACATGCATGCGAGCATGTAACCGAAACACATCAACGGCACGATTCTTCCAGCGACGGCACCGATCGACTTGATACCGCCGACAATGACAAGGCCCACGAGCACAGCCATCATGACGCCATAGGCGACAGGATAGCCGCCATGTTCGGGATTGAAGAATTTCACGTCCTGTTGGATTGCCGACAGCGACTGACCGATTTGATAGGCGTTCCCACCGCCAAAGCTGGCACCGATACAAAGCACCATGAACAGAACCGACAACCCCTTTCCGATCGGCCCCATACCGAGCTCTTGGAGACCAACATAGAGGTAACGCATCGGCCCGCCGAGCATGTGGCCGTTCTCGTCAGTTCGGCGATACAGTTGCCCAAGTGTGCACTCGGCAAACTTCGTACTCATACCGAGAAACCCAGCCGTGATAATCCAGAAACACGCTCCCGGGCCACCCAAGCCGATAGCGACAGCCACGCCGCCAATATTCCCAAGCCCCACGGTCGCTGACAGTGCGGCTGCAAGTGCCTGGAAGTGTGAGACCTCGCCAGGCTCATCTGGGTTGTCGTAATCACCTCTGGTCAGCCGAATTGCGTGCCAGAACGCTCGAATATTGATGAAGCCCATGCGGATGGTAAGAAAAATACCTGCAATCAACAACCAAACCACCACCCCGGGGACGCTGACACCGTCGGGCCGTGAGGGCGTTCGCAGCCAGCCCGGCCGGACGGAGCCATCGCTGAGCGATTTTGGTCCCGTTCCAAAGTCGTAGAAAATCACCGTTGCCGTGGGCCCAACGATGTACTCGCCAAATTTGGCATCCACGTGTTCAAAAAAAGTCAGGGAAGTGGCCGTTGGAGCAGGGTCGACGGTATCCGAGCCGGCCTCAACCACGAACGGTGGAGCTGGCTCATCAATCGCCGGAGCAACAGCAGCATCCGCGGGCACATCCACGTCAGATTGCGGATTTGCCGCCGCGTTGGGCAGGGAAACCGGCCCCGCAACTATGAACACCAGTAGCGTCAGAAGAAAAGACACACGCGAATAGCATGGATTTGAAGCAATTTCCGATAACCGACGCTGGAAAGCGATTCGGGTCGACATATCCTGGTTCTCCCGTGAAATGATGGCGAACCGGCCACCAAAACAAAATGCCGGAAGCCGTTACCGGTACTTTAGCGAGAATCCAGAAAAAATGTTTCTGCGAAAAGAAACAGAATTGGCCGTTCGATTCCCAGCTCAAAGATCGCCATCTAGGGAAATGAGCAAGATCGGATTCGAACTACGATCGATTCCCTTCGTCTCTATCAGGAGAGACGACACGACAGCAGGGACGAACTAGCTTCAAACGCCCCACAAGACAAAAGAAGTGGTCAGGGCCGGGCTTGAACCGGCGACACCTGCATTTTCAGTGCAGTGCTCTACCAACTGAGCTACCTAACCGTAATTTTTGATGCGCACAAACTGCCGTATTATTCGAGTGCACAAATCATCCGTGTACCGCAGTGTAATCCACACTGCCAGCTGAGCACCAGATTAACTCGCAAGCTAACCGATATTACAACTCCAGGTTCGATTTACAACGCCACGCACCCTGTTGATCCGGCAAAACAAAACATTCGACGAGCACACAACACCCATCAAAATCGAAATTCACGCCGCCGGAGACCAGAGAACAAGTCGACGTCCGCAGATCCTAGGGTATGATGCGAGGAATCGTCAATCGGTTCGCAACTTTGTTGAATACGGCCATTTCGTTCATTTTCTCCAGATAAAATGGACGTCTGGTAGAAAGATCAACGATTTTGCTTTGAAGTCAATTTGGGGCAAAAAAGGACGCTTGTCTTTGGCTATCCTGGTCCACCAGTGGTGCTGCTAATTGACCTCGCATGCATTTTTTGCCTAATTTATTCGTCCGCGGCAAAACCAAGTTTACACTTTTCAGAAGGTTGGATGATGTCATCAACCACAACCAAATCGGCTTCGCATGCCGCCAATTTAGACTTGGAGGAAGTTCGTCGCGCACGTCGCGAGGAGCGTGACCAGCTTCGAACGAGTAAGTTCGATTTGGTGACATCGCTGTTTCTCGCTTTGATTTTGTTCATCGGCACGTTCGTGCTGATGATGTTCCTCGTTTGGCTTACGAGTCGCTTGCATTTTCCGCCGAAAGCTTTGACGGCGATCATCGAGAACCCTGCTGGTCGCGGTGAAAATGCAGAAGGTTTTGAACGTGACTTTGAACCGCCTGGGGCGGAAGAAGTCGAAGAATTAATGGAACCGACGCTCCAAGACACGATTGAGGCTGTCACGGACGCCGTGAGCAGTGTTGCAGCATCGCTCGACACCATGAACACCAACGCTTCCGCCAGCACGACCGGAACCGGTATGGGCGACAGCCGTCCGCCAGGGCCCGAGGGCGAGGGCGAAGACATCATTCCGCGGTTCGAGCGATGGCAGCTTGAATTCAGTGCCAAGGACTTGAAAGCGTATGCGACTCAGTTGGATTTTTATAAGATCGAACTGGGGACGCTTGGCGGCGGTGTCAACGGCGTCGACTATGCTACGAACTTATCCGGATCACCGAAAAGCCGACATGGCGAGGGAGAAGCGGAGAAAAGAATTTACTTCATGTTCAGCACACCGAGCCCGTTGCAGAAGTACGATCTACAGCTTCTCCAGCAGGCTGGTGTGAATGTAACAGGCCGCAGTCAAGTCAAATTTATCGATGCGGAGCTGGAAAATTTACTCGCTCACACAGAATTGGAATTTGCCAAGTCGAAAGGCCACCAAGTGATCAACGACGTCGCAAAAACCATTTTTGAGAGTAAGCCAAAGGGCAGTGGTTTCGCCTTTGAAGTAGTTGAACAGCGGTACCGCAAGGGCCAGTAGATCGTAAGTTGATGCTTGGATACGAGCTAGAACAGTGAAGATGACTATTCCAGTCGGCCAACAAATTCAGTTGACCAACAAACAGTTTAACAGGGATTTTGCAAGTAAATGTCGCTACTAGCCGAATATGGCGTCTACAACATGATCGGGGACTCCACCTACGGGGCCCTGGCGATTGTGGCTTTGTGGGGTCTGTATTGCATCGTGATTGTTTGGACTCGAGTCAGTCAAAAACGATTCAAAAACGAAGATACGCAAGACGCGTTTATGGATGATGTCGAGCAGATGCTTTTCGCCGGCGATTTCGACGGCGTGACGGAGTATTGCGATGGGGACACCCGTGCGATTCCGCAGATGGTTGCGATGGCAGTCAAGAATCGCGATGAAGGCTTCAAACGAGCGAAACAAATCATGCTTGATCGTTTCCAGCGAGACGTAATGAGCGATTTGGAATATCGTTTAGCGTGGGTGAGTACTGCGATCAAGACTGCACCGATGATTGGGCTGTTCGGTACGGTGTTCGGGATGATGGGAGCGTTTAAGACGTTGGCGTCGTCTGCGTCAGTGGAACCGTCGGCACTTGCGGGTGACATCCAGGTCGCCTTGGTCACGACCGCGTGCGGTTTGGCGATCGCGATTCCACTGATGATCTTGACCGCCAACATCAACATTAAAATCGCTAAGATGGAAGACTTGGTTGGCTCTGGACTCACGCGATTTTTCGAAGCGTTCAAGGCGGGTTTGGCGCGTAGTACAGGTAGTGGAAATCGACCGTCTGGTGGGTCGGCTGCGTCTGTTGCTGCGATGATGCAATCACCAGAAAAATAGCTCCCTTGGGGAGCTTCTTGTCGTAGGATGTAAATCGTTTTACAGATAACGACGATACACGACTCAGACGCAACAAGGCGTCATCGAGCGATCGAACTCTTGAACCCATTCCGATTTGTAAAACATCCGGCACAGTGCAGCACCCGTGAACGAACCGACAATTGACGAGGATGAAGACGAAAGCATCTCGCTGCCACGAAAAAAACGTGACGAGGAAGAAATGGATATCACTCCGATGATTGATATCACGTTCTTGTTGCTCATCTTTTTTGTCGTTGCATCGAAGATGGACCCGAGCCAAATGGGTGAAATTCCAAAGGCGGATAATGGACTGTCCATCTCGGCAAAGGACTCTGCCGTGATCGTGATCGAGACGGGCTCGGGAGATTCCGCTGTTTTGTCGAGACTTGGCGGTACCGAATTCAGTGCGGATGAGGAAACGCAAACCGCAGAGATTGTGGAATACATCACCGAAGAGCTGAAGGCTGGAAAAAACCACGTGATGTTGATGGGGGACGCGACAGTGAAAGTCGGCGAAGTTACGCGTGTCCAAAAGCTGTTGGGCGATGCGTTTGCGGACGATTTTGAGACTGAAGAGCTGTCGTTTACCTACATCGCCGTCAAAGAAGAGTAGGACGCCTGAGGGAGGCGATTATGTCGGTTGAAGTACATTGCACGCATTGTGACGCTATCGGACGTGTTAATTCACGGTTCCGTGGTCTTCGCGTGCATTGTCCCAAATGCAATGGCTGGGTAGACGTCCCGAATGAGTCGTCGAATGAATTGGCGGAAGATGATGAACTGGTGGAAGTAGAAGCGGAACCGCTTGTTGAAACCGATGATTTCTTGGGTGATACGGAAGAACGTCAATCCCTTGGGGACGAATCCCTTGCAGCGGCCACAAGTGGTAGCACGTTGGTCACCGGGGCAACATTACATCGCACACACGAGACCACTGAAGGGCACGCGTTAGGACTTGAGTTTGACGATAATGACGAACCTCCGAAGCGAAAAAAACGCGACGACGGCGAACTGGACATGACGCCGATGGTGGACGTCACGTTCTTGCTTTTGATTTTCTTCATGGTCACGGCATCGTTCAGTCTCCAGAAGTCGATCCAGATGCCGCGACAGCAGTCCGATGCCCCCAGTTCGTCGCCGATTGAGGAAGAAACGGAAGAGCTCGATAGTGTCGAAGTGCAAATTGACGAGTTCGGTGCGTTCATGGTGCTTGGCCCCGATTGGGAACGAGAAACGCCAGGCAAACAGAATTTGATTTCGGCGCTCAAGGATGCCATGGGCGGCGGGCGCGACGGAATGCGATTGGTGATCAAAGTACAAGAAGCAGCGAAGCTGCAGGCCCTCGTTGATTGCATGGATGCTGGCACGATTGCTGGATACACGGAATTACAAGTTACCCAAGTCGAAGAATTCGATTGAGAATATGCTCGCTAACGATTTGCTAGATCGCCTGGAAAGGCTCGGATTACTCGACCAAGAAATCGTCGAGGCACTGCGTGAACAACT
>JBGSNA010000024.1:0-75065 GCA_041739875.1 Pirellulaceae bacterium
GTACCCTTGCGGCGCGAGAAGACGCCTCGATCCGAAGCGTCGAAGTATGTCGGACGCCAGTTATCTGGAGCAGGCCTCAAATTGCCCTCTTTTGGACCATTGTCCCACACTTGTGAGAAAGAGTCGCCGGTACAGAGTGCGTAATTTGTGCGACCACGTCCCGGACGGCCAGATCCCGGATCACTAGGGCACCGGAACGTGGGAAGCTCTGTTGCCCAAGGAATGAATCGATCCGATCCGTCACCACGATCTGCTCGCGGATTGGGCCCCATGGGCGACCAAGCCGGAATTCCGGGCAACGTGGTTCCTGGAACAGTAGCGACTCCACCGTTGCTAATTTGTTCCCAAATCGCTTGTTGTTCCATGAATGGCGTTAAGCCAACCAATGCGCTCAACTCTTCATGGTTTGTGGTTACGGAACCCTCCCACCAATCGTTCTTACCAACACCAATTCCAGTACCACCTGCCTGAATGGGCAATCGGTCATACGCGGCATGGTAGTTGTGAATCGCTAAGCCAATTTGCTTGAAATTATTGCTACAGCTCATACGACGCGCGGCTTCCCGCGCAGCTTGTACGGCAGGCAACAGCAAACCAACCAGCACGCCAATGATGGCAATGACAACGAGCAGCTCCACTAGCGTGAAACCTCTCGTCCGATTATTCACACGAATCATACAAACACTCCAAAATCTAAGGAAAAGAAACTTACAAATCGAAAAGGTGAAGCTCAAATCTTGCTCGTTGAGACTTCACCTGCAAGGACTTCTGATGCACTACCAGGCTAAAGTGTTGAGGACAGAGTCCAGGTTCCAATCAACATTCGTTGTCCAACACCAGGCTAAAAACTAGTTACCTGGTTTGGCTGATGAACTTCCGCCACTTCTCATTTGCTCTTCGTAGGTCTTCTGATTTTCTGGGCTCATCGTTGGCCCTTCGACAGGCGCGACAATCGTCGGCTCCGTGTTGCCACCACATCCGGCCAGACCAAGCGTACAGGTTCCAAACAAGGCCATACAAAACAGCAGCTTTTTCATTTCAACTTGCCTAGGGGAAAAAAGGCAACGGATTGGAAAACCCGAGCCCGTTAACTAAAGATTCACATTTCGTTAAAAAGTTCGCCGAAGCACCATAGATCGGCATCTTAGGTAACATTCTGTACCTTAATGTATTCCAATATCGCTGTCATTACAAAACTCGAGCGATTCAAAAAAATTTTCTGCAAACCACCCGCAAAATAATTTGCTCTCGATGATGCTGGGGGGGGGGCCACGGTTTCTTCTTTCCTTAACGTGGCACTCGGCTACAATGCTCGGAAAATCTCGCATCAAAAGCGATGGCGATCACGTGCCCGGCTTACCTGCAAACAATCTCTTTTATCTTCGAGAAATATTCCTCCTGGCTGCGATATCTCTTCCCGCTGAGGGATGCAGGTGGACAAATGAAGATCCCCCACAAGTCCTTGAAATCGCCGACCATTCGGTTGACCAGTTCGAGAACGCCGTAGCAGTCAAGGACTGGGACCTCGCCAGAAAACTATCCGGCCAGGCGTTAATCTCGCGACCCAATGACGCCGACCTCGTGACCAAAGTGGCTACCGTGGCCGCGTTCAGTGATTCCAAACGCGAGGCTGCGGAGTTACTTGTGGATGCAGCCAAGCTGGCCAACTATCAACCACCGTCTCGCGTTAACTTCGCGGTTCAAGCTTTAATCGATGTGGGAGACATCTACACGGCGATTGATCTCTTGGAGGCATCGCTGGTCCAGCATCCGGAAATCAACTCACAACGAAGGGCTTTAGTCGGTTTTCTGAATGAAGTCCAACGTACCGAACGGATTCCGGAGCACTTAAGGGTACTGATCAAGAACCGCGACTTTGACTTTCCTCTATTGCTCAGCACCACGGAAACGTCATCGCGACGATTGTCCGAAGCAACTTCAAGTCGCTTGATAGAGCGAAATCCAGAGGACCGCCGCGTTCGACTTGCTGAAGCTTTTCTTGCGTTGTATCGCCGAGACTCTCAGCATGCCGCTGATGTCTTGCTCGAAATTCTCGCTCGACATCGAGATTTTGCCCCAGCGCATGCAATGTACGGCCAGGCGCTCGCGCTGAGTTCGCGATGGAGTGATCTTCCAGCATGGCTCGAATCGTCACCCGCAGGAACCGAAGAATTCGCTGACTACTGGCTAACACTCGGTGACTACGCTAGCCAGAACGGTGAATTCGCCCAAGCCGCCAACGCCTATTGGGAGGCCACACGGCGCGACCCCAACCAACTAATCGCTTGGGAACGATTGCACCTAATGATTCGTCGCTTGGAAAACGAAGAATCTAAGTTTTCTGCTCAAGCAACTCGTTACTTGAAGGTGGTGGAGAACCACGCAAGTCACTTACTTGCACTTCGAGAAAACTTCAATGACTTCACTGGGAGAAACGGCACAAGTCAAACTGGAGCGACTTCAGTGGCCCGCTCGCTGACTGCCCTGGGGCGACTCTGGGAAGCAGAGGCTTGGTCCGCCCTAGCCACCACACTGAGCGAAGAACCCAGCGCGGGATTGCCTGAGTTACGCCAGAAAATCGTTCGTCAATTGCGTCAAGAGTCTCCATGGTTTTCTCTAACGAATCCAGCAATGATGATTGACCTGTCGTTTCTTCCGGTAGCTCGGATTTCTGACAGCCCGATCCGAGCACATTCACCCCAACTCGTTCCTGCAGTGACTGCGACCGAACGGATTCGTCTCAAGGAAGTAAGCGACCAGTGGGGTTTGCGGTCCGTTGGTAAAGGGAACAACCCGACCGATGCTCGCTTAGCTGCCTTGATTCGATCAACCGGCGTCGGGGCGGGCGCGATTGACTATGACTTGGACGGTCGAGTTGATTTGGTCGTGATGAACGCCGGGGGCACCGTGATGCTGCAGGATTCTATGCCAAATGAATTAATGCGTAACCTCGGTCAAACGTATGTTCGTGTCACGGATGGGACGGGAGTTGGCGACTGCGGTTTCGGTCAAGGTGTCGCCGTCGGTGACTTCAATGAAGATGGCTATCCCGATTTGTTCTTTGCCAATATCGGCCAAGATTGTCTGTTGAGAAACAATGGCGATGGGACTTTTACTGACAGCACCAACTTGCTCCCAATTGAATCGAGAGACCACTGGTCCACATCCGCTGCATTCACGGATATGAACAATGACTCTCTCGCCGATCTCTTTGTCACTCACTACTGCAGGATCGTTCCCGAGCTTTCCGAGGCCTGTGTAAATAGCGAAGGAGTAGCTGGCCCGTGCCACCCACTCAAGTTCCCTGCGGACACCGATCAAGTTTTACTCACAGCAACGAACGGCCAATTTATTGACGTCACCGAGAATCGCGTGGGACCGGTACCGGGCCGAGGACTAGGCATTGTCGCTGGTGCAATCTCAGGCAACGACTATGGCATCTTTGTAGCCAACGATATGTCTCGCAATTCTTTCTATACGCGTGACCGGTCAAGCGAAAAGCTACTTGTCGATAATGCGCTAACGCGAGGAGTCGCGGTTGACGGCCGGTCACAGACCCAGGCATCAATGGGAATCGCGGCTAGCGACTTTGATCTCGACGGAGATCTCGATTTCTATGTCACGGGATTCGCTCGCGAGTACAACGTCTTCTACGAACAAAGCGCCCCAGGAATGTGGGTTGATGAAACGAGTCGGCTAGGGCTAATCGAGCCCACGTTGATGCTTGTTGGTTTTGGAACTCAAGCGATCGATCTTGACAACGATGGCTTGGACGAGATCGCGGTCACCAACGGGCACATTGGAGATTTCCCCGACCCAGAAGCACCACCGTATGAACAGCCTCTACAGATTTTCCGACGCAGTAACGACAGTAAATTTGCAATGATTGACGACGACGACTGGGGAAATTACTTTCGCAGTCCCCATGTGGGGCGCGCCCTGTTAACGGCCGATGTCAATCGTGATGGCCGCAACGATTTGCTCATCACTCACTCCAACGAGCAAATTGCACTGTTGCTCAACGAGGGCACAACGGCGAATGATTGCATTGCTTTCAAGTTAGTGGGGACGCAGTGCAGTCGTGATGGCGTTGGAGCCGTGATCCGATTCAAATCTAAAGGTGCAGCACGCACACTATGGCAGTTATCGGGAGATGGTTATTTCTGCAGCAACGAAAAAATTCTATTGGCTGGATTGAGCCAATCCGACGAAGTAACCGACGTCGAAGTGACTTGGCAGGATGGCTCGATGGATCGCCTTGGAACACTGCCAGCCAACACTCTGCACTTGATCATTCAAGGTGAGCAAAGAGCGTTTCCTCTGCATCACTACGAGAAATAGGTTCGTTTCCTGGTCACATCTCCACCGCATCAGCTTCGTTTTCAATGACCAACATCCGCCGGTCTGCTGAGATATTGCGGATCGTTTGCACGGTTCCGCTCGGCCACTCGATCACCATCTCGTCAATCTGAGTCATTTGACCGAGCCCAATCTGCAACACCAATTCGTTGCGACACAGATACCCATCTCCCGCGGTGACCCAGTGATAAGATTCCTTATCACCGGTCTTCACGCGGACGCGAGCACCAATTGCATCCCGCTCACATTGAGTGCCCACGAGTTGTAGTTGCAACCAGTGATTTTGCGAGTCGGTCTGGTTGATGAGTAAGGCCGTTTGGGCTTCCAAGTGGGTAACCAAGTAATCCATTTTTCCATCGCGGTTGAAGTCAATTCTCGCTAGGGCTCTGCCCAAATGTCGGCTGGACCAGTACCCGGATGCATCGCTGACTTCAACGAGCTGAAAATGCCCATCCATGTTGCGAAACAACTGCGGTGGTTGCTCAAAAGCAGCTTCACTCTGGGTCTCGTCCTCCACGTGCCCGTTCGTCACCACGATGTCCAATCGACCATCGTTATCAAAGTCAATCGACTGCGTTCCGAAACCAAGCACCGCTCGACTCGAAGCATTTATTTGGAATTGGTGGTTTCGGTCTCGATAAACGCCGTTGGCAAGAAGAAACAGGCTAGATGCATCATCTTGAAAATTGGTGATATGGAAGTCTAAGGTGCCGTTTGCGTCGAAGTCGCCGGTTGTGATCCCCATCGAAGCCGTGGCATTGCCAGTGAATCCGTATGCACATCCAAGGGGCAAGGCAACTTCCGACCAGACGCCGGTCGAGACGTTACGTTGCCACAGTTGATTTGGGTGTAGGTCGTTCCCGATAAAAATCTCGTTTCCAAGGGTCTCATCGAGATTGGCGACGACTACACCTAACCCAGTCGCATTATGTAGCTCGCCATCGTCCCAAGACTGCAACGAAGCGGTGCCGTCTTCGCTATTGGCAATCAACCGATCTTTACCCAGACGAAAATCAGTGGGAACCAGAGATGAAATCACCAGCCCCTGACTGTCTCGCGTTGGTCGTTTCGCAATGTTGTTGTCATCGACGTAAGCGAGTTGGAATAAATCTGGCAAATGGTCGCCGGTAACATCCGCCATTGCCATCGATGTCGGCACGCGAGTCAATGACTCATCGGTGGACAACATTTGGCTTCGAAAAGTCCCATCGCCATTGTTAATGAGCAGCACATCACCACCAAGATTTGCCACGGCCAAATCTTGGAATCCATCCTGATTCCAATCGCCGCTCGTGATGCCCGTGCTATAACGAAATTCGCCTGTACCAGAAGGCATCGTCACGTCAATCAACTTGCGTTCAACATTACGATAGAAAACGTTTGACGCGTCGGCGTAAAACGATGGAGGGTCAGCGGCTCCTTGGCCCAGATAGAAATCGGACGCACCATCCAAGTCGTAGTCCAATACAGCGATTGCAGCGCCAAGAATTTGATAGATCGCAAACCCAGATTCCTGAGGTTTTGCCGCCACAGAAAAGGAATGACTCAACCCGACCTCTGTAGCTACATTAATGAACTGAGGTATAACCGGAACGTCGTTTCTAATTGAATCGTGGTCAGCAACGGCACCTTTACCGGCGACAGATTCATTTTCGAGCGGTGTTATACGTTTCAAATCAGGCCGGGAATATTTTTTCAAGTCCATGCCACACAATCGCTCTTCTTGATTTGGAAACGCATCGTTTGACTTCAGCAAGCGTTCGCGATCGACGTTTAACTCTTGCTGAACTTCGATCGGCAGGCCTCGCACCGCAGCTTCGATCGATTTCCATAAGATTGCTTGCAGCTTGAAATCCAGTTCGTGCAGTCGTAACGCGAGGTCGCCAATCAAGTCCGGATCGGGCAATTCAGCTGCTGATACACGATTATTGACTCTCAGGATATCGCGAGTTTTTCGCCAACGCACTTCCCATTTCTCCGCTAGCGAATCTTGCGATAAAGCAAACAATGCTTGTCGAAGTCTTCCGATTGAGATCAAGTCCGTAGGGTCTCGATCGACGGCTTCACCGAGAGCTTTTGCAGCCTCCTCAAAACGGCATTCGATTAGCAGGTAAGTTCCCAGTGCCGCCCAATAGTCGGAGAACTGTTGAACGGAATCCGTGGATTTCGAAAGCCAACGCCGGAAGCCGTTGTCATCTTGAGCCTCGATTAAAATGCGCAAGTACAACGCCAAGACTGCCGGTGGAACATCGCCACCCTCGACGACCGGTCGGAGAGTCTCCGATGCTTCAACGTAAAGTTGCTGGTTCATCAAGTGCCGTGCCTGGCCTGAGGCACCGATGGGCCAATAAGGACGCGACGTTCCATGTACTTGTTGTTTCGGATCGTCGTACATCGCATTTGTCAAAACAACAAGCGAATGTAATTCATCTTGTTGAATGTCGCCAATTTCGCACAATACTCGTACATGCACTGCGGCTTCGTGTCGTCTCCCTTGGCGATTCAGCAAGTAAGCGAGCTGACGACGCGCAAGTACAGCGTCTGGAGCGAGTTCCAGCAGTTGCAAGTACTTTTGCTCTGCCACCTCGTATTGCTCGAGCTGAAAACACCAGTCCGCCGTTTGGCCAAGAGCAGGCAGTCCAGCATCCGGATGACTCAAGGGAATTGTATTGAGCAATTCAATAGATTGAGCTAAATCCCCCGACTCAGCGAGCAGACTTGCCAATCGAAATAATGCTTGTGCGTCATCGGGTTGTGCAACCAGATGGTGACGCAACAGCCTTGTTGCTTCGCTAAGGTCGCCCCCTTGGATCAATTGATCGATCCGATCAAACGGGTCTTCCCTAAGAGGATCGCGGACTTGCGCCGCGGCTATGGGGTTCACCTCATCAAGACGTTCATTCGCGGTCTGCTCAACGCGAGTTGCGAGGTTCGGGTGTTCATTCTCAACGAGCGGTTTCTTCTCCGCCCCGCATCCTCCTGCGGCAAAGGCAATCAGCAATAGGATCGCAACAGCCTTTGCTCGTTTTCCAGACCAAAACCAAGATTTGATGACTTCGAGCATCAACACGCTATCTTTGAAGTGCATCGTCGTCTCCTTCGACAATTAGAAAACGATGATTTCGTTGAATGTTTGAAAATGTCTGGTGATTCCCCGATGGCCAATGCACATCGACTTTTACGGTCGGATCTACTAGGTCCAAAGCAAATGTGAGGACCGCTTCATCGGAACAGAGGTACCCATCGCCGCCCACATTCCACTCCGAATATGTCTTGCTCCCCATCGAAACGTCGACTCGACATCCAATCGCATCACGCTCACTCGCAACACCGACCAATTCAAGTTGCAGCCAACCGCCTGGGGCGGATGATTCATTGTGGAGTAATGCCAACGGCTGATCGAGATGGCCCATGAGGAAATCGGTGGCTCCGTCGCGATCATAGTCCAGCATCGCAATCGTTCGACCGAGATACTTGCCGCTCCAGTAATCGGAATCATCGTCCACAGCCATGAGTTTGTACTGAAGCCCATCAGACATCATCAACTGTGGAGACATCTGAAACGCCTCACCACTATCCTGAATATCAAAAATGTGCCCATTGGAGACGATGAAATCAAGGAATCCATTGCGATCAATGTCGACCGCCTTGGTTCCAAAACCCACATTGGCGTAGGTCGGCTCGGCGATACCATAGCGACGCGATTGATCCACGAAAATTCCACTCGATGTCTGCAAGAATAGATTAGCCGCCTCCAACGAATAATTAGCAATTTGCAAATCAAGTGTACCGTCCCGGTCAAAGTCGCCCGTCGCGATCCCCATGCATCCGTTGGATGCTCCATCAAATCCGTTGGCCAGGCCTCTCGCATCAGCCACATTGCTGAACTGTTTGTTCTCTTTTTGGACGAGAAAATGGTTGGGTCGCACATCGTTGCCGACGAAAACTTCATTCTTACCGTCTAAATCGAAGTCGCAAACGACCAATCCAAGTGATGTACCTGGTCGGGCTATTTCACGAGCGATCTCGTGCATTGCAAATTGACCCGTACCAAGGTTTTCGAACCAGCGATCAGAGTCCGCATAGTGAGACAACGGTGTGGGGAGCAATGCTTTTCCAGCCGCATCGGACTTCGGCAATGCAAATCCGTCAGCCATCTCAATGTAGTTCGCTTCGAACAAATCTGGCAAACCGTCACCGCTAATGTCGGCGATCGCGACTGAGGTCGTGAAGCGATCGGCAATCGATCCGAGCTGATCGGTCGCATCCCGAAAAGTTCCGTCACCGAGATTGATGAGTAATCGATTGCGTCCCATACTCGCCAAGAACAAGTCTGGAAATCCGTCTTGGTTGACATCGCCAGCCGCCAATCCCGACGAATAATTAAAATCTTCAACGGATGCCAGTAAGGTCACATCTTGAAAACGTTCCGCACCATTTCGGAAGAGCTGATTGGACCGCGTCGCCTGGTCGGTTGGCGGATCTCCGGAACCTTGAGCTAAATAAATATCCTGCCAACCGTCGAGGTCGTAATCCAATACCGCAATTCCACCTCCAAGCGATTCATGGATAGGAATTGATTCAAAGTGGTTTTCGACATCTTTGTACCACTGGAATTGAAGCCCCATCGCTTGGGCACGATTGACGAGACGTGGCGTGGCGGCGATCTCTTGACGTTCGAACGCCAAAGCAGAATCGTGCGAGAAATCTTGAAGGATACCCTGCAATGCCGAATTCATTTCAAATTCTGTCGGATCCAATTCCAACATCGCCATGATGTTCGACATATTCTTTGATTTTGGATTTCTCAGCAACTCTTCCCGCTGTTTTGCGATCGCGAGTTGCAGAGCAACGGCCTCAGCAGGCAGTTTCAATAGGGACCAGGCAAGAGTTTCATAAGGTCGACCTAGATTCACCATGTCCTGCGCCAGCAACTTGATAACCGCAACGTCACGTGGCTTTGCGAAAAGAATGCTTGCCTTCAATTCCGTGCCTGCGATATCAATGCCTCGCTGGCGAAATTGTTCTGCATCGTCCGTCCTGCCCAATGCGGAAAGCACACTAAAAAGTCGTTGAACAGAAAGCCTATCTGTTGGGTCTCGGTAAACAGCCTCTAACAGGCCACGAGCTGCTGCTTCGAATTCTCGATTGTCGCCCCAATACGTCCCGAGTGCAGCCCAATAGTCGTTCATTTCTTTCGCTTCCGCCGATACATGCTGGATCCATTCACGGAACAACTCCCATTCCTGCAACTCAGCCAAGAGCCGACCATACAAAGCATCAGCCGCAGGGTCCTCGAAGCCGAGCTTGTATTGTGGAACTAACTCCTCTTTTGCACGCAGGTAATCACCGCTACTAAAAAACCACCTCGCCTTACCTAAATCCGATACGAACAACTCCTCGCCTTTTGAAGACATTCCAGGTGTTGGGAACGACTGAGTTCGGCTCACGAGCGAAAGCAATTCATGAAACGTTGCCAATCCGTCTCGACAAAGTGACTCTGCATGCACGGAAGCTTCATAGCGTCGTCCCACACGGTTGAGTAAATCCCATACCTCATGCCTCCAACGCGGCTTGTCTTCGCCGTTTCGTAAAGCGGCATCAAGCACATCAGCGGCCTTTGAGATGCTCTGCAATCGTACAAGCAGATGAACGTGCACATCCACATCCACGCTGTCTGAACCGGGACCAACGTCAATGGAATCAAGCATCTCACTAGCCAACGTTTTGTTACCGCGTTCGATCTCAATCTCAGTGGAAAGCAACTTTGCCTTGACACTTTCTGGATACTGAATCAACACCTTAAAGGCAGCGTCGGCGGCAAGATCGTACTCCCGGCGTTCTCGGAACTCTTTCACGTTTTCCAACAATTCGCCTTCGGTGAAGTGCAATAGCTCTTCCGTTGGCACTTGGGCCTTGATTGCGGCTTCGGGTTGTGACTCATTTCGACAGCCCCAAATTGCCAACAAGCAGATACACAATGCAAATCGTCGGAGAATGGTGCTTATTGCAAATGTCATCTTCGTAGAACAAAGCATTGTGGTTCAGTGATCGACTCGTAAACTGCCGCTTCGGCCTTAGCCACGTGAGCCTCGCCAAACTCCAGAGCGTCTTCCCAATCCCTACAGTATAACGCCCGCGATGGCGCCGGTCATGCAGCAGGCTAAGGTTCCGCCAAACATGGCTCGCAGACCAAGACGGGCTAGGTCATTTCGACGACTCGGCTCTAGACCTCCAATGCCTCCCACTTGAATTCCGATGGCGCCGAAGTTGGAGAATCCGGCGAGTGCATACGTGAGTACCGTGACGGTGCGGGGACTAAGGGGTGATTCGTCCGACTTGGCGAGCGTGCCGAGCTGATCGTAGGCGATGAACTCGTTGGCGACCGTCTTTAGCCCGATGAGCCGCCCCGCTTCCATGCACTCATTTGCGGGAATCCCTAACAGCCATGCAAACGGCCAACACGCGTAACCAAGGATCACGCCCAAAGTCACTTGAGGTGTGCCGGTCTCGTCCACCAAAAGCAGCTGGCGACATACTACTCCAAGGATGACATCGACGAGCGCGAGTAATGCCAAGAACGCGATCAGCATGGCTCCAACATTGAGCGCGAGCTTGAGACCTTCGGATGCCCCTTCGACTGCCGCACCAATCACATTCACATGATTCGCTGGCGCTGCCAAACTCATTTCTGCGGACACTCGCTCGGGCTCAGTCTCAGGAACCATCACTTTGGCAATCAACAATGCGGCGGGAGCACTGATCACGGAAGCGGTGAGCAAATGCGATATATCGATTCCCATCCCGGCGTACACACCGAGCAATCCACCTGTCACCGTCGCAAAGCCGCCGGTCATCATCGCGCACAACTCGCTGCGAGTCATCGTTGCCAAGTAAGGACGCACGACGAGTGGTGCTTCGGTGTGCCCGACGAATACGTTTGCTGCGGCCGCGAGCGTTTCAACTCCGCTGGTTCCAAGCGTAAATCGCATGCACCATGCCAAAGCCCAAACGAGACGTTGCATGATCCCGATGTGATACAGAATGCTCATCAATGACGAGAAGAAGATGACTGTCGGTAGCACACCAAACGCAAATGTGCCCAACAGCGAGTCACCGAGCGGATTGTCACCGCCAGCCGAGAACAGAAATCCGCTCCCGCTTTTCACGGTATCCATGACGGCCGAGAATCCGTCACCGATTTGCTGGAATACCCACCGGCCAGGCGATGTTCTAAGAACCAGCACAGCAAGCAAAAACTGCAAAAACAAACCTCCCGCGACAACGCGAAGAGGAAACTTGCGGCGGTTGTCACTCACCAGCCAGGCGATGGCAACAAAGACAAAGATGCCAAGCAAACAGATCATTCGAGCTTGCATCATCGATCGTCTTGTTAGTGTTGTTGCGGAGTGTCAAAAATTCGATCACCAGCGTCACCTAGTCCAGGCATGATGTACGACTGGCTGTTGAGCTCGGGGTCGATTGCAGCGACAAAAAGCTTCACATGAGGAAAATCACGTGCGACACGATCAATTCCGGGCTGGGCAGCGATAATGCTCAGCACGCGAATCTCATCGACGCCCCACTGCATCAAGCGGCGGACGACTAAGTCGATGGAACCACCCGTGGCCAACATGGGGTCAAGCACGAGCGCGACGTTCGGCGCGTTTTCGAGAGGCAGCTTGTCGTAATAGCCGACGGGTTCCGCAGTCTCTTCATTGCGGTACAAACCGAGATGCCATACGGCTGCGTCAGGCAACAGTTGCAGCAGCGGATCGACCATCCCCAGTCCGGCTCGCAAGATCGGTACTAATCCGATACGCGTCGCCAAGCATCTCGATGGCGCGTCGGCCAAAGGTGTTTGGATGACAATATCCGTCATCGCTAAATCCTCGGTTGCTCGAACACCAAGCAAGATCGACAGACGCTGGACCGCGAGACGAAACTCACTGGGGCGCGTCGACTTATCGCGGACGCTGCAAAGGTGGTGATCAACGAGTGGATGCTCGACGCGGACAACTTGACTCACCGCTAGGTACCACCATGTCTAACGTGGGACTGAAAATAACGACCGCCGACAACCGGTCACTGAATTTAGCCGGTACGGCATTGTTTTGACACTACCAGGATCGGATTCAGATGCCCTAACGCTCGTGTGTGCTTGAGCTCGCCCTTACGCCGAAACGCAAGGGTTCGTTAATGAACCAACGCCGTCTACTTGCACAGTGCAAACATCGCCGGGTTGTAGAAAACGAGGCGGCTTTCGTGCAGCACCCACGCCAGGTGGTGTTCCAGTGAAAATCAAATCACCCGGATGCAAGGTCATGATCTTCGAAAGGTGGGCAATCAATGTGGGAATGTCAAAAATCAGCTGCGCCGTGGTGCTGTTTTGGACGGTTTCACCGCTCAAAATCATTTGCACGCGTACGTTACCGGGATCCGCAATCCTGTGCCTCGGAACGACACACGGACCAATCGGGCCAAACGTATCAAACGACTTTCCAAGCAGCCATTGGCCACCCGGTCGCCCCTTTTGCCAATCACGAGCGGAGACATCGTGTCCACAGGTGTAGCCAAAGACATGCTCCATCGCCGAGGCCTCATGGATATTCTTGCCACCTCGTCCAATGACCACCACGAATTCCGCTTCATAATCCACTTGAGTTGCATTGGACGGCAATTGAATGGCTTCGCCATGGCCAACCAGAGCCGTGTTGAACTTGCTAAAGACAACAGGCTCCGTCGGAATTTCTGATCCCGTTTCGATGGCGTGGTCGCGATAGTTCAGCCCGATACAAATGATTTTCTCAGGTGGCGGCACCGGTGGAAGCAACGTCTCAACAGGTTGCCAGTCTCCCGCCTTTGGCTCCGGTATCGCCTCAAACCACTGGGCCTCTTGCTCGAACAGTTCGCTTGCCTGCGGCACCACGTCAAGCAGCTTACTCAGAGGACATAGCTGGTTGTCGCGATAGAGAGCGTATTCCGGCGCGCCCCAGGAATTGATGAAACGACAAATCGACATGAATGAAATCCAGACTAACAGTTTAAGAAATGACGAGCTTTGAGCAGCGTGCTAAACCGAAGCTTTTTGTTGGCTGAGAAGCTGGTCGACTTCATTGCTAACAATCACGCCGTAGTTAATCGCACCGAGCCAGCCGCTCATGATGATGCCAACGCTACCGGCGTGGTACATACCACCGACTTGCTTGGACAACTCACGACTGACACCGAGCCCCTCAAACTTGGTTCCGAAACTCGCGCCGAGTTCGTGCCGAGTATAGTGGTTGAACGTTCTTGGTGTCGCCGCTTCGGCACGATCGATCTTATTGCGAACACCCGGAATGTATCGCTCGAGTGCTTCCAAAGTCGTTTCCACTAGGTCCTGTTTGCTTGCGACGTAGTCTTCGTCGGAGAGATCAGCCCAATCTTTCCAGTTCGCGTTCGTACTGCTGACGATCGCGAAGCGCCGCTTGCCCTCGGGACGCGTGTTTGGGTAATAAAAACTGAACGTGCGGCTGGTAATGTCGCGGCTCAAGAGCAAGTCGGTGCGAAACTCTTTGGCGGTGCTTGTAAAAAACAGATCACCGCTTGATTCGTCGATTTCTTCGCCGGGCTTGAGCGCCATGTAGACTTGTGTGCTGCTATTGTTCAGCCGCACAGCTTCAGTCCGCTCGACATAGTCGTTGTCCAGCACATCGCGTGGCAACATCTTCAATATCGTGGTACGCAAGTTCGCGTTGCTGACGATGGCACGGCACCGAATCGTCCGATCGTGGATTTGGACAGACGAAACCTGTCCGTTGCTCACATTGATTTTCTCGACGGGACAGTTGATTCGAATATCGACGCCGTTGCTTTCAAGCTCTTTCTTCATTCGCGAAACAAGGTCCTCGGTGCCACCTTCGTAAATGAACACACCCTTGCTCATGAAGTTGCTAAATACGATTCCGTAAGTGATGGCGGGATCTTCGAGTGTGCTGCCGTTCGCGTACGTGATGGGTTCCATCAACAGTCGTACGACGTCATCACGACCAGGGAAGAAACGATCGAATAGCTGACGTGTCGTTGTTGCTTGATCATCATAGAAGTTCATTCCTCGCGCGGTGTCAAAGAAATCACTGACGGTTTGAGGGGCGATGCCGAATTGGCTGGTGAGCAACTTTGTGAAATCTTCGCGATTGAATGTTGTCGTCAGCGAGAACATCGGATTGTCGAAGCGGATGTTCTTGAGTTGCTTAATCCGACCCGCGATGTCTTCGTTCCAATAACGGCGACATGACTTGATCATGCCGTGCGGAAATCCGTGCAACGACACGTCAAAGATGTGACCACCGGGACGCAAGAACCAGGTAGCCAAGCCGCCGAGCTTGTAGTGTTGTTCGGCGAGCAAAACTCGATATCCAGCGCGACCGAGGATGTTAGCCGAGGTCATCCCAGCGAGGCCGCTGCCAATCACCACCACGTCGTACTCGTCCGCGGCACCTTTTAAAAAATCACGAGCCATAAATCAGTCGTCAGTCAACAGTGGTCGGTGGATAGAAACAGTGGTTGGTGAAATGACAATCGACAGAACATTTACAGGGGTCGATCGTCGGGTTGCAGTTCAGCGTAAACGCCAATTTGGTCTTGTTCGGGGGATCGGTCACCGTAAAGCAACAAGCCGCCTTCGCCGACAATCCATCGTTCGTCGAGCAATCGAATCGACTCGCTCGACACAGCGGACATCGTCTGGCGACCGACTCCCGTGCTCACCGCATCGTGCGATTCGCGAAAAACATGGACGTGCGGTGGCGGCAAAACCGTGGCGACGCGTTTGGTTCCTCGTTCAGACCGGATGATTGTAGTGATTTTCCACCGCTGGTCGCGGGGATCTTCGAGAATCTGGACTGTGACCAATGACTCCCCGGGCGGCACGTTGACCGCAGCGAACCAATCAGGTCCCATCGACCCCAAAGGCCACAGCGAACTGTAAGCCACGCGATACTTTACCGAGTCGGGAACTCGTATTCGCAGTCGATATGTCAGCGGTTCGTCGCTTGGAACACGTACTGCGGCAATTTGCCCTGATGCCGTCTCCGCCAAATAGCCTGTTTCTAGTCGCAATCGAGTCAATTGCGAGGTCGCTTGCTGGAGTCTCGCTCGAGTCGTGACATAAGCGAGGGCCAAGCCGATAAAAACGGTGACGGCAAGCAATTTCGCAAGGCTAAACGTCATCGCACAAGAACCAACAAGCGGTGAATCGGGTTGCTCCTCAGCCATCAGCATTACGGCAATTGCAGGAGTCGCTTTGCATTCGCCGTCGTGATTTCCGCCAACTCATCTGGTTTCATTTTTCGGACATCCGCCAAGCATCTTAGTGTGTGTTCCACTCGAGCTGGTTCGTTGGGTCGCTTGCCCCGAAACGGCTCGGGGCTCAGGTACGGTGAATCAGTCTCGATCAGCAAGCGGTCCAGTGGCACTTGGCGTGCCACTTCTCGGAGCTCATCGCTTTTCTTGAATGTGACCATACCCGCAAAGCTAATATAAAGTCCCAAATCCAAACACTGCTTCGCGATCGCGGTGTCTCCCGTGTATGAGTGCATCACGCCAGAGGGCAATCTCGAATGCGAACGCAACTGATCAACAATCTCGGTGGCGCTTTCACGCATGTGAATGACCATCGGCAGTGAGGTCGCAATCGCCAGCTCAATGTGCCGATCAAAGTATTCTCGCTGTACGGCAAGTGGCGCGTCGTCCCAGTAACAATCGAGGCCCGTTTCTCCGATCGCCCGGACGCCTGGGTACCCCGCGAGATCTTCAATCTCGGCCCAGCCTTCCTCAGTAACCTTCGCAACATAATTCGGTTGGATGCCGACGGTAGCGAACAGGTAACCCTTGTATTGACCAGCAAGTTCACATGCTCGACGGCTGGTTTCAACGTCCACACCAATGACATTGATACCGACGACACCAGCGGACTGTGCGCGTTGGATGACACTCGCCACATCCGCCTCAAATGCATCGGAGTTCAAATGAGCATGCGTATCGAACATTGCAAGTGGCATCGGTGTCCGCAGTGACTTACGTGTAAAAGAATCGTGTCAGGTGATAGAACACTGGCGCGGCAAAACAGATATTGTCGATTTGGTCCAGCACGCCAGCGTGACCTTGCACGAGAGTGCCTGTGTCGGTGACGCCACGGTCGCGCTTGATGGCACTCATGGTCAGAGTTCCGGCGCTCGCCATCACAGTCACGACGGCGCCAAGAACGCCAGCTTCCCACGGATGAAAGGGAGTTGCCCAGTAAAGCGAAGCGGCGATTAGACCGGTGGTCACCATGGCTCCAAAGAAACCCTCCCAGGTACGCGAGGCATTGATTTTCTCCGCAATCACGTGCTGGCCCGCCAACCGACTCCATGCACGCTCGAGAACCGACGCGAGTTGTGCAATGAGAACAAGAAAGACGAGCAGACTCACCGCACTCCCATCCCAAGGCTCGCCACCGGTTCGTACGAGTTGCAAGTCCAACAGTGCCGGAGCGTAACTGAGCGAGTAAACGCAAATCAGCAAACCGGCTTGGATCTTGGCACTCCGCTCGAGAAATCGTTTGTAATCACCAGCGATCGCAGCCCGCGCAGGTATAAACAAGCTCGCGTATACCGGAATCATGATGCTGTACAGGCCATAGAAGTCGACGTCACTTGCGCCGACAAGCCAACTCGGCGGTGTGCTACCTAGGCCGATCAGCAAGTATTGCAGCGGCGTGAACACGAAGAACACCCAAAACAACGTGCGGTGATCACCACGCCGCGTCGGGGTCATCGAGATGAATTCTCGCAAGGCCCAGAACGATACGAAGCCAAACAAGATCACGACACCCACTCGGTGCAGCAGGAACCCAAACACCAGAATCGCAGCCATCATCCACCAGACGCGAATCCGATGGTTGAAGCGACGAATCAGTGCGGACTCAATTCCAAGATTCTCGCGACGCGAGAGCACGAGACCAACCGCCGTAGCGATCCCCAGCGCCGAGAGAATCACGGCGAGAAGGATATACGTGCCTGACGTCAGCCAGTTGCTTGCTGCGAGCGGAAAGAATGGCACTGGCGTTAAGCCCCGAGTCGCTGAATGACGGCATCGGTCATCTCGATCGTGCCAATCGACTTGGCTCCGCGAGCGATGTCCGCCGTGCGAAGCCCATCTTCGAGAACTTTTTCTACCGCAGCCTCAATCGCATCCGCTTCCGTCGCGAGCGACAGCGAGTGACGTAACATCATTGCCGCCGCAAGAATCGTCGCCAACGGATTCGCGATTCCCTTGCCAGCAATGTCGGGAGCCGAACCATGGATTGGCTCATACAAGCCGGGACCGTCGCTACCCAGTGATGCACTCGGAAGCATACCAAGTGAACCTGGAAGCATCGACGCTTCATCGGTAAGGATGTCTCCGAACATGTTGCCGGTGACAACCACGTCAAAGTCACGCGGACGATTGATCAAATGCATCGCCATCGAGTCGACAAGCACGACATCGAACTGGACATCAGGGTACTCTTCCTTCATCACGCGCGCCGCAACTTGCCGCCACAATCGCATCGGCTCGAGCACGTTTGCCTTGTCGACACTCGTCAAATGATTGCGTCGCCCCCGTGCCGCCTGTGCCGCCAAACGTACCACGCGTTCGACTTCGAAAACGCTGTAAACCATCGATTGGAAAGCCGACTCAGTCGCTCCGCTACCCTCGCGGCCGGACGGACCAAAGTAAATACCGCCAGTCAACTCGCGAAAGAACAGAATGTCGGTGCCTTGGATGATCTCTGGCTTGAGCGGCGAAGCATCGGCAAGTTGCGAGAACATGCGGATTGGCCGCAAGTTAGCAAACAAGCCGAGTTCCTTGCGGATCTTCAGCAAACCAGCCTCCGGGCGAGTCTTGGCCGTTGGATCGTCCCATTTGGGACCGCCCACAGCACCCAGCAAAATCGCGTGGCTGGCGCGACAAGCGTCGATCGTCGCTTGGGGCAACGGGTCGCCACACGTATCGATCGCAATCCCGCCGATAAGATGCGAAGTGAAATGAAATTCGTGACCAAACTTTTTTGAGACCGCGATCAAAACGCGGTGAGTTTGCTCAACGATCTCGGGACCGATGCCATCGCCAGGCAACAGAACTAGGTTGGCTTTCAAGGGAACGTGGGGGGCTAGTGTGTGAATGAAGTGATCTTGGGCGGCTCACAATCTAATCGACACGAGCGGCTTTCCCCAGGGCTGAGCCGGGAACGATACGGGGAAGCTCCAATTCACGCCTGAGCCGCCTCGTTGATCCGTTGTTTCAACGGCGCGGGGTTCTTCATGCGATCGGCGACCAGGTTCGCTTCCTCCACTCGCAACTGGGCATCTTCTTTTTGACCATTCGCGGTGAGTGCTCGAATCAGCACACACAGCATTTGTGCTTCGACATAGTCTTGGCCAAGCCCGCGAATTTCTTTGTAACCCTGTTTAGCCATCGTGACCGCCGTTTCCAGCTGGCCGACTTCGAGATGGTAGTCGCACCAATAGCGGAAAAACGGGAACCCGGCTGGTCGCTCGGGATGCGGGTTCTTTGAATGCTGCTGACTCGCAGCCAATGCTCGACGCCCCAATTTCGCCAGCGCTAACGCATGCGCTCCCAGTGCTGCCAAACGATCCGTGTCCTCCTCATCACCTGCCTTGCCAAGCTTCCACATTCGCTCGACAGCGTTATGGAGTTCGTCCCAGTCCTGTTCCATATACGCCAAGTCACAATCGAACGTCACGACATGCATGAAGTAATCCGGGTCATCGAGCGACTTCGCATTGGACCACATCTCGTCGCGAGTTTGCTTTGCCAGAGCAATCTCTCCTAAAGCGATTTCCGATTCGTAGCGATTCCCTAGCGAAAGCAACCGGTCTTCTTCGTCAGCGATCGGCGAGTCGACAACGAGTTGGTCGATGAAACGAATCTCGTCGGCATAACCGGCTGGATCGACGAGCGTGTACGCGGTTGCAAGCATGTTATTCGTCGCAAGCCGGAGTGGACTCTCGGCGAACGCATCATCGCGTGTCGCAATCGCCGCCGGCCCCAGCACTTCGATGCCTTCATGAGCTCGGTGCGCCGTTCCAACAAGTTCATTGCCGAGATGAAAGTCGAAAAGAAACGAGACGGCCTCGTCATCCAGTTCACGAACCGCCTTGGCCGCTTGACGGAGTTTTTTCAGCAGCGCGGCTAGCGATTCCGACTCGAAGGCGTCTTCAACCTTGTCGGCCGCATCGACGAGAATCTGCAACTCTTCGGGGGAACGGTGCTCTTGGTACTCGACGAGGAAGTCTTCGAGCAGATCATAGATTTGGGACATGGTGTTTGGATCGTCATAACCAGAATGTTCGGAAGCGTTTGTGGAATCGTCCCAGTTTGCCAGACTTGTTTGGAGACCTCGGCAAAGAGAAGGCTGCACAATCTAGTTGTAGAGTCGATCGCCCTTCGACGCCATGATCTCACAAAATCCATTGCTCTTTGAAAATGCTGCAAAACACGATTACGTCGTTGGCTGCTGATCCTGTCTTCACGACCATCACGCCCAAAACGTTCACGACGCCTGCGGCACCGACGCTCCATCGCGTGGCGACGACGCGAGTTTTGCAACTCGTCAACGGCGAGCATTTTTCTGGCGCCGAGCGAGTCCAGTCGCACTTAGGACGTTGTTTGCCCACGTACGGGGTCCAAGCCGATTTCGCGTGCGTTAAGCCTGGGCGTTTCGCCACTCTGCTTGACGAACATGGCGGTGCATGGGGCGTTTGTCACCGCACACCGATGCTCAACCGGTTCGACATTCGCACCGCGTGGCGAATTGCGAAATTGGTCAAAACCGAGAAATACGACCTGCTTCACGCTCATACGCCTCGCACAGCCATGCTTGCCGCGATCGCTTCGAGAATCATCGATGTGCCCTGGGTGTACCATGTCCACAGTCCCGCGTCGCGTGACTCAACTCGCCAATTCACGAACTACGCCAACGCCTGGATCGAAACACAATCGCTTCGTAAGTGCTCACATTTGATCACAGTCTCCGAAAGCCTTCGACAGGACTGTTTATCGAAGGGCGTCGAAGAATCTCGCGTCACAGTCGTTCACAACGGAGTCCCGGCGATCCGACCACCGCGCACGTCAACGCCTGTACCAGGAAAAACGTGGACCATCGGCATGGTTGCGTTAATGCGACCGCGCAAGGGACTCGAGTTCGTACTCGAAGCTTTGTCGCTGCTTGCAATCCAAGGTCACGACGTCCGATTGCGTTGCATTGGCCCGTTCGAAAACACCGAGTACGAGACCTTCATCAATCAACGAATTTCGGAACTCGTCGTCGAAAATCGTGTTGAACGAGTGGGCTTTACGTCGGACGTTCCCGCGGTGCTCGCACAACTTGATGCGATGGTATTGCCCAGCATGTTCGGTGAAGGTCTGCCGATGGTGGTGCTCGAAGCGATGGCCGCTGGGTTGCCCGTGATCGCGACGCGAGTCGAAGGCACGCCCGAGGCAATTCGCGACGGAATCGATGGATTGCTTGCCCAACCATGTAACAGCGACAGTCTCGCAGACGCGATTCGCACGCTCATCACCGGTGGCGTCGACTGGAACACAATGGCCGAGTCAGCCTGTGAACGTCACGCCGCGCACTTCTCCGATTGGGCTATGGCGAAAAGAACCGCCGATGTCTATTGCAAACTTTTCGCTCAAAACTAGCCGTTACGCTAAACTTGCGGTCGCGACGCCAGCGTCGACTATGAATCATCTAGCGTCTTGAAAACCGGACTTCACCCAAGCGACGCTTCGCCAGGCAACTCAACGCCGAGTCAAAAGCACCGTTTACTATTTCTTGGATTTCGAGTCCGAGGCTGTCCGCTGGGTCGCGTACTTCAGTTCTTGATCAATCAAGCCATCTCCGACTTCGTCCAAAAGTATCTCAACGGCCCGATCCAATTGGCGATCGATCCCTTGAGGCATCTCGCCCGGCCCAGGCCAAATCACTTCGTCCGGTAGGCAACCGTTCATTTCCATATCGTCGCCCGTTCCAATCGTGAACCAGCCGCGAAACGGAACACGAATGGTCCCCACATCGTTGATACGCGCCGAACCCGTGCTCACAACGCCGCCCGCTGTTTGTACACCCACCACCTTCCCACGTTTGAGTGTCTTCACTGCGTGGCTGAAAATCTCTGCGTTGCTGTAACTGTTTTGGTTGCACAGCACGATGATCGGCTTGGACCACGAGGCGAAAACCAAGCGATCATGCGGGTAGCCTGGTCCGCCGCCTCGAGGGACCGTGATCGCATGTCGCGGCTGGGTGAGCGCCGTCAATAACAGATCGGTCGTTGATCCTCCTCCATTATCGCGGACATCGATCACTAACCCCTCTCGACCGTATCCAACGTTATATAACTGGCGTTCAAATTCATAGAAGCTCGTCATGTCCATACCGCGAATGTGCAAATACCCCAATCGCCCACCGCTAGCCTTGTCGACGGTTTGCCGATTGCGTTGCAACCATTGATCATACAACAGTGTTCGAGCGGCAGAAAAACTGATCGGACGTAGCGAAAGCTCAAGCTCCTCGGTGTCATTCGTTCCCTCCGTCAGGCGTGACACACTTAAGACAATGTCGCGATCAAGTCGACCGTTCAATACTCGCGTAAGATCCATCGCGGGGTCCACCGGCGTGCCATCGATCGAAATGATCCGATCGCCGGCGAGAAGCTTGCAGAATTCCCTGTCGCCGGGACCACCTGGAATGACATCTCGCACCATCAATCCCGGCCCGGGATGATCTTCGACGAAGCGTACACCGAGATGAGCGGTTGAATCATTCCAGCCTTCCACCTCCGCTCCCGAATGGGAGCCACTGGGAGTAAAACCCAAATGCGATCCATTCAATTCACCTAGCATGAGTTGAACGAGCGAAGCCATCGCGTGCGTATCCATCACTCGCGACGCCGCATCCACGTATTTGCGGCGAACGTCATCCCAATTTCGATTTGCAAAGCTTTCGTCATACCAAACTTCACGCATCGTCAACCATGCTTTTTCAAAGCCCGATTTCAGCCACTGTGACCGCGTACTGAGCTGGGCCACTTTGAACTCATAGGTTTCGAGCTTGTCACTTTTGTCGACCTTGGCTGGTACCCCGCTCCGCGAAAACAGAATGCCTCCGGCCTTGTCGGACCAAACGGGATCGGAGCCCGTCGTCGTGGTAAGCAACTTTGGATTTAGCTCGTCTGGGAACTCGACCGTGTACCAACCCCGCTTTCCATCAATCGTTCCCGCAAAGGCGAGCTTCTTGCTGTCCGGAGAGAACACCAATTCAGACTCATTGCTGTCCGCGATGGAGATTCGCCGAACCCTCTCATGAATTCGATCGAAGTCGATCTTCATCGGTTTGATTTCAGCACTCGCCTTCTTCTCGGCCAACTCCTTTTCTTCGTCGTCTTTTGCAACGTCATCGGACGCTTCATCCTCGAGCGGGTTGTCCGGCTTTTCTTCCGACTTGGCATCTGACACAGCAGCCGGTTTTGTTGCCGCAGGACTTCCCTTGGCAGACCGTTTTTTCGTCATCAGCTCCAACGCTTCTTCGATTCGACGTTGACGCGAAGTCTCCTCATGCAGTGCCTCCTGCAAATAAACGTAATACACATCAACCTCACGATCGAAGCGCCGACCAGTGAACGCCAACAGCTTTCCATCAGGAGAAAACTTCGGGCCGTCGTCATTATCCGGGTGTCGTGAAACGTTGACGGGATTCGCTTCCCCAGAGAGCGAGGCGATCCAGATTTCATGATTGAAGTCGTTGTCCTGCTGGGAGTACGCGATCCAGCGACTGTCGTACGAAAGGTCAAAATCGATGCCGCTGAAACCTCGCAAGAGCACGCGTCTCTCTTGCGTTTCCAACTCCATTACCGCCAAGTCACCACGTCCCTGCTGGAACACAAGTTGTTTTCCGTCGGGTGTAAAACGCAACTTGCTCTCCACGTGTGGATCGTTGGTCACTTGCTCGACATTGAACTCAGTATTTTGCCACCAGAACCGTTCGCCATCCCTGCGTGTCGCTTTCCAAATGTCCGTTTGGCCGTCTTTCGTCGAGGTAAACCACAGTTCATTGCCATCGTTGGAGAAGACAACATTCTCCTCAAAGCCAGGCATCAAGGTGACGCGTTGGGGTTCTCGCAGTTTCGTATCCATGACCCACACATCGCCGCCGGCGAGTATCGCAATCTCCAATCCATCTGCAGAAAACGCGACTTGATCCGCCTTGGTGTACTCCCGACGCAACTCATCTCGCGGCAGTTCCGTGTCTGCATCCAGACGGAACTCGATCTTGGTGGGTAACTTGTCTTTACCAGGATGAAATACATAAAGCTCGAATAGATGCCGAAAGACGATGGTCGATCCATCACTCGAGATGGCGGGAAAGACAATCGAATCGTCGTCAAAGCTCAGCACCTTCTTCTGTTTCCCTTCGGTCTCATCTTTGCCGGGAAAGCGGTACCGATAGAGATCAAATCCGTGGGCTGTACCCTTGGAGAAGTAAAAACCTTTGCCATTCGCCATCCACATCGGCCACATGCATTCCACGCCCTCATGCAACAATTCTTTGAAGTCACCGGACTCAAGATCCAATAACCAAACTTGAGCTGAGCGTTCGCCAGAATAGCCCTTGCGCCACCAACGTTCGCCTTCGCGAGTCAACAGAATCTGTTTACCATTTGGTGAGAGCGACGCATCTTTGGCCATCGCATCGGCGAGAATCACGTCGGCACGTCGCTCATCCAAGCTGACTTTGATCAAACGCGTCGCATCGCGATGAAAATGGTCGCGGACACCCGTTGCCAACAACGATTTCCCATCTGGAAACCAATCCTCCAGCGAATAGCCTTCGGTGTGATGAGTCACTTGCTTGGGCACCGAGCCCAACGAGTTCATCACAAAGATCTGTGACGCCCCGGTTCGATCACTCACGAAGGCGATTTGTGATCCATCGGGAGAAAATCGAGGCTGCTTATCGCTCGACGAATGGTGGGTCAAACGTACTAGATCGGTCCCATCAATTTTTGACTTCCAAATCTCACCCATCCAACTAAAAACGAGTTGGCTCCCATCAGGCGACAAGGCCGGGTCATCCGCCATAAGAATTGGGTCAGCCGCATGATCGACCGGGCTTGCGTGCAACCCGTTGGTGAAGACTGCCGTCAAGAAAGCAATGGCAAAAATAGAAAGACGACGAATGACCATGCGTGGGCCCGATCGTGGAATTGGCGGGAACATGTGGGCGGGAACGTGACAGCAATGGCGAGCCGATGAACTATCCGTTTGCCTCTCGATCATGAACGCTCAACGAGCGATTGACAAGCATTTAGAAGCCCATTTGACCAGCTTGGTCAGCTACGATCGCTTGCACCGAGAACCCCGCCAGTATCCTAGGTGAATGGAACTCAAACCGGCCTAATCGCCCTGTCCTAAAAGTGCTTCAACCCATTGGGATTCTCAGTCTTTGGCCACGCGTTGCGCGCGTAGGCAAAGGCGGCCGTTTTCAATTTTGCGTCATTCTAAATTGGCCAAGCAAAATCAATGCACGGTCGTTCGAGCGGCGACTGAGTTGTTCCCCAAAGTCGTTTTGGTAGGGAATATTCAGGAACGTCGAATTTCCCGGGCTCGCTGTGGTTGACGCAGTACAGAAGATTCGCATTTCGCTGTGAAGAACTCTGAGGCGGATTCGGTTACACTGGGTGAACGAAACGGCGTCGATTTACCCGATGCTGTGTCCCTTCCCAGACCCCTCTCCCGAGAGCCTTCTTGAGTCGTTGCGTTCCAATCACGCTCGCTCTGCACAGGCTCCGACTCCCTTTCAAAGCGGAATTGCGATGAAATTGAATTGCATGCGTTTGGCCATGCTCGTTTGCAGCGTCGTTGGTGTGATACTCGCCACTTCGTCGAACGTCACGGCAGCCGAGAAGCACAACATCTTGTTGATCGCTGGTAACCCGTCGCACGGATATGGCTCGCATGAGCACTATGCCGGCTTGAAGGTGCTCGAAGAATCGCTCAACGCGAGCAGCGACTCCGTCCACGTGACGGTTGTTCGCGGATGGCCGGACGATAAGTCGCTCGTCGACACCGCGGACTCGATCGTGATCTATTGCGACGGCGGCGAGCGTCACTTGGCGATCCCACACCTGGAAGCGCTGCGAACGAAACTGGCAACTGGTTGCGGATTCGCGTGTCTGCATTACGCCGTTGAAGTGCCCAAGGGACCCGTGGGCGATGACTTTCTCAACTTCCTTGGTGGCTATTTCGAAACGCATTGGAGCGTCAATCCACATTGGGTCGGCGACTTCAAGACATTGCCCGAGCATCCCATCACGCAAGGTGTGAAACCATTCGCGACGAACGATGAGTGGTACTTTCACATGCGTTTCAATCCGACAGCCAAGGTAACGCCCATCCTCGCTGCGGTCGCTCCAGAAGATACGATGCGTCGTCCAGACGGTCCGCATAGCGGCAATCCAGACGTGCGTAAAAGCGTTGCCGCAGGTGAACCGCAAGTCGTTGCCTGGGCGTTCGAGCGTGCAGGTGGCGGACGCTCGTTCGGTTTTACCGGCGGCCACTATCACTGGAATTGGGGCAACGAAAATGTTCGGCGTTTGGTGACCAACGCAATTCGTTGGACGGCGGGCGATGAAGTTCCGGACAGCGGCTCAAAGCTTCAAGCCGCTCCCATGCAAAAACTCTTGGAGAACCAAGATTACGAACCACCCAAGAATTTTTCACCAGAGCAAACTGCGAAGGAGTTCCATTTATCGGCAACGTCAACAAGCCCAAAAGCTCCATCAAGTTCTACGACAACTGCGAAGGTTAAACCACGGTTGCTCGAAGTCACACCCGTTGTAACGACCCAAACCAGTCGACATCAAATCAACATGGACGTCTCCGTCGCGGGGGTTCGGGATTTGTTTCTGGTAGCAACGGACGGGGGGAATAGCTACGGATGTGATTGGGCTGATTGGATCGACCCCACACTCAAGGGAAAAGGCGGTTCAAAGTCGTTAACAGAGTTGGACTGGGTGGCTGCGACGAGCGGCTGGGGAGAAGTGCACAAGAACGCGAACTGCGCCGGTGAAGGTTGGTTGGTCCGCGGAGAAAAAGTCGGCAGCACCTGTTTGGGAACGCACGCCAACAGTGTGATCCACTACCAAATCCCTGAAGGTTTTGACCGATTCTCCGTCACTGCGGCACTCGATAGTGGCGGCACACGTCAGCAAGACGGCACCGCATCGAGCGTTCGGTTTGCGATTTTCGCTGACGCGGCACCAGAAAACCTCGGTGAATTCGACACAAAACTTGGCGACAACCTGCGGGAGTCGAGCGAAGCAGTGAGCGGGCTGACGGTAGCGGAGGGCTTGCAATTAACGCTGAGTGCGAGCGAACCGGAGCTTCGAAGCTTAACGAATCTCGATATCGACGATCGAGGACGGATCTGGGTTTGTGATGTAATGAATTATCGTCGCAATGACGGTAGCCGACCCGAAGGCGACCGCATTCTCATTCTTGAAGACACGACCGGCGATGGCGTCGCCGATTCAGTGAAGACGTTTTATCAAGGCCGCGATATCGACTCCGCTATGGGGATTTGTGTTTTGGGTAATCAGGTCATTGTGACGGCAAGTCCCAATGTTTGGCGATTCACCGATGAGAACGGCGATGACATTCCCGATCGAAAAGAAGCCCTTTTTACTGACGTGGGCCAACCACAGCACGATCACTCGGCGCACTCGTTTTTGTTTGGCCCGGATGGCAAGCTTTACTGGAACTTTGGAAACACCGGCAAGCAAGTCAAAGATGGCAAAGGCCAAACAGTCATCGACATTCACGGTCGCCCGGTCGTTGACGATGGCAAGCCGCTGTTTGGCGGGATGCCGTTTCGATGCAATCTCGATGGCAGCGAATTTGAAGTGCTAGCTCATAACTTTCGCAATAATTGGGAAACCACCGTCGACTCGTTCGGCACTCTATGGCAGAGTGACAACGATGACGACGGCAATCGTGGCACACGAATTAACTTCGTGATGGAACAAGGCAATTACGGTTACCGCGATGAGTTGACTGGTGGGACATGGCAACAAGACCGAATCACGCTCGAAGAGGAGATCCCGCTTCGTCACTGGCATTTGAACGATCCAGGCGTTGTTCCGAACTTATTGCAAACAGGCGCCGGCTCGCCGTCAGGGATCTGTTTTTACGAAGGCCGTTTGCTACCGCAGCGGTTTTGGAATTCGATGATCCACTGCGAACCGGGCGCCAATATCGTTCGGGCGTATCCAACCCAAGTTGACGGCGCGGGATACACCGCGACCATTGAACCACTTGTCACTGGTACGACCGACAAATGGTTCCGCCCAGCGGATGCTTGTGTCGCACCAGACGGATCCGTGTTCGTAACGGATTGGTACGACCCGGGCGTCGGTGGCCACCGCCAAGAAGACCTCGATCGCGGTCGACTGTTCCGGATCGCACCACCAGGATCTAAGTACACGGCACCCAAGGTTGACTACAGCACAGCCACTGGAGCCGTCAGCGCGCTTCGCAGTCCGAACATGGCGACTCGCTACAAAGCTTGGATCGCACTTCACGAAATGGGCCTGGAGGCTGAATCGGCACTCTCAGACATTTATCGCGATGAGAATCCTCGCATGCGTGCAAGAGCGCTTTGGCTGCTTGGAAAGATCGATGGCCGCAGTCGATACTATGTTGATCAAGCTATGGCCGATAAGGACGCGGACATTCGTGTCACGGGAATTCGCTTAGCCAGGCAACTCGGTTTGTCGCTCGCGGAAGTTGGAGCCGAGTTGGCGTCCGATCCTTCGCCAGCAGTTCGCCGTGAACTCGCGATCGCGATTCGATACGACAAGTCTAGCGCCATGCCAGACGTCTGGGCGAAACTTGCGCAAGGCTACGACGGCAAAGATCGCTGGTATCTCGAAGCGTTGGGAATCGCGAGTGACGTACGTCCAACGGAGTGCTTTGACGCATGGCTCGCGACAGTTCATGGCAAATGGAACTCGGACACCGGACGAGATATTGTCTGGCGAGTGCGTGCTGACAAAGCCGCAGCCATGATGGTCGAGTTGGTCCAAAATCCAAAGCTGGCCCTAAGTGAAACCAATCGCTATTTCCGCAGCTTGGAGTATCACGACTCGGGAGTTCGCAACACAGCTTTACAATCCTTATTGGTTGCAAGTGCGGGTGAGGACAAAGCACGTGGAGATGCAGTCCTTGTGCGCGCGATCCAGCGCATGGACGGCTTTGATGTCAACGGCAACCCAACCGCGAAAGCGGCTTTGTCACGGCACATCGAAAGCCAGAAAGGCACCGTGGAGTTCTTGAAACTTGTAAAGCAATTCCAGCCTGAAGGGCTGGACGCGGCACTTGAGGAGCTGGCCCTTTCCACGTCGAACAATTCAGATGCCGTGGAAGCCGTTCGCTTGTTGCTCGAAAGCCCAAGTGGCCCAGGCAGCATTCGCAAATTACTTCAATCGGACAATACAGCGGCTGCGTCAAGGATTGCTGATGTACTCGGTTTACTTGGCAATGGCCGCGCGATCAAGATTTTGAGTGATGTTGTTTCGGATGCCGAACGACCTTATGACGTGCGCAGCGCCGCCGTAAAAGGGATGGCCCGCAACAACTTGGGCGCGACCACGCTCTTGGACCTGGCATCAAAATCCAAGCTACCTGGCGATACGCGGCTGCTTGCCGGTGGACTCTTATCACGAATGACGGACGAGAAGATTTTGGCTCTCAGCCGTGAACTGTTGCCGCAACCGCAACAAGCCAACCAAACACCCGTTCCAGCATTAGATACGCTTGTCGCGATTCAAGGTGATGCGAACAAAGGGCAAGAGTTGTTTCGAACCAAGGCAACTTGCAGCAACTGTCACCTCGTAAGTGGTTTCGGAAAGCAAGTCGGGCCGGACCTCTCAGAGATCGGCAGCAAACTCTCTCGAGAAGCGATGTTCACATCCATTCTCGATCCAAGTGCCGGAATTAGCCACAACTACGAAACGTACAATGTTCTGACGGATTCCGGCTTAGTCGTTGCGGGCGTTAAGGTGGGGGAGACCGACAGCGAAGTGGTGATTCGTACGGCGGAGGCGATTGACCGCACAATCTCCAAGGACGAAATCGAAGAAATCAAGAAGAGCGAAAAATCGATGATGCCGGATAGCCTTCACCAAACCGTCGACCAACAAGGTCTTGTCGATGTGGTCGAGTACTTGATGACGCTCAAGAAGAAGAGCTGATCCAATCCGCATCGGAGTCCATCGACGAAAAGAGCCGGCTTGCTACGTTAGCAAGCCGGCTCTCACTTCGACATATTGTCTGGAATAGCAAGAAACCCCGACCCGCGGCGAACGAGGCGGACGCCCACCGCGGGCCATTGGGGCATCTTCTGGCCCAGGCAAGAGCCGAGAAGGCCGCAATGTCAATTCAATTTCTGTCGTCCCAACACCGGTTGTCCCGCCGTCGATGCGAACAAGTTCTTATCGACGACGGGACGGCGGTGGGTAGACGATTAGTGGATTGCACCACCAGCGATCGCATCGGATGGATACGCGTGCATTCCGTGCTCGGAGATATCCAAACCAGCTTGCTCTTCTTCAGGCGAAACTCGAAGCATTCCGACGGCTTTGAGAACACCAAATACGATCAACATCGTGACGAATGCCCACACGCAGATCACCACAGTTCCGTACGCTTGAACTCCAATGAATCCAGCTCGGTCGAACAAGTCGGCACCATCATCACCTGTTGGAATCGCACCGAACAATCCAGTCGCGATTCCGCCCCAGATGCCACACAGACCGTGAACCGGGAACGCTCCAACAGGATCGTCAATCTTCAACTTATCGAGCAAGATCGTGCCAAGAACCACAATCAATCCAGCAACGGCACCAATCGCAAGTGCACTGACTTGGTCCACACGATCACAGTTTGCGGTGATACCAACCAAACCACCCAAGACACCGTTGAGTGCCATCGTGAGATCCGGCTTGCCGAAGAGAACCCAAGCGGTGCACAGAGCAACAACACAGCCAGCGGCGGCGGCGATTGTTGTTGTCACAGCGATATAAGTCGTTGCCTCAGCATTGGACCAGCCAGCATAGGTCAATTGGCTTCCAGGATTAAATCCATACCAACCAACCCAAAGGATGAACACACCGAGAGCAGCGAAAGTGATGTTGTGACCTGGAAGTGGAATGCTCTTGCCATCAGCACTGTACCGGCCAATTCTCGGCCCAAGCAGCAAAGCTCCAGCCAAGCCGGCGAAACCGCCGACTGCGTGGACCACGACGCTACCAGCAAAGTCCGCGAACCCTGCCTCAGCAAGAAATCCACCGCCCCACTTCCAGAAACCGCTGATCGGATAAACCAAACCAGTCAACACAGCACTGTAAATCAGGTAGCCAGCAAATTTCATCCGCCCAGCGACTGCACCGGAAACGATCGTTGCAGCTGTCGCGGCAAACGCGACTTGGAAAAGGAAGTCGGCACTGTTGCTCCAACCTGTGTCCAAGTTCGGCGCGTCAACGTCACGCGTTACAAACGAACCACTGAACCCGAAGTAACCACCGGCATAGTCGCCGCCTGGATACATCAAGCCGTAGCCGACGACAAGGTAGAGGATGACGCCCACTGCAAGATCGAGCACATTCTTCGCCAGAATGTTTACTGTGTTCTTGGAGGAGTTCAAACCGACTTCCACCATCGCGAATCCGGCTTGCATGAACAAGACGAGCACCGCACAGATGAACATGATCAATGTGTTGATCGTGTACTCAAAGTCTTTCTGAAGCCCAATGCTGCCCGCGTCAGCGGCTGCAGGTTCTTCTGCTGCAGGTTCTTCTGCTGCAGGTTCTTCTGCTGCAGGTTCTTCTGCTGCAGGTTCTGCGGCTGCAGGTTCTGCGGCTGCAGGTTCTGCGGCTGCAGGTTCTGCGGCTGCAGGTTCTGCGGCTGCAGGTTCTGCGACTACTGCTGTGGCATCGCCACCCGCGTCGGTAGCTTCAACTGCTTCCGCTGCGACCGCCGGCTCCTCCTGAGCCGAAGCGACCGACGCGAGTGACATGCCAACTCCCAACGTCCCCACGAGGAGTGCGATAACGAGCCACGGAGCTCTTAAAGACTGAATCATTTTCCTGTTACGCCTTCTATGATGTGAAACCTGACGAGCGGCCGCGCGATCCGCGCGACACTCACTCTCTTGCTGTTAGCGGCCAACCGAAATCGGTTTCCAAATCGACAACTCCTGCCCGGGCCATCATGCAGATTTGCTCGCGAGTCAATCGACAAAGATCCAACTGAAAGACCACGTCGCTGGCACCATTAAGCATCCGGCGGACCAAAGCATCTGCTACGACCGGAACTCACGACGCAAACTTATAAACTGCAAGCACTTGCGATTTTGAAAAATTTTCAAACTCGCTCGTAGACGACTTCCCCGAGTCCGTCGCTTGCCTGGGTCCTAGGCGACTCGCCCCCACGGCCGCCTGAAGAATAGGCACAAAATCAGCCTAGACGCTTGCGACAGAATCTAGCTAGAAACCGGATCGATTCGGGGTCAACCGAACGATCCAGGCGGTAACCCACATAGATCACAAGGACGCCAGTTATGAACGTTAATTTCTTTGAATGGTTGCGAGACGGAGTTCGGCAATCGGTGCTGCTCGGAGTCAGTGACGCGATCGAACAAATTGGAACACCGGCCGATACCGAGGACTTGCATCCCAACGTGGCAGCGATGCTTCAAGGCGAGGGTGCCCCAAAAACAAAGCGAGTTGGAGCGAACAACTCTGCTGGACGCAAGCGACTTGGTCGCTCACTCAAAGACCTCAATCCTCAGGCCCAAGCTTAGTAAAGGCCCGAGCCTAGCAAAAAGCCTAAGCGAACCGCGTCGGAGAGGCTAACTCAGCCCGCTATGCGGTAACTTCAACTCCACACAAGTCGAATGGCCTGGACTCGAACGAACCGTGAGCTTGCCACCAGCAAGCTCAGCCCGGCCCTGCATGACCTGGAGACCAAAATGATCCCCAGTGACTGCCGATGGATCGAAACCGATTCCATCATCCGTAATCGTAATTCGATACCACTGGAGATCGACGATCGAGGCAATTTCCACTCGCTTCGCTTTTCCATGCCTCACTGCATTCCGAACGGATTCGACCGTAACTCGGAAGGCAACAATCGCGAAATCATTGGCGAAATACTCGGTTTCGGGGCCAATGTGCCAAACAAGCTCCACGTCGCGACAAATTTCGTTGACCTGTTCCTGGGCAGCCTCTTTCCAAGTTCGGATAGAGAAATCGAGTGAATGAATGGATCCGAGCAATCGACGACTCCACTGCATCGCCTCATTCATCCAGCTAGCAATCTGGTTCAGCGACGCAGCTGCTTCTACTGGGTCGCAAGGGGACCTTTCGGTACTCAGTTTCAATGAAAGAACTTCGGCTTTGGCCCGAGCGGCATAGAGGAGAGGCACAAGGTCATCATGCAGATCATGACCGATTTGGGCTCTCTCTTGGTCAACGAGCCGTGCGACCTCAACGCGACTCCAGTTCGATCGCGACTCACCAGCTGGATTGGAATGAGTGGCACCAGGGCCGTTGGATAACGAATGCCCCAGCTTGTCTTCGCTCAACCGAACCAGCCCTTCTTGTCGAAGCTTGCTAATGCTTTGTCTTCGGTGGTTTGGATGTTAAAGAGCTTGTTGAGCTTGGTGATTTTGAAAACTTCCATGACGTTAGCGGAGACTTCACAAAATACCAACGCGATTCCCTGGGCTTTGCAGCCCTTATTGAGCATGACCAGCTTGGTGATCATGGCGGACGACATAAACGAAACGCCGCGAAAATTGACAAGCAATTTCTTGTGAATTGCTTGCGGGATGATATCCATAATCTCTTTGCCAACCTGTTCGATCCGCTGGCTATCAAGAATCTTGCTGTCAGTAAAACCGACGATCAAGATTTCTTCGTGCATTTGGTTGGTAATGGCCGCCATGCTGAGGATTCCGCGAGACCAGGTGAAGCAAATAAAGGATAAACGCTAAGCTAAGCTACCGTGCATCGGTGCGACGGCACGAGGCTCTAGATTAACAGCCGACCCGGTCTATGGCAATTCGGCGCACCACTGGCACGGGATTTTCATCCAAGATCGTCCGCATTGAGCTGATCAACTAAAGCATCCAATTGATCGTCGCTGAGCCCTCGATGCGAACTGCCACGCGACACGTCCGCGACGGAGCTTGAGTCCAACTCCCTTTCGGGGGGAGCGACGGCATTCGTGCCGGTGACTGGGGTGGACCTCGACGAGCTGGCTAATCTCGCATTCAGGTCGACAGGCGTTTTTGGGCGAATCCCCACATCGCCGACCACTTGCTGTGTGTCCTTTTGTTTTGCTGGAGATGGAACAACACTGCTCATCAGCGAGAACGTCCGAACTTGCCGAAGCCGGAGTAACTCATACACTGCGCTGCAAACGTCGTCTGGCGACGCATATTGATTCAGGTCGAAAATGTAAATTCGTCGACCTGGAGCCGTGACCGAAGTCGTTTCAGTGGCTGCGGCAAGATCGCCAGAGTGCGCAAATCGTTTGCCTTCGATCCGGCAACGCGAGAACAGCCCAAGGACATGCTCCGGGGATTTCCAATCGAGGTAGACAAAATCACCCGTGATCGATTCAAGCGTCAAAAGATCCGTGGACTGAGCGTCCTCCAGCGACGAGGTGTTCACGAGGACCATATCAATCCCAGGTCGCCCGATCATCTCGCCGACGATCCCCTCACCGATTCGTTGCGCAATCGGGCTTGCCGGGGGCGATTGGTTCATCACGACGTTCAAACGCACAGCCATTAATTTGCTTTCGGTACTAGAGCACGCAAGTCCACGCTGCATCGCTTGAGGCGAGGACGCAGTTCCTTTAATTCATTGGGATTGTAGTTCGCGACAAGGTCGTATAGTTCAAACCACAATTCTCTCGCATTGGTAACTTGACTTAAGTCTCGCCGCTCGAGCTCGTCTTGAACCAGCGCAACATGCTGCTCGGTTGATTCACGAATTAGCTGCGCTGCTAAATACTGAATTAACTCAGCGGTGAGCTGGGCACGATGCGCTTCGACAAAACCTAGCATCTTACGATGGCTGGTTGCGAGAAGGTCACACCGACGCGCAGCCAAGGCGGCACAGAACATCCACTTCACCGGCCAAGAAAGTTGTTCGATTCCGTCCAAGACAACAACGCCCCCGCGACGGCTTTGGTGAATCAAGCAAACCAGCAAACGAAGATTATCGCGACTTTGATGGAGCCAATCGCTCCAGTTACCGTTGGGGTAACGGGTCAATCGCTCACGCAGAACAAGCGAATAACGCGACTGAAGCGATGGAATGAGTGTCTCCACAAGGGTCGATTTCCCGCTTCCATGCGAACCCACGATCAAGGCTCGATGCGATTCACGTAACCGCTCAAGCATTCCAGTGATCAAGGACGGATCGAGCGGTTGATGCGGCTTCGTCGGCGAAAAATACGGCCTCGCCCCCGGCTTAATGAAGCGAGTTGCAAACGGGTTGCCGGGAGTCAGAAGCGGATCAGATGCCGACACGAGGTGATGTGGGCCTCACTCAGGATGTCGTAAATGTCATGTCCGAACGATGATCGCCAGTCACTCGCGAAATCCGAGGCACGACACCAACAGGCACTACGACATTCGACCAATCCACAGCACTTGAACGTACTCGTGAAGGGAGCGTGGTCGTGTCGGCAAGCGACAATCTTTCACTGCGATGAGTGCGAGCCACGACGTAAAATGGATGCTCCGCGAGAATCTCGCGACCTCCCACGAGGAACAATCGCAGCCGCAAGCTCCACCGAATCGTAATCAGTTTTCCGTGGTAGCTGAGCGGAGTAACAGGCAAACGGCACTTAATCGATTGCTCATCAGCAAGACCTGTATCGCGGAGTTGCTGTTCGGTCAGGCGATGAAAATGGTGAACGTGGAGGTCCTCGTCGCCTTTGCCTTCCGTGTGCCACATCACCGACGCTTCGAGACCCTGCAGTTGGTCGATAGGCACTCGGCTAATACGCCATTTTGCAACCAGAGTTCCGCCAGCCTCGTATCGAGCATCGTCTTTGCAAAGCGAAACACTTACCGCGGGCTGCGTGGCGGATGCAGCCCCAAGGGGTGTACGACGACGGGGAAATTTCGGCAGAACGATGGCCACGGACGCGTTTCTCCACTTACCACAATCTTCCAGCGGATCGCGTTGTGCGACCCTACAAACGAGTGCATCGCACTCAGTGGCAAGACGAAACGTAATTGTTGCTCCCAAGGTACCTGCGGGTCAACCGTCACATCGCGGTCGCTCAACAAAACTTCGCTGAAAGCTTCGGCACGTTCGACACGAACGTCAGTCCCTTGGCGAAAGAACGTTTCCTCTTCACAGCAAAGTGCGATTTTCAGCCTCCGAAGCCGCAGTCGACCACACTGCGCCACGTAAAGTCGACATTCTTCACCCGGATAAAGCGGATGTTCGTCAATCTCGACGATCGTGAGACCGACGCCAGCGAACTGACGCAATTGATTCAAAAAGTAACGAAATGCCCAATAACCGATCCCGGCAAATGGGACCAACAGAAGGGTCAAAACCCAGCGGGGATTTCCATACCAGAAGCCGGACACCACCACGGCAAGCAACACGAACCAAACCGTATTCCATAACAGAGCGAGGACGGCTGGCCCAGCAATCTGGCCACCAGTCGGGTTTGCTTCGGCGAGCCGAAACTTCAGATGCTCGCCTGGACTGTCGGTGATCGATTTACCAACCGGCACATACGGAAGCTTCGAATCGGGCTCTGCTCCAGGTCCGCTGACTTCGATCGAACCGCCGCGTTTAGCGATCACGCTGCGACGCTCACTACTGGTGCCAAATCGGGTTAACCGAAACATCAAGCCGCCGCCACCGGTTCCGATTGCGGCGATGGACAGAATTCCAAATATCCAGCCACCCCAATCACTGGAGAGCGTTTCCACCGTATCCGGTGCAACCTCGAGAGCCTGGACCGGTGCAAGTCGGTGAATGAGCACCAGGGAAAGCGTGAACACGCCGGTGAGAAAAACACCGGCGTAAAAAGCTGCTTCACCAGCAACGCCACTGAGCGAATGCCCCAACCGACGCTTTCCGCGTTTCTTGCTCCATGGCTGGGGAAATCGGAGCATGGGAGCTTAGCGAGGGATGCAGGCGGGTTCGCGATTCGGACGATAAAAGCCCATCGCTTCGAGCGCCTGGTAAACTTCGTCCAACGTCTTCTCGCCAAAATTGCTGATCGCGAGCAAACGTCGTGGGGTTGCGTTAAGTAAATCGCGAACCGTGAGAATGCCGGTCTCTTCAAGACAATTTGTTGTGCGAACGGAGAGCCCCATTTCGGCAATGCTCAGGTTCAATCGTTCGCGACGCAATCGGGCCTCTTCTTCAGCACGACTCAGTGGAATACGTGTGGTCATGACAAAACTCCCTTTTCAATCAAATGATCGCCATACAGTCGCATCGCGCCCTTCCGGATCCGAAAGCTCCCTGCGCAACACAGTCACTTGGGCGAGAGTTATAGGCGAGTCGTCAAGCGTCGAGCAAGCATCCGCGCCTTGGCTAAGGCTCAAAATATCCAAGAAAAAGCGAACTTTTTTGATAGCAAAAGTTTCTGCCAGAGGGACAAATGTGAGTTCCAGCAATCCTGTGGGGCTGTTTTCATCACCATCTCCACGGAAAGAGGCGGTTCGGGCTTGGGGGAATAATCGACCTCCGATATACATATAGTCAAGAAATGAGGAAATGCGCGACCTTGAAGGCGCCGAATCCTGCGGATGAGTGCTGACCAGCGAACCCCAACCTGTGGGCGAGACGGCTGCCAGCAACCTCCGCGCCCGACCTCTTTGTCACCTCCGTAGCCTACGTTTTCGCATTTGCTCTTGCTGAAGCAGAGATGCGAACGATTGCCACTGACATGCAATCGCACCCTGGGGCGGACCCGACAGAGCCGGATCATCCGGCATCGGATTCGATGACTGCATCAGTTCTTTTGAGACCAAGTGATCGCATCGACCATCCCGATAAAACAATCCACACACTCGAATTCTATTCATGAAATCTGACCATTGGAATTTCCTGGCGAACTTGCTTGGTGCTCCTGGAGCTGCTGAGCCGCCTGCCCCAAACCCGAAAGTCGAACCGGCAAAAGCGGGTACGCCAGCGAAAAAGGACGTTCCGTCCGCTGTCGTTCCACCGAGCTCAACGGCTAATTCGCCCGAAGCGACAGCACCTGTGACGCCAAAGAGTGCGTTCGATTCGTCTTCCGCTTTCGGCGTACCGGTTGAGCGTGAAAGAACGTCTGAACCGCGAGTCGTTGACCCGCTCGCTTTCACCTCGTTTCGCGACTTAGATAAAGATGAGCCTGTGGCTCCCGCGAAGACGAATCAACCTTCCTCACAGAGCCATGCTCCTCGACAATCACAAGCTCCTCGCCAGAGCGCGCCCTCGAGCAACGAAATCAGCAAGCCGATAGAAGCCGCACCTGCGGCGAAATCGACTCGATCGCGAGGAAGTTCGTTTGATGCACAACCAGAACCTGTGTCAGGTGAAGATGTCCTTCAGGCGTTGACTGCGGTTACTCCGCCGCCTCGTTTGCCAGGCTTTGGCGTTTCCAACGATCCGGCGCCCACCAGTGATTTCACTGAACCGGCCAAAAAAGAAACGTCCATGTGGGGACGCATTGCTGGGAAGTTCGGCGTTGGCGGCGACCGAAAAAATGAACGCGAAGAAGAACCGTCTCGACCCGCACCTCCGAAGGCCGAAAAGCCAATCACCGGCCCTGCACGCTCGGGCTTTGGTGGAGGCCTCGTTGACTTCGACGACGAACCTGATAACGAGCCCGTGAAAGGCTCTGTCGCTGCACGCGATACGGATCTCGACGACGACAGCTTCGGTCGCCCGCGAAGTGAGCCAGCTGGCCGAGATTCACGACGCCGTGGCTCCAGCCGATCAGCCGAAGCCTCGCCCGAACTAGCCTCACCCGGCCCATCTTCACGCGGCCCAGCTTCACGTGAACCGTCCTCGAGAGATTCACTGCGTGATAGCGAGGACCGCGATCGCACGCGAAGAACAATCGCACGCAACGATGCCGATGAGGATGCTGAGTCGATCGAAGTCTCTCCGTTAGAACAACCTGGCCAGGACGAGCCTGTCGGACGCTCGTCTCGCCGCCGTGGACGACGTGGTATCCGCCAACGTATGTCCGAAGAAGATCTCGATCGTCCAGCGACTTCGTCAACAGAGCGAACAAGTGATCTCGGTGACGGCGGTCGCAGTCACGAGATTCACGCCGAAGAAACCAACGAGCGTGAAGGCGGCTCACGTCACGCTGGATCGTCCCGCCGAGACGGTTCCACTCGTGAAGTAACCTCCAGTCGCGAGTCGGAATCGTCTCGCGAAAAGTCGTCGACGCACGGCAAGTCAACGGACAGCGAGTCAACTGAAACAGGCCGAGGACGTGGTCGAGGTCGCGGCCGAGGACGTGGCCGAGGTGGCGATTCAACCCAAGCTCGTGAACAGACTCCGCGTAGCGAACAGGCCCCGCGCCGCGAACAAGCGACACGCGGCAATCGTGGACCAAGTCGACACCGAGATGAAGATCTTCCGGCGCATGACGACGCATTTGTCGATGACGATGATTCGCCGATGGAAATGGATGCCGAATTTGATGACATCGACGACGATGGTTTCGGTAGTGGGCTGGAAACCGACATCCGAGGCGAAAACCGCAGTGACGACGATCACGGACGTCAAGCCAAAGACGACAAAGACAGCGATTCTGCTCGTAGCCCACGCTCTCGATCACGGCGACGCGGACGTCGCGGACGTGGACGCGGTTCGGCTGAAACGACTCCCGCTGCTGCCGCACCGGCGGATGATTTTGATGATGTAGATGATCTCGACATCGACGATGGTATCATCGAAGCCAAATTTGATGACGATCACGAAGACGATGAACTGGTCGAAGAAATTCGACGCAGCGCTCGTCGCCGCCCACGTTCGCGTGGGCCTGCACGTTCAGAAAATGGCGATGTGGCGATCGAGTCTTCGGCAACTCCAAAAGAAGTGCCTACCAGGGCTGCACGCGATCCGAAGCCCCGCGATGCTGACTTTGGCGATATCGATGCGACGGACGGTGAAGGTAGTCGTCGCCGCAGTGGCAGTGTGCCAACTTGGCTAGAAACGGTGGAACTGTTAGTAAACGCTAACATCGAAAACCACAACCGAGGCGGCAACAAATCACCTCGTGGTGGACGCGGAGGAAACGGCAATAGCGGCGGCAATAGCGGCGGCAACGGCAACAATGGCGGTCGTCGTCGGTAATTCCTAGTCGGCAACTCGAACTTGGAACCGCTGTTTGGCACTCGCTTGCCAAACGGCCCCAGGAACACGGCCCCAGATTGACGCCGAGGTTTCCAAAGTTTGCTGGGTTTTCCGAAGGCGCTCCTTCGCGTAAGCTCTTGTTCCAGAATGGTAGAAATCTCTTGTCCGCTGGTGGCGGCCCTTGCGATTGCGAATCGTGAACCGGGTCAGGCCTTAACTGGAGCAGCCATAAGCGGTGTAGCTCTGTGTGAGGGTCGCCGCCAGCGGGCAAGAGATTCAACGGCATAAAATGTGCCATTCAAATTCAACTCCCGCACTCACTCCAGTTCTTAAGCGAGACCAGGCCAACGGCGGTAGAAGCCTGAATGGCTGCATACGATCTTCCCACGGTAACCCATGGCTGACTCAATCGACCGCGCCAAACCAGCCGCAGACAATTATGTCGTGGTCGCTCGACGCTACCGGCCGCGTGGGTTCGATGAGCTAGTCGGCCAAGACCAAGTGGGACGGGCATTGAAAAATGCGATCGATACCAATCGTGTCGGTCACGCTTACCTGTTCACGGGTGCTCGCGGTGTTGGCAAAACCAGCACCGCAAGAATCTTCGCCAAGGCTCTCAACAACCCCGACGGCCCAACCGCATCACCGGACAATGCTTCGGATACAGCCCAAGCCATTGACCTGGGTGAAGACGTCGACGTGATCGAAATTGATGGTGCAAGTAATCGCGGTATCGATGAAATCCGAAGCCTCCGAGCCAATGTTGGGGTTCGGCCAAGCCGATCGCGATTCAAGATCTACATCATCGACGAAGTCCATATGCTCACCGGCGCGGCCTTCAACGCGTTGTTAAAGACTCTTGAAGAGCCACCAGAGCACGTCAAGTTTATTTTCTGTACCACCGATCCTGAGAAAATTCCGATCACGGTACTCAGCCGTTGCCAGCGATTTGATTTCGCTCCCGTCGAAGTCTCGAAGATTGCTGAGCGATTGCGAGACATCGTAACGGCTGAGTTGGCTGAGGCGGACGACGCAGCACTTGAGTTGATTGCTCGACGCGCCGCTGGTTCGATGCGAGACAGTCAATCGCTACTCGAGCAAGTCATGAGCTTTTGCAGTGGCAAGCTGACGGTGGAACAAGTTCACGCGATGCTCGGCACAGCCGACGAAGAACGATTGCACTCGCTTGCCCTCGCGATGGCTGCACGTGACCCAGCAGAAACACTTCGGCAATTGGATGCAGCTATCGATGCAGGCGTCGACGCAGGCCGTTTGGCAGAACAATTACTCGGATACTTTCGCGACTTGATGGCTGTTGCCGTGGGCTGCGACGAGACGATGCTGCGTCACACCTCGTCCACCATCTATGGCGAACTCAAGCAACTGGCCGACAAGTGGGGTCTGCAAACGGTCCTTGCGGTTGTCAGCCTGCTGGATCAAACATTGGTCCGGATTCGACACAGTGTTTACTCGCGAGTGTTGCTCGAGGCGACGCTGATCCAAGCCTGTGTGCTTCCAGACCTGCAGCGTTTGGTGGACCTGACGGCTGCGGCCAGCTCCATGAACAATGGCGCCGTAATCAAGCCAGTCGAAAAAAAAAACGCTCCGGTGATAGCGGATCCTCACTTTAGCCCGGCATCACCCGCTCGCTCGCTCGCAGCTGTCCAATTGGCGGCCACCAGTTCATCGCGAACGCTCGATTCAGCCGCCCCGCCATCCGTGGCAACCAATGTTCAAGCACGACTGCAAGCCGTCGAAACATTGCGAGTCGACGCTGCCGTTGTGCCAGATCCAGCGAGCGACCAGCCCGGCGCAATCACCAACGTCAGCTGGACGTCCAATGGCGTAGCCGAACTTTGGAAGAGCTGTATCGGCCACCTGGAGTCGATGACAGAGTCCCTTGCTCGTGCGGTACAGAGAGTTGAGTGCTTGGGGCCCGGCCAGCTTCGTCTGGTTTTTCCGGCCAAGTCAAAACTGGCCATGAGCCGCTGTGACTCTCCAGGCCATCGTGATGCGATCGTGAAAACACTGACAGCGTTAGCGGGACAAAAAGTGTCCCTCGAATTCTTTGCCGAAGCAGGCTCATCGGAGCCAATTCTGGCACCCAAAGCGAGCGGCGTCACACGGATGCATCGGATGCGAGAGCTTGAAAATCATGCACTTGTTAAGTCGTGCATCGAGCTATTCGAAGCTGAAATTGTCAAAATTGATCATCCTCGTACAGCACCGCCCGCTTAACGTTGCTGTAAGATCCCCTACATCATTCTCGCGAACGACATTGAACGAATCGGTTCAGGAGCCTTTGAACATGTTTAACTTCGGAAACCCACTTGCGATGCTTGGCAAGCTTCAAGAGCTTCCAGAGAAACTGCAGCAACTCAACGAACGCATGCAACAAGAGACGGTTTCAGCGACGTCGGGTTGCGGTGCTGTCTCCGTTGTCATGAGCGGCAACGGTCACGTCAAATCAATCTCGATCGGCAATGAGCTTTCCGGAGAGTCGTTGGAAACGGCGGTTATGGAGGCAACCAACGCTGCAGGTGCTGCGGCAAAACAACTCTATGCCGACTCGATCAGCCAGATGGCCAGTGATATGAAACTGAACGTGCCAGGGCTTGATGGCATTCTCGCTGGTTTAACGGGCGGTTAAGCGGACGCGAATCTTGCGAGGCTTTTCCCGACGAATTTGGCTGCTCGCCACGTTCAATTCAACTCTTTTACATGCAAAGCGAACGGTTGCCATGTCGTCACACGCGGGTGCAGTCTCCGATCTCGTCGAGCATCTGGGGCGACTCCCAGGTGTGGGGCGAAAAAGCGCAGAACGCTTAGCTTTTCATTTGCTGCGAGTCGCTGAGCACGAGGCGATTGCTCTGGCGGACGCCATCCGTCGTGTTCGAACCGACGTTCGGTATTGCGTGACTTGCTTCAATCTGGCTGAATCCGACTGCTGCTCGATATGCGCCGCCCGCAATCGGGACACTACGCGGCTGTGCGTCGTTGAACAGCCCCGAGATTTAATGAGTCTTGAACAGGCGGGTGTGTTTCGTGGTCTTTACCACGTCCTGTTGGGTCGCATTGCACCATTGGATGGAATTGGGCCGGACGCACTGACCATCGATACACTTGTGGAGCGAGTCCGTACTGGAAATTTTGTCGAAATTATTATGGCGACGAATCCCACCGTCGAAGGTGATGGGACATCTCTCTATATATCCAACCTTTTGAGCGAGTTTCCAGTAGAAATCACCCGCTTGGCTCGCGGCATCACCGCAGGCAGTGTTCTGGAATATGCAAATCGCGAGATGATTGCGGATGCCCTAACAGGCCGACAAAAACTATAATGTGGGAACAGAAAATGCTCACTCGATTGAAGTGAGCCCCGATACGTGATGTACGATCGGCACGGATGTTCCTTAGAAAGACTCGGCCATGCGGATGTCAATGGGGCTCGAAGCCCGCCAATTACAAGTTCAAAAGCTTGCGCCGCGGATGATCCAATCGATGGAAATCTTGCAGTTGCCAACGTTGGCACTCCAGGAACGCATCGAGCAGGAGATGAACGAGAATCCGCTTTTGGAACAGCAGGATATTGATCCGATGGCTCCGGATGAAGCCAACGACGAACTTCCGAGCAACGACACTCGGTCCGAAGACGAAAAGGAACTCGTGGTCGATAACGACCATGACAACCAAGACGACTTCGAGCGACTCGTCAACATGGACGCTGAGCTTCCAAGTACCTTTGATGACTCGTTTCGCCGTTCCGCTGGTGGAATGCAGGACGATGCGGATCGTCGACACGATTTGATGGCGAATGCGCAATCAAGACCTGAGTCACTCAACGATTTTCTGCTGCACCAGTTGGCCGAGCTGGACATTGACGACGAGCTTGAACAACTTGCCGAGAGAATCATCAGCACCTTGGACGCGCGCGACGGAGGCTATTTGCGATCGCCTTTGGCGGACTTGCTCCCGGCCGGTCACACCCCAGAAGACCGCGTCAAAGCTGAGCAGGCACTTGAGATTGTCCAGTCACTTGAACCGACGGGAATCGCTGCTCGATCGCTCTCTGAATGCCTTTTAATGCAACTCAAGGCCTCCATTCCGTATGCCGACGAGATGCGAACGCTCATCAAGTCACACCTCGAGGATCTGGCCGAAAATCGTCTGCCCCAAATCGCTCGTAAAACGGGATATTCCATCGAGTTGATCCAAGAAGTTCGCGCCGAGTTGCATACGTTGAACCCCAAGCCGGGCGCAGCGTTTATGGAGACGTATGTCCCCAATGTCACGCCCGATATCATTCTCGAGCAAGACGAAGACGGCGAGTACAAAGTGCGTTTGGATGACGATCGTATCCCGACGCTCTTTATCAGCGAGTATTACCGCCAACGGCTCCAGGATCCGAATAGTACCGCCGAAGAACGCGAATTCATCAAGCGTAAAATCAGTAGCGCACAGTGGCTGATCGATTCGATCGAACAGCGACGCAGCACACTGACTCGCGTGGCTCAAGCGATTGTCGAGCACCAAAAGAAGTTTCTCGACGAAGGGCCAGAGGCGATTGAACCGCTGAAAATGCAGCAAATCGCTGATCGAGTTGGTGTTCACGTCACCACGGTCAGCCGAGCGGTGGACGATAAATGGATGCAAACGCCGCGCGGAATCTTGCCGCTTAAACGATTCTTTGTCGGTGGAACGCAAACCGAAGATGGTGAAGATGTCGCGTGGGACACGATCCGCTTGAAGCTTCAAGAGCTAATCGACCACGAAGACAAGAGTGATCCGTTCAGCGACGAACACATTGTCGAAGAATTGAAGAAAATCGGCATGACGGTCGCTCGACGAACCGTCACAAAGTATCGAAAGAAAATGGGGATCCCAAGCAGCCGCCAGCGACGCGACTGGGCACTTACGAAAAAATAAGTCCAGGCACTTACCAAAAAGCAAATCAAGCGAATCTCAGCTAATTCTAGTCCACGTTGACGCGGACAATTCGAATCGTTTACTCGCCTATGGGCGAAATGAACGGCGGATGCTTGGCAGCCGGCTTGGCATCAATCGCTTTACTCATCATCTGCTGAGCCGGTACGACTACGCCACAGCTGACAATGAATTGAATCGCCTCGTCAATCGTTAGATTCAAGTCGATCGCTTCACTGCGTTTGACGGTTACCGTAAAACCAGTCATCGGCATCGGGCTCGTAGGCATCAAGACGCTGAGCATCGGCTCGCCAGCGGCCTCAGCGATTTCCAACATGCTGTTGCCCGTGACGAATCCAAGAGACCAGATTCCGTCTCTCGGATACTCGACTGCCACCACACGATTGAACTCAATCTCTCGCTCGCTGAATGCAAAATCCGTGACTTGCTTGACGGATCCGTAGACCTTGCTGACGATCGGAATCCGCAAAATTGTGGCATCAAACGTCGCCACAATCCAACGACCAAGCCCGTTCGTGAACAACCGCCCCAAGAAAAACAGCAGCGTCAAGAAAACGATCAAAAACAGCGGCAACACGACCGAGCGCGGCATGTACTCAAGTTCGACATAACGATGCCAATAGGCACTAGCGCTTGTTGGAGCGGGTGTGTACGGCCCAAAGTAGTCTGAATTTTCATTGACCGTGGTGACCACGTACTCCGGCAGAAACTTTCGCCCAGTTGGGTCGGGAACAAAACGGTCACCCTTGTAGGTGAACCCATCCAGTCGGCGATCACCAGTCCGGGTCGCACCGGTTGGCACGCCACCGGTGTACGTTTGTTGAATGGACCAAACAATGGTATGTCGGATACCAGTTTCGACGGGCTTGAGAACATAGTTCTCTATCGCATTCCATGCCCAAATCAAAAGCACGATGGTCAAGAGTGGCGGAAGAACGACCCCCAACCCTCGTAAAATGGCTCGGCGAAAACCGCCCCGGCGAGAGGGAATAGCGTCTGGAAGAGATTGGTCTATTTGCATAAGGTCAAGCGTTGCAGCAACGATAGAACCTCTACGGTGTCGAGAAGGTCCAATCGCTACTGTTTACGTTTTGCTCTTGGATTAGGTTCAGTGCAGTTGTTGATGAAGATGGATACGAAGCAAGACGAACTTCAACCACGAAGTGCTCTGGCGACGACCGCCAAGGTGATTCTGTGAGCCCCGCCCGCTCTCAGAATTCTTGATACTTCACTCGCCGTTGCCCCAGTCGTCAACACGTCGTCAACTAACAGAATATGTCGGTCAGTCAAATCAGGAAGCCCACGAAAAGCATAACGAGTTTTGATGGTAAACGCATCGCGGACATTTTCCACTCTTTGGTGGTCCTCGAGCCAGGCCTGTTTTTCGACTCGACGTGTCATTTTCAAGACTTCTCGGCATTTGACGCCGACGATTTTGGCGACACCCTCAGCAATCGCTAACGTGCTGGTGCCCCCACGAATCACCTGGCGAGTGAAGTGCGAGGGAACATTGACGACAAAATCTGGTCGAATCTCCCCCATCGTCTGCGTAACCGCGGTGCCAAGTCGCCTGCCAATCGCATCCGCCAAGGCGACGCGCGAACTGTATTTGGACGCGACCACAACCTCGCAAATCCGATCTTGATAGGGCCACAGAACGATAACCTCATCGAAACCATACAACTCTTTTTGGCAATGTTGGCAACCGTGCGAAGTCACATGGGCACTCAATTTTGGCGACACCGGTTTGGCTTCTGAGCCTCGTCCAACAACGACGAGCCGCGTTCGAGGTCGGGCACAACGGCGACAGGCCTCGACCATGATCGCCTCCGCGTGCTCGAAAATTGGTTCGCAATCGCGACAGAAATCCAAGTTTGACGCCAGCGGTTCCAGACACAAACGGCAGCAAGAAGGCAGCACGAGCTCGAATGCGGATTCGCGTAAATCAACAAGAACTCGTTGAAAATGGGCAACCGTTTGGCGAAACGTCCAAGTCATGCTTTGAAAATCCCAGGGGAATATCGCCCAAAAAATTTGGAAAAAAAGTTCTGTGCACGCGAACCTTTGCAATTTACATCGTTTCTAATCGTACAGTCTCGAACTGGCCGATAAATGCTTCTGGCCTTTTAAGAGACATCTGGGATAATGTTGTCTCAGACCCAGCTTGGGTGAATTGTCTTCACTCGAGTCTTACATGACAGTTTTTTGCTCCGCAGCCGTACCGATCAAAAAGGTACGTTTGGAGGTTGGAAATGCGTTTCGAACAGATCACCACCACCGTAGTCCGTAACTTCGTCGCAATCGAAGCCCGCGTGAACTTGGTCGTCGATGCCCTGGCCGCCGCTTACCACCTCGGTTACCAACTGCGGAAGCCTCTAGGGACACTCACGTCGCAAGGTTCGCACCGTCGCTCCCAAATGCATCGGTCCATGAATATGACCCAGCATTTATTTGATGATGGTGGCCCGATTAGCGGCTCAAGTTGGCTGTGCTTTAAACGCACAGGCATCCTTGGCTGCCCGGCGATGGCGTGTGCATCGAGTCCGGTCCGAGCGAGACGCACCAGCGTTTCAACTTAATAAGCACTCCCGCTTACGAAGTAACTCTGATCGCGACCTTTCATTCGCGCTGATGCGACCGGCCTAGGCCGTACGCATTTGTTGGCTTGGCTAAAAGAGTTTTGCCCTCCTGTCACGGCGATCCATCCGTTTCATCGGATCGCCTGGAACACAATGCAAAACGATCTCGAAGTAAAACCACTTCGGTCGGCTGAGCTTAGTTCGCAGTGTTCTGAACCCTACAAAAAACTATTACCGCCAAAGGCACCTCCAAGATGGGAGGTGGGGCGGGGCAAAGCTCTCGGGCGAGTCGACGATCGTGTCACGACTGTTCCGAGCGATGCCTACGGAGGAGAAATTGTCATGACTGTTCTTGAAATCGAATTGACTCGCGACGCATCGTTCACCCCAGCTTCGACCGAAGTAAAGACCGTCGCTCAACTCGTTTGCCTCGCTCAAACGGGTGACCGAGACGCGTTCGGTGAACTGTTCGAACGCTACCGAGGTGGAATCGTTGCGCTGGCAATGCGCCGCGTTCGAAATGCTGACGAAGCCGAGGAACTGGCACAGGACGTGTTTGTTCAAGCCATGCAAAAGATGGATCAACTCCGTGTGCCAGAGGCATTCGGTGGCTGGTTGCGTCAAATCGTGCACCGCATGGCGATCAATCGTTCAACACGAAGCCGATTCGCGATCGCTTGCGATCCTGAAACGCTCGAGGCGACTTGCTATGCAGTGGACGAACCGGATGTAAACGCGGAGGACAACGAGCAAGCGGAAGCGGTTCGTGATGGTATCGAACGGTTGAATCCGTTGGATCGCCAAACGCTCAAAGCGTTTTACATGCGGGGTCGAACTCTAATCGAAATGAGCGACGAGTTCGAAGCGCCGGTCGGAACGATTAAGCGCCGACTCCACGTCGCTCGTAAGCGATTGGCAAAAGAAATGGACTTGGTGCAAGCAGTTTGAATCGCTCCATGCATCGTCACCAAGACGCCTGAATCCCTGGATTGACTCGACCGTGCCGTCGATGCCAAGTGCTCGGCGGCACGTTCGTTTCTAACGTGGTTGGGGATGCAATGCGGTTGCAACCTGTGAAGTCACAGCTCCGGCGAGTCTCGCAATACCACTAAATTGCGAGTAAACTCTGTCTCTTCTGTCCCGCCCTCATTCTCTAAGCTGAACCTGGAAAGCCCCATGGCCAATCCCCTCGCTCGCCGTCATTTCCTACAAACCCTCGCCGCTGGTGCCGCAGTCGCATCTCTCGCTCCAAAGTTTGCGTTGGGTGCCGAAACGGCTTCCGCCCTACCGTACAAGATTTCGTTGGCGGAATGGTCGCTTCACAAGGCGTTGCGAGACCCTTCCATGAAGTTGACCAATCTCGACTTCCCTCGAGTGACTCGCGAGGAATTTGGAATCGAAGCCGTTGAGTACGTCAACCAATTCTTCAAGGACAAGGCTCGTGACGAATCCTACTTGAGCGACTTAAGCAAGCGTTGTGCAGATCACGGCGTGAAGAGTGTTTTGATCATGGTCGACGGTGAAGGAAATCTGGGTGATGCCGATGAAGCCAAACGCAAGAAGGCGGTCGAACAACACCACCAATGGGTTGACGCTGCTAAGTTCCTGGGATGCCACTCGATTCGCGTGAACGCGGCGAGCAGCGGATCCTACACCGAGCAAATCAAACTTGCCTCCGATGGCCTTCGCCAGCTTTCGGAGTACGCGGCGCCGCATGGTATCGGCGTCATCGTTGAAAACCACGGCGGCTTAAGCAGTAACGCTGCATGGTTGGCCGTCGTCATCGAACGAGTTGGCATGGAAAATTGCGGCACGCTACCTGACTTCGGCAACTTTTACATTACGCGAGGTGAAAACCCAGACCTGTTTGATCGATACCACGGTGTGCAAGCGCTGATGCCATACGCCAAAGCCGTCAGCGCCAAGACCTATGACTTTGACGAAGCTGGTAACGAAAAGTCAACCGACTATCGCAAGATGATGAAGATCGTCATCGACGCTGGTTATCACGGTTATGTTGGCATCGAATACGAAGGCGGCGGATTGAGCGAGTTCGATGGCATTAAAGCCAGCAAAAAGTTGCTTGAAACCGTGGCAGCAGAACTCGCATAGCATCAATTCTTGATCGTATCCTCCACCCACACCGCCTGCAGATTGCGTATCCGTAGGCGGTGTTTTTTGAGCCCGATGCTTCGTTCATGACATCATGCGGGTCATTCTTTGACACGAGCAGCCAAAGGACACGCCGCCTCGATCGGCTAGGCTTGTTACCTGTGGACCATCGCCTTCGGCTATGTGCTGCTCGCACGAACTGTAGCCTGTCTGCTTGGTGCAGCGAGCCGCATCGCCTGTTCTTTCCGCGTTTAGCCAGCAACGTTGTGAAAATCGGCGGACTTGTCCTCTTTGCTCAATCAGAATCGCAAGAACGAGCTGAGAGGTGATCGACAAAGCGGTTTGAATGCTCAACTGTTGGTGTTCCCCGGCGATCCCAGCCATGAACATTGTCGGTCCACTGAGGTGAATTCGAGACCTCATGCGCTTCAAGTGTTTCGTGCGCCGCATGCCGTCCAGCATCGATGAGCACTTCGGGATTTCGAAAATCAAACCAGGGCACGTGGCCTACATTGGGGCGAATCACGATATCAGCGGTATGTCGAACGTGACGCCTCAGAAGTTGTTCACCGATATCTTGCATACGCATCATCACCTCCATCGCAGTATTGCACTGCGTGATCGTCGTACGTTCTTGACCCACGTCGACGCCGATCGTCATCTCGCTACCGTACGATCGTGCGATCGTGTTGGGCAACGAATCAAACACACCAATGTCGCAAAGCAACATGTCGCCCCATTTCACGGGTGGAAAGAACCCGGGAATCGCGGTTGACGCGTGGACCGCGTCTCGAAGCGAACCACTCTCGAGCACGATACGATGTCCACTTAACAAATCAACACAAACCACACTCAGTGGTGTGGGCAAGTCCTTGAGATCGACATCGGGCAGCAAATGTTCGATCGCTTCCCACATCAGAGTCTTGGGCATGAGCGACTCAGCAGTTACGACTCGGTTAAAACGTCGATGCGCTGAAATGACTTGTTTCATGCGATCGTACCAGGCAAACATCCCGAGGTCTTCTGTCGACGCATGGCTTGGAGAACTTCCAAAGAGTTGTTGTTGCTTCTTGATAAAGACCGGCGAGTGCAAGAACTCAATCGTTTTGGCCTGCACTTTTTGAATGTCTGGTTCGACGGCACACATCGCGCCAACCAGACTCCCCATGCTGACCCCAACGATTCGCTCGGTATGAATTCCGCACTCGCCGATGGCTTGCATGACTCCAATGTGTGCTAAACCTCGCGCGCCACCGCCTCCCAAGGCAACCACAGCACTGGTGCGGCGAGCTTGTGGCGATTCAATTTCCAATCCAAGGAAATTCATCCAGTCCCACCATTTCATCGTGTCGTTCCTTACTTGTAGGGCATCATGATTTTTGAAACGCTCACGCCGTCGAGTTCACGCCAACCCGTCTCAGCAATCTCACCACCGAGCTTGGTGACTTGGCGGAAATCTTCGTCGGTTACCAACTCACCAGTCATGCGTCGGCGCAAGTCTCGACAAACAGCATCGGCAGCGGCTCGCGTTGTCGCATCATCACTCTTTGCCGCATACAGACTCGTCACTAGAATCACGACAGCGTCTTGTAATGTTGACGAGAGCGTCGACATACGACACTGACGATCTGCCAACTTGAGCTGGTGCTTGCGCATTGTCCCACTAATGTTCATCCCAGCACTGGACAGTAACTTTTGGGCAAACGTGGCATGCCGCATCAAATCACTTGGCATCGAGGGAAGCTTGGACCACTTCGTTCCCAATGCAACACGCGAGGCGAACCACTTGGCATACGACGCCATCGGACCACGCAAGGCCCAAAGATGCGATGGGTTTGCCAAGTTGGGTTGAGCGATACCGAGTTGGTGAAGCGTTCGGCCGATTGGCTCGAAGTACTTTTGACCGTGTTGTTTCACAAGTGACTTAAAGAACGCCATGCCCAACATCTCCCCTTCACCCTCATAGATGCAGGGTGCAAGAAACTCGTGTACGTTATCGCCAAACAAGTGACCTTCTAAGAATGAACGGCCACCGTGCGTCTTCATGAGCAACTCAATTGCCGCTTCCTTTTGAGCTTCGCTTCCAAAGATTTTTGCGATAATGCATTCCATTTCACCCCGGTAGCCTTCATCGATTAGCCCGGCACACCACTGGGTCAGTGCATCACAGGCAACGACCAATCCAGCCAATCGGCCAATCCGACGACGTACTAACTCGCGACGTTCGATTGCTTGACCATAGGTTTCGCGATAGGCAGCCCATGGCAACATTTCACCAAGCATCCATCGCATCGTGCCAGCGGCATTTGCACACAACGAAACACGTCCGAGATTCAATCCGTGATAGGCAATGGTCAGCCCATCACCACGACTCGGCGTCAGTAAGTTGATGGCCGGCACTCGAAAATCTCGGAATATGAGCCCGTTGTTATGAGCTCGACGGAGCGCATAGATCCCATAACGTTTAATTCGAAACGTGTCGTTTTCAGCTTCGGGCAAGTCAACCACAAGCACACTGGGTACATTCTCAATCTTGCAAACCAGACCGATCGTGCGGCCCGGGATGGCGTTGGTGATGAACAGTTTCTCACCGTTGACGACGAATTCGTTTCCGTCGCGAACAGCCGTCGTTTTCAGAGCCGTCAGATCACTGCCAGCACCTGGTTCAGTCAACGCGAACGCGGATAGACGACTCCCATCACCCAACTTGGGTAAAAACCGCCGTCGTTGCTCATCGTTACCAAACGATCGCACAGGATCCACCGCTCCGATGCAACCATGCACCGACGCGAGACCAGCCACGGTGGGCTCGATCATCGCCATTCGTGTGATCATCTTCGCGAATTGTCGCATGGAAGCGCCGCTACCGCCGTAATCGCGACCAACCAGCAGTCCCCAATAGCCCGCATCGCCTAAATCCGTGAGGACTTCGTTCGAGATTTTTGCGGACTCATTCAGCAGTGTGCCTTGTTCACGATGCCGGAGCACAATCGATAATGAGCGATCAACGACGCGTGCGACTTCTTCACTATCAACGCACTTGTCGCTGTCGAACAACTCACTTTCAACATGGTGCTCCCACACGGCTCGGTGAATCGGACTGTTGGATGTTTTGTACCGATCGGCAAACAACGCTTCCACTTGGTCGTCCGCGGTATCGAGGACTCCCGTTCGTTTCGCCTCATCCTCGGAGGCACCGCCGAGTCGCAGCGCGACTTCCGCGAATGATTCCTTTTCTGGATTGATGCATGAGGGAGCACTGCCTTCGTTCGCTGAACTGACTCGATTGTTAAGCGTTGGATCGCTAGTCACCGGTACAAGCGAACCTTCGCCATTCGAAACAGGATGGTGATTCAGATCCAAACTCATCGTAGAACTCCAGTTGGAGAGTGGGGTACCGCAAAGAACTTTTCACCTCGCTCGACCATTTCGATCAAGTGTTTGGGTGGGGCAAATCGTTCGCCGAAGTAGAACTGCAAACGCTTTATATTGGCCAGCACGATTTCTGGCGTGATCGATTCGACAAGTCCCAAAGGCCCGCCAAGATGTGGGGCGAACCCGGTCCCAAGGACCATGCCCAGATTGATCGCCCAGGGTTGCGAAACGACGCGTTCGTCCAAGCATCGGATCGCTTCGGCGAGCATCGGGTAAACCAAACGACGTTGAATCGGTGTCAAAGAATCATGCTGAAAACCTTCAACTAGCGAAACCGGCAACGGCATCACTTGAGCTCCAGCGATCGCAGCGGCTTTTCCTTTCTTGCCTTTGCGGTACAGATAGAAACCTTGTCCCGTTTTTTTCCCCAGATGTCCGGCATCGACCATGGTGTCCAGAATCTGGACCACGGTACCAACGCCGGGCAAGATTTTGTCCAACGAACCCGAGACGTGATGAGCGACGTCGATACCGACTTGATCGAGTAATTCGAGCGGCCCCATCGGCATGCCAAAACGACGGATTTCACAATCGATTTGCTCGATGTCAAACCCTTCACTCACCATGACGACGGCTTCGCCGAGATAGGGAAACAACACACGATTCACAAGGAACCCAGGCGAGTCGGAGGTCACGACCGGTGTCTTGCCCAGAGCGCGAACAAACGCAACCAAGCGAGAAATCGACGCATCGTCTGACTCGGCAGTGCGAACCACTTCGACGAGTTCCATTCGATGCACTGGATTAAAGAAATGCAATCCAGCGACCTTTTCTCGTCGGACCGTCGACTCAGCCATCCGCGTCACGCTCAGTGACGATGTGTTGCTGGCTAGAATCGCGGACTTCTTCACGACCTTATCGAGTGTTTGGAAGACTTGAGCCTTGACATCCTCGCGTTCCACCACAGCCTCAATGACAAGATCGACATCCGCAAGCGGGTGTTCTTCACAGCTGAGTTGAATCCGATTCATCAACTCCGATCGAGCTGCTTCGCTCATGTGTTTCCGTTTGACGAGTTCATCCACAAGTGACTCCACCCGTTGACGCCCAGCCTCCATCGTCTCAACGTTCACCTCCTTGAGCACGACGTCGAAACCTCGATAAGCCGCTAGTTGCCCGATGCCAGCCCCCATCGCTCCCGCACCGACAACGCCTACTTTCCGAATCGGTTCGTCGTGAAAAGTGGGTGGCACTTGATCCGACCAAGTCTTCAATTGGCGAGCTTTCTCGCGAGCAAAGAAGAGATTCAATAAATTGTGACACGTGGGCGTCTTCAACAGCTCAACGAATTGCTCCCGCTCAAATTCGTAACCGTTGGCTCGACGATCGAAACTCAATTCGACGGCTCGCATGGCTGAATCCAGTGCGGGGTAGTGCTTCGTTTTGGACGCGATGCTACGGAGAACGTTCTTGCGAATGAACCACCGACCCAGTTGTGTGCGGTCCATGACACGTTGCCAGAGAGGCATTCGACTTTGTGCTTGAGCAATAGCATGTTGATTTAAAAGATTATCAATCATCCTCGTGACACCGACGTCCCACTCGTCAGGTGCAATCGCGAGATCGATAAGCCCAGCTTTCGCCGCCTTGCGTGCGTCAACCAACTCACCCTGGAGAATCAACGACAATGCGGTCGACATCCCGACGAGTCTCGGCAGCCGCTGAGTTCCGCCCCAACCTGGGATAACACCGAGCTTGATTTCCGGCAAACCGATTTGGGTTGAGCTGTTGTCTCTAGCAATTCGGTAATTGCATGCCAGAGCAAGTTCGAGACCACCGCCAAGACATACGCCATGAATGACGACGAGTTTCGGCATCGGCAGTGACTCGATTCTCGCAAAGAGACTTTGCCCAGCTTGAATCAACGAATTTGCTTGTGTGTCGGAATCAATCGCTGCGATGACATTCACATCCGCGCCCGCGAGAAATCCGCTATCTTTGCCGCTTCGAATCACAACGAGATGCACGTTGATCGCGCGTTCAAGCCCGGAAACAATTTGCTCCAATTCGTCCATGACTTCTTGCGTGAGCACGTTCATCGGACGATCGGGAACATCAAGCTCGATCGTCGTCACACCGCGAACGTCCGTGTCGACACAAAAGTTCTTGTAAGTTTTCAGATTCATCGGTTTTACTCCTTCGAGGTTTCGACCATTACCGCAAAGCCTTGACCACCACCAACGCAAAGGGTCGCCAACCCTCGACGCCCACCGTTCTGGCGAAGTGTTCGCAATAGCGTCAGGATCAGACGAGTTCCTGTCGTGCCCACAGGGTGCCCCAGAGCAATCGCTCCACCGTGCACGTTCAAGCGGTCTGAGGGGAACTCGCCCATCGCATTACTCAGTCCAAGTTCCTTTTGAGCGAACGACTTGGATGCCGCAGCTGCTTGACAAGCAAGAACCTGCGCCGCAAATGCTTCGTTGATTTCGATTGCATCAAAGTCACTCATTCGCAAGCCAGTCTGTTTGAGCAATTTGGCTGTTGCGTAGACCGGACCGAGTCCCATTCGACGTGGATCGCATCCCGCGATTGCATAAGACGTGATGTAACCAAGCGGCGACGCTTGGTATTGATTTACGCTGTCTCCATCGACGAGGACGAGTGCCGCAGCGCCATCCGTCAAAGGACAACTGTTCCCCGCCGTTACGGTTCCGTTGCGATCGAAGATGGGCTTCAATCTCGCGAGTTGATCCAATGATTGTTGAGCCCGAGGGCCGTTATCTTTCTTCATGAATTCACCGTTCCGTGCAGTGATCGGAACAATCTCGCCCGACAGAAAGCACTGTTCCTGCGCCGCGGCGGCTTGGAGGTGGCTTGTCAACGCAAACGCGTCTTGTTGGCCACGAGTGATGGCAAACTCTTTCGCCAACACTTCGGCTGTTTCACCCATATTGAGCCCCGACACAGGGTCCGTCAGTCCAAGTTCCAAACCAACAACAGGCTTGAAATGTCGCAATCGAAACTTGGCTAGTACAGAAACCCGTTGGAGCAATGTCTTGGCGCGACCAAGTCGCATCCAAAGTTTCGCCGCTTCTGGGCTGACCAATAGCGGAACTTGGGACATCGACTCGGTCCCGCCAGCGACCACGACTTTGGCGCGTTGCTGGTGAATGGAATGCCAAGCCGACAAGACTGATTCCATGCCCGACGCACAGTTTCGATTGACCGTGTGTGCGATACGATCATGGGGAACACCGCTCTTAAGAGCGATCACGCGAGTGATGTTGGCGGCGTCCGGTGGTCCCGAGACATTACCAAAAACAGCTTCGTCGACGTCCGATGGCGTCAAGTCACAACGGCGTAGCGCATCAATAAACGCAACACGACCCAGCTCAACCGCAGACACACCCTGAAGATCAGTAAACACTTTGCTAAACGGTGTTCTTGCTCCCGCGAGCACAGCGAGCGACTTCATCTTGTCCATCACTTCACCTCTAATTTAGGTTGTGCCGATTCACGCAATTCACGGCGAATCACTTTTCCCAAGAAGTTTCGTGGAAGGTCGCCGACGCATCGTTCGAAAAGTCGAGGACGCTTGTATTTTGACAACAATGAATCACAGTGCACGCGAAGTGACGCTTCATCCCAAACGGCGCCGGATCGCAGTACCACATAGGCTTTCACGATCTCGCCTCGTTGTGCGTCGGCGACACCGATGACGGCGGCGTCGACCACATCGGGGTGCTCACGAAGTGCTGCTTCCACCTCACTCGGATAGACGTTGAAGCCGGATGTAATCACAAGATCTTTTTTGCGTCCCACAATTCGGTAGCAACCGCTGGGCTCGCGAACCGCGAGATCGCCTGTGTGCAACCATCCCTCTCGGATCGATTCACGCGTTCCCTCGGGATCATTGAGATACCCAAGCATCACCTGGGGTCCTTGAATGACCAATTCGCCCACTTCATGACTCTCGACATCACGAGAACCATCGACCGAGTCAACGAGTCGGCATTGGGTCTCTGGGAGCGGCAATCCAATCGTTCCGTATTGAGGTTCCGCGAACAAATTCCCGACATGCGTTACCGGTGATGCTTCGGACAGCCCATAGCCCTCAACAACAAGTGCGCCACTGTGCTTTGCGAATTCGCGTCCGACTTCGGCTTCGAGCGGCGCACCCCCGGAAATCACCCATCGAATCGAGTTGAGTCGAGCAGGGTGCGAACGCAAGCGTTCGTTCATCGCCACTAACATCGCTGGCACCGCGTGAAAAACCGTGGGCCGATGATCTTCGATCAACCGAATCACTTGACGTGTATTGAATCGATGATGCAATACAAGGGTGGCCCCCAGCATCGCGCCGCCCATCACGGTCGCCGACATCCCGTAAGAGTGAAAAAACGGCAGCACCGCGAGCATCGTTTCGACACCAAACGAACCGCGAGTCCAGCGATATTGCTGCCAAGCATTGGCAACCATGTTGCGATGGCTCAGTGCGACAGCCTTCGGTGAACCTGTTGTCCCGCCAGTTGGCAAGATGTACGCAACATCGGTTTCAGGGTTGATCGTGACGGGTGAAGCAACATTAGTCGTACGATCAACTTCTTCCCAAAACCAATGGCTGTGATCGCTTGTTGGCAACGACCAATATCCTGTGTTGCTGTGCAGCTTCCACAAATAGCCAAGCTGTTGCAGTGCCGGCAGGTACTCACGAATGGAGACAAGAATCTTTTTTGTCTCCGGGTTTGAAATCAGGTGTGAGAGCAAATCTAATGAGACAACAAATTGGCACTTCGTTTTTTCGAGTAAGCGAGTGACTTCATCCGCAACCATCAGCGGATTGATTGCAACGACAGTGGCACCTGCTCGCCAAATCGCATTCGCAGCGATCACATACTCGGGCACGTTGGGAAGCAAGATGCCGACACGATCGCCTTGCTTGACGCCAAGTCGTTGGAACATCGCCGCGCAACAATCAACGACTTGACTGAGTTCCGCATACGTCCACTGCACTTCGCCATATCGAATTGCAACTCGATCGGGCAGCTGCTTTGCAGTGTGCACGAGTACGGAATCGGCCGCCAATCCGCTGTAATGCGATAAGCCTTGAGGCTGGGCATTTACAATGGCGGTTGGACTACTGCCAATCGACACAGCATTTGCAGACGTTCGTCCATCCATCAGGTGACCCATGATTGGAGCCTCCCAGAAGCACATTCGTTGAGCGTCGTCGTGACAAGTGACGGGGCCTACCACAAGGCAAGCCGACCGGTCCTAGTGGCCAATGCATCGTGAGTTTCCAGCGAGCCAAGAAGGTCAGCCCTGGAGAGCCCAACGATGGTCGGGGCGGCTGCCGGCTCGCATCAGCCAATGATGTGCTGAACGAATCAATCACGGCCAACGCAAAAATTTCAACGCGTCAGACGGTGGAAAACAGGAGAGCAGAAAACCGAGCCGAAATCGCTCTAACTTGCTTACACTCCATTCTACGTCACTGATTGCGAAAGGTTTGCATATTCTCGCTAAAAAATCCTAAGGGAAGAATTAGCGACTTTAATGTGTTCCCAAGCGGTGAAGCGAAGAGCGTCCGAGCCTCGCGTTTTAGGAGTTTTGAGTGATAAAGCGGAGTTGGTCAATTGCCCTGAGCATCGCGGTGCGATCGATCGTGTGTACCTCGATTGGATGACCGACGTCGCAAAGCATCGTCACCGTCAAGCGTCCGCCAAGGTGCTGTCGGAATTCTTCGAGTCCATGGAGCAGTGTCTCGGTTCCCGCGAGCGCGTCGTCCCAAAGTGGTAAGCCGAGTTCAGCCAAACACGTGCACACGGCCATGGATTTGGCTTGAGGAAAACCATGCACGATCGAAGAGTAGAGCGAATCGATCGCGACCCCAATTCCGACCGCCTCACCGTGACGTATGCGGTAACCTGTGAGCGGTTCGAGCTTGTGCGCGGACCAGTGGCCGAAGTCGAGTGGGCGCGCTTCAAGCATTTCGAATGGATCGCCGCCTTCTGTAATGTGGCGAAGGTGCGCAACACATGAGTGATGTATCGCTTCGACCGCAATGGGCATCTCACGGTTGCGTATTGCACGAGCGTGCTGGCACAGCCAATCGAATTGCTTAGGGCTTTTGAGCAACGATACTTTCACTGCTTCGCTGAAGCCACTGTGAAAATCACGATCCGGTAACGAGTCGAGCAGTTTTGCATCATTGATGACGGCCCATGGCACAGCAAATGTACCGACCCAATTCTTTTTACCGAAGTAATTGATCGCGTTCTTGACTCCGACGCCTGAGTCCGCTTGTGCGAGCGTTGTCGTTGGCACTCGGATCAATCGAATCCCACGATGGGCGATAGCGGCCGCGTAACCCACTGCGTCAAGCAAAGCACCGCCTCCAATCGCAATGATGTAGCTGCGACGATCCAAACCATTGCGTTCAATCTGTTCGAGCAGCGTTTCGATGGTTGACGGCGTATTCTTGATGTCTTCGCCGCCTTCGAGCGTAATGGGCGGACAAACAAGATCGATGGTCGCCAGACTCGCCAATTTCTCAACAATCGATCCAGCGCTAGCGGTCGCATGAACCAATGACGATTCGATCCAAACTAGCACTCGCGGTTTCGAATCATCTTCGCGATCGACATGCAATAATTCGACGAGCTCGCCGAAACAGTCACCGCCAAGGTCGCTGGTTTCCCTCAAACGGTGCACAAAAGGCACTGAAAACGAAACATCCATGGAGCGGGAAGATATGGAGCGGGACGATAATGGCTTCGGCATTAACACGTGCAGGAATTCTGATTGAATGAAATGGGACCAGTCAAACTGTTAAAGGGTTTCATTTTGCCAACCGCGCCAAAGCCAGCGGAGCGAATCGGGGAAAATTGCTCCACCATGCCTACCGTCATGTTTGCCACTTCCCAAAACGAATTGGTAGTCGTAAGCACGAAAGTTCAGTGCCGCAGCCATTTGCTTATTCGCAAGCGGCCAATTGCCGTGTTCGTTGTCGAGGTCACCTTCACCATCTTGCAGTAACACACGAAGCGGTTTCTTTTCGCCCTTGCGAATCATCGTCGGATAGTTGTGGCCACCGCGAATGTTAACGAAGCTGCCGATATGCGAGAGCACTTTTCGGAAACTGTCGGGCCGATGCCAAGCGACGCTGAAAGCACAGATGCCACCGGAGCTATTGCCGCAAACGGCTCGCAACTCAGGATTCTTGGTGATCGAGTATTTTTTCTCGAGCTCAGGGAGAATCTCCGTGAGCAGAAACTCGGCATAGTCCCCCGAAACACTGTCGTATTCGAACGCACGATTTGAGGGAGCTGGCTGCCATCCACGTTTGGGCGGCAACTCACCTTTGTGTCCAGGATCAATCATCACGGCTATCGTGACAGGCATATCGCCTTTGGCAATGAGATTGTCAAACACGACTGGCAAACGAAAGTCGCCCTTCGTGCCTTCGAATGCATGACCGTCCTGAAACACCATGAGTGCGGCAGGTTTGGTACCGCTGTACTGGGCTGGGACGTAGACGCTATATCGACGTTTCGTGCCAGGAAAAATTGTGCTTTGCAACCATTCGTGTTGGGTGACGGTTCCGTGCGGGACTTCGGCATGGATCTCGGAATCAACCCCGTGCGAATTCTCGTCAGCCCGCAGTTCTGGCTTGGGCAAGAAGGCAGCGAAAGCGAAGATTGCAATCCAAATAGTTCGTGGCATATCGATTGAGCAACGTTTGGGCGGGAAGACTTGGGTGGGGATGATGAGTAGGGGAAGGTCGATATCTTAACGTCTCGACCCCAACAGTTTACTTGCCTGAGGAAGAAGATTCATGCGGCGCAATCGACTTGGAAGCAGCGGCGTTTATGTGACAGACATTTGCATGGGCACAATGACCTTCGGTTCCCAGTGTGACGAGCCGACCAGTCATGCGATTTGCAATGCTGCATTTGACGCTGGAATCGACTTTTTTGATGCTGCGGAAGTGTATCCTGTACCGCCCACAGCCGAAACGTTCGGTCGAACGGAAGAATTCTTGGGACGTTGGCTCAAGACAAAACCACGTGATTCGGTCATTGTCGCAACAAAAGTAACCGGCCCAGCTCACGGTTGGTTCACCGCCCCCGTCCGAAATAGTCACTGTTGTCTGGATCGTCGCCAGATCCTCGCAGCGTGCGACGATTCGCTCCGACGGCTCGGTACAGAGTATATCGATCTGTACCAGACGCACTGGCCAGATCATGGAATGCCGTACGAGGACGTGCTTGGCACGCTGACTGAGCTGAAAACAGCCGGTAAAGTTCGTGTGATCGGCTGCAGCAACGAAACGAGCTGGGGCGTCATGAAGAGCTTGTGGCGTGCCGATGTGTGCGGCATGGATCGTTATGAAACAGTCCAAAATAATTTCAGTTTGATCAACCGACGCTGTGAGAGTGAACTCGCTCAAGTCCTCAGGCGAGAAGGGCTGAGCTTGCTGGCGTATTCGCCGCTTGGCGGAGGTGTTTTGACAGGTAAATACCAGAATGAACTGCCAATCGATGGACGTTTTACGCAGTATCTGACGACGGGAGCCGAGCGGCAAAAACGCATGGCGCAAAGGTTTGTTAACGCGAGGTCGATCGAGGCGACTGGACAATTGATCGAGATTGCTCGATCACTCGGGGTTAGCGTGACGGCGTTGGCACTTGCCTGGAGCCGCCAGCACGACTTTGTTGCATCGACGATTGTTGGAGCCACGACGACTGTCCAGCTCCAAGAATCGCTCGCGGCCAAAGACTTGATACTCGAGCAAGAAACGCTCGCGAGGATCGACCAAGTTGACCACGAAATCCCCACGCCGATGACAGAGGACGGGTTGCGACGGTTATAGGTTCTGTGCCGCTTTCACTCGAATTGAAATGCAAAAGTCGAGACGTTTTTCAAATCGCAATTCGAAACGCGAAGTATTTTGGGTGGGATGCGAAGCCTCATCCTTGCTCGACTGTTTTTCGCCTGCAGCGTCCTGGTTCTCACCGGAGACGCGATCGCTGCAGACTGGTTGGTTCTTCCTGGCCAGTACACGCATGACCCAGCAACGGGATTGCGTGTTTCTCAGTACGCGCCGACTCCGACGCCAACGGCTCCGCTGGCGAGCGATTTTCGCTCAAGCGGTTACACACATGTGCGAAGTTCCTTGAATTTTGGTCAGTCGGCGGACAATTACCATCGCGTTCAGCAATGGGGGCCGCCTGTCCAGCCATACGGAGAATGGCGTTTTCCCAACCGTCCCTACAGTGCACCGTACAGTCAGTGGGGCGCTCCGTTCGCAGGCCTAGGCACGAATGTGCTGGGTGGCGTGGGACTCGGTGGGTTTGGATATCCGGGTGGGTATCAGCCTGGACGGCCGCCTGGAGGTGGCCAGATCGGCAACCCAGCAATTCCTGGATATCCACAAAACGGAGCAGCACCGTTGGATCCGTACCCCGTGGGGCCACGCTCGGCTTATCCCGATGCACCGTACTTTGACGGCTACCATCCTGTTTATCGCGACTAATTAGCGATATTTGGGTCGACGCCAAGCCCGGCTTTCACCCGCTGGCTTGTGGACGCAATTGCGTGGCCCTTACAATGCCTAATTGTTTAGCTCACTGCTTATCCACGGCTTTCGGTGCCCATGATTTTCGACGTCCAGACGACTAGCGACCCACGCGATATCGTGCATCGGACTGTCCAAGCCCTTGTTGAAGGCCAGGTTGTGGGTGTCCCGACCGAAACGGTCTACGGACTCGCTGCGAGCGCGTTGTGCGAAAAGGCTGTAGAGCGACTTTGGGAACTCAAGGGTTGCGGCGATGACAACCCGCTTGCAATCTCCGTTCGAAGCGGTGACGCCGCTCTCGATTTCATGCCTGGGCTCTCGTCGCTCGGACGTCGATTGAGCCAGCGATGCTGGCCCGGCCCGCTTACGCTTGTCGTTCCCCATGATGGCTTGCGTTCGGCGGCTAGCAATCTGCCCAAAGGGGTTCAGCGAAGAATTCTTGGGGCGGAGGGTTGCCTCGGAGTCCGCGTCGTCGATCATCGAATTTTGGCGCATATTCAACGATATTTATCGGCTCCATTAATTCTCACCAGCGCCTGTAGTACCGGCAGCCCACTACCGACGTCGGCCACCGTGGTCGCGAAGGAGTTTGGAACCGAATTACCACTGCTGCTCGATGACGGTCCGACTCGTTATGGTGGAGCTTCGACAGTGGTGCGAATTGTCGGTAATCGCTGGGAATTGTTGCGTGAGGGGGTGATCGAACAAGCGGCCATGAATCAATTTGCTAAACCCGTTATTGTGCTGGTTTGTACCGGCAATACGTGCCGCAGCCCAATGGCACAAACGCTTCTTCGCGAACACGTTCGACGTCGCTACGGTGACGATGATGCTGTGCGTGTGATGTCGGCTGGCGTTGCCGCAGGATCCGGTAGTCCCGCGAGTCCACAAGCGGTTGAGGTTATGGATGAACGCGGATTGGATCTTGGCGACCATTGCAGCCGACCATTGGATGACGCGGTCATGAATGTTGCCGATTTGGTTTTGACGATGACGCGTGGTCACCGTGCGGCCATCTTGGCTGCTTGGCCAGAAATGCACAATCGAGTCTTTACGCTTCGTCGCGACGGTGGCGACGTCAGTGACCCAGTCGGTATGTCGGTCGAAGTCTATCGCGCCTGTGCCAATCAGATCGAAGAAGAACTTGCTCAGTGGATGCAGGTGCTAGAAGAGGAGATTTATCCAGAATCTCCGCACAAGAACTCCAGCCCGACCGACGCTAGTCAAGATCCGAGCAACAACGAAGGCAAGCCCGAATGAAAGTCTCACTAGGCAGCGACCATCGTGGTGTTCAGATCAAAGCGAAACTGATTCAAACGCTACTCAACCATGGGTTTGAAACGGTTGACGTCGGAACCGATTCGGAGAGCGCCGTTGACTATCCCGACATTGCCCAACACGTTGCACGCCAAGTGAGTTGCGGTGAAGTGGAACGCGGCATTTTGATTTGTGGTACCGGTATCGGAATGGCGATTGCCGCAAATAAGTTCGCCGGCGTTCGTGCGGCCCCTTGCTATGATGAAGTCATGGTCGAAATGAGTCGTCGACATAACGACGTGAATGTCTTGTGCTTACCCGGTGACTTGATTCGTGAACGCGCGATCGATGAGCTTGTTCTCATGTGGTTACGAACTGAGTTTGACGGTGGTCGTCACGAAAAACGCGTCTCAAAAATAATTGAACTCGAAAAGTCCGTTACTACTCCGAACGCTCCCTGAGCTTTCCACGCGACGAAAACGACATCCACACGCAATGACGATGACATCCTGGGACGACCTCGTCGGTCACAATGAAGTTCGACTGTGGCTGGAAACGGCTATCCGCCAGGGTCGGCTTGGTGGCAGCTTCTTATTTGTTGGCCCAACGGGTGTGGGGAAAAAAACAGTTGCCCTGCTGTTAGCGAGAACGCTGCTTTGCGATCGAGTCAGCCCCGAGAAGATGTCTCCATGCGGCATTTGCGAGGGCTGTGTTCAAGTCGCTTCCGCATCACACCCAGACCTAATCATCGTCAAGAAACCGGAAGACAAATCAACCATTCCCCTCGACCTGTTGATCGGCCGTCCAGAGGTTCGGATGCAAGAAGGGTTCTGTCGCGATGTTCGCTTGCGACCCTTCCGTGGTGGTCGCAAAGTCGCAATCATTCAAGATGCTGACTTCTTGAACGAAGAAGGTGCTAATTGTCTGCTCAAGACGCTCGAAGAGCCGCCCGCTGACTTAGTCATCTTGCTGATTGGCACAAGCGAGCAACGACAACTTCCCACCATTCGATCGCGCTGCCGAACCATTCGTTTCTCGACGCCGCGTGGCGACGAAGCCATTCGATTGATGCGTGATGTGCGTGGCATCGAAGCCGATGACTCGCGAATTCTTGCCGCGTTGGAACTATCCGCTGGAGATGTCCATGTTGCGGCCGGATTGCTCAGTGCTGATGGTGACCAATTTTATCAAACGGTCCGCGATCGATTGGCTGATGAGTGTCCCGACCCTATTTTGCTGAGCCGAATTATTGCGGAGCATGTCGACGCCGCAGGAAAAGATGCTTCCAAACGCCGAGATGCGATGCGGGACGTCTTCTCCATGGCGGTGCAGCACTACCGCGGCGCCATGCGAATCGACGCGACAAGGCAAGTAGTTTCTCCGGCGACCATCGCTCGACTGGATCGTTCGATCCGAGCCCTTCGTGAAGTCGACCGAAGTGCTAATCAATCAACTTTGATTGAATGCTACTCAGCCGACATTGCCAGTGCGACGACGGGCGATCGCGGCGAAATCGGCTAATCGCACTCTATAGAGGAAAGTCTTGGCGAGTGTCGTATAACGGCATGTAGCGATACGGAACTTCGAGGATCATTGCGGACATAGCGGTCGAGTAAACTCGACCGCCGACGTCGCCCCACCTATCCTTGAAATGCCAGCTGCCTTGTTCATGCCCAACTCTTGCTTGCGTGGAGATCAAGTGCTCACGCACCTTCATAAAATATGGAGCGAACAATGGGTTCTGAACATGATGCAACGCCAAAGTCGCATAATAGTCGTGATACAAATTCGTGAGGGTCGGACCACGTTGAGCCATGGCGAGAATTGCATTGTCAAACGGCGTGTAACCAGGCGACTGGCCCAAATAGAGCAGTAGCGTTAATCCGATCGCCGTCGTTGTGGGTTCACCTGGCGGAGCTTGATAGCCGAATGAGTACTGCCCCTCGAGCGATGTCGAAAGAATAAAACTTTTGGCTCTCGACAAAGTTGGCGAAGGAAGTGGGATCTGGTTCCGCTTTGCCGCCATCAGCGACAGGACTTGCCATCCGGTGAGCGTTGTGTCACCTGGACTGCCAGGGACATATCCCCACGAACCGCTTTGATGTTGTGCGGAGGTTGTGAAGTTTGTGCCACGACGAGCGAGTTCCCTCAAGTCTCGGTCGTACTCCTCATTCTTGATCGTCATCGCTGCGGCCTCAGAAACCGCCATCAAAGCGATCCCGTGCCCATACATGCTGCCTTGTTGCCAATCGATTCCGTATTGGGATTCGGCGCCCGCACTTCGCAAATAGTAAAGCCCTTTCTGTACGACGTCTGCGTATTTGCCGTCTTCATGGGTGTAACCGGCACCTAGAAACGCTAACAGCGCCAGACCTGTGGCTGCGGTCGACGGCGTCGGCGTGTCGTCATCGCGTAACTTACTGTTTCTGCATCGACCATCGCATGGCTGGCCAGTCAAATCAAATGACCATGCTCCGTTGCTTCGCTGGTGCTCGGCCAGCCAAGCTAGGGCTCGTTCGACCGCCTCTTCGCTTTCTTTGGTCGCCCCGTTTTGCTCACCGACTCTACGACGTTCGTCTCCAGAACGCCCAGCGAGACTGCTTGACGAAGGAAGCCGAACGAAAGGCAATGAGGTGGTTGAAAGGTGCGTCGGGTCGAAACTTGATTCGACGTCAGGCGACTGGTTAGCTTGCGTGCTCGCGATGGATGTAGCGCTCGGCGGTGAGATCGGAGCGTATCGAGGTTTTGCTAAGGCATTGATGACCGCATCGACGCTCTCCATTGGTTTTTCAAAATCTTCGTTCTGTTTTCCAAGGGTGGTGGCATCGAACGTTTTGATTTGCGTCACTTGAGTCTTGGCTGCCGAATCGCTGGGTGACTCGATGCGCACAATCAACATGGCGTCGGAACCGCCGCTTGGAACGAATCCCCAAAGCGCCAACATCAACAGCAATATCGTGTGCAAAATCGTGCTCACTAAGCACGCCGGTAATCGCGGATCATCCGTCCACGAACCTTTCTTCGCCATAGACGACAGTTCGGATGCAGGCTCCGGCGAGGCCTGCGATTGAACCATCGGGTCGTGCTGCCACCGCTCGGCGCTCGGATTGCGCGACAACGAAATTTCGTTAATCTGGGTGGAGCTGGTCATTCGAAATGGTACGTCCCATTCTCGAATATAGTCACCCCAGACCCGTAAGCCTCCAACTTACGAGTCAAACCCAAACCACAAAATCGGTTCACTCGCCAAAATCGATACCGTTTTGCTGGCTAATTTCGTAACGAACGGGGTAAGAGGACTACGCCGTCGCGGCAACCTTGAGATCGGCAACCTGGTACGCACGCGAGCGGAATAGGAAGTCGATGATATTGCCTTCGTGCGGCTGGAGCCAATTCAGGCGATTCGTCGGAACGGGACCAACGTTAAGCCGGTCGATCTCAACACAGTTTCCTGCCGCAGCAATAAACGCCTCATTCGCGGAGATTACGGTTCCCACAAGCGTTGGCCCAATTCGATTGAGCATTTCTGATTGAGGACACTCCACGACACTCACAAACGGGAACATGTATTCCTTGCTCGCCACGCCCCGATCGGGCGAATCCGCGTGAATCACCATCGGTCTCAAATAAGCACAATGGTCTCGCTCAATCAATTTCTCGCCATACTCAGCCGTCATGTCCGTCACGCCTGACTCAGCCAAATCTTGCTTGACCATCGCGTAAGTTCCCGTTGCCATTGCGGGGACGGTGAACGCAGCCAATTGGGAGTTCGGATCACTCGGTGGCAAAACGTTGACGGGACCAATTCGTTTCGCAATCGCCGCTGCGATCTCTCGCGTATTGCGGCTTGCCCAAACGCCCGAGCAATTGATGCAACTGCGTCCTGAATTACTCAATACGCTCTCAACCATTACGTCCAAGTAAAGCTCCCAATCATCGACGATATCATCACCGAACAAGATCTTCGTGAAGCCAGGACCGTGTGCCTGAACGCGTGGATTGCCGGCATGCTGGGCTACTGTTTGCGCACTACCAAAGATCATGCTGCGTGGCGCCTTGGTCATGATTGCACCCCCAGCGTCGTGGCCTCCGGGGTACAGACCAAACGCTTGCGGTGGCACACCAGCTTCAATGAATGCTGACACCATTCGATAGGGAGTCCAAGGTTCTTGCGATCCCGGTTTCAAAGCGAGGCCGATCTGCAGCGGAATCGCTGGCAACCAAAGCGTGTGCACGCCGGGCGAGTTGTTCGGCAGCACGGCCCCCAAAATCGGAGTTTGAGCTTGGAAGCTCACGATGACTCCACGTCCCTCTTCGCCATAGCCACGCGACAAGATCGACAGATCCAAACCACGCGTCAGGCATTGCAGGATCTCATCCATATGACTGAGCACGAAGCTGTTCTTCGTCATGTTCGAGCGGCACATGTGCTCCGGCAAACCGGTGCTCGCTGACTGCTGGTGCACAAAATCGTCGACCGATTGCTTCGAGTCACCGACTGTCAAGTCAGCGGTTTCAAACAGCTTTGCGGCACGCTTGCAACACTCAATCAACTCATCCGTCGACAAACCCAACAAAGCTTCTCGAGCTTGATGTGCCAGTCGCATGTCACGACCGACGATGCCACCACCGACCGTCCCAATTTTTGCAATCGGTTCGCCCGTATCAAAGTGCACAACGTCAATGAAGTCGAGAGATTCGTACGGCTTACCCCAACGCAAAGGACTCAGTGTAATCATGGAACTTCAAAGTGGGCAAAAAGTTAAAGGAAACATGGGGGGCACAACGGAAAGGATTCAAGCGGGCAGATTCAAGCGAGTGCCGCGATCATGATGTCCGCCGCACCCGTTCAAATTCAGTGCCTACTAATACACGCCAACCGTTGTGGCACCTGCAATCTCATGGAATGGGCGAACACCGCTAACACCATCCCATGCATAGGTGTCGAAAGGCATTTCTCGTTCGCCTTCGTCACGCTCCATAAAACCAGGCACGAAGAATTCATCGGTGAGCGTGTAAAGCTTCACCCGACCGGTCTCACCATAGCCAACCACTTCGCTGTAGTTGTCAAACTTCACGACCTCGGTTGCGGCTCGCGGCTGTGGTGCATAGTAACTGATCTTGTAGCCGTCGTGCTTGGTAACTGGCTTGCTACACGCCAAGCCCATCAGCGTGTTGCCGTAGGTTGGCGTCATGTAAACACCGCCTTCTTCAGGAGATCCGCCGAGTAATTCTTCGACACAGAAGCGTGTCCACTGGGGCGTGAACTCGGTTCCACCCGAAAAAATTCCGGTGATACCCAGCTCAGCGATACTGGTTCCCTTCGCATCGAGTGCCTCGCCAAGCGACTCCAGTAACTTAGGCGTCGTGAACATGCACTTGATGTCATGACCCGCTGTCAAAACCGTTACTGCTTGGTCGATGCAATGCTTCTTGTACTCTTCGAGATGCTCCATCCAACCTTTCTTAATCAGCTTGACAACCCAGCGCGGATCCAAGTCGATACAGAAGCAAATTCCGCCTCGATACTGGGCCAAATGCTCCACAGCGAGACGAAGCCGACGTGGACCGCTGGGGCCGAGCATCAACCAATTCGACCCCTTAGGGAAGTACTTGTCCGGCAACGTGTCGCTGAAGTTCTCGTAATCTTTCCAGTGGTCTTCGATCACCATTCGGCTTTTCGGAATACCGGTAGTACCACCAGTTTCAAAAACGTAAGCGGGCTTACCTTTGTGGCCTAAGGGAATCCATCGCTGGATCGGTCCACCACGAAGCCACTCATCTTCGAACTCGTCGAATTTCTTGAGATCGTCAAAACACTTGATGGCCGTGAGCGGATTGAACTTCAATTCCCGTTTCTTCTCGAGCCAAAACGGGCACCCTGTCTCGTCGCTGAAGTGCCAATGAACCGTTTTCACGGTGTGCTCATCAAGAGAAGCCTTGGCTGCAGAAATCTTTTTAGCCAATTCGTCGCTAATGGTTGAATCCACGATGCTCATTGAGTCCTGTTCTCTTGCAATGACTTGCAATAATCGGATGGGGGACGGGGCGGGACGATCTTGTGACTGCCGAACTTACCAGAAACCAATTTGGGCTGCTGGTATCACCTACCGCGTCAGACATGAGATGTGTAACTGGCAGATCATGCACTTCATTGTGCACGCTCGGAAAGATCGCCGAAAGACGCTGCTAGCGATAGCAGGAATAAAAAAAAGAGCTGCAGCGTTTCCGCTGAAGCTCTCGAATGCAGATCAATACCAAAGGCAAAGTTCGCACAAAGCCGCTATGCCGTCTCGCAGCCGCTGTGCCACGCCACGCTACATGGAGCGATGTTACATGGTAAACGGAGACACCGGCGGAGTCGTTACAATCGCCCCGCCACCACCATTGTTACTCGCGCCAATCGCAATCGCAGCACCGATTGCTCCAAGGCCTGCGATGCCCCCAAAACCACCGCCGCCACCAAAGCCACCTCCACCAAAACCACCACCGCCGCCGCCGCCGCCGCCAGAAAATCCACCACCGCCGCCTGGCACAAAACCCCCACCGGAAACGGGGACTCCAACGCCATCCGCAAGCATCCCATCCGAAACGATCCCGCCATCCATCACTTGTTCGCTGATTACTTCATCCGAGATGATTGTCTCGCCTTCGTAAGATGCCGCCACACTTTCAATCACCTGTGGCATCGGGGCAACCTGCATTCCAAACTCCGCCGTACAACAGCAACAATCTCCACCGATCTGGCTGACCAGTCGCTCATTCTCGCCACTTCCAGCCTGAGAAACTTTCGTCATATCGCTCTCATCAACGACGACGAAACCAACACAACCGAAACCTGCGGGCCCAACGGCGATGAGTGAATATTCGCCAAGCGCCAAAGTTGCAATTTCAAAGTGACCGGCATCATTGGTAATCGCTCGAGCGACTTCTTTGCCGTTATGCATCACCAAAACATTCATCGACGGTGCAGCTTCCAAATGTCCCTTCGCGGCACCAGCCACCCCAATGTTCCCTCGGATTCCGCCCAGCTGCTGAACGACACGTTCTTGGTGTCGAGGCTTTGCAATCAGAGCAATCTCCGTAAGGTCATTGTCAGGAATTTCACCCACGTGAGGTTGGGTCGGCGTCGGTGGCAAGTAGCGAATCATCGCAGATTTGATAACAGATGAATCGATCTTGGCCACCACGAACTCTGGCTCCGTCGGGAACGAAGATGCAGCCGGGTGGTCCGCAGCCACAACTTGAAACGCCGCACACCCGAAGAACTCCTTCTTGGCAACCGACAAAGCGTAAATACCTGGTTTCATGCCCGACAAGTGGAATCGACCGGAGGCATCCGTCTTGGATCGAACGAGCTCGTTCTGCTCTCCAACCAAAACAACACTTGCATCCGCAATCGCTGTCGTCGAACCACTTGATTGCGAGACAACCACGCGACCAACTAACTGGGAATCGGAATTAAGGCTCGCCCATTGATCGACGGCTAACGTTTCCGCAGGCAACTCAACAGCTACAGCAAACTGCGAGAAAGCAATTGAAAAGGCGAGGGCAAAGAAAGTTTTCATAAATTCTCAATTTCCTGTGGGATACGTCGGCACAAAACAAGACGCGTCGTTAATCAGCAAAACCCGTCATGGTAGCTTGGGCAACCTCTGCGGCCATTAGGATCGTAGACAAATGGTGACCAAAACTCAACCGCTAGAGGCCCGTATCTCCTGTCTTACCGATAACTTTGACGCAACGCTCCCCTCAACCAGCTGGTTATGGACCAGATTCACTCCCTTCGATCGGAGGAAATTTGAACCCACCACCAAGGCGGAGTGAAACCACCACGGGGCTAGTGCACAAGCAGTCTAATTAACGCCCCATCCGATGAACAATTGCTAATCTCCGCGACTCGAAATCATGATGACCAATCCGTTTCAACCAACGTCTGACCTGACTGAAGATCGGGGGGTATATGCAGATTTTGCTGTTCGACGTCGGTCTGCGTTTCTGTATCGGGTGATTGACTTCGAACGCCCTTTTAAGGGCCAGTTGGTCTACACGGGATGGTGGTTCCGCCAAGCGGTCTACATAGATGGGCATCCGGCTTGGTTTCGAATCAGCTGGACAAAGATCCATACTTCGATCGCTTTTCAGTTGCCTGAGTCGATAAACCCACAACAAAACCTTGGACAGTTAGAAATAGACTTTACGCGAGCACTAACCATTCGACGCTTTCGCATTTGGATTGACTCCAAAATCGTCTACGACGAGATTCACTAACTCGATTGACTGAGCACGTCGAACCGAACGAGCAGGGTTCCAGCTAGGAAAATAGTTGCGGACCGGAAAATTCTTGCTGGATCCGTTTTCAAGCGGTATGTTCGGGACGCCAACCCGGCGATCTTAGACTCTAGATGGCCGACTCACTGTCCCGCAAACTTCCTATCGGAGCCCACCCATGCCGTCTGGTTCGCAACCCTCCAATTCAAGACGCCAATTTCTCAAGACGTCCGCCACCGTCGCCACGGCCGCATCCGTCGTCGGGCTGAGTGCTAAAAGCAGCCAAGCGGCAGCGGGTTCAAATGAACGACTGCGGATCGGGTTCATTGGTCCAGGCGGACGTGGATTCGGAGCCCACGTCAAGAAACTTTGCGAACTTCATGCCGATGGTCGCAAGATTGAGTTGGTCGGTGTGGCTGAAGTCTACGAGGTACAGCGGAACAAGGTTGCCGACTACATCAAGGAAAAAACGGGCACGGACCCAGGCCGCTATGTCGACTACAACGACATGATCGAAAAAGAAAAACTCGACGCAGTGTGCATTGGTACCCCAGACCACTGGCACCACAAGCAAACGGTTGACTCGCTCAACGCGGGACTCAACGTTTACTGCGAAAAGCCGATGACCAAGACAGTCGAAGAGGCGTTTAACGTCGAGAAAGTGTGGAAAGAGTCCGGCAAAGTGATGCAAGTGGGTGTGCAATCAACAAGCCTCGCTGTCTGGGACGAAGTCCGGGGGCTGTTGCAAGACGGTAAGCTTGGAAAAGTCCTTGGCTTCCAAACGGAATACTTCCGCAATAGTGACATGGGCCAGTGGCGTTATTACAAGCTCGACAAAAAGATGACACCGAAGTCCATCGATTGGTCACGATGGCTCGGCGTTGGCGAAAACCTCTCGCCCGAAATGACCTTTGATCGCGAGGTTTACGCCCAGTGGCGTCGTTTCTGGCCATTCGGAAGTGGCATGTTCACGGATCTATTCGTGCACCGCACCACCGCCATGCTCAAGGCAACGGGGCTGCGTTTGCCTGGTCGTGTCGTTGGCGCTGGCGGGATTTTCATGGAATACGATGGACGCGATGTGCCCGACGTGGCGACGGTCGTGGCGGACTTTAACGAAGGCGTTCAAGGTCTGGTTACTGCAACGATGTGCAATGAAGCGTCGCGAATCAATCAGCTCATTCGCGGTCACTACGGCACCTTTGCGTTTGGCAATGGCGAGGGCTTTGATGGATTCGACTTTATCGCCGAGCGGCCACAAGTTACTCACGAACGTGATTACAAGGATGAACGCATCTCGACTACGCCCGTACCGGACACAACCAAAGCGCATTTCGCGAACTGGCTCGACGCCATCGAAGCGGGGGAACCGATGAAATGCAACAACCCGCCAGACCTGGGCGCTGCCGCGATCGCAGTCGTGATCCTCGGTGCTCAAAGCTATCGCAATGGCGAGGTCTACTTTATCGATCCGGAGACTCGCGAGATTTCGACCAAGGACCCTGGCTGGGCGAAGCAGTGGGAAAAACTTTCCGCCGCTCGCGCCGAACCTCGACACATCCCCGGTTGGAAGGCAGGTGATTTTGGCAGCAAATTAATTGCACCGGAATACATGAGTGAAGCGGGCCCGTGGGTCGACGGCAAAGATCCGGGACGCAGCTAAAGTCGATTACAAAGTGATCAGCACGCCGGCGGGGCCGGCGTTGATGATCAACGAGTTGCCGAGCATGACTTGACGGCCCCAATCGCTGTGGATGTGACCACTCACAACGAGCTTGGGCTTCATAGCTTCCACCACGTTTCGAATCGCGGCGCTGCCGCGAATTCGGCCGCTGCTATCGTGGTCGACGGTATCCAGCGGCGGCGAGTGAACGATGAGAATTCCGCTCGATGTCACGCCGGCAAGTAACTCCTCGGCGTGCTGTTCGTCGAAGTCGTAGCTCCAAGCGCCGAACGGGGTCACGGGGATTCCACCACCAACGCCCCAGAACTTTTCGCCGAGAATCTCGCAGCCCGAACCATGGAGCACGCGAGCGGATTTCCAAACCTGGGCTGCATCCGCTAGCTCTTCAGCGGTCTCTCCGTTTCCAGGTACAAGTACAGCGGGTTTCTTGATTTCCGCAAGGATATTGAGCGTGTCGGCTAGCCCTTCATGACGATTGGCGAAGTCGCCTGCGCCGATCACGATGTCTGCGTTTGCCGCAGCTTCAACCAAATTCCGGGCCGCCGTCTGGTCGCGATGGAGATCACTGAAGCACAGTAGTTTCATATTTGTTGCCAGCACTAAGAAAAAACGGATGCGGTAGCATCGTCAAAGTCATTGAGGCTATCGTGGTGACCAATGAAAGCTCAACCACCCATCAAGCCGCCGAAGCACCCTGAGCTGGCTCCACGCAAAACGCAGCCATTGGAATCGCGCCGTCACGTCGCGCTGGTCCTGGCTTTGCTCTTGCTGGTCGCTGGAATCTGGTTGCGAATGAGGGGTGGCGACAGTTCGCTAGCATTCGCGTCCACATCCATGCTGCGGATCGGTCTGGTGTTTGGGATGCTGTGGATCGCATGGCCGTCGCTTCGACGTCCGACTCAGTGGCTCGCGCCGGGGATGGCAATGATCATTGTGGTGACACTCGTTGTCATTGCTGCCAATCCGAGACTAGCCTTGGTAGCGGTCCCGGCGGCGGGAACGCTGGTCACCATCGGCGCGGTCATCCGGATGTTCCGATCGTCAAAATAGCGGAAAAGACGATGTTTATGAATCGCTCTGCGGCCAGCTGAAGCTGGTTTTTCGGATTGATTGATGCGACCGTGGTAATCGTCGAAGGTAAGAAATACGACAAAATCGGAAAAAACCTACCTTGCCTACCCTGATATCGCCGAAACAACCAACAACACCGGTGTGATAGACCGTGTGAAAGATCAGTCGTGCTCTAGATGCTTGCAAAAGCAACGAATCTGGGAGCGACACCCACGCACGCGTACGGAGCGGCTGGGCTTTCATGCGATCGGATTGTCCACCGGAGCGATTCAGGACTGTGTAGGGAGGCATTCCATGCGACGAACGTATTTCGGATGGGCGATTGCTGCGATCGC
>JBGSNA010000079.1:0-3671 GCA_041739875.1 Pirellulaceae bacterium
TCCACCAGATCTTTGGAGACACAGATCAGGGTAGAATAGCGCTTCAAACAAGCCTGATCGATACGCTTGTAAAGCGGCATACGTCCACTGAGGTCGGTCCAGCCGTGTAGCATTGTGGCAAGATGACAGCGATGAAAACGCCGCACAATCAAGGCCAACAGATTGGACTTGTAATCATGGGCCTGCACGAGTTCGATCCGCTGGTCGCGACACAGCTTGATCAGCTGAGGAATGATTCGCAGATCGATGGGGCCGCGATCTGGCAAAACCGTCAACGGGCAGTCAGCAGCTTGCGCGCGTTCCGTCAGCGATTGTGCCAACGGATCTTCAGGGGGACAGAGATAAACAACCTGGGCAGCGATTCCATGCCGCCGGATGAACCTCGGAGAATTGAGGATCGTCTTCTCGGGCCCACCGCCGGTTCCCGCCGCCACACGTAGATGAAGCATCCGACGCAGGCTGCCGGTGGAACCTTCGCGAGGCGAACAATCAGAGTCTGTTTTGATGGTAGCCATTTCTCGGAGCAAAGAAGTGAACAAGGGCGCCATGAGTCGTGACGTAGATCGCACATGCGAATGTGTCACTAGTGCGCAAACCACAATGCCTGTGAGCTGACGCTCAGATCACTCCACCTGGATCGAGTGATCTCTTTCGACCTCTGCTCCACAAGCATCTCACGATCCAGCGGAGCATGGCATCGGTTCGCGCGGTGAAATAAACGAAGTAGATCATTAGGTAATGATGGCAGCGGTTCCAGTTGCCTTTCGTTAACACGGCCCTGATCGTGTAGAGTAACGGAACCATCAGCACACCGCACGCGCCCGCCATCATGAGGACCAAACCGATGGCGACCTGTTTCGTCAGCATAGCCGAGAGAACTCCTAGCACAACCATGCTTGCCGAACCGCCGAACACTACCGGTGTGATCAGACTTGGCAACTCCGAGAGAGTGAACCGCCCCTGAAGTATGCCGTCAAAACTGTTTTTGCCATGCCATACCTCCTTGCGGTATAACTGTTTTAGCGTCTTGGGTTCACGATGATGTACGATCGCCATTGCCGGGTCAGAAATGACGTCGCCCAATTCACCGAGTCGATAGCCAAGATCGGAGTCTTCGCAGGTTTCCAGTGATTCGTCAAAACCGCCACATTCTTTAAACGTCGATCTCCGAACCCATAGATTGCATGAGGCAATCCACGAAACTCGCTGCGGCTGTTCGTTCGGTTGGCGCTTAAGGAAGCACCAGGCTTGTTCGACCCACGAATCGGCGTCCGCTGGCGGATCCGGTGATGCACCAGCTGAAACAACTGACGCATCTCGAAACTGCTCGATGCCTGCCTGCAACCAGCCTGGGCTAACGGTGCAATCCGCATCGACGAAGGCGAGCAACTCACCTTCAGCCTTGGCGGCACCAAGATTTCGTTGTTTCGCAATTGTTGCGCCGGAAACCACGACCGCAATTGCACCCTCGCGGCGAGCAATCGCCACCGTCTCGTCGCCCGAACCGTTGTCGACAACGATGATTTCGACATGGTTCGCACTCGCCGCATCGCGGATCGACCGAATGCAGTTCCCGATGAATCCGGCTTCGTTTAATGTAGGAATCACAACAGATACCGTCACCTGTTGAATCAAATTTTCGATCGGTTCTGGTAGCACGTTCATCGATTGACTATCGAAACAACAGTTGAGTGGAAGAACAAGTCAGCGATCCTAGTGATCGGCAGAAGGCATTTAACACCGCCCAAAGAATCACTTGGCAGGCATTTGAAGAACTGAGAGCTCGGCATCTTTTCGCTCTGGCAGCCGAACAACGCCAGTGGAACTTTCGTTGAAGAGAACGAGATGTCTGCATTCACCAATTCTGTTGTCGAATTGGTTGGGTGATGCCGACGCCATTGCGGTCGGAGTCGAGAGTATCGCGAGTGGCTCGCCAGGCTGCGTTGCATGTCAATCGACCGCAAACGCGGCCTGGTCTTCTGCTCGAAGTGGTGCTATTCGATGTCGACGGATCCATGCCCCATAACGGACCCATTCCAGCACGAAGCGGTCGCTGGGTGAATCGCCATAGGCATACGACTGGTCAGGTGGATCGGACGTGTTAAGGTATTCCTGCAATGCTGCCACTTTTCTAAGTCCCTTGCAGTTGCCACCGATGATTCGTCCCACCACCATCCCCTCCAATCGCTCGATGCGTGTGCAAACCGTTTCGTCGATCCCCAGCGACTTTGCCACACTCGGCACAAAGATGTCCGGGCTGGCCGATAACAGGATAATCCGGTCGCCACGTCGTCGGTGCTTCTCCAGCAAAAGGCTTCCCACCGGATGCAGTCGATGCGGTAGCCAGCTTTCACAAAACCATCGCGTATGCGATTCGATCAGGAACGGATCGATCTGTGAGAAAAAATCGACGATCAAATCCTGCTTGAGTCGATGATCAGGGATCACCTTCGCGAGATACGCGGACAATCGAAACGGCGTGCGCAACAGCGACGCATAGCGACGATGCCGACGACCGAAGGTGAGCAGGTACGCCAGAAATGAGTCGCGCGTGGTCAGCGTTCCGTCGAGATCGAAAATCGCCGTTGCCGGCGAGGATTGAATAGACATGATCAAAAAGTCGCGAACAGTTTATCGTATTGGTCAAACATCTGTTCTTCGCTAAACCGCGATTCGACCAACCTGCGTCCGGCTTGCCCCATCGCTTGACGCAGCGCAGCGTCACCGGCAAGTCTTAGAATCGCATCCCTCATCGCCGATACGTCGCCAGCCGCACACAATAGTGCGGTTTCGTCCTGGCGAACCACCTCCTGTACGCCACCGACATCGGTCGACACGCATGGCAATCCACAGGCCATTCCCTCGATCAAGGTCAATGGAATCCCTTCGCTCAGGCTGGTCAACAACAATATGTCAGACTGTGGCAATATCTGTTGAACATCGCGTCTCAGCCCCAGCAGGTGGACCTGCGCGCGTAGCTCAAGGCGTGCGATTTCGGCTTCGATTTTTGGCCGCTCTGGACCGTCACCCACGATCAGGAATTGCAGGTTTTTAAAATGCGGCAGGCATTGCCCGATCGCGCGGACTGCGGTCAGATGATCTTTGATCGGATCGAGCCGTGCTACTTGAACGACAACCACGTCGCCCGCCCCGATCCCTAACTCAGCGCGTAAGGATGATGTTGCGGTCGCAGCAAGAGTGCGCGAATACCGTTTCAGGTCGATGCCGTTGTAGATCACCTCGATGCGGTTGGGCGGCAACGATTCGTTGCGTATCAAGGCTTGACGAACCTGTTCCCCAACGGCGACGATTCGGTCTCGCCTGCGCAGCATCAACCGATTGAAGATTGCCCGTTTGCGACTTGGCAGATCGGGATAGAATCGACCATGTTCGGTGAACACGATCGGTCTTGCTGCCCCGAACATTCTTGCCGCCGCGGCGTAGAAAAACGGAGTGTATTGGTGGGCGTGAATCAGATCAACTTTTTGATCGCGAAGGTAACGCGACAGCCGGCGCATGCAGCCGATATCGATCCCCTCGCCCCGTCCGAGCACTTCGACCTGGAATCCGTCTTCGCGAAGATTTTCGCCAAGTTCGCCCAAGCCATCCAAGCAGGCGAAGACAACCTCATGGCGACCGGCAAATGCTCGGCCGATTCGGTCTGCCAGAAC
>JBGSNA010000114.1:0-13801 GCA_041739875.1 Pirellulaceae bacterium
AATGGTCTCGTATTGCGAGACTGCACTTTAGGGAAACAGATATTGCCGCGGAATTGATGTAGTCACGAAAAAGGCTCACGTGGAAAATGGAGGTTCTCACACCAATCCAGTCACCACGGAGCCAAGGATGGCAAATCGTAAATCGAGCGGTCGGCCGCCACAAGCTCAACATGCCACCAAATCGAAACCTTCCCAGCACGATAAGCGACAGCGATTGGCTAAACGCAATGAAGATCGCCACCGCACCTCCGAGGCAAGAGTGCCGCTGACCGGATCGATCGCCACGCTGGCAGGCGCCATGAGTCATTTGCTCGATTCCCGAATCGCGTTTCGTCTGCCCATCGTCATCGCCGGTACCATCCTCGCCGGTGGCCGCCGAACCGCAGCAAGCTGGTTCCGCTGCGCCGGTGTCAAAGACGACTGGGACCGGTTCTACGAACTGCTTCAGTCGGTCGGCAAAAACGCCGTCTCGTTGATGTTGCCTTTTCTGATGTCCATCTTCAAAAAGTTCGATCCCGGCGATCAGGGTTACTGGACGCTGGCGATTGACGATTCGCCGACGAAACGATTTGGACCCTGCGTCGAAGCGGCTAACATTCATCACAATCCCACGCCCGGGCCGGGTGATGGAGATTGGCTTTATGGACACAACTGGGTGTGCTTGGCAATGGTGCTGAGTCATCCGGTTTTCGGGGTGATTGCATTGCCTTTGCTGTCGCGTCTGTACGTTCGAAAGGTCGATATTGAAGCACTCGCAAAACGCCATGAGTGGGAATTTCGTACCAAACATGAGCTTGCCGTGGATCTGTGCAGGCAGGTCATGCGGACGCTGCGTGCCCTCGGCAGCAAGGCCGGATTCGTGATCGTGTTCGACGGTGCATACGCGGCCAAATCGCTGGTGCGTTCGCTGATCGCGGAAGGAGCGATCGTGGTGACGAGGCTCCGTTGCGATGCCAAGCTGTTTGACCTTCCAGTGCACAAGTCTGAGCAGCGTGGTCGACCACGCAAGTACGGAAAGAACCGAATCAGCTTGAGCAAGCGGGCCGCTCGCCGCGACGGCTGGCAGACGATCAACTACGTGCGTCGCGGCGTCATAGCGCAGGGTTGTTTCAAGTCGTTTCTGGCCACAAGTCATGTTGTTGGCGGAGCGGTTCGCGTCGTGCTGCTTCAACACGCTAGCGGTAACTGGGCGGCGTACATGAGCACAGACACCTCGATGAGTGTCGAGATGGTCTTGAAGACGGTTTCGGATCGTTGGTCGATTGAGGAACACTTTCACGATGTCAAAGAGATTTGGGGTGCCGGTCAGCAGCAAGTCCGAAACATTTGGTCGAGCGTCGGCTGTTGGCACATATGCGGTTGGCTGTACGCGATGGTGGAACTGGAGTGCTGGGACGAGACGAGCGAACAACTGGTAGATCGAAGTGACCGACCTTGGGACAATCCGGATCGAAGACCTTCACACCAGGATCGTCGCCGACGAATTGTGCGTAGAATGCTGCGTGAATCATTTTTAGGCGATCTGCAAACCGGCACCGATGTGGCAATAATCCGCCAACGATTTGAACAGTTGCTCGCCCTGGCGGCATGATCGAATGCAGCCTTAAGACAATTCACCTAAAGTGCAGATCAGAAACGTAACGATTCAAATTTGTCTCCGTTAAAGCTATCAGGTTGCATTGAATGAAAACTGAACCGACTAAGATAGCTGAATCAGACCGGTTGGCTGAATCAGGTAAGTTGGCTGAATCAGGTAAATGGTATGCCGATGTAACTCGCTACCAGTGGCTTGTGCTAACGGTTGCCTCGCTCGGTTGGGTTTTCGATGCGTTCGAAGGCCAGCTCTATAACATCACTCGCGCTGACATGCTGCCGGAATTGTTAGCAGTGGCAAGCGATCATCCCAGTGTGAAGTCTTGGGGCGAAAAGTTTCTCGGCATCTTTCTGATTGGTGGGACGATCGGCGGATGGCTATTCAGCTCCATGGCGGACCGTTGGGGTCGTAAGCCGGTGATGGCGTTAACGATCTTGTTCTATTCCATTTTCTCAGGACTTACTGCGTTTGCGACGGAGATCTGGCACGTGGGTGCATTGCGATTCCTCGTCGCGATGGGCGTTGGTGGCGAATGGGCCGTCGGTGCAGCTCTCGTCGCGGAGGTCTTTCCGAAACGAGCGAGAGAACGAGCCAGCGGAATCTTTCATTCGACGAGCGTCGCGGGTTTGTGGTTGGCTGCGGCAGTCGGATTGGCAGTCGGCTCGAACTGGCGTTGGGCCTATTTAGTCGGCATCGTGCCTGCCCTGTTGGTCCTTTGGGTCCGCGTCAGCGTGAAGGAGCCAGAGACCTGGGAGAATGCAAAGGAGTCCAAACGCGAACGCATGGGCAGCTACCGTGAGTTACTTGGCACTCCGATTTGGCGATCGCACGCAGTCTTCGGGGCACTGCTCGCCATGGTCGGACTTGCAACGTTCTGGGGCGTCGTGATCGCCGGGCAAGACCTCGCGGCGGAATTGCTTCGGAAGCTCAGCGATCCGGAGGCCTCGAGAAAATCCAAAATCGCATTTGGGTTCATTCAAACAGCCGGAGCCGGAGCTGGGATGCTCGCGTTTGGTCCGCTCAGTGCACATTGGGGACGACGATCGACGTTTGCATTCATGCATATCATGGCGCTCATCATGACGTTGTGCGTGTGTTGGTTGCCGTACCATTTCAACAGCTATGCCTTGATGTTGTGCCTGTTGCCGATCTTCGGTTTTTTTGCACAAGGCATCCACGCAGGCTACGCAGTGTACTTCCCCGAACTATTTCCAACGCACTTGCGAGCCACCGGAGCTGGGTTCTGTTTTAACACAGGCCGGATCCTTGCGGCGCCAGTGTTGATCTGGGGCTCGGCATGGATGAAATCGAGTTTCGATTTGCCGGTTGCGATCACTGTGCTCGGATTCATGTTTTTACTAGGTCTTGTTTTCCTGAGGTTCCTGCCAGAAACCAAAGGTCAACCGCTCCCCGAGTGATCAACCCGAGTTCAGTTTCTCGGATCGCGTTGTGCTATGATGGCTGGATGACGGTGCGTTTTAAAGCTCAGTTGATGACGAGTTTTGCATGCCGTAGCACTCATCCCTTTTTCATTGGACAGAGACCCACGATGATTTCCTGTTATCACCGAGTCACCTTGTCATGCGTTCTGGCGGTGTTGATTATCGCCAGCTTGTGGGTTGTCGACCGCAGGCTCGAGGCGGCTGAGAAACCGAACGTGCTGGTCATCACGGTAGACGACATGAGCGCAGATTCACTTGGCGTTTTTGGCTGCAAGGTGGCGGACACCTCGCCAAATATTGATGCTCTCGCACGGCAAGGCATGCGATTCAATCGTGCTCACGTTGTGGTTGGGAATTGCTTTCCGTCTCGCAACGTGATGTGGTCAGGGTTGTATCCGCACAACACGGGCGTCGAAGGCTTTTACCAAGTCCGCGATGCGAAGCATTTGCATCTGGCTGATTTGATGCAAGGAGCGGGTTATTACACCGGGATCCAGCACAAGGTCGGGCACTCGACGCCCTACTCGCCCTATCCATCTTGGGATGTCAATCTTGATACCGACGTCAGCGGTAAAAAACGCGATACCAAGGCGGCACAATCGTACTTCGACGGAGCACAACAAGGCATGCAGGAAGCACATGATGCTGGCAAACCGTTCTGCTTGGTGATGAACGTGGCGGATCCGCATAAACCGTTTTATGCCGAAGGCCGAGGCGGTGTGACGGTGGATGATCGCAATGTACCCTCGCGAGTATTCACGGCCGATGAAGTCGCGATCCCCGGTTTTCTGTTTGATGATCCCGTCGTGCGAAAGGAATTGGCGCACTACTACTCGAGCGTTCGGCGAGCGGATGATTGCGTGGGAGCGATTCTTCAAGCGCTCGACGAATCTGGACAACGCGACAAGACGCTGATTCTGTTTCTGTCCGATCACGGCATGCCGTTGCCGTTCGCTAAAACCCAAGTCTATCACCACAGCTCGCATACACCACTGTTCATGATCGTGCCGGGTGTGACCAAGGCGGATGTTGTGGATGAACAACATTTGATTTCCGCCGTCGATATTCTGCCCACATTGTTGGAGCTAACGGGCATCGAGCATCCCAAGCGTGTGGATGGCCGTTCGTTCGCAGGGCTGCTTCGGGGCGAGACCCAAAGTGACCGCGACTTTGTGATCAAAGAGTACAACGAAAATTCGGGCGGTTCACGGGATCCCATGCGCTCGATCCAAACGCATCGACATCTCTATATTTTCAATCCGTGGTCCAATGGCACACGGGTGATGGCCACCGCAACAACAGGTACTTCGACATATCGCCGCATGGCTGAATTAGCAACGACGGACACCAAACTTCATTTCCGACACGACCTTTATCAGCACCGTGTGCCGGAAGAACTCTACGACATTCAAAGCGATCCGGATTGCTTGAATAATCTGATCAATTCGCCAGAGCACCAACCGGAACTCGCAAAACTCACGACGACACTCCAGCAATGGATGGTTGATACCGATGACGGGATGCTCGCCGTATTCAAGAATCGTGATGATGCGAGTGCCTGTGAGGCGTATGTCGTTGCTCAACAAAAAGAGGCGGACGAGCGGAAATCAGGCCAAGGCAAGAAGCCGGCTCCAGCAGCGAATCGAAAGAACACGAAATCAGCACAAGGCAAGAAAAGCGGTTCATTGATTTCGTTTGCGAAGCCCGAGGCAAGCATCGATGGGAAACGTATCACCGTTTATATCGAACACCAATTACCCAATGATCTCGGTGAGCAAATCCTTACTGTGACTTTCAAAGGCGGCAACGAAGGTATCCGATTGGATCGAAAAACGGTCAAGGCAACCAGCAAAGGGACTGCCGAAGTGACCTTCGACCTCCCCGACAACGTTGCCGAACTCGTAAGCTTCGCGGCGTTTGTGGGTGACGACTTCCAAACAAGCTTGGACCATATTCAATCCGCAACGATTCAATCTTCACCGACCTCGCCCTCACCGACCTCACCCGCAACGAATCCGCGCAAGAAGTAGGTGCTGGGCACTTACTTGCTCGTTGCCGCCTGAACTGGCGGCAACGCGATGGGCTTTTGGCTCGATGCTTGGCCAGGCGGAACCGTCTCCATCCGTCGAATGCAACGGCTGTACCAAGGTCCGCACGGTAGGGTTCCGTAACCGGTTGGTGACGCGTTCTCGAAATCCGTGTCAGGCATGAACGGATAGCTTTCGTTCCGCAGATCGGGCCAGAAGTTCACTTGGTCGACTTGGAGTTGCTCCAAATCCAGGAAGAACTGGATGCGGTCGCCGATGTAATTGATGTGTTGCTGAGCTACCGAACTTAGCGATCGCGTGTAGGCCTGTTGAGCTTCGAGAAAGTCCCGCGCCGAAACGTTGCCCTGGCCCAACGCGACTTGCATCCGAGTACTGGTCACTCGGTCATAGGCGAGCGCGGCACTAGCGATCGCGATATCGTATTGATTCCGATCCAACTCAATCGCACGTAAGTCGTTTCGCACGCCGAGCTTGACAATATCTTGAGCTTCGATCAGTTGCCGAAGCGAAACGTTGTAGTTAATCAGCGCAAATCGATAGTCGTTTCGTTCGCTGCGGCGATTCAGCGGCGTGTCGAATTCCATGGACACTTGCGTCGTGCTGTCTTTGAACGAGAAATCCAGCGGGTTATTCGAGCCCACAGGTGTGCGGAGCGCCTGTGTGGCTCGCAAATTCAAAATACTTCGCAAGTCATCGCCAGCGTACTTGATCCGGCGCCACGAGTCCGCGAGTTGGCCACGTTGGTTCATTAAGTCGAGCCGCTGGACCAACGCCGTCAACATCGCCTCGTCCATATCCACATCAAGAGCGGCCAAGCCCGTACTGCCAGGAATTTGATCGCGGATCTCGAGAACTTGTGCGACTAAGCGATCCAGGTCCGCTTCCGTTTTTGCCATCGTCACGCCAGCGTCCTCAAGAGCAGCTTGGACTTGGCCCTCGAGCTTCTTCGCCGATGCGAGCCGGTCTTGGGCGACGGCGATCAAAAGCGAAAGCTGAGCGCCCTGTTCCGCAAACGGGACGCCCTCCAGTTTCCCATCGAGAGCCTTGAACGCCTCGACTTCTTCGAACCAAGCGTCGACGAACTCCGCAACCGCTTTCTCCGCAACCGCCGTCTCCGCTGTCGCCGTCTCCGCTGTCGACTCAGTTGATGTCGCGTCGGCTGGCTCAATCACCTGTTTTAGCAGCAAGATTTCTTGACGAATGGCTTCGAGCGTGAGCTGCACCACTTCTTTGCTTCGAATAAAGAGCTGAGCGGGAAGAACTTGTGCCTCATCTTCCGTCGCGCGAGAGTTCTTCTCAACGAGCATTTCGTTTTTGCGAGCCTCGATGCGTTTTTCTTCAGCCTCGAGTAAGCTGACGAGCACCTGCATGTCTCGGATTTGCGTTTCGTCAGCCTCCCCAATCCGCACGTTGACTTCAGCAAGACTCAGCAACCGGCGAGCGACTTCAGTGACTGCCGGCATGGCGACTGAGGTGCCCTCGCGATCCTGTTGCTGCAGAAACACTCGGCTTTTACGCTGCAGCTGTTCGCGAAGGACACTCGCCTCGTCACGTGCGCTGATATCTTCAAGTTCGGACAATGCGAGATTGAGCGGCAACTCCGTAGGCAAACCGATTCGGATCTTCAGATTATCGATCGCACCTTCGAGCGAATTGCAACTGTTGATCAAGTTGCCACGACTACCGAGCACCTGCTGTTCAATTTGGTCCACTTGAAACAATGGGATCCGACCCGCTCGCTCCGTCGCGGCGGCACGATTGAACTCTCGCAAGTTGCTCAAGTAATCCTGGGTGTTGATCGCGATGCTTCGATACGTCAACAGTAACGCGTAGTAACGTCCCGCCAGATCGCTGAACAGTGTCTTTCGAAAACGAACGAAGTCTCTCGCGGCATAGACCACGTCTCGTTCGGCTTGCGTGAGTGCTTCGAAATTGACGTCTCGCTGAAGAATTGGTTGGAATAGCTCAGCCGTAATCTGGGATCCCACAGCGCTGCTTGTGCCGGATGGACCGTTGAATGTTAAAACCACCTCGTTCGCAAAACGCGCGACGAAGTTTCCACCCGTATAGAGCGAACGAGTGATTCCGGCACCGCTGGCGATATTGAGCCGATTGTTCTCGATACCGCCACGGCGATCATGCGTGTAGGCTAGCGAGGTTCCATTGCCGCGAGAAAGGAACTTCAAGTCATAGTCGAATCGTTGAAGTGACAGTCGAAGAGCGGTGCGATAGAGCAGTTCCTTGCGAGTTTGATACTCGCGACTGTTGATCAACGCAATTTCAAGAATATTTTCGAGGTTGACTCGGTCGGCCGAATCGAGCTGGGACTCGTCGACAGGCTGATTGAATGATCGCTCGTATTCTTCACGCACCGTTTCAAACTCAAGCATGCGTTTCAAGCATGTTTCGGGAAGCGAAAGCCATGCGTCTTGAGGCACGGGGGCGAGCCGTGGAAGTGGCGTCTGGCCAAGTGGCTCAGAGAGTGATAGTGCCGACTTGGCGACATCGTCTTTCTCGTCCAGCGTCTCTTGGCTATCGTCACTCGTGTCGACTCCAGACGACGGAATCAGTGGCAGTCGAGTGGGCTTAGTCGGCGCGAGCTCGTCGGGCGCCACAGAAGAATCATCACTGGAACCGGAGTCCCGATCATCACTGGAACCCGATTGCAGCGGACCGGCTTCCAGGAACGATGCCAATGACGTCGCTTGTTCCACACTGGACGTGGTGACATCTTCCGGCTCGTTGGATTCAAGCGTCTGTTCCGCTTGCTCATCGTCAACTTGCTCGGGCGCCTCTTGCTCAGCATCCACTTGCTCAGCATCCGCTTCCGATGCGGCTCGATTCAATTCGCGAGGCTTGGGGGCAGCGGTTGCCAACAACGGCACGTCATAATTATAGAGCTGGGGCGCTGGGATCGGCAGCGTTGGATCGGTAGCGCAAGTTGGATCATGGAACCGACTGCGCGAATCTGGCTCGACACTAAAACCCGGTTGCAATGCCCAGGTTGGCCCAGCACCTTTCTCGTTGATCAGACAATAGGCGTCGCGATCTGCGGTGCGAAGATAGAAGCCACGCTTGCAGCCCACACTTCCGAGAATCAATAGGCACGTCCATGCGCACGCCCACCGCACGAAACCAATGGGTTCGCCATCGAGGCGAATTCGAGAGCTGCAAAACGACCGGTGCATGGACACTCCAGAAAACTGACTCTCTCTCTGTCTCCTTGACCAACCCTTTTGATCAACAGCGAGTTAACCTGAACCGATTGAACCGCCTTTCATGCTTTTTCGGCTTTTTCCAAACACAAAATTCTGCTTGGATTTCTCGCAACGGTCACGCGATCTGGGGCAAATAGGTGGTTTACTAGAGACTGGTAACTCGAGGGATTTCGGCATGGCATCCGGCGCGCGAGTTCGGGGTGGATCGAAGCTGCACAAACGTAGAAATAGCCAGCGTTTTTGAGGCAATTTCCACGCGGTTGCGAAGAATCGCTTGAGCCAAAGCGAGAAAAGTAACTCTGGGAGGCGAATGTACTTTCCGTACCCCCAGAGACAGAGACATGCCCGTACGTACAGTACCTAAAAAATCGCAGACTGCCCAATCTAGCTAGCTAATCGGGCTAATCAGTTCAAGAAGGTTTCGTTTCAGCCCTTGCGAACCTACAAAAGCTAGTTCTCTTCCGCAATTGGCCGACGTTTCTAAATAGCAATCGGTTGCCAGAATTGGTATACTGGAGGTCCCACCGCATGCAGTATGAACACCAAGCGTGTTTGCTGCTTGCAAATAGATTTTGAATCTTAAGAGATTCGCCCACCACGATTGGATCTGTGGTTTGACTACTGTGCTCTTTGAACCTGAGTTCAAAGAACGCGTTAGTTCCCTCAAGATCTCCCGCCTTGAATTTCCTACCTCAGCCTACTGTCAAAGCGAAACCTCTATGAAAAGCGGTGTCGAGTCTTTGAAAACGGAAGCCACCTTCGGCAATCGCCGTGCCGGTTCGCCTGCGTTCTATCGCCGATTGAAATGGACATTGCCAATTGTCGTGTTCGCGGGAACCGCGTTGTACGGCTGGCAAAACGGTTGGTACACCGGATCGTCCAACAGATCCACCGCCGGTTTGGTGACGTTCCAGGTCGAACCGCGAGACCTTCCGATTACGGTGATCGAGCGAGGACAACTCGTGAGCCAAAGTAATCTTCCTGTGTTTTGTGAAGTGGACGATTATCGCAGCGATGGAATCAATGGGACCACGATCATCTGGATCACTCCCAACGGCACCTCTGTTTCCAAAGGCGACTTGATCTGTGAGTTGGACGAGAGCGCGATTCAGGCTGAGTTGGATGAACAGATTCTTGATACCGAAGAAGCGAAGAGTGCGTTCATTCAAGCCCAAGCCAACTTGAAGAACCAAGATATCGACAACCAGACGTCGATCGAGAAGGCTGCGCTCGACGTCAAGTTGGCGGAACTCGAGTTGGAGATGTTCAAAGATCCCGACACGGGTTCGCATCAACTCGCGCTCGAAGCGATCGAGCGAATGATCGAGGACTTGAATAACGAGATCTTGGCTGCGGAGATGAATCTCAAGCTGGCTCGAAACGACAACACCGGCATCGAGAGCCTGTTCAAACTCGGTTACGCAGGCAAAAGTGAACTGGATCGCTCGGTGTTGAGCTTGTTGAAGGCCGAGGGTGATTACGCCGCAAAGCTTAACAAGTTGAACACACAGATGGCGTCGTTCCAGAAGCTCAATAATTTCGAACGTCAAATGCAAGAGTTGCAACTCGAAGGAAAATTGCGGACGACGACCCAGAGTATGAAGCAGGTCCAGTTGACGAACGAAGCGAAGCTGGCCCAAATGCAAGGCATCCTGGCGACTCGAACAGAACAACTCGCAAAGGAAGAAGAACGCCTCAAACGCACCCAGCAGCAATTGGCGAACTGCAAGATCTACGCACCTCAAGACGGCATGGTTGCTTATGCGCCTCCAGGCTCATCACGCGACGAAGAAATCAGCGAAGGGACGCCAGTACGGTTGAGGCAGCATATTTTCTCGATTCCGAATTTGACCCAAATGCAAGTCGAAACGAGCATCCACGAATCGTCGCTCGATCGAATTCAACCGGGTCTCAAGGTGGCTGTGACGGTCGACGCGTTTCCTGATCGCTCATACAACGGAACTGTGAAGAGCGTGGCGGTGTTGCCCGAGCGGAGTTATTACTCCGATACGCAAAAGTACAAGACCGTGATTACGATCGATGAAAGCGTTTTCTCACTGAAACCCGGCATGACGGCGGTGAGCGAAGTGAAGGTCGACTACCTTGCTGATGTCAACGCCGTGCCAATTCAAGCGATCGTGCAACGGGATGGCCAAAACTGGTTGTTCATCAAACTTAACGATCGCGTCGATCGTCGAGCCGTTTCACTAGGGTTGAGCAATGACCAATTTGTCGTGGTGACCAACGGAATCGAAGCCGGCGAGTTTGTCGTTCTGAACCCCGACAACCTCATTGATGACTCGAATCCGCCCGAGGCGCCGATCGAAGTGATCGGTGAAGATCCGTTGGAGACGTTAGTCGCGTCGACTGATGGCGTAGCCTCCATCAATTAGCGAGACGTTGAGTGTGGATCGCAACCTTCCGACTGGCTATTCGTAATCTGCTGCTGCACAAGTTGCGCAGCTTCTTGACGGTCCTTGGTACAATCCTCGGCGTGGCGTCGGTTATCGCGATGCTCAGTGTTGGCGAAGGCTCCAAAAAGGCGGCTGTTGACCAAATTCGGCAGCTCGGTGCGACGAATGTCATTGTTCGCAGCGTCAAACCTTCGGACGAGAGTTCAGGGTCTGTTTCCAACGGTTCATCAGTTGCCGTGCTGACTTACGGTTTAAAGCACGAGGACCTGCGAGCACTCGAAGGACTCAAGAATAGTTCGACGGGCGCCCAATCGATCGTGAAGTATGTCGCGCCGATCTCGTTGCTTCGAAAGAACGCTGTGCGTGGCAAGAATCGCATTGAGAACGCACGGGTTCTAGGAACAGTCCCAGAGCTGGTTCAAGTCAAGAACCTCAAACTCGACCGTGGTCGCTTTATCGACACAAGCGATCTAGCCGACTTTTCAAATGTGCTGGTGTTGAGCGAGGGTGCCGCCAAGCGACTGTTTTCGTTCGAAGACGCATTAGGCCAAACCTTGCTGCTTGGCGATGGCGCTTTTCGAGTCGTGGGCATTCTGAGCCAGCAGTCTGCGGGCAATGAAGCGGCCGGCCAAATCGGCTCGGATAACCTGAACGAAGACATCTACATTCCGATCACGTCCGCTCGCAGCCGTTTCGGAGAACTGCAACGCATCGTCAGTGCTGGGAGTCGCTCGTACGAACGGAATCAACTCAGCGAGATCGCGATCACAGTGAAGTCGGAGGAGTTCGTTCCCCAAACCGCTGAGATGGTCCGCAAGCTTGTCTCGAACAAGCACCGTACAATGATCGACTACGAAGTCGTCGTGCCGCTGGAGTTGCTCCAGCAAGCCGAGCACGAGAAAAAGATCTGGAACATCGTGCTCGGTTCGATTGCCGGAATCTCGCTGCTCGTGGGTGGAATCGGCATCATGAACATCATGCTCGCGACAGTTACCGAGCGAACACGTGAAATCGGAATCCGACGAGCGATCGGTGCCCGACGCAGCGATATTGTTCGCCAGTTCCTCGTTGAGACAGTGGTATTGAGTACGACGGGTGGCCTGATCGGCATCTTCCTCGGCGTCTCGATTCCTTGGACCGTGACGTATTTCGCAGGTATCCCCACGATCACGAGTACCTGGAGTATCGTCGTCGCGTTTGGCATCTCAGTTTTTATCGGCGTGATTTTTGGAGTCTATCCCGCAAATAAAGCAGCGAGAATGAACCCCATCGAAGCGTTACGACACCAGTAGTCGCAATCGTAACGAGCGACACCTTTGATCATTTGTCGGCCCATGATTTACGGAGTAACGTCGTCCGCATACGAGCGAAACTCCACACAGCCAACGCTGGCCACTGAAGATCGAGTACGACCAACGCTTGATTTGCGAACTGCATTTCAAAGGACACTTTGCGAGATTTGCTCAGCCGCCACATTCCGAGGATGAATGTGGGCTGCTCTGGCTGGGAGCGATGTCAGAACGACGCAAATCGTGTTGGTTGCTGGATCGGCCCATGCGATTGTCCCCGTCGAACCAGTGTGACCAAAAGTTTTGTCGGAGCAGCCCGGGCTGCCAGCGGCAATTCCAACGTTGAATCCAAGCCCACGTGACACGATTCCCTCGGGATTGTGATTGCTCTTCATGGACCTTGCCGTTTCCGGCTTAACGACCGAACCACGTTCGTGCAAAAACTCGTCTAAGAAATTTCCTAGGTTTGGCGCAGATGCATGCGTTCCACCCCAAGGTGCACCCAGCTTTCGCCAATAAGGACTATTCCAATCCCAATCTTTTGCATTGGGATCGCCGCCTCCTGATTCCGGTGCCGCTTTGTCTGTCTGCATCGGTACCATGTCGTCGATCGAATATCGCCCAAGCCCCTGTGCGGAACGGTCCATCTTGAGCGGCTCAAGTACAGACTGATGGACAAGATCGAGAATGCTCTTACCCGAGATTACTTCGCCAATGCGTGCGGCGAGCAAAATCCCCATACTCGAATACTGGTAGTTTGATCCTGGCTTGAATGATAAAGGCGTTCGTATCGCATAATCCGCGAACTCGGCCAAAGAGGCGTGCCCCCTTCGAAGCAAGTCATTTTCTGCAAGCTGATCAGGAAGTCCAGACACGTGCGTCATCAGTTGCCCAATGGTGACTTCGTCTCGCCCGTCGCTGGTAAACTCAGGCAGATATTTTCTTACCTTGTCTTCCAACGTGAATTCGCCGCGATCATAAAGCGTCATCAACGCCGTCATCGCGATCGGTTTAGAAATCGACCCGAGGAGAAACATGGCGTTTTCGTCTTGAGTCGTTCCAAACGCGAACGAATATCTACTGTTGTTCTGCGAAACATACATCGCAGCCGCAGAAATATCGCCACTCGAGCAAGCCACTCGTAACACATCGGCGGCTTCCTCGATACGACTCCGCTCAACCTTCGCCAGCACTTTTGGTCCCAAACCCAGGATCACGCTTGTCTGCAAAAAGAATCGTCGTTTCATATGCGTTAGCCGATTTACCCATACGTGTCAAAGCAAGCGAAGGATGGTTGCTAAGTCTAAGCCAGAGTCGCATCCCATCGAAATCACCTGCTCCTAATCTACGGACAGCATGTCCGCCGTACAATGCGACGAAGCAGCGATAAAGGGCAAGAGTGATCAGTTGACGACGAACGACATGCCGAGCGGGTTCTCGCGGGCACATAGCCAACGCTGGCCGCCGCGTATCGCTTCCAGGGAAGGGCCCAAGGGGTAAGGGCACAAGGGGTAAGGGCACAAGGGGCCATTCAGGCTCTGCAAGTTCCGTAGAGGCTGTGATGTTTTGTAGATATTTTGTCGGGTGGGTCAAAACGCGTTAGCGATGCAGACCCACCAACCGCAAATCGTTGACAACCATGGTGGGTCAGCGCTGCTAACGCCGCTCGACCTTGTCATTACCCACATTTCCTATCCAAGGTGGTGGGCGGGAAAAATTGCTAGGTCGTTTCATTGCCAGGACTTAGCGATTTGCTTTCAAAAGAATTTCATTCGACCCGACGACAGATTTCGATA
>JBGSNA010000156.1:0-2379 GCA_041739875.1 Pirellulaceae bacterium
CCGTCGAGCCTACCAAATCGGTCAGAAGCTCAGTGAAGCAATGAAATCTGAATTGAAAATCATCTACGATGAAGCTTTGCCAAAATGGAACTACACAACCAGCCTATGAAGTCACCATTTATTGTTCACGCGATGCTAAGCAACCCAAACGTAAAACGTCAGAAATCCAAAGTAGGCGTCCATCAAAGTGGCGGAGAACCAAGGATCAGGCCAAAGACCACGGCCGGCTTGAAGCACATGGCGATCGAGCGACGCGGTCACCGTGATCCACGTCATGCATACGAGCACAATGATGCAAAATGTCATGAGAATCCACTTCATGGGGCTACCCTAGCGATGGGAAACGTGGGTTCAAACGGTTGCCCGGCTTTTGCAACAAAATCTGTGCAACACCAATTTGTTTTTCGCGGAACGCACCTTCACAGTAGCACAGGTAGTAATCCCACAAACGTAGAAACGAATCACTCATTCCGAGCTCGCGAATGGGATCTGAGTTCGCGTGGAACCGTTCCCGCCAGACCTGGAGTGTTCGTGCATAGTGTTCAGCGAAGTCTTCGACATGTGCGAATTGCATATCGGTTACTCGACCGACCGAAGTTGTCATTGCCCCGAGCGACGGTAAGCACCCGCCGGGGAAGATGTATTTCTGGATGAAGTCAACGGACTTGCGATAGCTGTCATAACGTTGGTCGGGAATGGTGATCGCTTGGAGCGCAAACAGTCCATCGGGTTTGAGCAAGCTCGAACACTTGCGAAAGAAGGTATCAAAGTATTCATAGCCAACCGCTTCGATCATTTCGATCGAAACGAGTTTGTCGTATTGACCGGAAAGGTCACGATAGTCCGTTAGCAATAATGTTACGCGGTCATCGATACCCTTCGTCGCGAATCGGTCTGCGGCGTAAGCATGTTGTTGTCGAGAAATCGTTGTTGTCGTCACGCGGCATCCATATTGCGTGGCGGCATGCTCGGCGAATCCGCCCCATCCAGTTCCGATTTCCAGCAGTTCGTCGCTCGGCGTGAGACGCAATTTGCGGCAAATGCGGTCATACTTCTCGACCGAAGCTTCTCGCATCGAGCTGTTGGATTCCGAAAAAACGCCACTGGAGTAGGTCATCGTTTCGTCGAGGAACAACGCGTAGAATTCGTTGCTCAGGTCATAGTGTGCGGCGATATTGCGGCGGCTTCCGAGACGCGAATTTCGGTTCACTCGATGCGCGAGCTTGCGTCCGAGATCCAATAGCGAATTCCAGAAACCGCCGAGATCCGACGAGGTTTGCATGTTGCGTGAAAAGATCTGTATTAAGGCGACTAAGTTGTCACACGCCCAAAGTCCGTCGCGGTACGCTTCGCCGGCGCCCATACTGCCGCCCAGCGCGATGGCGCGATAGAACGCGGGATCATTGACTTGGATGACGGCGTGCAGATCCGAGTTGCGGTCACCGAACAGATCGCGGCTGTTCCCATCGACAATGGTGATGCTCCCGCCGGTGATACCGCGTAACTTTGCCAGCACCGCGCGACGCAGCGTCGATGCTAGGACGCTTGATTTACCAGTTCCTGGGCTGTTTGTTTTTTGGTTGTCGCTTTGGCCATGCCGTCGCTGTCTTGGGATTTCGCGGGATGGGGATAGAACCGACATTTCTTCATCCAAAGTCTGAGAGCTTGATAATAGATAGCGCCAATGATGTGAACGGCCGCAACCGGTCGTCGTAACATGCTTCGAACAAGTTGTCCGTCGGTGATTTCCGAGCGATTCAAATGCAAGTCCGCTTGGAAGATGCGATCGCCCTCGCGATCACATCCCAAGCACAGATGCAGCTTCTCGCTTGGCGGTCGAATCCGCCATTCATACTGTGAGTCCATTCCCATGAACGGTGACACATGAAATTCTTTGGGATGGGAGTAGCGACTTGCGGACTCCGTTCGTTGGTTGCCTTCCCAAAGCACGTAACAATGACGCTCGTTCCAAGGCGTGTTGCTGACTTCGGCAACCATCGCCAACAAGCGTTCTTGCTTGTCGAAACAGTAGAACATGTTGATGGGGCTGAAGTAGATACCGAAATGTCGTAATTGCGTGAGCAACCGCACGGGGCCGTCGAGCAGCATCCCCGTTTTCTGTTTAACGAACTCGTGAACGGCTTCAGTCATCGACACGGCTGAATCGCCAAAGTGGTCCACGCGGCGATACGACGCTGGCGCGAAGCGTTTATCGCTCAGACACCAACTCGATCGCAGCAATTCGTCAACTTCCGCGAGATCCAGGTAAGCCCAGGACGTGGAGTATCGAAACTTGTGCGCGGGCGCGCCGCGTTGATGCCGAACATGACCTCGATAAAGACAACTGTGCATTATGTCGACAGTGCCTTATCAAATTGA
>JBGSNA010000157.1:0-96312 GCA_041739875.1 Pirellulaceae bacterium
TCCGATTCTTGAGTTGATGCTTGGTTTTCGTCGTTCCAAAACGATGTTTGGCGCTGTGGAGTTGGGGGTGTTCGATGCGTTGGAAGGTTCCGCTCGATCGAGTGATGAGTTGGCGCGTGAGTTAAATTGTGATTCGGCGGCGATGCGGCGATTGCTGGATGCTCTCGTGGGCTTGGAGTTGCTGGTGCGGAGCGGAGACGTGTACTCCAACACGCCCAACGCGACGGATTATCTTTGCACGTCGAGTCCAAATCGATTAACTGGGTATATCCAGTTCAGCAACGATGTGAGTTGGAAACTCTGGACGCATTTCGAAGATGCGATTCGTGACGGCGGGCATCGCTGGAAACAAGCCTACGGCTGGGAATCGCCGATCTTTTCGAGTTTCTTTCATGACGAAAACGCCATGCGAGAGTTCTTGATGGGCATGCACGGCTATGGCGTGATTAGCTCACCTCGCGTCGTGCGTGCATGCGACTTGTCTCGATTCAGTCGATTGGTGGACCTCGGTGGTGCGACGGGGCACTTGGCAATTGCGGCTTGTGAGGCGTATCCAAATTTAACCGCAACGGTGTTTGACTTGCCGGAGGTCACGCCGCTGACTCGAGAGATCGTTGGTCTCTCGAGTGTTGCCGATCGTATCGATGTTGTGGGCGGGGATTTTTTTGAGGGTGACTTGCCAGTTGCTGATCTCTATTCGCTCGGTCGTATTCTGCATGACTGGAGCGATGAGAAGATCATGCGATTGCTTCGTAAAATCTACGAATCACTTCCTGTAGGTGGTGGGCTTTTGGTGGCGGAGATTATGGTTGCTCCCGAACGCGATGGGCCGGTATGGGCTCAGATGCAGGACTTGAACATGCTCGTTTGTACCGAAGGTCGGGAACGAACACGTGCCGAGTACGAGTCGTTGCTAAGGTCGGTTGGTTTCACGAGCGTCGAAGCACGTGTGACGAACGCACCAGTGGACGCGATTCTCGCATTGAAGTAGCGAGAGTTAGTTCGGCTTGAGTGGTACGGGTGCGTCGATCAGATAGCTCGACCAAAGCAGTGGAGCGTCGCCGGTGAAGTTTTCGGCGTCACGATCCGCGTTACCAAGTAGCGGTTCTGCTTCTGGGTCGAGTTTCGCTTCACGAAGCAAGAGAACAGCGCGTTGCCATGCGGCCAGTATTCCCATGTGCGGTAGTTCTTGGATGAATTCACGCAGCACCAAAGCAGTTGACTGGCCACCCACGGCCCAACGGCTGAGCATGATGTCACGTGTGCCTGCCGCATGGAGCGAGGTGAGTGCCATGAATAGCTCGTTGCCGTCACCGAGTCGACCTGAGCCGATTGGAGTTCTTAATCCCGGCAGGGCGACGCTCACGGGTCCGTGATTTGGGAATCCGAGCCAACCAGAAAGATTGCCTTCGGGCGAGTTTTGGTCCGTCTCGCTCAAAACAAAATCGAGCGGTTTGGCAGGATCGATCGCACGTGGTTCAGCAACGATGAGCTGGTGAACGTTTGGGCTTAACCTACCCGAGGGTACTGGCGGCGTCTGAGGCAGACGCACCGCGTTGCCCGCTGCATCCATGATGCTCTGGATGGCATCCGTATTGGCTTTAGCATCGCGAGGTGCAAAGAATAGGGACGTGCTAATTGCTGTGTCGCCAGGCTCGGATACGTTTTCGACAGCCATAGGCGCGAGCGGTGCTGGTTGCAACGCAAGGCCCGGCGTCGGTGCATACCGGACTCGGATTTGGTCGCCAATCAGTTCAGCTGCTTCACCGCCGGCGGGCAGGATCTCAAGAGGCAGGTACCAAAGTGGACCTGTCGGTACGATAACCAGTTGATCGAATCTCGCGGCATCGAATGACGTTTCCGCTAGAAGTTGACGCCTCAATTCCGCACCGAGCGTTCTCCAAGCATCCTTTTCCGATTGACGAGCTGATCGAGGCTGACCAACGCCAATTTCCTTGAGCAGTTTGCCGATCGCTCCGGAAACTTGTGCAAGGCTTCCCGCTGACCACGAGACAACGGAGTCTGGTGTGGCAAGGGTGACAAGCACTTGATTGCCTGCGACGGTAAACACGATCATGCCCGTTCGATCCGGCATCCGCTTCAAGTCGTCGAGATTGAGCTTCGGCAGAAAAACTTGCGGATAGGTTTGACGCGCGAGCATGGCGAGTGCGGCTTGTGATTCCAATCCGTTAATTGTTGTGCGGTTGATGGGGTCTGCGACGGCTGCCTGTTCGGCGCGAGTTGCTGTTTGGCGTAGTGCATCGAAAACTGCGGGTGGCTTTTTCAAGAAGTCACTCGCAACTTGATCAAGTCGAGTCGGAGAAACCGTTGCGAGTGTCCGAATATTTTGCAGTCGTCCACTCAGTGGTAAGGTGCTGGCAAACGCTTGGCGTAAAAATGTGTCCGTTTCGGTCAAGACCATTTTGGGATCGCTACTGGCGACAGCGTTGGCCAGCAACGTGGAACCGGCGAGCGTTCGATCTTGCATTAACCACCCGAGTGATTCCACAGGATCACGACGCCATAAAGAAGCAGGTGGATCACCGACGTGATAGCGTAAGCGTTGCTCGGTGCGTTGATCAATCGCTCCAGGCCGCGATGTGTTAAGTACGAATGAGAGTTGGTAAAGGCTAGGGTTCGAAGCAACGACCTTGTTTCGAAAGCGTTGGTTGGTGTTGAAATTGTTGATCGCAGTGAGTGCTGAGTGCATCGAACCGCTCGTATCGTTGAGCGACTGGCCTGTTGTTGCACCGAGTACTGCGGTGACGTAAGCGCCGTACGCCGTCCATCTTGGGTTGGTGAAGCCTCGACGACCGCTAAACGATTGAGCTTGCTGGAGCAGTGTATTGGCTCGAGCCGCGTCGTCGGACAAGATTGCGCCTTCGGAGGCAACGAGCAAGGCAGCAAGTGTGGTGGATGGTGAGTTTCGTCCGTACGACCCAGCGGCTCCCATCGCCAAGGAAAGGACATTCGGGATCATGTTCGAGTCGCAGCATCCCAGTGCGAGTGCCAGCGATTCACCGATCCATTCGTTGTGCCCGAGAGCTGCGGCAGACTGAGCTGCTTGTAAAGCCACGGGCACCGCGTCGGTCGGACGAGCCGAATTTGCAAGCGTCTCGGCTTGACAAAGAAGGACGATCGGAGTCAGCGAATGTATGCCGCCATTCAGTGTTGCTGAGGCTTGTGCTTCGCTGAGTGTGCGAACATCGTCGAGGTCGGCATATCGTCCGACTGCTCGAACAGCACCGATCAATGCGCGACCAATCGGAATGTTCAAATCTTGGGGATACTTCGTTGCGTCGAGAACTTGGGAAGGAACGGGAAGGTCTTTGCTCAATTCACCAAGAATGATTCGGCGGCGATGTAGTGCAACAGCGATCGAACGAGTTACTTCGGCAATATCCACCGAGACAACATTGATGGACTCGATCGAACCGCCCTGTGCGACACGTTGTTCGGTGATGATTTCGCCGCGTTGAATGGGGATGCGAGATGAGACGGCAAGCAATCTCATGTTGCCAGTCGAGGCCCAGCCGGAGCTTGAGTCGGGTGCGCGCACTGCGTCCGTGAGCGCCGATGAAAAGTCAACTCGCGATAGCCATCCTCGATGCTGCACAGCTAATTGAAGCGCGGCGTCGATGTTCGCCATCGCCATCGGCAAGTTACCGAGCTGCCAATGGCATTCCGCTAGCATTGCGTACGACGGAATTGCATCAATCCAGCGGCCGTCGCCGTCGAGTCGGGTTTGTCCGAGCGACGCGTCGAAACCTTCCATCGCATTAGCCAAGTCGCCGCTTCGATAAACTTCCAAAGCGAAGTAATACTGTTGCGATGGATAACCAGAGCCGCGTCCGATTGCTCCAAGACCTCCCGGGACAGGAACGGCTTGGGCATCGGCATTTCCGACAGCGAAGAGCGAGAGAGCGAGTGCAAGCGCGCTGAAGAGATACAGCGGCCCGTCTGGCAGACGATGATTCTGTGTTGAAGAATGATTCTGTCTGGAAGGAGGCCAAGACACGGGTCCGCTGGGCGAAGACGGGGTAGGCAGGTTGGCCGCATGGGCAGCCCGACAAATTGCCAGACAAGTCTCGCCCGCTCGAGAAACGCTCGCTGCTGATATAGAGGCGAGATGACTTGCGGCGGATCGACATTGAATCATTGGGGTTCACCGAAGCGGGTGAGGAACGGAGGCCGGCGGATGACCGAAGTGCGGCCGAGCCACCTTTAAATCGTAAAAGCGAGTGAAGGTCTGGTCGAACGATAACTCGTGAAACTGTGGCGAATACGCAAATCAAAGGACGTGTAAATGTGAACAATTCGATTGAAACGAGGATTAGGACGCGGTTGCCGGCGGTTTGTTGCAAAAAACAATCGCGGTTGACCCATTTTCTCTAAATGCGTAACTTTAGCCTCTAGAAGGCTTTACGGTCGCTGGTTTGTCACTGAATCGCATGAGTGATCGTCTGTGGTCTCGCGAAAGCTTGGGGCGTAAATGTCAAATACGGTTCCCATTGCGACTGAGGGCGTTTTATCGGAAAAAAGCTTTTGGAAATAACGCTTCTTCCGTGACGCTCTGTGAACGTCTCGAACTTGAATCTGCAAAATAAACATGTCATTTTTTGAACGGCTCTTCGATATTCTCGGCGTGATCTTTGGTGGCCTGGGTGGCTCCGTCGGCCGCGCCATGACCGCCATTTTTGGTAGCGCCAACGCGCGCCAGGTCGCGCGATTCCGCGAGCGAGCAGAACGCATCAATGTGCTCGAGCCGAAATACCAGGCGATGAGCAACGAAGAGCTGCGAGCTCAAACCGAATTGTTCCGGAAACGGCTGTGCGACGGTGAGACGCTCGACGAAATTCTTGAAGAGGCCTTTGCGGTATGCCGCGAGGGTGGTGTCCGCTTCCTGGGAATGCGTCACTATGACGTCCAGCTGATCGGTGGGATGGTGCTGCACCATGCTGGGATCGCTGAGATGGTAACTGGCGAAGGTAAGACGCTCGTTGCCACATTACCCGCTTATTTGAATGCGCTGGAAGGCAAGGGCGTTCACGTCATCACGGTGAACGATTACTTGGCTCGCCGTGACATGGAGTGGATGGCTCCATTGAGCATGAATCTTGGCTTGACCATTGGCGCGATTCAATCCGGTATGTCGACGGCGGAGAAACAAGCTGCCTATGCATGTGACATCACCTATGGAACGAACAATGAATTTGGTTTCGACTACCTCCGCGATAATATGCGGCCCGCCGCTCGCGGCGACAATCGATATCCGAAGGACGCACAGCAATGCCAAGGGCCACTGAACTACGCGATCATCGACGAAGTCGACAACATTCTAATCGATGAAGCTCGAACACCGCTTATCATCTCGGGTCCAGCCGACTTGGATCTTGGACGATACGGTGAAGCTGATCGAATCGCCCGTTCGTTGACCAAGGAAGAGCACTTCAAGGTTGACGAGAAGCAACACAACGTGACGTTGACAGACGAAGGTGTGCGCGAAGCGGAAAGGTTGGCTGGCGTTGAGAGTTTCTACACCGCAGGCAATATGGAGTGGCCGCACCTGATCGACAATTCACTCAAGGCACACTTCCTTTACAAGTTAGATGTGAATTATGTCGTGAAGGATAAACAGGTCGTCATTGTCGATGAGTTCACGGGGCGATTGATGGACGGTCGTCAATGGAGCGATGGGCTGCACCAAGCCGTCGAAGCCAAAGAAGGCGTGCCGATTAAGCAAGAGACTCAAACGTTTGCTACGGCGTCGCTTCAGAACATCTTCAAGATGTACAAGAAGCTTTCCGGAATGACCGGAACGGCGATGACCGAAGCCAACGAGTTCATGAAAATTTATAAGCTCGATGTCGTTGCGATTCCAACGAACCGAGGGATGAAACGGATTGAACACCCGGACTTGATCTATTTGACAGAAAAAGACAAGTACAACGCGCTGGCTGACGACGTCGAACGTACCCACAAATGGGACGTGCTCGTGATGAAAGACAGCGAGGTATGGGGCAAGATCGAAAAAGAAACGGATTCGGAGATCACGATTCTGCCGAAAGGCGAAAAAGTTTCGGAAACGTATCCGAGAAACAAAATCACGTCCGTCGAGCGATCCGGTCGGCCTGTTTTGGTTGGCACCGTGAGTATTGAAAAGAGCGAGCGACTCTCTCGATTGCTCGAGCGTCGCGGTATCAAGCATGAAGTCCTCAATGCCAAGAATCACGAGCGCGAAGCTGAAATTGTATCGCAAGCGGGACGAATCAATTCGGTCACGATTGCGACAAACATGGCGGGACGTGGCACGGACATCGTTCTTGGCGGTAATCCCGAAACCATGGCGTGGAGCCAGCTCCAGCACAAGTATCCGACGCGATTGGAAGTGCCCGACAACGAATGGAATGCGCTTGTTGAAGAAATTGACGCTCGCGAGAAAATGAGTGAAGAAGGCGACCTTGTTCGTGACCTGGGCGGTTTATATGTCATTGGAACCGAACGTCATGAATCGCGTCGTATCGACTTGCAATTGCGAGGTCGCTGTGGTCGCCAAGGTGACCCGGGAAGTAGCCGGTTCTTCCTGTCGCTCGAAGACGACTTGATGCGGATTTTTGCTGGCGACTTTGTCAAGAGCATGATGGAGCGCCTCGGTATGAAGGAAGGTGAAGCGATCGAGTCAAGCTTGGTCACGCGTCGTATCGAAGCCGCACAAAAGAAGGTGGAAGAACGCCACTTCGAGACTCGAAAGAGTTTGTTGGATTACGACGAGGTGATGGACGAGCAACGCAAACGCGTGTACCGATATCGCCAGAATCTGTTGGACGGTCACAGTTCACGCAAAATGCTGCTTGAGTTGATCCGTAGCCAAATCGACCGATTCGTTGAAACGTTCCTGGAGCCCAACTATGGCGTCGACTCATTCGCGTCGTTTGCCGGAACACAGCTTGGGGTCCAATTGGACGCTCGTGATTTCCAGAACATGGATTTTGCGATGGCGAATACCTATGCCAAGGATCAAGCCGAGCGAGCGTCAGAAGTCTTGATTTTTGAAGCTGTCGAAGAGAACTTGCCGGAGTCGATGGAAGACGAGTGGAATTGGAAAGCGATGGCGACTTGGGCCAACACCCGATTCGAAACAAATTTCCAAGATCACCAACTGAAGAACATGGATCGCGACGAGATGACCGCGATGCTCGTGGAAAAATCACTGGAACGAATCGAGAAGATGGATCTGAGCGAAGGCTCGCATCTGCTCGAGTCGGACTTTGGCTTGCGAACCATGTGCGGGTGGATGCGACATAAATTCGGTATCGAAACGACGCCGGACGAATTCCGTGATATCGATGACCAGCGTCGAGTTGCGGACGTTCTGATGCAGCGCGCCGAGCAAGCGTACAACGACAAGGAATTGGAGTATCCCGTTCTCGCCGGTATTTCTCGATTTACCTCCAAGCAGGGTGCCCAGGTTTCGCTGGACCGAGAAGGCTTGTTGGATTGGGTTGCGCGTCGCTTTGGTGCAACGATCGGCCTGGACGATATACGACTCAATCGTGATGAGCTCAAAGCACAATTGCTCCAGTACAGTCGAACGACTGGTGATGGCGCCGAACAACAGTACCAAGCGGCCGATATCAAACTCCAAGAGTTGTTCGGCAAGTCCGCTTCAGAAATTACCGCAGCGGTGGCTGGGGGCGGGGCCGGAGCGATCGATTCGTTGGCTCAGTGGATGGAAGCTGATCTCGGGCACACGATGCAGCGAGAAGATTTGGCGAGAATGAACCGAAACCAACTGCAGTTGGCTCTCGACGGCGCAGTGGATGATCGTTTTCACCCTGAAATGCGACGGATGGAACGGCAAATCTTGCTTAGCATTGTGGATGAAGCTTGGAAGAATCACTTGCTCACGATGGACCATTTGCGCAGTAGCGTTGGACTCAAGGGTTACGCCCAAATGGATCCGAAGGTCGAATACAAACGCGAAGGCATGCGACTATTTGATGCCATGTGGAGCAGTATCGGTGAGCGGGTCACGGATTTGATTTTCCGGATGGAGTCGTTTAACGAGGACTTCATCCGCAGCACTTGGGTGGATGCCAAGGCGCGTCACGACGAGGCTCATTCGCAAATCGCGTCGGGTCCAGCGTCTTCAAGCGAATCGGATACGCCAGCGCAACGGGCTGCTCAATCAAGCAACGAGAGTAGCGACGTGAAGCCCGAACCTATTCGACACGCGGGACCGAAAATTGGTCGAAACGATCCGTGTCCTTGCGGCAGCGGAAAGAAATACAAAGCTTGCTGCATGCGTCACTTGGCGTAGCAACCCGCTTTGGGTTCGATTGGGGTGTTTATTTGTGATGTTGGTTCGGAAAGGATTCCGATGTTCGCTAATTTGCTGTACGTTGCTGCGTTAGTTTTAGTGTCACCACTGGTGCTCTACCGCTGCATCCGACACGGACGTTACCGGCGTGGCATCGCACAAAAGCTGTTTGGGCTTTCTCGCATGGAAGCGCAGTCTCTGGTGCGAAATGCCATCGCGGCATCACGCTTAGCCGAAATCGATCGCCTCAACGAGCCAATGCGATGCGTCTGGGTTCACGCAGTGAGCGTGGGCGAGGTGAACTTGTTGCCGAATTTGGTTCGACGGCTCGAGCAGGAACGGCCGGAGTCGCGGGTCGTTATCAGTTCGTCGACGGATACAGGCTATGATCTGGCGGTAAAGCTTTTCGGCGAAGCAAGAGTCTTTTTCTGTCCCCTGGATTTCTCCTGGGCCACGTCGAGAACAATCGGGAATCTGAGGCCAGAATTGCTCGTGCTAACCGAGCTGGAGCTTTGGCCGAACTTGATTCGATTGGCTCGTCAATCGGGTTGTCCGATCGCTGTGATCAACGGCCGTTTGAGTGAGCGTAGTGCACAACGATATCAGCGATTTGCTTGGCTTAGCCGCCGGATTTTCCAGAGACTTTCTTGGGTCGGATGCCAGGACGAAGCTTGTCGCGATCGATTTGTGGCGTGCGGAGTCCAAGCGTCGCGATTGACGGTCACGGGTTCGATGAAGTTTGACAACGCGGTGCTTTCAAGAGATAACTTCGAAACCCAGCACTGTGCTCAGTGGGCCGGAGTCGATCCATGGCATCGTGTTTGGGTCGTTGGCAGCACCCAGCCTGGCGAAGAGGCAATGTCGTTGTCGATCTACAGGCAAGTTCACGACGCGTTTCCGGAACTGCGTTTGGTGATTGTTCCTCGACACGCAGAGCGTTTTGATGCGGTTGCCCAAGAGATTCAGGATCACGGATTTTTCGCTCACCGTCGCAGTTGCGACGAGTCACTTGATACGACTCAGTGGACAAGCGATCGAGTGATTTTAGTTGATACGATTGGCGAGTTGAAGCATTGGTGGGGCGTCTGCCACATGGCGACGGTGGGCGGAAGTTTTGGTGATCGCGGCGGCCAGAACATGCTCGAACCGGCTGGCTTTGGAGCTGCGGTCTCGTTTGGCCCCAATACAAAGAACTTCGCTGAGATCGCAAATCGATTGGTCGAGGCTCGTGGTGCCGTTCGCGTCCATGACGCTAATGAGCTTCGCGAATTTGTTTGTCGATGTTTGAATGACCAACCCAGTGCAGATGAGCTTGGTCGCGCTGCTCGCCGCGTTGTACACGCTCATCTTGGTGCGACCGAACGCACGATCGCTTCCTTGGTGCAACGTTTGGCGAGTGTGCAAGTCATCGCCGACCACCACTGCGGTAAAGCAGCTTGATTTCTATAGTAGTCCGAGCGTCTCCTCCAGCCCGAACATGACGTTCATGTTTTGGACGGCTGCACCACTTGCACCTTTGATCAGATTGTCGATCGCGCAGATGAGAATGAGTCGCGAGCCAGCGTCGCGGACCGTCATGTGGACAAAGTTAGAGCCACGAACGTGCTTCGTCGCCGGCAAGTGATCAACGACTTTTACAAACGCCGACGTTTCGTACTGTTGCCTCAAGCAAGTCATTGCATCTGCTGCTGTGGCTCCATTACTTCGTACATAAATCGTTGACAAGATCCCCTGGTCCATCGGTGTGAGATGGGGCGTGAAAAGCACATCGATAGCTTTGCCACCAATTCGGTGAACCAGATCACTGATCTCTGGTTGGTGTCGGTGCCCTGCGACAGAGTAAGCCGAGATTGATTCGTTCGTTTCGCAATAGAGCGTTGCGAGTTTGGGTGAACGACCGGCACCGCTGACACCACTCTTGCTGTCGACAATCATGTCGTCCGTGTCAATCAGTCCGGCGCGCACCAGAGGTGCTAACGGCAAGATCGCACTTGTGGGATAACAGCCTGGGTTGGCAACGACATCGGCGGTTCGGATTTGTTCGGCAAAGAACTCTGGCAAGCCATAGACCGTGGAGCCGACTCGTTCGGGCCAAGGGTGCTTCACCTCATACCATTTTTCGTAGGTCTCAAGATCCGACAAGCGAAAGTCGGCGCTAAAGTCGATACAGCGCAAGCCCATGCCGACAAGAGTCTTGACGGTTTCTGCCGATGCGCCGTGTGGAAGACAGCACATCGCGACATCGCACTTTTCCGCAACGCTTGCGGCATCGAAGTTCTCTACCAATACATCCGTGCGACCGGACAACGACGGGTGGATGTCACCAAGACGTTTGCCTTCTTCGCCGCGGCTCGTCGCCACAACGACTTCCGCTTGGGGATGCCGTTGGATTAAACGAGCGGCTTCGAGGGCCGTGTAGCCTGTCGCGCCAATGATCCCTACTCGAACTTTCATCATAATCCTTGATCTAATAAAGAGCGGCGCCGAACCAAACGACGCCTATTTGAAGCGATGCCAGTCTACAGGCCAATTTGCTACAGGCCAATTTGTTCGTCCAATTCTCGGTCATCGACGGTTAAGTCAAACATATCCTTGATCAATTGTTGATCACATTCCCGCTGTTCCACCTTACGACGGGCGAACATGCGTTTCTGGGTATTGATCATCACATCCGCCGGCAACGTAGATGTTTGTCCAAAAAGTCTCGCGTAATTGACAAAACTAGGAACGTTCGCTGTGACGAAGCCGTACATCATTGAACAGACGCCGATCACCTTGCCCGTGAAGATGCCGGTGTTGATCGCAGATTTCGAATAGTCACCCATCACACAGCCAAAGAACTGCATCCCCGTCGCGACGCGGTGTTCACCATACTCGACGTTGATTTTTCCATAAGTATTCTTCAAATCGCTGTTGCAAGTTCCGGCGCCAAGATTGATCCAACTTCCGAGGTAGCTGTGTCCAAGAAAGCCGTGATGTTGTTTGTTCGTATAGGGTTCAATGACGGATGCTTCGACTTCGCCACCGATTTTTACGGTGTGCCCGAGCGAAACGCCGTCTTTGAGCGCGGAGTGTTCGATTACACGCGTTGAATGTCCGGCAAAGACAGGTCCCGCTAAATAACAGAACGGACCGACACGAACATTGTTTTCGAGCAAGATCGGTCCATCTTGAGTATTGATTGACGCGTAATCACCGATTGAAACACCTTCCCCCACAAACACGTTCGGGTGGATCTCGCGGTACTTTTGTTGGGTCAGCCGAAACTCGATCGAGCGGTTCAATTCCTTCATGTGCCAGCTCACAATGTCGTGCGGCCAGTGAAACGCTTCAAGAGTTAAGGATGAACTGGGTAAATCGGCTGCGAGTTGCGACCAAGACTCGAGGTGTGGCGAATTTCGTTGGATGGCGGTGACTGGTTCAGCGGCCAATTTTTCCTGGTCTTTGCGGACGATTTTAGCCGCAAGTACTGAGTCGTCGCTGGGATCAGTGATCACGATGGATTCGGCTGCGCGTGACAATTTCTCGAGCGTCTGCAGTATTCCGACTCGCGGTACCAATCTCGCGTTGACGAGCAGTAGATCCTCTTTGGCGGAAAGTACATGCTCCGGCGGACCGGACAGTTGAAAGTCGAGTGATTGAATGTTTCGCAGATAAGGCCGCACGTCCGCATACAGATTGCCGTTGAGCAATCGTAGCCAGTCAACCAGTCGCAGACTTGCACACGTGACTGCATATGCCGGTCTCGCAAGCGTCGCTGGATTCAATTTCGTGACGAACTGGTCTTCGAAGCAAACGATATTCATAAGAGGTAGCCAGTAACTCGGCCAGTGACCGAAGAGGGATCGTAGCGATTGAGGCTGTTGTAGCGATCGTGAAGTTTATCCGAAAAAACGTCTTGGTCTGAGCCCCCAATTGATCGCAATCCCGCTTCCTCTGCCCGGCCTCGAACGTACTGTGAATGGGTACGGCTATGTTGGTTTCCCGACGCGTTCTCTCGGTGCTCATCCGTGTCACATCGCTCCGCCGCTGCTCGTTCAAGGACGAGTCAACGTATTGTCTGGTTGATTTCGATCTTTGTTTTGCCAGGCTTTACTTCTGGCGATTCCCCAGAATCCTTACTTCGCGACCATCAAACGGAGTCGCTCGAGCACGATATTCGGGGGTTGTCCAGTGACTCGTACGTCACACGTCAAACAGCGACGGAGAGAATTCTCGCGATCGGTCCAAGTGCGATTGGTCCACTCCAAGCCGCTTTGAAAGATCCTTCGCTTGATGTTCGCTCGCAAGCAATGCTGATTGTACGGAAGATACATGACGCCGACGTGGATCGTGAACTTCAGCGGTTGCTTACTCTCGATAGTGAAACCGATGGCGACGCGTTACGTCTGCCCATGTGGATGTCCCTGAGCAGATACTTAGGCGATGACCGGAATGCTCGACGGATCTATGGCGAGCTTAGCAATCGTTATCGTGAGTCGATGACGGCGCTTTCGGGTGACCAGCAATGTAACTATCAATTGCCGTCACCCAGTCGCCTTGATCCACAAAAGTTGGATCGCTCCGAATTGTTCGGTTGGATGATGGTTCTGCTTGTGGATCTTTCCGTCGATCAAAAGACGACGCCAACTCCATCGTCGCTAACACCATTGATGCCTGCAATTGACCAAGCGACGCGATACGCTTCGCTCTCGACTCGGTTGGCATCGACGCTCAGCCATCCAAGGTTGTGTCCAGATCTCACAGGTGAAGATAGTAGCGATGGCGACCTTGAACGTGACGCTCTGCGGCGTTTGATTTCCGCATGGGTTTCGGATCATCACAGTCTCGTTTGCCCGCAAGATCGATTGGCAATCGCAATGCGATATGACTGTCTCACGCAGGGACGTGAACTTTGTAAGACGCTATTGAGTCGACAATCGAGTGAACCGCGATCCGTCGCAATGGCGTTACTCGCAGCCGCAACACTGGATCATCCTGAATTGACCGGCTATCTCGAAAAGTTTGAATTCGACCGGCGCGTCGCCCATCACTTCCAACTGGTGGGAACCCCGGCTGAATTCGTAAACACCCAAGTCCGGGACGTCGTGCTAGCGCTTCGGCTGAGACATCTTGGTCTGGATCCACGCGATGCTGGGTTTGTACTGTTGCAGGCCGATCCGACGTACACGTACAGCCCGATAAGTCTCGGCTTTTCTAGTGATTCACAGCGAAATAGCTGTCACGCCGACGCCGCCTTGCTCATTCAAGGTCACTAACGACGCGTCGGATCACACCACGCTTGAATCGTACGACGCAACACGGCTAGGTCGTGAGCGATTAAGTTGATGTCGTGTTGCGCTGAAGGGGGCGTTTCCCTCGTTCTCGCCAGAGTGCGTGAATTCTGTTGAAGCATGAGTGCAACGTGATGAGAGCGGTTTTCTTGCACCGAGATGGAGATAATGGCAATGAGCATTTTTCGATCAAGTGTTTTTCAAACGGTAGTTTTAGTTGTCGTCTTGTTGGCGGGGCGATGTGATTTCGGTTCGAGTGGTTGTTGGGCGGCGGACAAAGAGAACGAAGACGCCAAAGTCTTCCGGGCGGGCGCGTACAGCATAGACATCACTCCGCAATCTTTCCCCGTGGATTCTGCGGGCAGCATGTCGCCGCGATTAGCGACCTTCGCGAATGATCCACTTCATGCAAGATGTTTGGTGCTCGATGATGGTGAAAATCGAGTGGCCTTTGCCATTTGTGACCACTGCATGATTCCACGCGAGCTGATTGATCTTGCAAGGAAAAGGATCCAAGAAAAGTGTGGTATTCCGCAAGATCATGTGCTGTGCTCCGCGACGCACACTCACACCGGCGTCACCCTGACGCCGACGTTTCAAAGCAACGTCGATATAGCGTATTGTGAATTCCTTGTTGAGCGAATTGTGGAAGGGGTTTGCAAGGCGAATTCGCGATTGACGCAAGCGAAAATTGGTTGGACGGTTGGTAATAACCCCAATCAAGTCTTTAATCGACGATGGTATATGCGAGACGGATACGAAATTACGGATCCGTTTGATGTTGGCGAAGATCGAGTGCGGATGAATCCTCCGCCCGGTAATCAGAAACTGCTTAAGCCAGCGGGACCGATCGATCCGGAAATTTCGATTGTTTCGGTGGTTTCACCTGAAGGGACACCGATCGCTCTGCTTGCCAACTACTCGCTTCATTACGTGGGCGGAGTTCCAAGTGGCGCCTTGTCAGCCGATTACTTTGGCGAATTTGCAAAGCAATATGCGTCTTTAGCGGGTATTGCCGCAGATTCCGAGTTTGTTGCCATGATGACCAATGGGACAAGCGGGAATATTAATAATGTCAATTTCTTCGACGGTTCCTTGAGTCAACAACCCTTCGAACAGATTCGATTGGTCGCCCATGATGTTGCGGAGTCCGTGGTGCAGGCGATGAAGCGGATCGAGTATCTTGATTGGGTACCCATCCAAGTTGGTAATGAAGAGGTTGAGCTCCAAGTTCGCAAACCAACTGATGAAGATCTTGAGCGTGCTCGAAAGTTGATTCAAGAGTCCGGTGACCCACCCTATCGTGATGTGCGGCTTGTCTATGCGAACGAAACGATCGACTTGGAAAAGTATCCGAATACCGTGATGGCGAGAATCCAGGCAATTCGTATTGGCGATCTTGGGGTTGTCAGTAGTCCTTGCGAGACATTTGTCGAAACTGGCTTGGCGGTGAAGCAAAACAGTCCCCTTCGGGCCACATTCACGATTGAGCTGGCTAATGGCTACAACGGTTATTTGCCACCAGTATCGCATCATCAACTTGGCGGATACGAGACCTGGCGGGCAAAATCCAGTTATCTCAGTTCAGATGCTGAGCAGATCGTTCGTCAGACTCAGTTGCGGTTGCTGGGCATTCTTGCGCAGTAGTTTCAAGTTCGGCAACGGTAGCGGTAGGTCTGGATTTGCATTTTGCGTCATCAGGTGACTAACGATTTTGCTGCTTGTAACGAGTGATGGTGAGTTTCGCGGTCTTGGCTTTTATCGGGGTGCGGGAAAATCCTTTGATTTTTCCAGCATCCCGGGTGATAGCGAGCTAGTTTTCCAACAGATGGCGTAGTTACGTCGTCTGATACGGGGTTAGCATCACGTTCACTCCTTGAAAGGGCCTAAGCGGTACATCATGAAAAAACTAATCTGTCTAGCTGTCTTGTTGAGTTGTCTGGTGCCCAGCGTCGCCATTGCGGCGAAGAAAAAATCTGGATCAAGCGGTGGCGGAACGACACCAAGCATCTTTTCACCTGTTCAATCGACCGCACGCCCTTTCGGACTGCAGCCCTTCGCACAGGTTCGGCTGAAGGCCAACGATGCTCGTTCGCTAGATTTTCAAACGAATTACTTACCGTACTTCTCTGAGCTAATCAACCAGCAGCTTTCCGAGGGCGCTGTGTTCTCAAATGCTGAAGGCTTCAAGTTGGATGCATCACGTTTGTTTCTGAGAACGGAGTCCGATGAACCGATTCGTGTTTACTTTGTTCACGAGGGCGCCGGTTACCGCAACACTCTTGGATTCAGCATGACTCCAGCAGGTGCCGAGACGACGGGCCAGCCCTATTTGATTTTCCCGGACGCATCGTTCAATGGTACGACAAGCACGTCGCGAACCTCAACAGCACCGCTGGTAGTGGGTGATTATGTTGAGCTGACGACCGGTGCACCTGGGATTCAGCTCGACTTCTTTCTAATTGCTGACGGTGCTGGAGGTAACAATGTTGGAACTTGGTACAACAACCCCGAACGGAATGCGGATGGACTGAAGCACGTAGTCGCTTTCTTGATGCCGAATACACGCTACGTGTTAATTGGCTTTGAGGATCTTTATAACGGCGGTGACTTGGATTACAACGACTGCTTGTTCGCTGTTGACATCGGTGAAGTGAACGCTGCGAATCTGTTTGATATTGAAGGCACGTTGCCTAATTAGTTCAACGCATCGGAAGTGATTGTCAAATCATTCAAAATTCAGTCAACAGTTTCATGAAGTTTCCTGTCACACAACCGTCTCACCATGCGAAGCGATCACGCCGCTTCCGACGTCGTCGCGCCATCGCGACCGTCGAACTGGCGTTGGTGTTGCCGGTGATGCTGATCATTGTGTTCGGGACTCTGGAGATCTGCCAACGATTGATGATTCGACAAACGGCTGCTGTGGCCGCCTATGAAACGGCGAGACTTGCTGCTCGCCGCACAACAACCATGGCGCAAGCTCGAGCCCGCGGCGAGCAAATCATGACAGATCGCCGAATCAACGGCGGTGTCGTCGATATCACACCCAATCAGCTTGCCTTGCTGCCCGCAGGCAGTGAGGTGCAAGTCACCGTGCGAATTCCTGTTTCTGGGAATACGACAGTGAACTACTTGCTACCCACGACGGGTGAAGTACGGATTGTGACGACCATGTTACGCGAATAGAAATTTAATTGAACCAAAACTGCTGCTAGTGAGTGAATCGTTAGCGGCGGATGTGATTGTTACCTGTCCTTTTCTGGCTTTTCAACCTCTTCTTCGTAGACCAACATCATGTGCCGAACCGTAAGTTTTTTTGGGGGAGCAGTATTGTTTCAAGGTCGATACCGAACAACTTTTCGCTCTGCGCGACGTGCGCATAAGCGTCGAGGTAGCATCGTTGTGCTCGCTGCGGTTGTGATCACCACATTGATTGTCATTGGTGGTGTAGCCATTAACCTGACTCAGCTCGCTACGGCACGTACCGAAATTCGTTTGGCCAGCGATGCCGCGGCGAAAGCGGGTGCTGTTGTGCTCGGGCAGACTCAAGACCCCGATCAGGCACGGGCGGCTGCGCGAAGCATTGCTTCACGTCACGAAGTGGCGACGATGAGCATGAATATCAGTGACATTGACGTTCAGTTCGGCAACAGTGCAAAGAGTGAGGGAGGCAACTTCACGTTCAATCTCAATCAGGCTCCATTGAATTCGGTTCGGGTCAACACACGGATTGCTCAAGATGCCTTGACGTCCGAGGGAACCTTCTTTTTGACGGGTTTCTTGAACCCCGATACGTTTAGCCTCGACTACACGTCCATTGCGACGCGTGTGGATCACGACTTGTGTTTGGTTGTTGACAGAAGTGGTTCAATGGCTTGGGACATGAGCAATATTGAATGGCATTATCCAGTCGATGCTGCCCACCCAGAAACAAGTATTATCCAGAACTATTTTCAAAAACCCCATGCCACCCTTAGTCGTTGGGCCGCGTTAACCCGCAGCACTGAAATTTTCTTCGAAGAACTCGAGGACCTGCCGATCGAAGTGAAGGTCGGATTGGTGAGCTACAGCAGTAACTTTGTTTTCGGGCTCTACGAAAGCGTTGCGAGTACCACGCACAATGATCTGACGACGGAGTATTCCGAACTGATCGCTTCGATGAACCAAATTGGTACCCAAGAGCTGATCGGCAACACAAACGTTGCATCGGGAATGCAAGCCGCAGTGAACGTGCTGACCGGCGACGGGGCTCGTATCACGGCCAAGGGGACCATGATCGTATTGACTGACGGAATTTACAACCAAGGGACTGATCCGAGCGTTGTTGCTGCTGCGGCGGCCGCAGCAAACATTACCGTTCACACGATTACTTTCAGCGACCAAGCCGACCAGGAAAAGATGATTGAAGTAGCGAGCATGGGAGGTGGAAATCATTATCACGCACCCGATGAAGAGACACTTCGAGAAATTTTTGCGGAAATTGCTGAGACGCTGCCAGCAGTGCTTACCAAGTAGCCCATTCGTTCGCTGGTCGACACGTACTTTCCAACGCATAACAGAATTTCTTACGGAACATCACCATGGATCGATTCACAACCCATCGAATTAGCCAGGCTCGCCTGCGACATCCGTTGACTCAGCGACACACGATGGTTCGGGCGCGGCGCGGTGCATACGCGGTTGAGTTCGCGCTTTGTGCAACGGTGTTCTTCTCGTCCATCTTCGGTTGTTTCGAGCTTGCTCGTTATATGTACGTTCGCCAAGCACTCGATCAAACTGCTTACGAAGCTGCACGAACTGGAGTCATCAGTGGCGCCTCATCCGCCGAAGTGGAACTTCGAGCACAGTCTCTGCTTGCGGCCTATGGTGTTACGGTCGCATCGCTTGAGGTGCTTCCCCAAACCATTGACGAGAACACTCGCGAGATCTCGGTGACGATTACTTGTGACTTTGCCCAAAACTCGTGGCTCGTTGGGCACTATGTCTCTGACGAGCCGATGGTGGCCACGGTGACACTCGATCACGAGAATCAAGCATATTTGGTGCCTGCCGCCGCTGCGGAGGCGGATGATCTGAACAACAACGATGAGCCGCTCGATGTGTAGGTCGCTTCGGTCGGTTCGTAAGCAGTCCGAAAATCGGTTTTGTTAGTTTTTTGCGGGGCGTCTCGCCGAGATTCGGATGCGAGATTAATATCTTCAGTTATGGATAAAACAAACGTCGCAATCGTTGGTCTCGGGACCGTTGGAACTGGTGTCGCCCGCTTGTTGCTGGATCATGGCGATCGAACGGCACGTCATGCTGGAAGGACGCTTTGGCTTAAAAAAGCCGTCGTGCGTGACTTGAATAAGCCGCGTGGTGTTGAGTTGCCCGCGGACGTCCCAACCGACTCACTCGATGATGTAATCAACGACCCGGAAATTACCGTTGTCGCACAATTGATCGGTGGTCTTGAACCTGCGAGATCCATCATGTTGCGATTGTTGGAGTCCGGCAAAGACATTGTGACGGCGAACAAGGCGTTGTTGGCGAGCCACGGCCCGGAGCTATTCAATCGTGCGCGTGAACTCGGACGAAGTATCGCGTTCGAAGCCTCTGTCGCAGGCGGTATTCCGATTATTGCCAATATCAGCCAGTGCCTCTCGGCGAACCAAATTATTTCGCTCGAAGGAATTCTCAACGGGACAAGCAACTTCATCGTCACTCAAATGGACGAAAAAGGAGCTTCTTACGCGGATGTGCTTCGCCGGGCACAGCAACTCGGATATGCCGAAGCGGATCCAACCATGGACGTCGATGGAACGGATGCAGCGCAAAAACTAGCGATTTTGTCACACTTGGCGTTCGGCGCAACGGTTGACTGGTCGGACATCCCTCGGGTTGGCATCGACGGACTTGATCCAGACGACTTAAAATACGCTCGGCAATTGGGATACCGCATTAAGTTACTTGCGATTGCCAAACTTGCGGACGACGGTTTGGAGCTTTCTGTCTCACCCACGTTAGTACGCATCGGTACGCCACTGGCTGAGGTTCGTGACGTTTTTAATGCGATTCGTGTTGTCGGGGATGCTGTCGGTCCCGTTTTTTATCACGGTCTCGGTGCCGGTCAAATGCCAACGGCCTCGGCCGTTGTCGCTGACTTGATCGATACAGCCGTGGGACGAACGCGGTTGACATTCCAGACACTCGAGTATTTCTCCGCCGACACTCCACCACGCGTGAAGCTCCGCGACGCTGAGACGCTTTGTGGTCGGTACTATTTCCGATTGCAAGTCGCCAATCACCCGGGGACACTCGCGGCGATTGCAAACGTTTTGGCAAAGCATGGGATTTCGATTGCTTCGGTGATCCAGCATGAAAGGGGCGACACCGGTTCGGATGAGAACGCACCCCAGTTGGATCCGGTACCGCTGGTGATCATGACTCATGAGGCAACCGAGGGGGCGGCGCGTCTTGCGACGGCTGAGATTCAGTCGCTCGCCTCCGTAACAGGTCCGGTTGTGCGTTTAAAAGTGAAGGTTTGAGTGTTGTCAGGCATGAGGTCAGGTTTCTCGCCCTTTGTCGGAAATCCTCGGCAACGTTTGCTGAAGTCGCGGGCTACGATCGCGTAGAGCATTTTTGGATTCGTCCAATTGGCGTTGGAGTTGACGTCCTCTCAGCCGTGATAATCCGCACAGACCCTACTTCTCATGATTCACGTCCAGCACCTAACTAAGGTTTACAACGACCAAACTCGTGGTCGTTTTGTGGCTGTGGATCGTGTTTCGTTTACGGTCCGTCCAGGCGAAATCTTTGGGTTGCTCGGACCCAACGGCGCTGGCAAGACGACTGTTCTGCGAATATTGAGCACGGTGCTGAAAAGTACGAGCGGTATCGCACTGGTTTCCGGTCACGACGTGGCAACGCAACCGGCGGAAGTTCGTCGACGAATCGGGTTCGTTAGCAACAATACCGCAATCTATGACCGAATGACCGCATGGGAATTGGTCCAGTATTTTGGTCGTTTGCATGGGATGCCCAAAGACGTTCTCAACCAGCGACTCGAGTCGCTTTTCGACCAGCTGCGAATGAATGACTTTCGTGACGTGCCTGGTGCGAAAATGTCAACGGGAATGAAACAAAAAGTTTCGATCGCACGAGCGATGGTGCATGACCCGCCAGTGCTCGTATTCGATGAAGCGACACTCGGATTAGATGTGTTGGTTGCGAGGAACTTATTGTCCGTGATCCGTTCGCTTCGTGATGCCGGCAAATGCTTGATCTTTTCAACCCACATCATGAGCGAAGTTGAACGGTTATGCGATCGTATTGCGATCATGCATCGAGGTCGAATCTTGGATACCGGTTCCCTCGAGGACTTGCGAGCAAGACACGGTGAGCATGATTTTGAAGAGCTGTTCTTTGGCTTACTCAGTCGACATGAGCAAGCTGAGCGTGACCAAACGGATGAGCATGGCCCTGGTGCCTGGTCGTCCACGACTGCATCGCGAGAGCAGTTGCCGACGAGTGTGAAGCTCGAGCCGGCGGTAGAAAGCGTACCTGGGGGGATGGTTTCGTGAGGCGAATCAGCAGCAGTGTGGATCTCAAGCGGGCGGCGGACAACTCGAATCATACCATCAACCAGACGCGGTTTTCCGCGGTTGTATTGATTTACGTTCGCGAGATGCGAGACCAACTTCGTGACCGACGAACTCTGTTCACGATCGCGGTGTTACCGATTTTGCTCTATCCTCTCGTTGGGACGTTGCTGTTGCAGATCGCACAGTTCACTCGCCAGCATCCAACGAGTATTTGCGTGATCGGGCGCGAGAACTTGGAGAATGCTCCACCGCTTTTGGGTGAAGACAGTTTTGCTGAGGGCTTTATTGCCGAAACAGATCGCATCGATCTTGTGATTCATCGGTGGGATGAGTTTACGGAGGACCTTGATATCCCGTCGCAAACCGATCGTTGGGTTCGCGATGGCACATTCGACTTGGTTGTCGTTATTCCTCCTGGATTCGCCAATGTGAAAGATCTCGTATCGGAACCGCAGCGAGACAAAGAGGCAAGCGAAAAGGCTGTAACGGTTGGGAGCGATTCCAACAAGAGTATCCAGCTATTGTATAACGTTGCGAGTGATCAGTCGTTGGTCGCGAAAGACCGAATCATGCGCATCTTGACCCAATGGCGTGGCGGATGGGTCCGAGAACGTCTTGCCGATTCCGGCGTTAAGTTATCCGTGCTTGATCCCTTCAGCGTTCAAGACATTGACATTGCGCCCGAACATACACGCGAGGCGGCGCTTTGGAGCAAGTTGCTTCCATTTGTGATGCTCGTGTGGGCGATGACCGGTGCTTTCTACCCAGCCATTGACTTGGTCGCGGGAGAGAAGGAACGTGGGACTCTTGAAACGCTGCTCTGTAGCCCCGCGCTTCGAAGCGAAATTGTTTGGGGCAAGTTGGCTGCCGTGACAACGTTCAGCATGATGACTGCGATACTCAACGCAGGCAGCATGCTTGTCACGAGTACTTTCGTCTTTCGGCAAATAGGGATTGGCGCTGCGGGTACGTCTCTCGGCGCACCACCGCTGATTCCCATGCTCTGGTTGCTCGTTGCGTTAGTACCACTTTCGGCGTTGTTTAGTGCACTTGCCCTTGCGGTGGCTGCGATGGCGCGAAGCAGTAAGGAAGGCCAGTACTATTTGATGCCGTTGATGATGGTGACATTGCCGTTAGTGCTTCTGCCGATACTTCCGGGCACGACGTTGACGACTGGAACGAGTCTGATTCCCGTGACAGGTATGTTTTTACTTGTTCGCGCATTGGTTGAAGGCCAGTACGCGATGGCGGTTTGGCATTTACCAATCGTGATCGGAGTTACGGGCGGTTGTCTGTGGCTAGCTGTTCGTTGGGCGCGTCGCCAATTCGAAGATGAAGCGGTGTTGTTTGGTGGTGGTGATCAATGGGAATTGCGCCAGTGGGTTCGCCACTTGTGGCGCGACCGACAGACAGCCGCTACGCCTGGGCAAGCCTTTGCATGCGGTGCGATTATCTTGGTCGCTTTGTTCTTTGGTAAGTTGGCCGTGACTGAGATGCCAACGGACTTTGCCGGAATGTCGCTGCTGGTTCTGATTCCACAGCTCGGATTGATTTTGGCTCCAGCGCTGTTGATGGCAACCATGCTAACAACATCGCTTAGGAAAAGCTTACGGGTGCGAATGCCACATTGGACAACACTGCCCTTGGCGGTACTGATGGGAGTGACGTTGCACCCGCTTTACGTGTCGCTGGCACAGTGGATTTCATATACCTATCCTATCAGCGAGCAAGCTTCTGAAGCGATGCGACCGTTCGGTGAGATGATTAGTTCGGCGCCATGGTTGTCGGTGGTGTTCTTGATGGCGTTTGTTCCAGCCCTGTGCGAAGAGCTTGCATTTCGCGGATTCATATTTGGTGGGCTGGTAAGAAACCAATCGCGATTGCGTGCCGTCATCGTTACAGCATTGCTGTTTGGTGTTTCGCATGGTGTGCTTCAGCAATCCATTGCAGCGAGTTGCATGGGCGTGCTCTTGGGATGGATTGCTCTGCGAACAGGCAGTGTACTTCCTGGCATTTTGCTTCACTTCACGAACAATGCGCTGTCGGTTTCGATGGAGCGGATTGCGTCGAGTGACTGGGATGGTGCATCGATCTTCTTGCGAATGACCGCCGAAGGTCCGGCATATCAACCGATGTGGATCGTCGTTGCCAGTGGTGTGGCGGTGACTTGTTTGCTGTATTTCGGAAACGTAGAAGATACGACTGACGATCTTGAGAACGATTTGATTGAGTTTGAAGGTCACGTCAGTGATCCTGGGACTCAATTGCAAACGGCAACAGCCTAGTTGCTGGGGGCGGATCCTAAATCCCCGTCATTTCAACATGACCGTTGGCGTCGCCAGCGAAATTTTGCGATAACTAGAAGCTCAGTAGCGGCTTCGTGGCGGGGCTCCGAGGACAACAGGTGATTGTCATCGAGAGTGCTGGCTTTTTCGCGGTGCCGACGCGGGAGCAAGCACTTGAATCCAACGATCATCTATCGGACGCTCGGCGTTCTGTTTTGGGGCATTTTTGTTTTTGCCTCTAGCCTCGCCTTGCTGCGGAGTGGTGCACTGGGCAGTACGAGCAACGGCAGCACAAGCAACGGCAAACAAAACGCGTCTTCGCTCGTACGTTATCTCTCGGGCCCGACACAGTCCCCTTTGCTCATTGATGCGTCTGGCGAGCTTCATGTTGGTGATCCCGTTTTTTTCGAAGCACGCCCAGGCGACTGGAGCCAGATTGGCTATGTATCGCGACTTTCGATCGACGACAAAGCAGTTCCCGGCTATGAGTCAACTCATCGTGTCCAGCTCGCCTGGTATGCGAGTGATCTTGATCCGAATCAGTGTCAGTTGACCCAGTTTTACAGCAGCGGCCGACTCGACGACATTGTCAGAATGCTGTTGCCGACCGAGAAGCGTGAAAGAATTCAACAACGACTCGCAACCGCATTTCGAACGCACGGTGACGCGATTTCATCGGCTGTCGTGCCGCTCGTTGAAGAGAGCTTGCGAGAATCGTTGCCACTGATTGAAAGGGAGATGCACGCGAGTGTCGCTCGGCATCGTAGCGAAGTGGACTCAGTCGCGTCTCGTTTGAATCGAGATGTTGTACAGGAGCGGTTGATACCACTAGCAAAAGAACAGCTACTCCCGATTGTTAAGCGGCACGCGGAAGAGCCCGCAGAGGCCATCGGGCGCGAGCTTTGGGATCGTGCGTCGATTTGGCGATTTGGGTGGCGAGCAGTTTACGACTCGACTCGAATTCCTAATAAAAGCAAGGTCAAGGAAGAATGGCAGCGTTTTGTCGATGAAGAAGCGACCGAGGTGATTGAGTCGCATATGGATGAGTTGACGGTTGCAGTGCAGCGAATCCTTGCGGATGTTGCCAGTGATCCCGACGTTCGAAGCGAACTGGCTCAGGCAGTGGAGGTGGTTGCATCGGATACCCAGACACGGGCTCTCGTGCAAGCAATCTTAAAAGAGTCAGTTGTCGAAAACCAGGCACTTCGTGAGCGATGGCGTGAGATTTGGACGAGCGAAAAAGCTATCGCGTCGCTTTCAATTGCTTCGGATAGATTGGAGCCCGTCGTTCGCAGTATCGGTGACGAGATATTCGGGACTCGTGATGGCGGTATTGATCCAGATTTTGCTCGCGTGTTGCGAAATCAAATTCTGGGCAAAGACCGTCGTTGGCTTGTTGCAAGACCCGTATCGGGGCAATCAGTGGTCGCCCATGTGATTCGCGTTTCCCATGAGGCGATGGTGTTCCCGATAGTCTACTTGGCTGAGGACGAGCACGAGATCGAGGTTGGCCAGTGAACGATCGCCCATCTCCACCGAGTTTGCGGCTGGACCACGTGAGTGTTTTTGCAGGTGCGCGGCATTTGCTGGACGAGTCTACCATCGAGATACCTGGCGGCAAGATCACAGTCATCGTCGGCGGAAGCGGCGCGGGTAAATCGGTTCTGTTGCGCACGCTTGCGGGATTGAATCCGATGAACGGTCCTGTCGTTCATTGGACAGGCAGGATCGACCTAGCGTCTCCGTCCAACAAGCAGTCACCAGATTCGAGCGTCGTGCCACTGGCTCGGCGTGTCGGAATTGTATTTCAGCAGTTCGCGCTGTTTGATGAGCTGTCGCCCTTAGCCAATGTGCAGTTTGCGATTGATCATCGCGCTGGAAGTGATGATTTGCCGACTCAGACCTCTCGCCAGTGGCTGGACGAGCTTGGCGTGCCAAGTGATACACAGGTTTCAGCGTTGAGCGGGGGCCAGAAACAGCGACTCGCAATTGCACGTACCTTGGCCGCGAATCCGGATGTCATACTCTATGACGAGCCCACATCTGGGTTGGACTCCGCAAGCGGAAAGAAAGTCGCTGAGCTCATTCGGGAAACACACGAGCATCACCATCGCACAAGCATTGTCGTTACGCACGACTATCAAACGCTGTTGCCGATCGCTGATGATGTCCTGTTGTTGGACTCAAAAACGAAGAAGATCATTCGGATTCCTCGCAACGAGTGGTCCAAGGTAGCGGAGCGGATGGAAGCGGTTGCGCTTCCGATGGAAGGTGATTCCCCAGATCGTGCGAGGACCTCGCTGCTTCGCCGGTTTGTGGCGATCCTCGATCGAGGAGTGGTCGCGACGGGGAGTTCGATCGTGGCGGCAATTTGCTTACCGCGATACATCGTTCCTGTCTTTCCGAGGCTGGCATGGGGATTGCGTTTCACGGCGCATTACTTGAGGCTCGTTGGTGGCCCTAGTGCTTGGGTTTACTTGATGTTGGCTGGATTGATTGTCGGGTTTACAGGCACGTACTTTACGTTTCGATTTCTGCCGTTTCGGCTTTATACCCAGCCCCTGTTGGTCGACGAGTTACTTTCTTCAATTGGATTCGCGTTGTATCGGATTTTAGTGCCCGTGCTAGCGACGATTTTGATCGCAGCGAGATGCGGCGCGGCTGTGGCTGCGGACGTGGGTGTGAAAAAGTATGGTGGCCAAGTCGACGCGCTTCAAACGCTCGGCGTCCGTCCGACAAGCTACCTGCTTGGTCCGATCGTAATCGCCTTTGTGATTGCGACTCCGCTCTTGGAATCGCTCGCCTTTACCGCAGCACGCACGATAAGCCTGATTACGTTCACGGTGACGCATCCATCGATGGGGCCGTATTTTTGGCAGCAACACTTTTATCGGAATCTTCAGCAAGCCCAGTCGTGGATGTACGTCGGATGGGCCTGGGTCTTGGCAAAGAACTTAGCTTGCGGTATCGGTACCGCCGCGATCGGTTACTATCGAGGGATGCAGGAGAAAAACTCCGCAGTCGATGTGAGTCACTCGATCACGTCGACGGTGTTGTGGACAACGCTTTACGTTTTGGTCGTCCATTTCATCATGGCTTTGTTCGAGTTCTAGTCGACACGATCTATTCAATTCAACTTGTTTTAGTTTCAAGAAAGCCGAGTTATTCGCATGGACAAGAAAGCCAAGAAACGTCTCGATGTCATCAACAAGAAACTGCAATCACTCCGTCCGCGACTCGTTGGTGCAAAATCTCAAGCGGATGATCTCGACGAGATTAAGCAACTAGAGTCCGAGATCAGTTCACTCGAAGCGGAAGCGGAGAAGCTCAAGTCGAGCTGAACTATTCGGTTTCGCCGAGCAGGTACGTGTAGCTTCCGAGGGCTTTTTCATAGAAACGGATGGTACGTCCGGCCTGTTCGTTATCGATTCGCCCAGCCTGAACGGCCTGTTCAACGGCGTCCTGAAGTTTTTCGATCAATTCGCGATCGTCGAATTGGACGTATCGCAGCACTTCGCTGACCGTGTCCCCTTTAACGATCGATTGGATGATTGCTGAGTCGCCCTGCAGATCGACATGCACCGCGTGTGTGTCGCCGAACAAGTTGTGCAGGTCGCCGAGAATCTCCTGGTAGGCGCCCACCATGAAGATGCCAATTTGATACGACTCGTCTGGCTTGAACGTGTGAAGCATCAACGTATTTTGGCGACGTCCACCACAAACGAAAGTGTCAATTTTTCCATCGCTATCACAGGTGATGTCGCCCAAGACCGCATGCCGTGTTGGCCTTTCGGTGAGTCGATGAATCGGCATGATGGGGAAGAGCTGGTTAATCGCCCACGAATCTGGCATCGATTGAAACAGCGAAAAGTTGACGAAATAGATGTCGGAAAGCAATTGGTCAAGGTCCTTGACCTCCTCCGGTGGGTTCGGCATTTCGGCTGAGATGGCTTGAATGCGATTGCAAATAGCGAAGTACAAGTTTTCCGCCGCGACACGTTGCTCCAGTGGCAAGTATCCACCACTGAAAAGATTCATTGCCATATCGAGCGACGTTTGTGCGTCATGGTAAGACTCGAGGAAGTTCTCGGGTGTCAAGTCTTGATACGTTGACCAAAGGTCATGAACGGGCAATTCGAAATCTTCGGGGATTTCGGTTGGTAAGCCTTCCACGTTGCCTTGCGCCGTGACGCCGAGCGTGTCCATGATCAGAACGCTGTGGTGAGCCGCGACCGCACGACCACTTTCGGTCAGCAGTTGTGGATGAGCAACCCCCGCTTCGTCACATACGCTTTGGACGTGGTACACGACGTCGTTGGCGTACTCTTGCATGGTGTAGTTCATGCTTGATTCGGTGTCAGTTCGTGAGCCGTCATAGTCGACCCCAAGGCCGCCGCCGACGTCAAGATACTCGAGACCTGCACCGCGACGAGACAAGTCCACATATATTCGCGCTGCCTCGAGAATGGCACTCTTGAGCTGACGAATATTCGTGATTTGGCTGCCAACATGGAAATGTAGCAGCTTGAAACAATCCGCCATGCCGCAAGCTTCGAGTCGCTGGAGTTGACGCAGCATCTCAGCTACCGTGAGTCCGAACTTCGAGCGGTAGCCACCGCTCGCTTGCCAACGACCTGAGCCACGCGTAGCAAGTTTGACTCGCATTCCAATCATAGGACGAACGCCGATCTCTTTGCTGTGTCGCAGGATCAAACCTAATTCGCTGACTTTTTCGACCACGGGAATGACGGTTCGACCGATCTGCTGTGCCAGCAGTGCCATGCGAATAAAATCATCGTCTTTGAACCCATTGCAAATGATCGGCATTTGAGGGTCGGTCATGGCCACGACGGCGAGTAACTCAGGTTTGCTTCCGGCTTCCACACCGAAACCGAACTCGCTTCCGTACTGGATGACCTTTTGAACAACTTCACGCTGTTGATTCACCTTGATCGGGAAAACACAGCGGTATCGATTCTGGTAATCGTGGTCTTCGATTGCTCGGCCAAAACAGTCATTGAGTTGACGCAAGCGATCCTGAAGAATTCCGTTGAATCGCACCAGGATGGGAAGGTCCAGACCACGTTGTTGGAGTCGATCGATTAAGTCTTTGAGATCGATTGCCTTTTCGGGATTGCGGTCTGGCGAAACAAGGAATCGACCCTCAGGAGATACATGAAAGTAACCGTCTCCCCACCGATTGATGTCATAGAGTGCCGCCGAATCCGACCCCGTCCAAACTTCTGATTCAGCAATGCTCATCAACGGTACCACTTGAAAGGATGGGGGGGCGAAAAAGACTGACAGACAAACAACTTGCGACGACTCGTCAACCGCGTTTTTACCGTTGTTAAAACCGTCTCGCTAGCGAGTCGAGTAGGTCATGTGCCCAGGAGAACGAAAAAAACGGGATGCTCATCCGCAGTTGCTCGGTCTTGACGCACTCGCGCATCAAAAAAAGTCCGACCGGAACCCGGTCGGACTTTCGTGATTACATGTTCTGGCCCAAGTGGCATCCATGATCGGAATTCACGAGCGGCGTCTAAACCGATTGCGAGCTTCTCTAGGCTTGGAAGGAGCTTCCGCAACCACACGTCTTCACAGCATTGGGATTCTCGAAGGTAAAGCCCTGCTTTTCGAGACTATCAAACCAGTCAACGGTGGTTCCGTCGAGATACAAAGCACTCTTCTTATCGACGACGACTGGAACGCCGTGGCATTCATACTTGCTATCGGCCTTGTCGTCGTAGTTGTCGTCAAAGTTCAGCGTGTAGTTGAAGCCGCTGCAGCCACCGCCAGCGACGCCAATTCGGAGAACCATGGACTCATCGAAATTATGTTCAGTGCGGAAACGCTTTACTTCTACAGCTGCGCGCTCGGTAAGCTTAACTGCCATCTTGGTATCAACCCCTTCACTCGGGTAGTCGAATCGGGAAATGTCTTCATTGAAGGCGAGGAAGTCCCACCCAACGACGATGTTATATCTTATTCACCAGTGTGGAACTGCGGCAAGTCGCAAAACGCCCATGATTCCTGACTTCGCATGCTGGGGGTGGGCATTTTAGGTGCAAAACGCGTACAACAATCGTGCTGGAAGTGTTGCTAAGCCTTTGGCTGGGTGCGATTTGGGTCGTTGGGTCTGTCCCAAGTCCACGTTTTTCGTCGTTTTTCCCTTTTGATAACTTGTGCGGTCTTTGTCCATGCGTCGTATTGGAAATCTTGCGAACGAAGCGCTAGCAGAGCGTTTTCGCGACTATTTAACGACACAGTCGATCGAGGCGTCGGTAGATTCCGGAGACGCCGCCGACGAGAGCTGTGCGATTTGGATTCGCGACGAAAAAGATGTCGTTCGAGCCCGCGAGTTATTTGAGCAGTTTCAGGCTAGTCCGAACGATGCGCGATACGACGCCCAGGCAGCGGCATTGCGAATTCGGCAACAGCAGGCGGCGGACAACATCAAGAAACTGAAGTTCCGACGAGCTGCTCCGATGCGCGGTGCCTCATTGCCAGGTGCCTCCATGTCTGGCGGCGCGTTTCGGGGATTCCCGACTCGCCAACAGGCAATCCCTGTCACGATCGGGATCATTGTTCTCTCGGTTCTCGTGGGCTTTGTAACCTCGTTTGGTCGACCGAAGCCCTCCAACAAGCCGGGCGAATATTCGTTTGAGGAGCAGCTCTACTGTGTCCTTAGTTTTCTCGACCCGCGAGAACGATTGCGAGAAGACGGCGTGGTTCCAGATGCGTTCACGTCGATCAAAAAAGGTGAACTTTGGCGGTTCGTTACGCCTCTCATTATGCATGGCAGCCAATTCCACTTGCTGTTCAACATGCTGTGGATTTATTCACTCGGTTCAATGATTGAGCGATTACACGGCTCGATATTTTTCTTGGTACTTGTTTTGGTGACGCAAACCATAGGCATGCTGGTGCAAGCGGTGTTTCCGGACTTCTTGGGTGGCGGGCCCAATGCGATCGGCGCCTCGGGAGCGGTTTACGGACTGTTTGGCTACCTTTGGATACGCCCGCAAGTTGATCCCGCGTTTCCAATTCGTATTGCGCCGGTGAATGTGGCGATCATGCTCGGGTTTCTCGTTTTGTGTTTCACTCCTCTGATGGCAAATGTTGCAAACGGCGCGCACCTCGGTGGATTGATGGCAGGCATGGCGGTGGCGCCGCTGGTCGCCAAGAAGCAGTCTTGATTTTGATGCACGCTGAAACGCCTAGTCACTCGCTTCAATCCGAAATCAATTCGACGTGGATGCATGCCATCGTCGAAGTCTTTCGCGTTGCACTCCCTTTGATGATCAGCACGGCGACATTTTCGCTCGTGTTGTTCGTGGATCGCACTTTGCTGTTGCGTTACGACGGTTCTTCAATGAGCGCGTCGATGGCTGCCGGGAATCTGTATTGGACTGCGGTGTGCTTGCCGATGGGCATCGCGTCGATGACTGGTGCCATCATTAGCCAAATGGTCGGCGCGAACCAGCAGGGATTGATTGGCAAGTTCCTGTGGCAATCCGTTTGGTTGTCGCTTATGACATTACCAATGTTTGCTGCACTAGCGTATTTCGCACCCGATCTGTTTCGATTCGCAGAACAACCCGACTCACTGATACCGCTTGAGACAGTCTACATGCGCATGTTGATGCTCGGTGGCATCGGTTCAGTGCTCGAATCCGCCTTAAGCGGTTTCTATTCGGGGACTGAGCGAACATCGGTCATTATGTGGGTTAGCCTTGCCGCTGGCTTGCTCAACGTCGTCTTGGATCTCGGGATGATCTTTGGGTGTGGCCCGATTCCTGAAATGGGAATTGCTGGGGCTGGGTTGGCGAGCAGTATCTCATTCTGGTTCAAGGCAGTGTGTTTCGCGGCTTTGCTTGTTCGCCCGAATTTGCAACGACAGTACGGAATCGTCAGTGGTTTCGGATTTGATATGCAGCTTTTTCGGAAACTGATTTTCTTCGGTTTCCCAACCGGGCTGATGTATCTCACGGAAGCTGGAGGATTTACCATTATCGTACTGAGGATCGGGCGGCTTGGTGATATTCCACTTCGCGCGACGACGATGGCAATCAATTTCAATATGGTCGCTTTCATTCCACTGGTGGGCGTCTCGATCGCAACCTCGGTACTCGTTGGTAGGCATTTGATCCAAAGTGGCTCCGAGCGAGCAATTCGCGCAGTTGTGGCTGCGCTCGTGATCGGATGGGCGTATTCGCTGATTTGGGCGGTCGGTTACGTGTGCGTTCCCGACTCAATGTTGTCACTCTACAAGATGGAGTCGACAACGCCTGAGTCGATTCAAGCGATCGAAATGGCTAGAGGTTTGTTACGTTTTGTCGCACTCTATGTGCTGCTTGATGCAACACAATTGATCCTTGCCGGAGCGCTACGAGGCGCCGGGGATACGTGGTTCGTTCTCGGTGCTGGCTTTGTGGTGTCGGTGGCGACGCTAGCCATTGGACTGATCGGTGAGACGTTTACCGGCGGGCTGAATTGGTGGTGGTGGATGGTTACGCTGTGGGTTTGGTTACTAGCCACAAGCATGACAGGTCGGTTTCTCCAAGGCAGCTGGAAACGAATGCGAATGGTTTAACCGGCTGTCCAGATTACTGCATGTCCACAAGGACGACATCTGTTCGATATCGTTGGCCGTCCCGATAGATAATCATGGGCACCGTCGTTTCGAGAGGAGTCAGCCCGACTTGAGCGACGAGGTGATCATCGTTGTCTACTTTGTTTCCCGCGAATTCCACAATGATATCACCGCGTTGAATTCGAGCGACTGCGGCTGGCGAACCAGGACGCACGTTCTTGACCAAGGCGCCGCCAGAAACCTGATAGCCGGCTGCGACCATATCGGCGGGAGTGAATTCTGGCTCGAGCGTTACGCCGAGGTAGCCACGACGAAGTTTGCCGTAACGGATGAGTTGTTCAGCGACTTGTACGCCCATGTTGATGGGGATCGCAAAACCGATCCCCTCGCTTCCGCCGCTACTGCTGGCAATCGCGGTATTCAGTGCCACCAATTCACCACGCAGGTTGATCAGTGGACCGCCACTGTTGCCTGGATTGATCGCAGCGTCGGTCTGAAAAAAATCTTGAAGTTCGATTTTCTGGTCGCCAAGCGATAAGTCCCGACGACCTTTGGCGCTCACGATGCCAAACGTGACTGAGTGGCTAAGCCCGAACGGGCTGCCGATGGCGATCACAAAGTCACCAATTTCAACGCTGTCGCTGTTGCCTAATCGAGCGGCAGGGATGCTCGGTCCCAAGTTGTTTTTTATCTCGAGCTTAAGAACAGCAATGTCGGTGCTGGCATCGGCGAGCACTCGTGTTGGCGCGAACTGGCGGCCATCGCTGGTGCGAAGCATGATTTCACTTGGCTTGGACCCCACGACTACGTGACGATTTGTGAGCACCCAAGTGTCGCCTCCAAAGTCGAGCACGACTCCAGCTCCAGCCTCGTCGTAAGCTTCTCGCTGGCCAGCGGCATTCTCTGTCTTGTGAGCTTCGATGTGTACAACGCTGGGACTGACGAGTTGCGAGACTCGTTTTACGAGATTGCCGAGTCGATCGAATGTCGAAAACTCTTCGGCAAGTTCATTGAACAACCGTTCGCGATTCGAATCGAAGTCGGTAATTAACGGCTTACCTGGAGATGCATCGTTCTCCGAACGAGACAGGCTTGATGCATTCAAGTTCGGAAGTGAGACGCTGGGCGATGAGGGGGTGGCGGACGACGACAGTGTCGGTCGTTGAAGCCGTACATCAGCCTGGCCGCCATACACTCCACGCAAATCCGAACTTGTCGGAGCTTGTGCACGTGATGGCGTTTGGAATATCACTGGAGAAGCAGTGATCGCCAAAACTGTGGCCGATAGCCAGCGGTGAATTGGACGTGTCATGAGATGGTGTCGGCACGCGGGGAGGTTGAATGCGGAAGCACGTGGTCGATTCTATGCATCGACACCATCATGGGGCTAGCTTTCCACACTCTTGTGTCGATGTCCTTTACCGAATCAACACCTAGAATCCGCTCGAGTGGCGCAATAAAAAACGGTCGGACAACTGGCCGACCGCTTCAATCCGCATTGCTAGTAGAACAGTAACTCGATCGGTCACATCGTCACGCGCACTAGTGCCGATCGGTGTACTGAAAGCTGGGTTGCTCGGGCTTAGACGTTATCACACTCGACGTTATCGAAGACTCGATTCCATGTGACTGAGCTAACTCCACTGCTGTTTGTGGTCTCAGCTTTCCGGCGGCACTCGATGCAATCCGTTGCGTAGGGAATCGCTCGTAGACGTGTAATGGGAATCGGTTTTTCGCACTCCTCGCAGTTGCCAAAGTTGCCAGTTTCCATGCGAGCAATCGCTTCATCAATCGCCGCAAGTTCGCGACTTTCAACTTCGACGAGTTGGCTGTTCAGTTCGTCTTGCACTGTGTCGGCTGCAGCATCAAGAACATCGCCAGTCTTTTGTTGATGAAGCTCTTGCAACATGCTCAAGTCACCTTGCAACGCCCGTTGCAGTGCTTCACGACGACGGACGAGGTTATCGCGGAGCTTTAAAATCGAATCTTGCCGGGACATGAACTCACCTCGCTAAGTTGAACAACCAACACCCAAAAGTGCGGTCGCGAATCACTGTTTACGTTTCGAATGGACATGCGTTTTCAAAGGGCCACAGTTGGACGTTATCTGCCAATCAACCCCTCGAACTGTTACCTACGTACAAAGCATCAGTCTGGTTTTCTCGCTGACGCTGTTCTTGGCCTTATCTTAGAAAAGAGCGAACAAAAGTCCCCTCGATAATCTTCAGCGATACTCAGATTTGCTGCATGAGGGCGTCAAAATGCCGGTAAAACAGCTTTTGACGTATGCACTTTCTGTGCCCAGTTCTGCAGGACATTCTTGCTAAGTTGTCCCCCCCGATGGTTGATTGCTGGGTAATCACAGGTGCCGCCAAGGCAAGTTGCCTATTCGTCTCAGTTTTCCTAGGCGGGAAAATTCCCCGAATACTCAACGTGACCCTACAGATTGGCTCACAAAGAAATCGATTTTTACCGAAAGAATGACGATGCAAGGTCGTTTTCTGACTAGGACTCGGCTGCGCGTCTGAGTGTACACTCCGCCGCAAGCACCTTGTGGCTACTTGATCTGACTTTCAGAAGCAGGTATCCGAACTAGCGATTGTCATGGAAGGACAGAAGCTGTGAGTAACCGAGACACGGACGAGCAACTGAGCTTGAATTCGTCGCCATCGCTATTCCCACCGAAACATAGTTTCGCCGCGACCTCAGGTTTTTCGCTCGCGGGCATGCTGGGGGGCCGTTTGACTCAATTGCAGACCGAGACTGGACAAACGTTCGGTTCTTCGCCTGGATTTGCTGGCGGCGATGCAGCTGTAAGCACGGTTCTGGATGCAATCGAGTTTCGCGTGACCCGTGACGGTTCGCCATCGCGGCGTCTTCGTTTGAGTGGTCGCCGCTACACGTTTGGAAGCGGTGACGGCTGTTCCATCCGTTTAACGGATGTTTTGCTCCGACCAATGCACGCCGTGCTGATCCGCGATGCTCATCGAGTACTTGTACGCGCTTACAGTGTCCCGATACTGGTCAACGGCAACCGCACGACAGAAGCGGCGCTCTCGGTGGGGGATCTATTGCAGTTGGGCAGTTACCGCTTGGAACTGCTTGGCCCAGAGTCTGATTCTCGCCCCCGACAAACTGCCACGACTGATGATCACGAGCGAGACTGGGACGAACACGCGTTCAAACTCCGTTTCGCAGATGGGCCGAAAATATCGAGTTCGCGTAGTGGGCTTTCGAAGTTAAGTCGCGAGTCGGGTGACCGTGCAACGTCGCTTGCCGCCGAGGAGTCGGTCTGGCGGGAGCAACTACGTCGCGAGGTCGAGCAATGGCGGATGGCAAAAGCCGAGTGTGAGCGCCGTGAATCTCGTTGCGATGATCGCGAGACGAACATGCGGGAACGCGAGTCCGAGCTTTGGAATCGTTCCGAGCATCTACGTCGTCGCGAGTCAGAACTCAAAGCACAGGAGTCTGCGGTTCTCGAGATTCAACAAGAGTACGAGGCAAAGAAACAGTCACTCGCGAGGCTTCAAGCCGAAGATCGCAATCGTCGTGACGAGTTTCAACGTCGTGAAGCTGAGTTTTTAAAGCTCGAGCAAGAGTATTGTGACCAGATTGAGGAAGTCACGCGTCAATTGCAACGCTCGCAAGACCAAGCGACGGTTGCGAATGAAACGGTACATCGGATGCGAGATCAGTTCGCCTCGCTCAACGAACAACTTGCTGAGCTTACGGCAAAGCAATCCGCGTTGCGCGAGAAAGATGAAAAGAAATCAGCAGAACTTCGTCGTACGCGACAAGAACTCGAGCACGCTCGAGATGTCGCGGTTGCCGAACGTGATTTGGCGATCGCCGAACGTGACGCGACGGTAAAACAACATGAAGCCGCGGTACATGCGCTCGAGCGTGCACGAATCGCAGCGATGTCGGAGCGAGATAAGGCCCTCGCCGATCGCGATACATTCGTTTCTCAAAGTAGCGAGCTTGTTGCAAATCGCGCAGTGCTTGTTGGAAAACTGGAGGCCCGCGTTGCGGAAGTCGAACAGGCTCGCGATGCAGCCATTGCCGAGTGCAATCAGGCGATTGCTGAGCGAGATCAGCTCGTGTCTCAAAGCGGCGAGCTGGTTGCACAACGTGACCGAGCGGTTGCGGAACGAGAGACCTCCTTTGCCGCTCGTGAGCAAGCGATAAGTGATCGGGATGAGGCTGAGACCCAGTGCGTCCAAGCTATTCGAAACCGAGATGAGTCTCTTTCTCAGCGGAATGTTGCGCTGCGAGAACGCGACGCGGTAATTGATGCTCGAGCCCAGAGTGATGCGCTTCGGATTCAGTTGACAAAAGACCTTGAACAAGCGGCAGGGCGGCTAGTCGAAGTTGAGACGGAGTTGGCAGAAAGCCGTCGTCTCATCGATCAAAGTGGACCGTCCTCAGCCACTTGGAAACAGCAAATCCTGCAGCTCCAGGAGAGTGTCGCTTCCGCAAAGAATGAAACAAGATTGCTTCGAAGCGAGTATGAAGCGGCTTGTGATTCAATTGTGCGATTACAAGCTTTGGTGAGTGAGCAAACCCAGCATGCGAATGAATCGAAAGATAGTTGGATGCTCGAGGCCGAGCATCTCCGGCAATCATTCGAGGGCGTGAGTCGGGATCTTGCAGTTGCTTTGGGTGAATTGAGCTGTCTTCGGGACGCCAACACAGAATTTGCGAGTCAACTTGAGTCCGTGCGCGTCGAAAAAGATCGCATCGAATTGGAACTGGAGTCTCGGCCGACTCAAGATTCTTGGGACGTGATGGAAGGGGAATTGGAACGCGCGTCGGAGTCTTTGCAAATCATTCAACGCGATTATGACGCGACGTTGACGGAGTTGAATCAGCTTCGTTTTGAGTTGCAAGATGAACGACAGTGGGCTGCCCAAAGGACGGAGAACCCGATCGTTGAGAACCAAACTTCGGATTTAAGCGAGCCCATTGCCGATTCAGAGTCTCCATCGGTTATAGATCCGCAGTGGAGTGACGACGAAAAAGATGCGTGGCCCAGGTACTCTGCAACCTCCGTGTCGCCGCGTGCGTCAGTTGACCGCGTCCATAAACTCGGCGCGACAACCGATGACAATGCCGTCGACGAACCAGAGACTCAAGGGTCTCAATCGATGATCAGTGAGGATTCCGCTTCTCTTGGCTGGTCAACGCCTTTGTATCCGATGGATTCGCCGGAGTCGGAAGTGCAGGACGCGATCAAGGACCAACCGGAAACGCCGGCCGTCGACTTCGAGTCTGGGTCTGAATCTTGGCATTGGTCCGTGGCCGATGTTGATGACGAGCCGATCGGTGCCGTGGTTCAGAACGCAACAGCAAACGATCCCTATTCAACAGGCTCGTCTGTGGGCGAGGTCATGGAGTTGGGGGATTCGGATTTCGTTCGCTATCAGGATTCGGATACGGATGGAGAGCCTTTCAGTAGTCGCGAAGTGGAAGTCGAAAACAACGTCGACGATGTCAGTTACGGATCGCTTGCACAACGCTTAATTGCCGACCTGCATCGTGATGATGCGGTCCAAGCAAAGGGCAAATTGGCTAGCGATGCTCACGGAAATGCTCACGACGAGGATTTAGAGAACGAGGCGTTTTTTGAAGCGACTGCGATTCATGCTGGCGTGACGAGACCGGAGAGTGTCGATGACAAAGTCGGCCAAGAGGAATTTCCGGTGTCGAGTCTTTTCAGCAGCACGGGGAGTGCGGACGACGATGACTACGAGCATACCGTGGTTCGCAATGATTTTAATCTGTCCGATCAATCGCCCATTGTTCGTGACGACGAGGACATCGAAGCGGACTATACGTCAGCCTGGTCTCGTTCTTATAACGACAAGGAGTCTTACGATGAGACGTCGTCCGGTGAACGATACAACGACGAGTCAACATTCGAACAAGGCTCATCAGGCGGTTCGAGCAGCTATAGTGATGACGACAATGTCGCGACAGGGAGTGAAGATACTCGATCAGACTCTCGTGTTTGGAAAAACGCTACTGATTCGGATGTCATGGATTCGGAACTTGTTGCGAGCGACGAGGAAGTTTCGAAGCTCGCCCGCGAGACACGCGGAGTCGATGTTGTCGTTGCGCCAACTCCAGAGCCGGTTTCGCAAGAGTTCGAAGACGACTCGATCGAAGCCTACATGAATCGACTGTTGCAACGTGCTCAGGGTGGTTCATCCGCAGGCAGCGAATCTTCCCTGTCCAAAACAGTTTCCACGACAGCGGCGACGGTGGTTGTTCAAGCGGAAACCTTAAGCTCAACTCGACTTCCTACACGGAATGCTCCGGCGGACTATGATCCCGATGCACCAATGATGCCTCGGTCCCAGGCGCCTGAGAAACAAGGAAGCCTTAACGCAATGAGGCAGCTAGCGAATGAGTCAGCAAGAACGGCCATCAACCGCAGCGTTAAGATCCAATCGCGTGATACGCAGCTAAAGGCGTTTGCGAAGTTTGCGTCGGCGGTGGGTTTGGTTTTATGCGCATTGGCCGTATTCGTTTTCACGCATTTTCCTGGAACAGCGATCATTGCTTGCTGTATGTGCATCGTGGCGTTCGTTTGGGTGAATGAGGGGCTGAAGCTTCTTGGTGTTGCCCGCCGACGAATGGAGCTTGCCGCTGCTGGAAAGTTGGAACAGGACGAAGCGGATGATTTGCAGGAAGATGCTAGAGCTAGAGCCCAAGCAGCGGAAGAAACGAAAACTTGAGCATAATGGATGTCGCTTAGCCGAACAGCTTCTCTTAAAATAGTTGTTCGCCCTCCTTATGGCGTGTCGCCCATATTCTCGGAGACGGCTCGCCAGACTGATTGAGCGATGTGTTTCGCTCATCCGGTGATCGCTCCATGACGTCCTTTTCAAGTAACTTTTCGTCGCCCACGCCAGAAAGTTCTCGGGAATCCGAGAGCATTCGGGGACAAAATTGTCCCAAGCCGCCAGGTGGCTTGCCCCTCGACGATGGACCCGAAAGGAACACGATCGATGCTCTTTGGCGCGAGTTCGGAGAGCAACTTCGACGTCGCGCGAGGACTCGGTTGAGACAGTACGGCTTGAGCGGCCAGGCGGAATCGATGGACATTTGCAATGACGTGATGGCTGAACTTGCTCAACGCGAATCGGCAAATCCGTTGCAGTGTGATGACGTGCTCGCATACGTCTTGAGAGCCATCGACCACCAAGTCTTGGATACTTTTCGTACGCTCGCTCGCCAGTGTCGAGATTTTCGCCGAGTTGATTCGATGCCGATCGAAGATGCTCGGCCAGCGGACCAGCATACGTCGCCGAGCCAAATGGCGCTTCGCCGCGAGTTGCTTGAAAAGGTTCGTGAGATGCTTAGCGTCGTGGACCGTCAAGCACTGGAAATGATGCTCGAAAATCGAGACTGGAACGAAATCGGAATCGCGTTGGGTATGCGGCCGGATACGGCGAGGATGCGCGTGCGACGGGCCATCCAGCGGGTGCGAGAAGAGATGGGTGTACGAGACAGCGACGACGAGTGACCCTGCCCGTGGGCGTGCCAAGCAATGAATTTGCGTATTGAAACCCTCGATCGAGTTTTGGAACTCGCTTGCATTGAACTCATTCAACGCAATCGACGTGGCGATCTCGCTCGAGTTGAAGAGTATCTTCTGAAGCATCCAACGCTCCTGGATCCAGCGTACTTACTTGACCTAGTTGATGCTGAAATTTGTGTTCGCAGGGAACTTGGCGAGACAGTCAAGGTGGATGAGTGGAGCCAGAGATTCCCGCACCAGACGCGTGCAATTATGCAACTCATCGCCTTGGTCGAGTCTGCCAAGGACGTTGGTGAACGGGTTGTCGCTGGGGCGTCGTTGCCACCGAAAATCACTGGCGCATCACTTGGGAACTCGCAATTTAGCGACGGCTGTTCTTTTACCGCCGTCGAGTTTTCAAAGATCACTAACGATGCCTTGACTGTAGCCGGCGGTGACTCCCTATCCGACGGAATTATTGAAGGCTTGTGGTCGAAACCGACCTCGTTGTTTGCTTTGCCGCCGATCAACCCGCCTCATGGTTTCATCGTCGATTCTGGTGTATCAACGCGTCCGGGGGTATGGCTGTTGCGTTGTCATGAGGAGAATACCCAGCGGCCTTGCGGTTTCAAGATCATTGACGTCGCCCGTAAGGAATCATGCCAGTTGTCGTCGTTGAACGTCAAGTCAATACTTGACGCTTATGAACGTGCGGCCAAGATACGACACCCGGTTTGGGTGCCGCCATACGTCGCGAGTTGCGACGGACGGTTTCTCGGTGTCATCCGTCCTTGGATCTTTGGTGTGAATTGGCGTGACGGGATCGGCGGATTCGCAAGCGATGAAGCACTGCGGCTTTTGTCAGAACTCGCTTTTGGTCTGCACGCAGCTCATCAATCCGGATGCCATCACGGCAACGTGTGCGAGAACAATCTGTTCTTTTCACACGAAGGTAAATTGCGTCTTACGGATCCGGTCAATTCGTTGTCACGCTTTATGACGAAAGCCAAATTATCACAGCAAGACTTGGTTCGCGACGACGCAATGACGTTTTGCAGACTGATTGCGTCGCTTCAACTGGACACAAGCCGTGGCCTCTCGAACCAACTCGTGGCTCAGTGTCACTCATTGGTGCTCAGTGCGCCAACCGACCCAATGGCGATTGTGGGTGAGTGGTTAATGAGGACCGCAGACAATATGTCTCAGAAATCGCCACTATCGACACGACGTGAACGTCAATCCGTCATGAGCTGGTGGAAGTCGATTTTGTTTCGTCGAAATCGTCGCGATCTTGCACCCGTAGAACCACCTTCTTTTTGAGTCATTATCATGCGGATTAAGTGTCCAGAATGTCAAACGGTGCTCGATCTTGGAGCGCCAAAGCCAGGGAAGTACCGGCCACGATGTAAGCATTGTGGTCATTCGTTTTTTCTCAAGGTCAGCGAAGACACGCCACCGAAAGTGGGTATTGCTCGCGATCCCAAGTCGGTATCGACGATCACGTCCCTTTCGGCTGTGGCGACGGACGCCACAATGGCTTCGGTTCCTGGTGCCGCCGCCGCTGTCGCTGCTGGTGCCGGTGCCGGTGCGATGGATGCGACGATGGATTCGGTCGCACCGTCTGGGTCGGCTGTTTCTGTGGCGTCAAAATCACAGTTATCTGTTTCGTCACAGCAACCTGGGAATGATAAAACTCGGGATCGTGTCATGGATGAGACGGTGGAGCCATCATCGTCTCCTCAAGCGACGATGGACACCGCGATCTCTGTTGGCAGCAAACCGATGATCAAGTCTGGTGCCAAAGAATCGGGTGCGGGGGCTGACGAGTCAGCCATGCCAGCTCGCTTAGGTGGGTACAAGTTACTGCGTCTGTTGGGGCGTGGTGCGATGGGGGCGGTTTACGAGGCAAAGCAGCTTTCTTTGGATCGCACAGTGGCACTCAAGACCATTCGCGATCGCTTGACGGGAAGTCCTTCTGCGCTGGCACGATTTACACGCGAAGCGTACGCCGCAGCGCAACTCAACCACCACAATGTCGTTCAGATTTACGATTTTGGCGAGGAGGCTGGACAGCACTATTTCAGCATGGAACGTGTCGTGGGTTCGGCGCTCGATGAGGTGGTGAGAAGTAAGGGGCCTGTCGAAGCTCGCGTAGCAGCAACGTACGTATTGCAGGCGGCCCGTGGGCTGCAGTGCGCTCACCAAAGCGGGATGGTGCATCGCGATGTCAAACCAGCCAACTTGTTGTTGAGCGACGAAGGCGTCGTCAAGGTAGCCGATTTGGGTCTCGTCAAAGTGCCGGATCAACATGACGAAGCGTTTGCTGGATCGAGAACCGAAAATGAAATGGCGGATCGTCGGGCACGGTCGAGCGGCACCTCGGTCACGATGATGGGGACTGCAATCGGAACACCTGCTTACATGGCGCCTGAACAATTCAACGATGCGACAACCGTCGATCACCGCGCTGACATCTATTCACTTGGTTGCACGCTGTACTACCTGATCGTAGGCAAGCCGCCTTACGGAGCTTCCGAGATCTCTGCGTTATTGAAACAGCATTTGAGTGAACCGATTCCGCAAGTCAATGTTGCTCATCCGCACGTGCCGGGCGAGATCGACAAAATCATCGAACGAGCGATGGCCAAGCAAGCCAGTCATCGGTACCCGACTTTGGCTGGAATGATTGCGGATCTCGAATCTTTTCTGGGGCTCACTTCTGGCAAAGCGTTTGCGCCCAGCGCAGTTCAGGCCGATGCCTGGGCGGCCAATGCGGAAGCGTTTCTCAAAGCCTCTCCGTTGGCAAAGTTGCGTTCACTCGCGATCATTGGGCTCACCGGAACAAGTGTGCTCTTGCTCGTTGCAACGTTTTGGCTTGGTTTCGGTTGGATCTTGTTGGGACCGTCGTGCTTTATTGTTGCTTTGGTCGTGTCGAATTGGTTGGAATCTTTACATGGCGAGAGTCCTGTTGTGGATGCGGTTCGGCAGTGGATGGGATCGCTTCGGTTGTTTGATTGGCTTTACGGTGTCGGTTTAGCCGCGATCATGACGTCGGTGTGTGTGTTCGCTGGGCCTTGGCTTGGCGTGTTCGTCGGAGCGGTGCTTGGTTCGCTATTGGGTGCGGCGTATCACTACGGTTTGAGAGTGCCACTCAACGCAAGCCGTAAAGAGTCGCTTACTTCGGCCGAGCAGATGGTTCGCCAGTTGCGAGTCAGTGGTGCCGACGAAGATGGCTTACGAGAGTTTGTGGCTCGCTATTCAAACCGGGTTTGGGGCGAATTGTTTGACGTCCTGTTTGGCGTCGAATCACGAATGAAGATGCAAGCAACGAGTGCTGGTGACCCATCGATCGCCAAGCTGTCATCGTCGATGCGAGATCAACTGATTGCGAGCTTGCATGAGCGTGCTCGAAAGAATGGCGAATCGCGAGATCAAGAGAAGCTGTCTCTGCTCGAACAGCGAGCGCTAGTCAGCGAAGGCGTGAGTGCTTCGGAAGCTCACGATCGAGCCTGGCAAATGGCTGCTGCGATTATCGATTCAGCAAAGCTCAACAATGAAGTCTCGGCGATTGTTGGAGGTCAAGCCGCCGGGGAGCAAGCTGCTTTAGCGGCCGAGGCGAAACGACGTCGTATGAAGGCCATGATGGCTGAGGCACGCAGCGGAAAATATGCAAAGAAACGTGATCCGTTTGCTGTTTTCAAGCTTTTGTTGGGAGCACAGTTGCGATTGGCAGTCGGTGTCGGCTTGTTGGCGTTACTTGCCGTATGGGCGCATCGCACTGGCGTGATTTCAAGCGATACGCTTCAAGGCCTCAGTACTTCGGTTCGCCAGGGTGATGTAAATTTTGCAGACGTCGGCGACACGCTGAGAGTAAACGCTGGAGCGACAACTCTCTTCGGCGCGACACTGCCGTCAGTCGCACTCGCGAGCCTTCTGTTTATTGGCTCGGCATTTGTGAGCGGTTGGCGGATGACGCCATTCACACTAGTTGCTGGTGGAATCGCACTTTGGGGTAGCCACTTTGGAATTCCAGCGATCGGTTCGATACCGGCCGAAGCGCTTTCGGCGGCTACCGCCATCGTGCTCATGTTGCCCGGCGCAATGATCAGCGAACGCGGCTAACTGCGCGAGATCGGCTGGATGACGAGTGAGTTCCAGCCAGTGGTATAGTTTTCGAAGCCAGGTGCGTCGGCAAAGCCGATGCAATGCGGCTTGCCGTCAATCGATACGGTTTTGAAACCCTTCGCTTCTGACTCCACGGACTCGAGCCAAGACAGCGGAATCGTCTCCGTGAGTTGGCGTCCAAACGAATCGGCAAGGACTCGTCCCTGATCGTCTGCGATCAACACTCGTGTTGTGTCGCGCTCGTTGGCGGCCAAGGGAGTGTTCTTGACGATGGATTGAGCGAGCTTGTCCCAGTTGAAAAGGATGCCCAGTGCACCAATTGCTGGTGCGTCCGTTTTCCCACCTTTGCGCACCGCAGTTGAAAAGATGATCGTCGTCTCATCATTGATCAGCGGGCTCTTGTGCGCCGACTCAAACGCAAACGAAGAACCATTTTTTGTCGCCATTGCTTTGCTGTACCACGGTGCACGCGCCAAGTCGCGGTCGATGCAACGATAGCGGTTCGGACGACCATTGGCGATCACTTTGCCTTTGATGTCACACAGGACCAAGTCCCAATAGACGGTGTAGGAATCCAGAATCGTGGTGAGCCGCTCGCTGGCGTGTTGTGCGGCGTCGCGATTTCGATTGGTCAATGCGTCAACGAGGTTCGCGTCGGTCGCCCACAAGCGAACGTCACATGTTCGTTCGAAAAGATTGCGGTCAACGAGTTCGATGTTGACATACGCCATATCGCTGAGTCGGTTTCCTCGAACACTGGTGCCGATCACATCGAGCAACTGCTGGATGTTGCGTTGAGTTCGGCTCGCCATTTGGTTCGCTGCGTCAGCCGTGCTGCTCGACAGCTTTTGCATTTCAGCGGCAACGACTCCGAACGCAGCGCCATAATCGCCGGCGCGTGCGGCCTCGATGCGCGCATTGAGTGCTAAGAGCTTCGTGCGCGAGTTGATCTCATTGATCTCATCGATCGCAGAGTCCATCGTTGCATTGAGCTGTCGCACCAAACGCAGGATATTGTCACTTCCACCGTCAGCCGCCGTGAGCCTTTTGCCGGTGCCCAAGTCGCTCCGGTTCATGATGCCAGTGTGGATCGCGGGGGAAACTGAATTCGTGTCTGGCACATTTACTTTCGGATCTGGCATGGATTCATTTTGGTCGGACATGAGCGCACCCGGGGGATCGCGATTGCATGAGCTAGACGAGGACGTGCGTGCAATGAACAGTATATTTGCAAAGTCTACGTCTCAATCAACGCTCTATCGAGTTGTGGCCGCAAGAATTCAGGGCGGCCATTTTGGTGGAATAATCGGCATTTTCAGCGGGCTGAGCGATCGATCATAGTCTCCAAACGCTCACGTGACCGAAGATTGGTCAAGTACCAGGCCCTCGCGACTTGATATGATTTTGAGTCAACACATCCTGCACCCCCCCGCTGTGCCTCCAGACATCATGCCGGAACCTGCTGAATCCATGCCGAGCGACGAACGCCGCTCGCCGATTTCCGATGCGGGCTACTCCGCCGTTCGGCGGTCCATGCGGAAAGAAGAGTCGCTTTCCCGACGGAACTTACTCGGAATGTTGGTGGCGTCTGCGGCTGGTGGATGGCTCATGTTTCGGATGACTCAGAACCAGGTCAGTGTAGATGTCTCCGCAGAGTCGGGCCGGGTAGCGACGTCAGACGCAGCGTCCAAGCCAGATCCCAAAGTTGTTCGTGCGGCATTCTATGATGCAGAGGTTGAGCCCAAGGTCTTTGAAACCGATCAAATGAATCGCGAGGCGGCTGATCGTGTCGTCGAGCGTTTGCGTGACACGTTTCGTCAATACCAAGCGGGTGTCAAAGCGTTTGTCAGTGATCTAACGAGCGTCTCGACTCGGCTCGGGATTGTGAAACGTATGCCAGGCCAATGGTGGGCGGGCGATCAGCGAATCGACGAGTATGTGCGTGAGAAGTTTGAGAAGCACTTGTTTTCGGAGCAGAAGTTGCTTGACGACATCGGCGCGGTGATCACGACGTTCCAAGAAGAGATCGACGTGAACCAGCGTCGGATGCTGACGGAGATTCGAGCATCACTTTCCGCGTCTGACATGCCGCAAGTCAGCATGTCGACCTATGAAGAGTTCTATGACCAAGTCGCCAAGAAGTTGCAGACGTATTCGACAAGCCAAGGTTCAGCAACCGTCTACAATGCGCTCACCGTTTTGATTGTCAGTGAAGCTGGAAGCTACGTCGCCACAAGTTTGATTGCTGGTTTACTCGCGAGGTTTGGTACCGCCGCGGCGGTGTCGACTGTGGCCGCGTCCGGAGCCGCTGCTGGTTCAGCGACCGTTGGTGCTGGTGGTGGCACGTTGGGCGGACCGGTGGGCGTCGTCGTTGGATTCGGTGTTGGGCTTGCCGTTGGGTTGGTCATTGATTGGTGGATGACCGATAAGTTTGAAACGGAAATGTCACTTCAGATGAACGGATACCTTGCCTCGCTTCAACATGCAATTCTGTATGGTGATTCGATCGCCACCGATGACTCGACTCGCGAGGGACTCGTTGGTGCACTTCCGATCGTTTGTGATCGGTTACTTGATGCTTATCGTGAACGCTTTTACGCACAAATCGTAACTGGAGACTCCCTGTGAATTTGTCAAAACGCTGTTGTCTGTTGAGTTTCCTAGCGATCTCCATTTCAATGCCATCGGACGTCGAGATCCAAGCACGCGGCTTACTACCGATAGCGTCCGTGGGCACAACGATCGCCAAATCGATCACGCGTTTTTTCGGCAAAGAAGGTGCGGAAGAAGGCGCCGAGTACTTGGCAAAAAGCGGTACCAAAGAACTCCTGGAGCGCGTTGCCGCTACAGCATCACGAGAAGGCGGTGAAGATGCGGTCAATCGTGTTGCCAAGCTCGCCGCCGACCACGGCCCAGAAGCTTTGTCGGCTCTCGACAATGTGCCAAGTGTGATGCCAGTGCTTAACGCACTCAATGAATTGCCCGCAGGTGACATCAAGAAATCGCTCGTTCGATTGTCGGCGGGTAAAAGTGGTCGCGAATTAGCGGAAGCTGTAACGATCCATGGTGGAGCGGTTCTTCGTAGTGAATTGAAGCATCCGGGTGTTGGCTTAGTTCTCGTCCGTTCGCTCGGTGACGAGGGCGCTGAACTTGCCACGCGATTGACAAGTGATCAAGCGATCGCTGTGGCACGTCACGCCGACGAATTTGCTGCACTGCCCAGTCCCCAGCGACAAGGTGTGCTCGCGTTGCTGTATTCCGATACGCAGCGCATGGTTGGGTTCTTGGGGCGTTTTGTTCAAGCGAATCCTGGCAAAACACTTTTTACGGCTGCGACGACAACCGTCATTCTTGCTGAGCCAGAGAGGATTTTGGGCGGGGACGAGATTGTCTATGACGCGGATGGCAATCCGATTGTTGTGTCCAAGTCCGGTTTACTCGGACGATCGATTGACGTCACCGGCGGTGTCGCTGAGCACGTCTCGGAGCGATACATTCGGCCAATGTTTTTTGCGGTGGCGGCGTTCTTGGGGCTGTTCTTTGGTATGTACGCGATCGTGAAGCTCTGGCACACACATCGTCGTGAGCAACTCAAGACGAGTCAGATACTGAACGACGAAAAGCCGATCATTGACTCGCACGCAACCAAGCGGTAGCGAGTCACGCTAGTCCTTGCCAGGTGCGCTATCCCACCAGGTTGCATTGGGGGACCAGTTCGGTTCAAGCATTGCTGCATGAGTTTTTTCGAGTGATTGCTTCAGCGTCGTATGCGCGCGTTCCCATTTCTGGGCCGTGCGCTGGGGATCGTAACGCGGATCGGGCTCTGGGTATTTGGCATTAACGCTTTCAAGCCATTCATGAAGTTGCTCGTACATGGCCCGCACTCGATCGGGTTGTTGAACCGCTAGGTCCATCTGTTCGCTCGGATCGTTTTTGAGGTTGTAAAGCTCGTTTCGTCCGTCTTCGTAGTAGTGAATCAGCTTTTCGTCACCCACGCGAATGATGGAACTTGGTTCGCCGCCCTGGTTGTCATAGTGCGGATAGTGCCAATAGAGCGGACGCTGCGCGATGGACTCGCCTTTAAGAAGTGGCACCAGGCTTTTTCCGTCCCGATGGTTTTCTGGGCGAAGTTCTAAGCCGCACAGTTCGAGGATTGTGGGGTAAAAGTCGGCGCCCGTAACGGGTGTGTCGTTGATTGCTCCGCCACCAAGTCTTGGAAAGCGGATATAGAAAGGTTCACGGATGCCGCCTTCCCATTGACGTCCTTTGCCGCCTCGCAGTGGCAAATTGCATGTCGCGAACGCATCACCGGACGACACACCGCCATTGTCGCTGGTGAAGATGACGACCGTCGATTCACGGATACCATGGTCATCGATGGCCGCGAGTACTTCGCCCACCGCCGCATCCATCGCTTCGATCATTCCAGCGTAGACGGGGTGATCTTGAACTTGACGTACTGGTAACGTGCGGTCGATTTTGAAGCGTTCGGCATCAGGACCCAGCTTGGGTGCAAGGTCGCGGTACTTCGACCAAAGCTCCTTCGTTGTCTGGACCGGCGCATGCACACTGTAGAATGACAACATTGCAAAGAACGGCTTGTCGCCCGATTCGCGAATGAACTGGCTCGTCTCTTTCCCTAGCCGCATCGGCAGCGATTCGCCGGCCGCTCCATCGGCAAGTTTTGGATTGTTGAAGGGCGAGAAAAATCCCCCAGGCGGCGAGCCCTTGTCCAGGCCACCGATGTTGATGTCGTAACCGTGGTCCGTTGGCAGTGATCCCTCACCGCCCAAGTGCCATTTGCCGGCGAAGAATGTAGCGTAACCAGCGTCACGAAGAGCCTCCGCGATCGTGACATCGGCTGCGGGAAGCTCGTGTAGGTATTCGGCGGGAAGCACCACATCGTCTCGGTTCCACTTCAACCCAGATGCTGCGCCAATCCAATTCGTAATCCCATGCCGGGCCGGGAATTGACCCAGCTGGATACTTGCTCGGGAGGGACTGCAAACACAGCACGTTGCGTAGCCTTGGGTGAAACGCATGCCTTCATTTGCCAAGCGATCGATATTTGGACTTCGGTAAAAGGAACTTCCCTCCACCGACAAGTCGTGCAGTCCCATGTCATCGATCAGGATCAAGACCACATTCGGTCGCTTGGTCGACTCGGCCTTGAGTGGCGGCGCATTAAGGACAGGCAGCAAGACCGCGAAAAATGTTGGAACGACGAGTGTCGAAATGCGGTGAAGCAAAGAAAGTGGCAAGATTCGGCGGCAAACCGACGTTCCAAATCCAGACATCGACTTGGCAGACAATGGAATCATGTTGAATCACTTTTCGTTGGGTGGCGGCAATCGGGCTGCGGCAATCGGGCTTGGCCCGGAAATGTCAATCATTGTCGCTCCGTACAAACGGATCGAGCAAACCGAAGTTCGACTCAAGAGCTATCATGCTAACGGAACCGAGCCAGCGGGACGATGGTCGAATGGATCAAGTGGATAAGACTTGCTGCTTTGAACCAATCTGCCAACAATGAATCGGCTTCCAGGAGTAAAGCATTATGAACACACAAACCACTTCTTTGTGGAAAATTCTAACTGGACTATCCGTACTTGGCGTTGTTTTCACGGCTTCGTGCGGGGGAGTTCAGTCTCCCGGTCAAGCGGCGATTGATTCCAAACCAGAAACCTTAGCGGGGACTAACATGAAGACTGAAAAAGCAATTTTGGCCGGTGGATGCTTTTGGGGAATGGAAGATCTATTTCGCCAGCTACCAGGTGTGGTGTCGACTCGCGTCGGGTACACCGGCGGTGATGTGGACAATGCCACCTATCGCAATCACGGTACGCACGCCGAAGCGATCGAAGTTGTTTATGATCCGAGCAAGACCGAGTTCCGCAAACTGCTTGAGTTCTTCTTTCAAATCCATGATCCCACCACCATCAATCGTCAAGGCAATGACCGTGGGACGTCGTATCGCTCGGCGATCTATTACACCAACGACGAACAAAATCGAGTTGCTTTGGACACGATTGAAGACGTTAACGCGTCCGGTTTGTGGCCTGGTAAAGTCGTAACGGAAGTCGAACCGGCGAGCAGTTTTTGGGACGCGGAACCCGAGCATCAAAACTACCTCGTTCGAAACCCTGGCGGTTACACGTGTCATTTCCCCCGGAAGGATTGGGTGTTGCCTAAGCGAGCAAACGCGAGCGAGTGAATCTTGCGGCTTTTCGTATTCCGCTCCAACGGCCGATCGTTTATCACAGAATAGAAGGCCGGGCTCGTGGTTATCTTGGAATGCTTTTTCACACGGGGAGCGGCGAGTTCACTCATTGAAATCTCATTGAAAATTTGATCATGTCAATCACCAGACAAAACACCGGTCGAAACGTGATGTTTGCAGGCTTGGTCGTTCTCGCGATTGTCGGGTGTTCACGATCCCAGGAGCAATTTCACGTCGATTCGGCTGAACTCGATTCGCGAATTGAGCGAGAAGGAACGGTGCTCGTGAAGTTTGGCGCGACATGGTGTGGACCGTGTCGGCAACTCGATTCGGAGCTTGAAGAGTTGGTGCCACTTGCGAAGGGTAAAGCTGAAATTGTGATGGTCGATATTGATGATGAACCTGGATTGGCTCGTCGCTACAAAATCAGTTCGATTCCGCGGTTGATGCTGTTTCAAGACGGAAAAAAAGTTCACGACTCAGTCGGCTTCGTGAGAGCCGATGAGATGATGAGCTGGATCAAGAACGTCACTCCGACTCATGGCAACGTGGTCGCGAACTCTTACGTTGACTAGATGATCGTCGAGTTGTTGGAATTCATGACACCAATGTTCGCTTGATGAGCTCAACGAGTTCGTCGGGTGCTTCGTGCGTGTAGGCGACGTCGGCGGATTCTTTGGTGGCGAGCGTTTTTACTTGGCACTTTCCAGCGGACCATTCGTTCTCACCGGCGATAATGGCAATGGCGAAACCATGGGCGTCAGCGTACTTGAGTTGCTGGCCGAGTTTCTTCGCGTCAGGATAGACTTCGACGGCGATACCCGCTTCGCGAAGTCGCGTCGCCATTCTCAGGTAGTCATTACGACGAGGTTCGTCAAACAGCGGTATGAAAACGGGCGCTGGCGTTGACGCTTGCGGCAGCAAGTTCAGTTGCTCCATTGCGGCCAGCAATCGATCCAGCCCGAGTGAGGCGCCGATACCCGGCAAGTGCTGTTTCGTGTACAAGCCAGCCAAATTGTCGTAGCGTCCGCCGCTGCAAATGCTACCGATGCCTGGTAAGTCGTCCAATGTCGTTTCGAAGATGACGCCCGTGTAGTAGTCCAGTCCGCGAGCGATCGACGGATCGAGTTGGATGCGATCCGGTGACACCCCCGCAGCCACGGCGCCTGAGTGAATTTCAGCGAGTCGAGTCACAGCCGCTTTGCCGTCATCGATGTCCCCAACGAGATCGCCGAGCTTAGCGAGAATCTCGCTTGAGGTTCCGGTACAGTCGGCGAGTTGAAGCACGGTTTCCGCTTGGGCAGAATCAACTTCGGCGGCTCGACACATTTCTTGGATCGTTGCATCGCGACCGATCTTCGCGAGCTTATCGAGGCTGCGCAAAATCGGAACGGTCTTGTCCGCCAAATTGAGTTTCGTCATCAGTGACGTGAGGATGCCGCGATTGTTGATCGCGATCGTGAACCGATCAAAGCCGATGGACCTGAGCAGGGTGTCGATGACAACAACGGCTTCGATGTCGGCCATCACGGATTCAGTCCCGATGGTGTCAAAGTCGCACTGAACGAACTCGCGATAGCGACCGGCTTGAGGAGCTTCGCCGCGCCATACAGGAGCGATGTGATAGCGTTTGAACGGGGTTCCGAGCGTCGCGATGTGTTGGGCAGCGAAACGTGCGAGTGGAACCGTCAGATCGAAACGCATGGCAACGTCGCGACCACCAGCATCTTGGAAGCGATAGATTTGACGATCCGTTTCGTCGCTGCCTTTGCCTGTGAGAATCTCGAGGTATTCAAGTGCTGGCGTGTCGATCGGTGCGAAACCGAACGAGCGAAAGACTTCTCTTGCGGTTTGCATGATACCTTCGCGTGGAATCATGATCGACGGCAAATAGTCTCGAAATCCTTTGAGCGTACGGGGCTGGATCAGCGCCATTGAGTGTTCCTAAAACGGTCAGCAGATGAAATGGGATTGAAAGACCCGATTTTTTTTCAGTCCGGGGTCCTGCTGCGTGACCTACGAAACCACTGGCAATCCAGTCGGACGTCGGCTACGAATTGCTTCTCGTGCCGACGCGTTGGGTGGCGGGAACTGAGGCCCGTAAAGAGCATCCGCGTATTCGTCGATTTGCTCAGGGGTTTCGAAATACTTGTCGTAGCACCAATCGTCTTCGAATTCGCAAGCTTCTGTCGTGTATTCGCGACAAATCTGGGGTCTTGTTTCGTAGATCCCACAGCGATAATCGCTCTGTAGATGCTTACAGGCCGTGTGGACAAGCAGATACCAGGTGTCATCATCGACAAAGACGCTGGCTTGATCGTGCAACAAATACCAACGGATAAAGTCAAAATCTTTGCGGCTTGCGGGTTCGTCAATCGGCAGTGCAAAGTAACGACAGCACTTGGCAACACAATGTTCACAAAGATTCGCGGCTTTGGGATGATCAGCCCGGCGTCGCTTGACGGGAGCGGTGGCGGTCGACATGTTTCGGCTCTCGTTGGTTGTGTCCACTGTTTTCGGGGGCAATTCCACAAAGCCTAGCAAAGCGCCCAGAATAGCAAAATGCCCCGGTTTGGAAGCATTCTTGCCGCGGTGGCCGCAATGCACGTAAGCTCGACTCGAATTCAGACGCCATCACGACACCCAGCACCCACTTTACGCCCAGCACCCAGCAGAACCTATGGAAGTCGTCATCACCGCATTGGGGCCCGATAACGTTGGGCTAGCGGATCCGATCATTCACCACGTCACCGGTCGCGGGGCTCGGATTGCCGAGATCCAAATGTATGACCACGACGAGGAACAGCTCTTTGCGATGCTGTGTCGGCTCGATATCGACGCCGCTGAGTATCCACGGCTCCAAGACGCGATGCAGCAAATTGGCGAACACACGGGTTTGGCGATCCGCGTTTGGAGTCCTGACGCACACGCACCCAAGCCTCGGCTCGCGCTCTGCGGTACTTTTGTCGAGCACACGCCCCAGGCGATCCTCGACGCAGTGAAATCGGGCACGATTGGCGCCGAAGTCGCTGTGCTGATCTCGAATCGTCGAAAGTTGCAAACGTTGGCGGAAAGCTACGGTGTTCCGTTTCGCAACATTGGAGACGAGACCGGCAAAGTGGATGACGCTGATCTGGTCGCGTTATTGGACGAGTTTGACGTCGACTATGTGATTCTTGCACGGTACATGCGTGTGCTGTCGGCGAACACGTGTTGGCAATTCGCTGGTGGTCGCATCATCAATTTGCATCACGGGCTGCTTCCCGGATTCCCTGGCTTTCGACCTTACCAAGACGCTTACAACGCGAGAATGTTGACGTACGGCGCCACGTGCCACTTCATCATCCCCGAACTGGACGCGGGCAACCAAACGATTAACCAACGGACGTTCTCCGTGAATCCAGGCACTCCTTTGGACGAAATCATACGAACGGGCGAAAGCACGAACGAACCCGCGTGTCTTGCCGAGGGCGTCCGACGCGTCGTGGATCGCGAAGTCCACCTGCATTTTCATCGCGTAGCCGTTCGAAAGCCGTTGATAGCAAAAGCGACATAGATTCATCTTGAAACTGTGTCTGGATCACAGTTATAGAGACTCGTTGCAGTTTTACTGGATCGCGATGCGTTGGTTTCCGAAAGGATTCGGATGACAATTCAATTGAAACAACTCGCCGAAATGGTCTCTGGTCGTTTGATCGGTGATGGCGATATCAAGTGCCACGGTGCGAACCCGCTCCACGACGCAGAGTCGGGCGAGATCACCATGATCGACGACATTCGCCGAGGCGAGTTCGTTGGCCAATCCCAAGCCGTAGCGGTGGTCACACCCTCGGAATTAACGGATTGTGCGTTGCCACAACTCGTCGTCGAATCGCCGCATGCGGCATTTTCACTCATCGTTCACCATTTTCGGCCCACGGTCGACGTCGCCATGTTGCCAACGGGTATCGATGCTTCGGCGACGATCGGTGCCACGACTGCGATACATCCGTCCGTTGTGATTGGGGCCGACGTCGTGATCGGGGAAGGTTGCCGTTTGATGCCGGGTGTGGTCATCATGCCACGCTGTGTTATCGGCGACGGTTGTGTGCTTTACCCGAACGTCACGATTTACGAGTACACGCGAATCGCAAGCCGTGTCGTGATTCATTCCGGCAGTGTGATTGGCGCCAATGGATTCGGATATCGCCAACAAGCGGGGCGTCATGTCCCCACAGCACAACTTGGCTATGTTCGCATCGACAATGACGTTGAGATCGGCGCGTGTGTCACGATCGATCGTGGGACATACGGTGCGACACGCATCGGAGAGGGCACCAAGATCGATAACCAAGTCATGATCGCGCATAACTGTCGCATTGGTCGTCACAACCTGTTGTGCAGCCAAGTGGGAATCGCAGGTAGTTGTACGACAGGCGACTATGTCGTCCTCGCTGGCCAAGTCGGTCTCAAGGATCACATCAAGCTCGGCGACCATGCGATTGTTGGCGCACAAGCGGGGGTGATGGACGATTGTGAAGGCGGCCAAGTTTACCTTGGTTCTCCAGCGACTAGCCAACGCGAGCAGATGCAGATCATGGCAGTGCAACGTCGGTTGCCAGAAATGCGACGTGAACTGAAAGCGTTCCGTCGTGAATTGGAGACATTGCATCGCGAGATGGGTGCGAACCGCCAAAACAGTGGCCCGCATACGGATGCCGCAAATAGCCAACGGGTTGCGTGACTATGTCTCGTGGCTACCAGCCATTCGGTCAATTGAGGCCAGTGCCAGCAAGTGGTGCTGCGCCATTCGGCCTACTTGCGGGCTGGGGACGCTTTCCCGTTGAAGTCGCCCAGGCGCTCGTGCGTGATGGTCACTCGGTGTGTTGTCTTGCAATCTCGGGTCACGCGAGCAAGCATTTAGAATCGATTTGCGACGACGTTCACTGGCTCGGTGTTGGTAAGATCGGCGGCCACTTGAAGTACTTTCGGCGTTCGGGTTGTGAGCAAGTCACGATGGCGGGCAAGTTGTTTAAAGCTGATATTCTTTACAGCCGTTCACATTGGATTCGACATTTTCCTGATTGGACTTGCTTGCGGACATTGGGGCCGCACCTGTTTGGACGCAATCGTGATGCACGCGATGACAGCATGTTGCTTTCGATCACACAGGCCTATCACCGCATGGGGCTGGAGATTTGTCCTGCGACTGACTTTGCACCGGAGTTACTTGTGAAGAGTGGTCTATTGACGGGCACCGCGCCCAAAGAAAACTTGCGACGTGATATCGAAGTCGGTTGGCAAGTTGCCAAGCAAATGGGGGCGCTCGATATCGGGCAAGCCATCACGATCAAAGACGGTGTCGTAATCGCCGTTGAGGCCATCGAAGGTACCGACGCCTGCATTGAACGCACCGGCCAGCTCTGTAAACGTGGCGGATGGACACTCGTCAAAGTGAGCAAGCCACAACAAGACATGCGGTTTGACGTTCCCACAGTGGGTCCGCAAACGGTCGAAAAAGTCCGAGCCGCCGGCGGCGCAGCCATAGCAATCGAAGCTGGCATGACCATTATGGTCGAACGAGATCGTACTCTCCGAGAAGCGGACAAAGCGGGGATTACCATCATGGCCATGAGCGACCCCGCGACGGAAGATCTTAGTGTTCCGCAAGTGTTGCGGCGAGCCAGTTAGCTGGGTCAAGCCAACTCGCTTGCAGATCGCAGCTTGCCGATTGTTTGGCTTGTGCATGACAATGAAGCTTTCTGCGAAAGGTCGACGATGGTGCAAACTGCTTTCACTCTGTCCCCAGCAAAGCTGAATCTCTTTCTCGAGTTGTTGGCTAAACGCACCGACGGCTATCACGAGCTGGAAACCGTCATGGTGCCTGTCAACTGGTTTGATTCGTTGGTGCTGACGAGGACTTCGCGTCCGGGGGTGAGGTTGTCGCTGGAGTGGTTGCCGTCACGTTCGGTACTTGCCAAGCGTCTGGATGTCTTTGAGGATGACGTGGCGGAGGCCGCGCTGTTGGAGATTCCAACCGATCATCGAAATCTCGTTTGCAAAGCACTAAGCGGGTTTCTGGATGTGATGCAGTTCGAAGGCGGGTTCGATTGTGAACTGCTCAAACGAATTCCCGCTGGTGCGGGAATGGGCGGAGCAAGTGGCAATGCGGCTTCGGCGCTCATGGCGGCTGCTGAGCTATTCAGCGTCGACGTGGCTGATCCAAGAATTAAGAAACTTGCGGCGGACTTGGGCAGCGACGTGCCCTTCTTCATGGGGCAGCATTCGTCGAGTAAAGCGGAGGCTGGGGCGTTTGCGGGATTTAGGGCTGCCAGGGGGCTTGGGCGAGGCGAGGAGATTGAAGAGTGGAGTGTCGGGCTAGCGATCTATTTAATCGTCGTGTTTCCTGGGAGCATGCTTTCCACGCCGTTGGTTTATCGTCAATCAACGGTCCCTACGCAGCCTGAATCGGCGAGGGAATTGCTTGAGTCACTTAGTGGGAGGTGTGGCTCCGCCATGGTCAAGGGTGGATTCAATCGGCTGTCAGACCCAGCGATCAAAATTGAGCCAAAAGTAGAAAAAACTTTACAGTTGATGAGACACGCGGGGTTGAGAGGGTGTCAAATGACCGGTAGTGGTTCCGCTTGTTTTGGCTTTGCTTTGTCAGCTCGTCATGTTCGTAGAATGAGAAACAAGTTGGCGGCACAGTTTCAGCCTGGGGCGTTTATTCGAGATTGTCGGATAATTCGAGTGCCATCAAAAATCGTTCTTCGGTAGAACAGTGTTCTTGGCACTTGTCGCGCTCGCCGGTTAAGGAGGGTCGGATTGTGGAGATTACTGAGATACGCATCAAATTGATGGAAGATTCGGAGGACCGTTTACGGGCCTTTTGTTCAATCACCATCGACAACAGTTTCGTGGTTCGTGATTTGAAGATCATTGACGGCACGAGTGGACCATTCGTTGCCATGCCCAGTCGCAAGTTGGCGGGTCATTGTCAACGTTGTGGGTACAAGAACCATCTGCGTGCTGCGTTCTGTAATCATTGCGGAACGAAGCAAACTGGAGGTAACGAATCATCGATGGATTCGCCCCAAAAGCTTTACGCTGATGTCGCTCACCCGATCAACAGTGAATGTCGCGAGATGATTCAAAAGGCTGTTCTCGAAGAGTTCTCCGCTGAGCTTCAACGATCCGCCCAGCCCGGTTATCGTTCTCGCTACGACGACGAGTTCGATGACGACGTGGAGGCGATCGGAACGTTTCTTCGTGACGAGGGTGCCATCGAGCCCAATCGGCCACACTTTGCAGACGCTCCTGCTGCGCAGAAAGAAAAGATCGTCTCGGAGGACGATGGATTTGGACAGGGGATCTTTTAGCCCACCGTTTTTCGCGAGACTCCAAAATGCTGGGAGCAAGCGTTGAGGGTGAACGTAACTCTCGGTTTGGTTATGATGGCGAGTGTACCTTGAACCGAGCCTTGGCTATCGAAGCTATGAACGATCCTCCATTAGTTCCAACTGATCGAGTCCCTTCTCGAGCGAATCGGATACCGCAAATCAGTGTCGCGTTTTTGTTGGGTGTGACGTTGATCTTTGCCGTGATGATGACGGCGGGCTTGGTGTATGGGCTTCGCGTTCCAGCTGTACGAGAAGAATTCGGTTGGATGACTTCGTCGCGTCCGGGCGAATCATCGCACTCCGCTCACCTCAAATTCATTCTCTTTACGCTGACCAGCCCGCTCGTATTGGCAGGCTTGTTATCCACGCTTATGGCGTTGCTCAAACGGCTGTTTCCGCAAGCCTAGGCCTAAGTCTAAGTCTAATAGCCTCGCCGGCCACCTCGGCGTCGTCCAGCGTTTCTTGCGTGGTCGGACAAAGCATTCGCGGCTGCTTGAGCCATCGCGTTCACGAGAATTTGCGTCATTGGGTGTCGAGCGACGGCGGCGATTTTGTCCATTGTCGTTGGCCCCCATTGTTGAGCCTGCTGGATCTTCATCCAGACGTTATCCATATCACGTGCTCCTCGAACGCTTGCCAACTCGTCAACCAAGTCAAGCGATCCGACAAATTGGCATTGCGCCGAATCAAACTTGGACATCCGGAATTTTTGAATCAGCAAACCGAGTTCCTCGAGATAGGATTGCATCGAATCGAGTTTGTGTCGGCGCTCCCGAGCATCATTGTCGAGATGATCCATCGATGACTCGATGCCCAGCAGTCGAGCAACGATTTGGTCATCCGTGAGTTCTCGAGTTGACGCCGCTCGTGAACGTAAATCACTTGAGTCGATGCGCTCAAGCATTCCTCGAAAGACTTGAATCGCTTCGTGGTAGTAGGGGCCTCGTTTGTCGCCCAGTTCCGTCAGCTGGGACTGGAGTGATTGCTGCTCGATGCGAATGGAATCGATCTGCTTGATCTTCACTTCTCGCTCGCGAGTTAGATCCTTGGCTTGGGCAATAATGTCAGGAAGATTGAGCTGCGCCGCGACAGCATCGCGTTGACGTTCCAATTCATCCAGGACCGTGTCCAGTGCCGCACGATCTTCCGCGATGATTTGGCGCATTTGAACGGGGGTCTGTTTCAAGAACGTGTAGCTTTGGTTCGCTTCGTCGTATTGGATGAATCGAGCGAGCGTGCGATCCATTCGCCGCGTGAATCCTTTTGACGCATACTTTTCGCTGCCAAAACCTCGGTCATGCAAATATCGAAAGAGCGAGCTCTCGTCAAAGGCAGGCAACTTGCGTGCGGAATCTTGTTCGATCTCCTTCAGGTTGGCTTCAGCACGCTCCAAGGCGATTTCGGCGATCGCCGCACGATCGGAAAGCGCAATGAAAGGAGGGTCGCTCTTCAATTGTGATTCCACGTCCAAGGAAACACGCTGTTGGCGCTCAGCGGCCTCGTCGAGCTTCGAATTCAAGTCGACGAATTCCTGCTCAGCGGCCAGTCGGCGTGTGTCACTTTCGCGAATGTCGCTGGTGAGACGACTCTCGTGTTCTTCTTTTCGCTGGAGCACGGAGGTGATGTCGTAGCGTACTTCCGCCCACGTCGACTCAATCGCGGCACGACTGAGTTCCGGCAGGTAATGTTGCGCGAGCGTGACGAGCACGTCACCTCGATTGCCGTCGAGTGATTCGTGGTGCGTACGCGCTAGCTGGATTTGGTTTCTTTCAAATTCCAATTGAGTTTGCGCGGAGGAATAGGCTTCCATCAAATGTCGGTGCAGAACAGGGCCAGGAATTGGCATTCTTGATTGACCTTAAAGTCCAGTTTCAAAAGAAGCGACGCAAATTAACGCTTGTAACCAATGTGACTACGCAAACATGAACCAAACCGCACCAGCGAAAGCGGCTGTCGCGGCCGCTCCTGCCATGATCCGGTTTCGCCAAACCCAGCAGTGGGCGATGAAGCTGCTCATCCCGGGAGCGGGGTCCGAGTAAGTGTGAAGCCGCGATAGATACTGCTCAATTGCGGTATCGATCTCTGCGCCAGTCACTTTGTCGCCAGACAGTTTCGCGGTGCGAAGTAGTTTTTCACGCAATTGCGAGCGAACATCGTCGCTGCGAAACATGACTTCTGCCGTTTCTCGTTTGTCGCGAATTTCGCGCGCGACATCCATCACCCGGAGGGTTTCCTCTATTGTCAGGTCCTGGCCGGGAAGCCGAATGTCGCGGGCGGTCTGGGTGGCGATTGCAGTGGCTTGGTTAGTCGGCATGGCGGGCTCGTCGAATTCATCGAAAAATCAAATCTGGATTATTCTAGGCGGAATTGGCGGTTTGCCGAGGCGCCAGGACTTTGTTGCCGGTGGCCGAGCGGTTTTGATTGTGTGTGGGATGATTGCAGCAACTCTCGCAAAGCGCTACGCTTGTGCATGTATCGACGTATAGCGCCGATCGAATTGTGTTCTTGACCACTCTCTGGAGACTCGTTGCCGATGTCCGAGCAAGCCCAAGCTTCTGCCCCGCAACCCGAAAAAAAAGCTACTAGTACCGCAACCAGCTCTGATCGCGACATGACGTCGATGCGAAAGTATCTCGATCGAGCGCTGGATACTCTCAAGAAGTTCGGTGCGAATAGTACCAACACCGCACCTCAAGAATTGATCAGCTTGCTTGAGAGTGTCCGTCACATTGACGAAGCCAAAGTGCTTGGGATCGCCGAGGTGATCAAGCACATGAGCTCGTTCAACGCTCTTGTGCGAGAGAACGTGGAGCAGATCCAGATCGGCAATCGTTACATGGACATCACCCAGATGTTCGACTCCGTACGCGAAGACAGTAAGCAGCTGATCGCCCAGCTCGATGACGGTAAAATCAGTGGCACGGAGAAAATGTCGAACTGGTGGATGAAGATGCGACGTGGTACCCCGTCGGATCGATTTGAAAAGATCGTCGAAGTCTATTCCGAAGTCGCTAAGGACACAAAGGAAGCGTTACAGCGAGAAGAAGCCATCATGGAAGGCTACATCGACTTCCGCTTCGCGCTCAAGGAAGCGGAAGTACTTGCTCGTGAACTGCTCGACACGCATGCACCAACTTTGGAAGCTGCAAAAGAAGGTCTCGGATCGGCTCAGATTGCTCTCGATAACTTCACTGGCACGGATGAGGGCGGTAAGAGCCAGTTGGAGCTGCGTCGTGACGAAGCTCGCCAAAAATACGAAGACGAAGATGAAACGTATCAATTGCTCAAGGACATCGCCGAGAACCTAGAGATTGGATATGACGTTGGCGAAACGTTGGTTAGCAAGCTCAAGCAGACTCACGACGTCAAGGAGCGTGTGTTCCGACGCGCCGTGACTTTCTTCACAACCAATGAGCACGTCTTCACGATTCTAGGCACCGTTTACACGAGCCAGCATGGTTTGCACGAAGTGACTCAGGCGACTGAGGCGATGAAAGACGGTGTGAACAAGGGCCTCGAAGATGTTGCGACCCTCGGCCGCGAGCTCGAGCGGGCTGCATTGAAGGCCGGTTACGGAAGCACGATTAATCCGGAGAGCGTCCAAAAGCTCGTGGACTCCATCAGCGGTTTCCAGATCGAGTCATTGGAATTGATTGCCCAGCTTCGTCGCGAAAGTGAAGAAAGTACTCGAGCGATTCGCAAGAGCGTTGAGGAAGGCAAGAAGAAGTACCAAGACACGCTTGCTCGCCATGCTCGTGGTGAAAAGCTGGGGGCTTAAGTCGCTCGTGGCAAAGTATCCTGTTCGTTTCAGCGGATTTGTTAGCTGAGACGAACAGGTTGACCTATTTGCGATTGGCCATTTGGTTCGTGACGGCTTCGATTGGAATTGGGATCCCCCGAAGCTTGCCTTCGAGAACCAAGTTGCCGTCAACAACGCCTTGAAAACCCGCAACGATCATTCGACCGCGACGTGCTTTTTCAAGGAGCACCATCAGGATGAGCTTGTCGCCTGGTGTCACGACGCCGCGAAAGCGTACTTCGTCGACTCCACCAAAACCGACCATTGCGGCGCCAAGTAGATCGTGCTTTTGAGTAAAGTAGCTCGAGAGTTGGGCAACTGCCTCAAGCATAATGACGCCCGGCATGAGCGGCATTCCAGGCATGTGGCCACGGACCCAGAATTCATCCTGGGTAACGTCCTTGTACGCGGCACAAGCGTTCCGCTCGATGTCCTCGTACAATATGGCTGTTAGCTGTTCCATCTCGTGGCGCTGAGGATTGAGCGCCCGTATTGCCTCGATACCAGCAATCGGACGATCAATGTCCAGCAGAGCTGGATCGATGATGAAGGGGCTTTTCATCAAATCAGAACCATCTTTTCGTAAATTCTTAGGTCTTGACTTTACGACGTTTGGCCTTGCGGGCCTTGGCATTGGACGGCCGGCTGCCGTGGTTTGCTTTCTTCAGTTTGCGGTGCGGTTTCGCCATGATATCTGGTGAAGTTTGGAGGTGGTGGATGCAATAGGACTTGGGAAAATAGCAGGTTTTGGCCTGCAACGGTAGCCTTACCGGTCGCTACCTCCAGAAATGGCCAGTTTCGTTCTGATTTGGCGAGTTTTGGCCGCCGTAGTAATACGGCTCTGGAGACGCTGTGGCTGGAGCGTATTCTCGTATATCGGGTGACAATTCGGTTGAGACCGACTGAGAGGAGTAGCTTTGGTGACTGAAATCTGCTCCCGAGAATGACTGTTCGGACTGGGGTTGGGCAACGGAGTAGTAGCCGTACTTCTTCACCGACGGGGGCGCCGAAGTTTTCAGCGGTGCCTGTGTCGAGGGGTCTCGCTCAGGAACCGGCGTCGCGATCATTTCGCGAGTCGCAGAGGCTTGGACGACATTGGTGGCGGCAGCCATCGGGCTGTCTTGCGATCCGCCCATTCGGCGACGAAGGTACCATCCCGCTTCACTTGAGTTATTCGCGACGCTCGCACTGGCCAACGCGTTGACGGGTGGTGTCTCCTTAACTGACGGCGACTCGCGACTCGCTATCGAGGCCACAGCAGACGTTGGGGGTGGAGTGTCGTTTGCCTTGACGAAACGGTCCACCGGTCCGCTGCCAGCTGCGACCCATGCGAGCCAGTAGTCTTGGAGTTCCGCAAGCGAGTCATAGCCGTATTGTTCGCGAACATTGTCTGTCCAAGACGGACGCTGCATATAACCCTCAAGAAACCGGATGAAGGCTTGTGGGCCTTTTTGATCGATCAGGAAGCGACAAACTGAGTAGCCTTGCGCATAAAGGGGTAGCACGTCATCGGGGTATTCGGTCAGCAAGAACAAGCGGTTCATCGCGATCCCACGACGCGATGCCAGGAATTCTCGCAGCTTTGCTTCGTGTTTGCTGCGTTCGGCGTCGTGTTCGACAGTGGTACAGATGCCTTCATCGGCCCATCGCGGCAGCGGACGACCGAAGTGTGTTGCAAGTACCGTGTGCGTGACTTCGTGAGGAAGCACACTGTCTAGTATTCGCTCGGGTGTACCGACGACTTCCATTTGAAAGTCTCTCACGGGCGCACGGTTGTACGTGGTGACGCCTTGAGCAGGTAAGTTGCCCGCCACAACGCGGACTGGACAAGGTGTTGGCCAAGGCGGAATTGGATTGCCGAGCCAATGCACCGCTAAATCATTTCGGTAGGCCTCTGCGGCATCGCCGACTGCCTGAGCAAGTTCAGCGGTCGGTGCCTGGATCAAGAAGTTTTGTGTGCGATAATTCGCGGCAATGGCTAGCGAAGGCACGCCGCTCATTGCGACTGCGACCGCGAGTAAAAACACGACGCGATGCAGTTGTTTGCCGGCTTCCATGCCGCGGGTACTCCTTGAGAAAGATCATCCGGTCCATCGGTGAGGCGGAGTTTAGAGAAAAGGTCGCGCCAACCGAAAGGCGAATCTCGAAACCGCTAATTTGGAAACCCGTGAGTCGTTGAAATCTACTAGCGACTGGACAATATTCGTTCGCATCACTTGCTAATACGGCACTCCCATCGCATTGCAAAGGAAATTCATGAGCGGACGAGCTGCTTTGATATCATCAAGCATCCGCTCCAAAATGTCGTCGCTGACCCAGTCCGCCTCGCTCCAAGGGGCAATGGCAATGAAGTCAATACGGCGGAGATCTTCGATCAATGGATGGTCGGCCGGAAAATCTCGCGGCGAAGTCTTCAATGATTCTCCGTCCAACGCATAGCGCCCCGCAAACTTCTTATTTCGTTTGGCCTTTAGCCAGATTTTCGGGTCGCTATCGATCGCTGTTCGAATCGCCGCGAGCGACTGTCGCTCCGGTCGCCAGCATCCAGCTCCAATGAATGACTCGTACGGGTCCAAGTGTAAGTACACGCCCGGTGCATGGATATCAGCGCCGGCTTGGTGCTTCAGCGAGATTCCGACGTTCGTTTTGTACGGCGTCTTGTCCTTTGCGAATCGTGTGTCTCGGTAGATGCGAAGGATCGAACCGCCGCTTCGTTTGGGGATGGCTGCGAGCATCGGAGCGACTCTCGCCAGCGGTTTCTCGAGCTGTCTCGCTAATTCCACAGCCGGATCCAACACATCGCTTTGATAGCGTGTTTTGTTGTCGGCGAACCAGTCGCGATGGTTGTTCTTGCCAAGCTCGCGAAGGAACCTAAACAGTGCCGGTGAAAGAGGTGATTTCGGCATTTCGTAGTGGTTTCCAGGGCCTAAACGAGATTTCTGTGAGCTAGGCATCGTAACAAACTGGTCGCAGATTGGCAGATTGCCTAAACCGTCTTTCACGGGGGGCGATAAATGTGTTGCGTCGAATTCTGGTGTTTTGCTACATCCCTCCACAGAGATCCGCGGGCATGATCGTCGCGGCCAACAGGAAAACTCGCGCGAGACACATTGATGAAAAGTCCTCTTCGATTGGCGTTTGCGGACTTCTATCGATCCTTCGATGTTGATCACAACTTTTTTACGAACTTGCTTCGTGACCACTACGACGTTGAGCTCGTTGATGGCGAAGCTGATTTGACGATTTGTTCGGTTTACGGAACGGCTTCCGTTGAATGCACGGGCCGTAAGGTCTTGCTTATCATGGAGAACTTTCGGCCTAACATGAACGCGTATGATGCCGTCATCAGCTTTGACAGCGTCGACGACCCGCGTCACTTTCACTTACCGCTGTCGATGATTGGCAATCCGATTCAACGTCCCGCGGACTGGTCCGCCGAAAACGAACTCGCTCACAAGAGTCGGTTCTGCAACTTTATTTTCTCGAATCCCTCGTGTGCGCCTCGGAATCGATTGTTGCAACGATTGCAGCGATACAAACGTGTCGACTGTGGCGGCCGGTGCTTCAACAATGTCGGTGGGCGAGTGCCGAACAAGTACGAGTTCCAACGCAGTTGCAAGTTCTCGATCGCTTTCGAAAACTCAAGTCACCCAGGCTACCTGACGGAGAAACTCTCAGACGCCTTTCGGTCCAATACGATCCCGTTGTATTGGGGTGATCCGCAAGCGAACAAGTTTTTCAATGCCGATGCATTTTTACATCAAGACGACTTTTGCGATGTTGATGCATTGGTTGAGCGAGTCATTGAGTTGGACCAAAATGATGAGCTCTATCTGGAGATGCTTCGCCAGCCAGCCTATGTGGGCGGGGAAATGCCGAGCCAGTTTCGACGGGGAAATGTGCTCAAATTCTTCGTGGACACCATCGAGTCGGACCGTGCTCCGGTTGCAACCACGGCTAACTACGCGAAAGTCGCTGCCGCTTACGAGCGTCAAGTGAATGTCGACAAATGGCGACGTCGAGTGAACCGCTGGCGATATCGAACAGTTCACGCCGTCTTCGGTCGGTTGGCCGCGTGATTGGCCTTGGAGATACAGAATTGACCTGGATGCATTTCAAGAATCCACTTTGCGCCCCGGTATGACGGGCGGACGCGATTCGCGTCACAACCGTTTTGATAGTACGATGTTCCGGATCGTCCGCCGTCATCGACTCTCATTCGGATAGTGAATTGTTTCCCCACGGTATCTTTCGAATTGCCGCCGTCTCTCCCAAAACTTCAGTCGCGAATCCTCGGGCAAACGCCGCGGCGTCGATTGAATGTCTACGCGCTGCCGGTGACGCTGACTTGGTTCTGTTCCCCGAACTCGGCCTCACGGGCTATACCTGTGGCGACTTATTTGCGAGCGACTCGCTTCTCAATGCGGCACTTGATTCGCTTGAGATGATTGCGCAAGAGACGCTTGACAGCCAGTCCATTGTCGTGGTTGGCTTGCCCATCCGAGTGGGTGCGTCGTTGATGAACGTTGCGGCGCTCGTCGCATCGGGTCGCGTTCGAGGCGTGGTGCCAAAAACGTATTTGCCCACCTATCGCGAGTTCTATGAAGGCCGGCATTTCCGCGCCGCTAGCGCTTCGGATCCCGCGTCACTATTGATTCATGGCATCGAAACGCCTTTCGGTACCGACCTGCTCTTCCGTTGGGGCGACGCGACGATCGCGATTGAGATTTGCGAAGACCTTTGGACTCCCATTTCGCCTTCGAGTTGGGCCGCTGCAGCTGGTGCTAACGTGCTGTTGAATCTATCCGCGAGTAACGAAACCGTCGGCAAGGCATCGTGGCGTCGAGATTTGGTGCGCAGCCAGTCGGGGCGCTGCATCGCTGCTTATGCATACGCTTGTGCAGGTGCTGGGGAGTCAACCTCGGATCTGGTGTTCGGCGCACATTGCTTGATTGCGGAAAATGGCGTCCTTCTGGATGAGTCGCGTCGCATTGGGGACGGTGAATTTCCGATCCATTTTGACGAGACGAGTGTCACCTGTGATATCGATTTGCAGCGTTTGGCCCATGATCGCCGGATTGTCGGCTCTTTCGACGACATCGATTTGTCCCGACATCGAGTCTACCGAACGATCGACCTTGGGTCGTTATCTGCGGTGCAGCGAGTTCCGCGAATTGACTTGAGTCGTCGCATAGATGGTCATCCATTTGTGCCCGACGAGTCTGGAGAATTAGAAGCGAGATGCGCAGAGATTTTTGCGATTCAAACCGCCGGTTTGGTCAAGCGACTTTCTCGAATTTCAAAAACCAGTCCGCTCGCGATCGGTATCTCCGGAGGGCTCGATAGCACGCTCGCCTTGCTTGTCGCGCTTCGTGCTTGCGAAGCGCTGGGACGCGATGCCGACTGGATTCACGGCATCACGATGCCCGGTTTTGGTACCACGTCGCACACACTCGACAGCGCCGACCAGCTCATTGCGTTAACGGGGCTGACTTCGGAAACGATCGATATTCGTGCGCTGTGCTTGGACACGTTCCTCGCGATCCGTCACAGCCCACTAGGGCTTTCGATTGATGAAACGACAACAGTCGAGTCGCTCCAAACGGCACTTCAAAACACGCCTGACAACGCATCGGACTTGAAGTTCGAGAATGTGCAAGCACGCATTCGAACGATGCTGCTGATGAGTCGTGGTTTTGTACTCGGCACAGGGGACATGAGTGAGCAGGCGCTCGGTTGGTCCACCTACAACGCCGATCACATGTCGATGTACAACGTCAACACGTCTATCCCCAAGACGCTCGTTCGATTCCTCGTTCGCTTTGCGGCCGACCATTACTTTGACGGAAAGCTGCGAGATGTGTTGCACCGAATCGCCGACACGCCAATTTCCCCCGAGCTGATGCCGCTGGCTCAAGACGGTTCAATGCGTCAAAGTACCGAGGCGACAATTGGCGACTATGAACTTCATGATTTTTTCCTGTATCATTTCGTTCGCTATGGGGCGAGTTTCGAAAAGATCTTGTATCTCGCCGAGCACGCAAATTTCTCCCGTGAGTACGCGTCCACAGAAATCGAAGCCACGCTACGGCGTTTCATGGATCGATTCTTCATCAACCAATTCAAACGCAACTGCGTTCCCGATGGCCCCAAAGTCGGCTCGGTGAGTCTGTCCCCGCGAGGCGACTGGCGCATGCCTAGCGACGCCGACGTTGACGCTTTCAAACCACCGCCGACAATATGATTCACCATTGTCGCTGGTCTTGATTCGCATCTGGGCCACGCGGCAAGTTGATGTGGGTGATGATGCGGCGGTGTTCGCCGGCGTCGATTTGGTGTGGCCGAGTCGCCGACAGTCCTCGTAAATCGCATCCTAAGTACTGGACTAGAGCCCGACGTACTTAACGCCGAGTGCCTTGCTCCACTCGCGGTCAAAGCTGCCAAGTCGATGTGCGGGATCCGAGTTGAGCGAGCGACACAGTCCATTAAATCTGGCCACCCTAGGAGTCAGTGCATCGCTCACCCAAGCATTCAGTCTTGAGCGAGCGGACTCTCCGGAGATCACGATTCCGTTTGCGGTGTAACCAAAACTCGCTGCGGTTGCTTCGCTTGGGTTAACCAGTTCTTCGACAAACTCAGCACACCAGCTGTCGACGGCAACGCCGCTTGCGCCGATCGCGATCAGGCGTGCTGCGTCGTCGGGTGTGATGCTTTCCGGTGCAATCCATAAGGGCAATCCCTCTTGGCCTAGCGTATCAACGAGCTTGCGAATGTGAAGCGTATGCTGCGCTAGTTGCAGCGGCGAGAGTGTCGCTTGGTCGAGTCGTACGATCACGCCATCGGGCATTTGTCGCTCGTCCGTTTGCCGAGCAAGAAAACGGTTCAGTTCTTCGGCAAGCCGAAACGGACCGAGCGAAACGAAGATTGCTGCACCGCGCGCGAGCGTACGAAGCTGGGACAATTTTGGCCCTAGGTTGTCTGGGGAAACCACATCGGGTGGAAAAGTGGTTGCCGGAACCCAGCTTCCGCCCGCTACTGGTGATGCGTCGGTGGTTGCTTCCCAGCGTTGAATTTGGGACTGGGAATAGACATGCGCCCCAGTCTCGTCGCGGCACACGTTGAGACGAACATCGACAATGCCGCAATCATCAAAGTCTTCGGGCGACAATCCATATCGTTCGGGTCGATAAGGCAGCATGCGTGGTGCAGAGACTGGGACGTCCGCAGCAAAAAAATGGGACTGGCTGCCGGGCGAGGATACGTCACGATGCAGTGCTGACACGGTGATGCCGACTTTCGCCACGGCGTGTGCTAACGCATCAGCCGTTTCAATGGGTAGCACGTGCCAGGGCGGGTCGAACCAAAAAAGTGGTGTGGCAAGCTCAAGCGGGGTGTCATTGCGCCGCGAGATTGTGTGGGATGTTCCGTGTGGTGCCAGGCCAATCCAAGAGGTGTCAAGTGTCGGTGGTAACAAGCAGAGAGGAGCGAGTTTGTCAGTCATCGTATTTATCAGTCATCGTATTTAATCGTGTTTCCTGCTAACGCCAATTCGGATTGATTTCGCCACGTTGCGATTCTTCGGCACGCAGCATCGCGATCGGCACAACACGACGAAATTCGGACGAGTCGCCTCGAATGGACGCATTGATTAAGAGCAAACCAAGCCGCAGTTGCTCACGCTTTCGCAGAGACGCCTCGGTGACACCAGGGGCCAAGCTGGATGCTTGCCCGCGGATGAAAACGGTGACGTTGTTCATCGCGTCACCAAGGTTGTGTCCTGCATCTCCGCCGATAACGATCATGCCACCGATCGCGCCCACTCCCGTTTCATCTCCTACGTCGCCTCGGACGAAAATTCCTCCGCCGCGCATGGCCGCACCGCAACGCGGGCCGGCGGAGCCATAGACGGCGAGCGTTCCACCTACCATGGCGGTGCCGACGCCGATACCGGCATTCTGTCGCACACGGATCGAGCCGCCACGCATACCCTCACCGACGCCATGGCCCGTCGAGCCAGACAGACGGATGTCCGTTTTGGTGTTGTGAGCAAACGCGTAGTCCCCAAGGTTGCCGTCGACGTGCAGCGTCACGGTATGGTTCATTCGCATGAACGCGTTGTGCTGGCCCGAGGCACCCGAGACATGAACTTGAGGCCACGTAGCGTCAACAGACACGGAAGGAATTTCATTGATCGAGTCGCGAACTTCCTGTTCGGACAAGTCAGCCATCGACAAGTAATACTCAGCCGCTTCCAGTGCAGTTTTTTCGTGTTGATCGGCAGGAGGTTTGGGATTCATCCTAAAATTACTGGCCAGAAAGAACGAGAACTACAAGAATAAGTGGGCGAACAGTCAAAGTTTCGCAAAGACATCGCGAACGATTGCCTCCATCTTAACCGCTGCGGCGCGTCCCGCGGTGAGGACTTCTTCGTGATTTGCGATAACAAATTCGTCGGGGCGCGCCACGTTGCTCACCATGGAAAGAGCGAGGACACGCATGCCCAATTCGCGAGCTGCTAAAACTTCAGGAACGGTGCTCATGCCAACCACATCAACTCCAAGCCTCCTCATCATTCGGTATTCGGCGCGTGTTTCGTATGTCGGCCCAAGCGTGGCGAGGTAAGTTCCAAAATACGCGGCAAATCCATTCTTGTGGCTGCATCGGAGGGCGGCCTCGGCGAGCGATTCGTCATACGTCTCGCCCCGACGCGATGGGCTTTCATTGGCTGGGCGATTGGCCCGCAGGAACTGGTACGGGCCTCGCATCCAGTCAAGTGAATCTTGGAGGATGACAATGTCGCCGACACAGAGTTTGGGATTCACTCCGCCAGCGGCGTTGCTCGCAACCAATACATCCGCACCAAGTTGCCGCATCACGTGGACTGGGAAAGCAACGTCGTCGTTCGAATGCCCTTCGTAGCGATGCAAGCGTCCGGCCATCGCCACGACGGGCTGGGCGGCGAAGATGCCTATGACCAATTCACCACGATGGCCGCCCGCTGTGGACCTGGCGAAACCAGGAATCTCTGTAAACGGAATCGAGACGGCGTTCTCAATTTTGTCGGCAAGCTGGCCGAGACCGCTTCCCAGGATCAAGGCTGCCTTCGGACGAAGTTTGATCCGAGTTTGGACAAATGCGAGCGCCGAATTCAGGGCCTCGCTTCGCAATTCAGTCTCAGGTGTCATGACAGGCAATTTGATCTTTGGCAATTTGATCTTAGGCAACTTGATCTCAGGCAACTCGAATGTGTCCGGCTTCGGCGACAATGCCGCGCACAAGCGTACGCAGCTTCGGTTCGGCTGAGTTCGCAATTGCGATGATGTCTTCCACGTTGGCTGGCTTGAGCGCGTCCGGCAAGCACATGTCTGTGACCACGCTCAGCCCAACGACTTTCAATCCGCAGTGAACCGCCACGATCGTTTCTGGCACAGTGCTCATTCCGACGACATCCGCACCAATCGTTCGCAAGAAGCGATATTCCGCTCTTGTCTCCAAGTTCGGGCCTGCGACAGCTACAAAAACGCCTTTATGTGCGTTGATTCCTTCGCGCCGCGCGATCGCAAGAGTCATGTCAACGAGTTGTTGGTTGTAGGGCTCACACATATCCGGAAAGCGTGGCCCGAGACGGTCGTCATTGATACCAATCAGCGGATTGTCACCAAGTAAATTGATTTGGTCTTCAATCACCATGATGTCGCCTGAGCGAAAATAAGGATTCAATCCGCCGCAAGCATTGCTGACAATAAGTAATTCGGCTCCGAGTTCCTTGAACACACGGACTGGGAGTGTGATCTGTTTGAGCGGATAGCCTTCGTACATGTGGAAGCGGCCTTCCATCGCGACCACGGGGACACCGGACAGCTTGCCGCAAACCAAACGTCCGCGATGGCTCGTCGCAGTCGACTTGGGGAAATGAGGGATATCGCCATATTCGATTGTCGCCTCAATTTCGATGTCTCCCACGAGACCACCCAGCCCTGTGCCAAGAATGATGCCAGCTCGGGGGGCAGTCGGAAACTGTTTGCGAATGAACTCGCATGCGTCTTGGATTTTATCGTAAAGATCGAGCATGTAAGCGTCTCCAGAAGGCACGCGGTGGCGTTTCATTTATTTTGCCTATGCTACGGTATTCAACCGGTCCCCGCGAAGGGCTCCCGAATCGGTTAACATCCTTTCCGTACGGATGCTCTCTCGTTTCGCGCATCCATGTCGCGACTTCAATCCTTGTTTCGATTCATGTCCACGCCATCCCCTGAAATTTTTGAAAAACTCGCCTCGTTTTATTTAGGCCGCGAGTACGACTTGGCCGGCCGCGAATTGCTCGACAATCTGTTGATGTACGACGCCAAGGACCTGTGCACCCACGCGATGTGTGTTGGGATGACTGGGAGCGGCAAAACGGGACTCTGTCTATCGCTTCTCGAAGAAGCCGCCATTGACGGCATTCCTGCTATTTGCCTTGACCCCAAGGGTGATTTGGGGAATTTGCTGCTGACGTTCCCCGAGCTCAAGCCGTCCGATTTCAAGCCCTGGCTCGAGGAAGGCGAGGCGAAACGTAAAGGCATGGACCTCGATACGTTCGCTGAAAAAACCGCAACGACATGGAAGACCGGACTCGCGTCGTGGGGGCAAGCTCCAGAACGCATCCAGAAATTTCGTGACTCCGTCGACATTGCGATCTACACCCCAGGTAGCAATATCGGCTTGCCGCTGACCGTGCTGAAAAGCTTCGACGCGCCGCCCCCAGAATTGCTTGACGACACCGATGCCATGCGAGAGCGGATCACCGGTGCGGCATCCGGTTTATTGACATTGATGGGCATCCAGGCGGATCCACTACTCTCGCGTGAACACATTCTGATTTCATCGATCCTCGATCATTGCTGGAGGCAAAACAAGAGCGTCACGATCGGTGATCTCATTCGTTTGATTCAATCTCCGCCGATCGATCGTGTGGGCGTACTTGATCTCGAAACGTTTATGCCAGCGACGGACCGTGTCAAGATCGCGATGCAGCTCAATAATTTGCTTGCGTCACCTGCGTTCTCAAGTTGGCTTGATGGCGAGCCACTGTCGATCAAAAAGTTGCTCTATACGGATACCGGAAAGCCGCGGTTGAGCATCCTCTCGATTGCACACCTTTCTGACACCGAGCGAATGTTTTTCGTTACGATCTTGCTCAACGAGCTTGTGGCATGGATGCGGACGCAAAGCGGTACCAGTTCATTGCGAGCGATCTTCTACATGGACGAAGTCTTCGGCTATTTCCCGCCGAGCGCGATCCCACCGAGCAAGCCGCCGATGCTGACTCTGCTCAAGCAAGCCCGCGCATTCGGTCTTGGCATCGCGCTCGCAACACAGAACCCTGTGGACTTGGACTACAAGGGGCTCTCCAACATCGGCACTTGGTTCCTTGGTCGCCTTCAAACGGAGCGTGACAAAGCCCGCGTGCTCGAAGGCCTCGAAGGAGCGGCGGTTCAGTCAGGACAAAAGTTCGATCGCGGCGCGATGGAGCGGATGCTCGCATCACTGGGTACCCGCGTCTTCTTGATGAACAATGTTCACGAGGACGCGCCAACGGTGTTCCAAAGCCGTTGGGCGTTGTCGTTTCTTGCTGGGCCATTGGCACGCGGTCAAATCACAAAGCTAATGTCCGTCCGTAAAGGGGCGACGCAAACCGCAACAGCGAACAGTGCGCGAGAAACTGCGACGACTGCCGTCGAGATCACGAAACCGTCTCGCCCCGTCACACCTAGCGGAGTGAAGGAGGCATTTGCGATGCCGACCAAGCCGTCACCCGATGGAGGCAAGTTTGTTTATCGCCCAGCAGTCTATGCAGAAGCGTCCATGCACTTCGTTCGTGCCGGTGTCGATCTGGATATCTGGGTCGACGCAAAACGTATCGTACGATGTGAAAGCGGAGTCTCCAAAGACTTTTGGGAAGACAGCTCGTCGATTGATGAATGGTTCGAGTTCGAGGATGAGCCTCGCGAGAATTTTGCGTTCAGTGATTTGCCGACTCCGCTGCGGAGCGCATCGAACTTGAAAGACTATAAGAAACAGCTGGGTGATTATCTCTACCGCCATCATCCGATGCAGCTCTACAAGAGCACGCTACTGAAGGATTATGCTCCGGCGGGTTGTGACGAAGTGGAAGCGAGGCTGTATTTCGAAAACATCGCTCGCGAATCGCGTGACGCCGCAACGGACAAAATTCGTGATGCGTATGCAGCCAAGATGAAAGCAATCGATACAAAGCTGAGGGCTGCCGAAGCGAAGCACGAGAAAGAAAAAAGCGAAGCACAGGAAGCTTGGCTCGCGCCCGCGATCTCGATCGCTGGGACATTGCTCGGTGCGTTTGTCGGCCGCAAATCGGCCAGTCGTTCGAATGTCACGCGAATGGAGTCGGCAGCCCGTGGCGCAAGTCGAGTTTCGAAACAACGTGAAGACGTTCGTCGCGCGGAGGAGACCATGGTGGATCTTGCCAACGAGATGACGGAGTTGGATCTTGAACTGAAGGAGGAACTCGATCAACTCGCCAAGCAATACGATGTGAAGTCGCTCGAGTTGGAAACGACAATCGTTCCGCCTCGAAAGGGTGATCTCAAGTTGTCCGATCCGATGATCGTTTGGCTTCCATGGCACATCGACCCTAACGGTATTGCGTCGTTGTTAGTGAACTAACGGCTTCAACCGTGATCGCGTCGCGCGATGAAGAAAAAACCACCCGCACGAAATCGTTTCTCGCAAAAGGTTTCAAGTAATCGGGAGCCGTCGAGCGATATCGCACCTATTTGGTCGACCGACCAACCTGTAGCTGAAAGGTCCGCGCAGACTTCGGATCGTGAGAAGCGATGCAGAAACATTCGACTCAACCCGCGATACTCATAGGTCGAGTCACCAAAGTCCTCGTCGCGATTCCATAGCGATCGCAAACGGGATTGAATCAAGGCGCTCACGCCCGCAGGTTCCCAGATCGCTGCCCAGCGATGATGCACATGCAGCACCAGTTTTCCGTCGGGCTTGGTCACGCGATGTGTATGTGCAAGAAATTGGCGTCGATGTTTGCCGCCTTGGATCATCCCGAGGGTGCTGAACATGCACACCGCCGCGTCCACGGAATTGTCGGTCAAGCAGTCCAACTCCACTAAGTTTGCTCGGACCGCAAGGAGCTGGTCCCGTCGCTCCGCTGCGGTTGCCTTTTCAACCAATAGTTCCAGCATTCGCTGGCTCAAGTCGACGCCAACCACTGCGTGGCCTCTCTTGAGTAGCTCAATCGCAATTCGGCCATTGCCACAGCCAAGATCGAGAATCCTTAGGCCTTTTCCCGGTTCCGCATCCGGGAATTCCTCGGCAAGAACTCGCTGGTCGAGCTGGCATAGCGGAGTATCAGCCACAAACGAGTCATAATGGTCTGCTATCGACCGCTCCTGGACATATTCCCAAGTGCCTGGTGCGACCCCGCGAGGGCGTCGCCAACCGGCCGATCGATGCTTCTGCGAAGACTTGTGCGGGGGCTGGTTCAATTTCGCCTAATCTTTCTATAATCGCCGCTCGCGAGCACCGAAGGTGACCAACTCGCAGCGTCCAGTTTTTGGCACCTTTTTAAGCTCTGCCTCGCTTTCGGAACACGTCACTTCTTCTTTGGGGTGTCAGTTTCGTAAGTGAAGGGCGGTCCTACCAGAACAATCTTTGGAGATGAATTTACTGTGGCTATTCGAGTTGGAATTAATGGTTTTGGTCGTATCGGCCGTATGGTCTTCCGTGCATCAGTTGCCAGAGAAGATATCGAAGTCGTCGCAATCAATGATTTGTTGGACGTCGATTACCAAGCCTACATGCTCAAGTACGACTCGGTACACGGCCCATTCAAGGGCGAAGTCTCGACCAAGGGCGGCCATTTGGTTGTCAATGGAAAAGAAATCCGAATCACAGCGGAACGTGACCCATCAGCCCTCGCTTGGGGTGACGTCGGTGCTGATATCGTTGTCGAATCGACCGGCTTTTTCTTGACGCAAGAATCCGCCCAAGGTCACATCACTGCCGGTGCTAAGAAAGTCGTCATGTCGGCTCCGCCCAAAGACGACACGCCGATGTTCGTCATGGGAGTCAACTGCGATACCTATGCAGGCCAACAGTTCGTTTCCAACGCTTCCTGCACCACCAATTGCCTCGCTCCGCTCGCGAAGGTGCTGCATGACAACTTCGGTATCAAACGCGGTTTGATGACCACGGTCCATGCCACCACGGCAACTCAGAAAACGGTTGACGGTCCATCGGCAAAAGATTGGCGCGGCGGTCGTGGGATCCTTGAAAACATCATTCCATCGAGCACAGGTGCTGCGAAGGCTGTTGGAAAGGTTATCCCATCGCTTAACGGTAAACTCACAGGCATGGCGTTCCGCGTTCCAACTTCCGATGTCTCGGTTGTCGACTTGACCGCTGAACTCGAAAAGGAAGCCAGCTATGACGACATTTGCAAGGTGATGAAGGAAGCATCCGAAGGCAAGATGAAGGGCATTATGGGCTACACCGAAGACAGCGTCGTGTCGACGGACTTCCGTAGCGATGCTCGCACCTCGATCTTCGATGCCAGCGCCGGTATCCAACTCGACAAGACCTTCGTCAAGCTCGTCTCGTGGTACGACAACGAATGGGGTTACTCGAACAAGGTGTGCGATCTGGTCGCTTTGATCGGCAAGTAATTCGCTTATTCGAATCCAAAATCAATGAAAAGGCCCAGCATCTTACGCTGGGCCTTTTTTTGTTTTGCCAGGCATGTTGCTCATCTCCGAACGGAGATGCAATTCACAATCGAGCCATGCTCGGCTAATCGATTCTATCTCAGGTCCGGTTCGCTGGATTCGTCTGGCCCGGATTCGTCTGGACTGGTTGAGTCGCCCAAGGCAATGTCCGCGTCCGACAGAGGTTCCTCGTCCATCATCTCTGGATCCTCCGGTGAGGACTCGTCGATCAAACCCGCTGCGATGGCAGCTTTGCGTGCCTCTCTTTTAGCGACATGCTCACCGGCCATCTGCTCGAGTGTTAAAACTTGATCCGGAAACTGTTTCTTGAAACGTTTCTGATAGAGCGCTTCGATGAACTCTGGTAACGGTAGTTTCCAAGGCTGGTCTTTGGTGTTTGAGTACTTACCAAAATTCTTTGGGCTCAATCCAAGTTCGCGAGCCATCTGGATGTGTGCGTCGGACAGCTTGAATTTCTTGCGAGCATCGATCCAAGGAAAGTACTTGTGCGGTATTCGTTGTTTCTTCTTAGCCACTGCGTTTATCGTCTGATCAGTTTTGAGGAAGTGAAAGTTTTTGGACTTCGTCGAGTTGTTGCTGCACGTAATCCGCCACAACCTGATCGATCGAAGTTTTCGGTTTGAAGTTCATGCTTTGGCCCAATGCAATCGGCATCAATGAGTTTCGAGAGTTCTCGCCCAAGCGTTTGAGAATCGCCTACTCCGATGACTTGTGCTTGACCCCAAAACGTCTGAAATGTTGAAACATGGATTACCACGAGGCAGGGAAAGACGAATGGAATATGAGAAGTCATGTAACTTGTCCTCGGTGAACTCAGACGCCGATGCGTCGTTCCCAATGCCATCAATATAGTCCAAACATGATCCTGGTCTGCCGACATTGGCATTGGGGATGAGCTTGCGGCCAATGAAAAACGGCTCGAAGGCTAATATCCTTCGAGCCGTTGAGTGGAGTTTGAGACGACGTCTTGTTTCCGTTGCTACTCTTGGCCGCTGCCGAACATGCTGTCCAAGGCGTCGCTCGACGACTCGATGGCTGGTTTTTCGGGAGCAGGACTTGGTCGGTCTTCGCTACTCGCGAGCAGTGGGAAGCTCTCTTCGAGACTTGAAACCGGTGCGGCAGCAAGTTCTTCCAGAGCTTCGCGTCGATAATTGACTTCCGCTTCTTGGAAGATTCGGAAACCGGTACCGGCTGGGATCAAGTGACCAAGGATCACGTTCTCTTTCAAACCAACAAGCTTGTCGACCTTACCAGCGAGGGCAGCTTCGGTGAGTACTTTTGTCGTTTCTTGGAACGACGCTGCACTGATGAAACTGTTCGACTGGACAGCCGCTTTGGTGATTCCGAGCAATTGTGTACTCGCGGTTGCGCTCTTTGGCTTTTTGCCCTTGGCGGGAGCACCACCCAAGGCTTCGATTTGAGCATTGGTTTGCTCAAACGCTTCCTTCGGAACAATGGTGCCGACGGTGTAGTCGCTATCACCAGCATCGGCAACCTTGAGGCAAGTTGCAAGTTGCACGTTTGCCTTGCGGAAGTGGAATCGATCCATCACCGAACCTGGTAGCAAGTTCGTATCACCGGCGCTCTCGACTTTTACCTTGCGCAGCATTCGGGCAATGATGATTTCACAGTGCTTGTCGTTAATTTCGACTCGCTGGCTGCGATACACCTGTTGAATCTCATGCAGCAAGTACTGCTGTACCGCTTCTTCGCCGCTAACTCGGAGAATGTCGTGCGGAACAAGTGGGCCGTCGACGAGGCCTTGGCCTGCTTTGACAATGTCGCCTGAGTGAACGAGGAAGTGCTTGCCGTGTGGAACGAGGTGCTCTCGCTCGATGCCGGATTCGCTTCGAACAATGATCGTTCGCTTTCCGCGTTTCTTTTCAGTAAGTAACTCAACGACTCCGTCGACTTCGGCGATAACCGCTGGGTCCTTCGGTTTACGAGCTTCGAAAATTTCAGTGATTCGCGGCAGACCACCAGTGATGTCCGAAACACCGCCAGTGACCCGCGGCATTTCAGCAAGCACGGTTCCTGGAGTGATCTGTGTTCCTTCCTTCACCATGATCATCGCCCGCTCGGGCAAGTATTGAACGTCGAGCGGTTTGCCGTCAGCATCCTCCACCACAATTTGCGGGTGAAGGTCACCCTTGTGGTCAACGATCATCATTCGGATGTTACCGCTCGTCTCGCGTTCTTGACGCATCGTTTCGCCTTCGACGACGTCTTCAAAGCGAATCTTACCATCGACTTCGGACAAAATCGGAATCGAATACGGGTTCCATTCGCAAAGGATTTGGCCTTCGACAACCTTATCGCCTTCCTCGACCATCAACATCGCACCGGTTGGAATGTCATAGGCTTCGACTTCTCGGCCCCGATCATCAACCAGCATCAACTCACCGTTACGATTCAGGACGACCATGCGCCCGTCGGTGTTACGCACCGCACGGATACGCGTCAGTCGCACTTCACCGCTTCGTTTCGCCTTGATGTCCGATTCTTCGACTTGCTTGCTCACCGAACCACCGATGTGGAACGTTCGCATGGTTAGCTGAGTTCCGGGCTCACCGATGCTTTGAGCAGCGATAATCCCGACGGCCATGCCTTCTTCGACCATTGCCCCAGTGGACATGTCCATGCCGTAGCAACGTCGGCAAACTCCGAGTGGCGCGTCGCAAGTCATCGGTGTTCGAACTTGGATCTTCTCCAACCCCATCGCTTCGATCTTGCGAGCAATTTCGAGCGTGATCATCTGGCTCTCGGCCACGATGACTTCGTCCGTCACCGGGTTCACGATCGATTGACGGCTGACCCGACCATTGATCGAATCCGACAGACGTAACTCGACCTTTTCACCGCGGTAGACAACACCCTTGGTGATACCTTGAGTGGTTCCACAGTCATCCAACGTGATCACGACGTTCTGGGCCACGTCCGCGAGTTTGCGGGTGAGGTAACCCGAGTCAGCTGTCTTGAGCGCCGTGTCGGCCAATCCCTTACGGGCACCGTGCGTCGACGAGAAGTACTCGAGTACGGACAAGCCTTCGCGGAAGTTAGCCTTGATCGGTGTTTCGATGATCTCGCCGGTTGGCTTCGCCATCAAACCACGCATCCCGGCGAGTTGCCGAATCTGTTCGATACCACCTCGAGCACCGGAGTGCGCCATGAGGAACACCGGGTTGATATACCAACCGCCCTCACGAATATCGTTCTCCATGGCGGACATCATGTCGGTCGTGATCGCTTCACGACAATGTGTCCACGCATCGAGCACTTGGTTGTAACGCTCGCCACCCGACATCACGCCTCGGTCATAGTTTTTCTTGTGCTTCATGACCTCTTTTTCGGCTTCCTTGATGTACTTCTGTTTGGTGTCAGGAGTTACAAGGTCATCCGTCGCAAACGACAAGCCGCTGCGAGTCGACTCGCGGAAGCCCATCTGCATCATGTCGTCAAGCAAGTGAATTGTCGCACGCCGGCCCAGACGCTGGTAGCAATCGCTAATGGCTCCCGCCAAGTCGCTGCTTCGCATTGCTCGGTTATAGAAATCCATTCCGTTTGGCAACATCTCGTTGAAACGAACACGCCCAGGCGTCGTATCGATCAGCGCACCGTACTTACCGGAGTCGTCATCTGTCTTGAGCTTCTGGAACTTCGGCAAGCGGATCTTGATTTTCGCGTGCAAACCGACGACGCCCATGGCATAAGCCATGTCAACTTCGTCATAGCCCGAGAACGTCATCCCTTCGCCCTTTTGATCCGGCATCTCGACCGTGGTGTAGTAGCAACCCATGACGACGTCTTGCGACGGGCTCATGATCGGCTTGCCATTACTCGGTGCGAACACGTTGTTCGTGCTCATCATGAGTGTATGAGCTTCGACTTGTGCTTCGATCGAAAGCGGCAAGTGAACGGCCATCTGGTCACCGTCAAAGTCAGCGTTGAAGCCTTTGCAAACCAGAGGATGCAAGTGAATCGCGTTGCCTTCAACAAGGATTGGCTCAAACGCCTGAATGCCCATTCGGTGAAGCGTCGGAGCACGGTTCAAGAGCACTGGGTGGTTCTTGATGACTTGTTCGAGGATATCCCACACCTCTTCGTCTTTTCGCTCGAGCATCTTTTTGGCCGACTTGATCGTGTCGGCGTGGCCGAGTTCTTTGAGCCGGCGAATGATGAACGGTTGATAAAGTTCGAGCGCGATCTTCTTGGGCAAACCGCATTGGTGCAATTTCAGACGCGGACCAACCACGATCACACTTCGTGCCGAGTAATCGACACGCTTACCCAGCAAGTTTTCGCGGAAACGACCTTGCTTACCCTTGATCATGTCGGTGAGCGACTTGAGCGGGCGGTTACTTGAACCCAAAACGGGACGCTTGCAACGGTTGTTGTCGAACAACGCATCAACGGACTGTTGCAACATTCGCTTTTCATTGCGAATGATGACTTCCGGTGCATTCAAGTCGACAAGCTTGCGCAAGCGGTTGTTACGATTGATGATCCGACGATACAAATCGTTCAAATCGCTGGTCGCGAAATTACCACTGTCCAACAAAACGAGGGGACGTAAGTCTGGCGGAATCACCGGAATAACGTCCAGGACCATCCATTCTGGGCGATTGTCGCTGTCACGGATCGACTCGACGATCTTCAGCCGATTGATCAAGTCCTTCTTCTTTTGCTTGCTGCCGGTCTCAGCCAAGTCAACTCGCAATTGCTCGGACAACTGGACAAGGTCCAACTTGTTGAGCAGCTTACGAACAGCCTCAGCGCCCATGTCAGCTTCGAACGAGCCTTCGCCGTATTGTGCACGTGCGGCGCGGTACTCTTCCTCGGTGAGCAATTGCTGGTCTTCGAGTTCCGTCGTTCCCTTATCGACGACGACATAGTCTTGGAAGTAGATGACCTTCTCAAGCGAGCTCGTCTTCATCGCGAGCAAATTGCCCAATCGCGATGGCATGGCCTTGAAGAACCAAATGTGGACGACTGGCGCAGCCAATTCGATGTGGCCCATTCGCTTACGGCGAACGCGACTGTGGGTGACCTTCACACCACAGCGGTCACAGATCATGCCTTTATATTTCATCCCACGGTATTTACCGCAGGCGCACTCCCAGTCCTTTTCAGGTCCGAAAATACGTTCACAGAACAATCCGTCTTTTTCAGGACGATAGGTTCGGTAATTGATCGTTTCTGGTTTCTTGACTTCGCCGAACGACCAACTCTTGATGTCTTGTGGTCGCGCCAAAGAGATTTTGACTGAGGCGTAGTCGTTGATACGGTCGTAGTTGCTAGTTTCGCCAATCGACATGGAAAGCTCCTGAAGGAAGACGCGTGAGGCTCGCGTCGACGGAGATGGCATTGTGAGTTTGGGTGTACTCCAGCGACCGCGATCGCTGGAGATAAAATTTCCGCTGGTCCGATGACTTGGCCAGCGGACTGAAGTCACGAAGACAGACGTTAGATCTGACGCTTCTCGAGTTGCATGTTGAGCGCCAATCCACGAATCTCATTCGTGAGCACGTCAAAGCTGGCAGGCGTGCCAGCCTCGAGCGTATTCTCGCCCTTGACCATCGATTCGTAGATCTTGGTACGACCCTCGACGTCATCGCTCTTGACGGTAAGCAACTCTTGCAAGATGTACGCTGCTCCGTACGCCTCGAGTGCCCACACTTCCATTTCCCCGAAGCGTTGACCGCCGAAGCGTGCCTTTCCGCCAAGTGGCTGTTGCGTGATGAGCGAGTAGGGACCTGTGCTTCGAGCATGGACCTTGTCGTCCACCAAGTGGTGCAGTTTCAGCATATAGATGTAGCCGACCGTCGTCTCTTGTGAACAGGGTTCACCAGTGCGACCGTCCGTGAGACGAATCTTACCGTGAGCCGGTAGGCCTGCGTCAGCGAGACACTGGTTGATGTCTTCCTCGGTTGCACCGTCGAACACAGGCGTGATCGCTTGGAAGCCAAGCTTTGCGCCTGCCCAGCCAAGGTGCGTTTCAAGAATTTGTCCCACGTTCATCCGGCTTGGAACGCCAAGCGGATTGAGCATGATTTGCAGAGGCGTACCGTCTGGCAACATCGGCATGTCTTCGATCGGAAGAATCTTCGCGATCACACCCTTGTTACCGTGACGACCAGCCATCTTGTCACCAACGCTGATCACTCGCTTGGTCGCGATGTAGACCTTGACCATTTGCAAGACGCCGGAGCGAAGTTCATCGCCCCGCTTCATGCTGTTCAGCTTGCGATCACGAGTATCGATGGCCGCTTCGACATTTTCCCACTGTTGCTTGTAGACCTTCTCCACGTCCGCTTTCTTGGCGTCCGTTTTGACTTGATCGAGAATGTGGTCGATGCGGAAGTTCACAGCACGCTCAGCCACGAACTTCGGATCTTGTCCATCGGCCAAAGGAGTACCGGTTGCGTCCTTGAACTTGGTTCCACCAGCGGTTTCCAGGTCTCGCACAAACGATTCAAACGTACTTGCGATTTCTTCGTTGCCTTCGGTCTCGGCACTCTTCAGTTCCTTCTCGAACACCTTTCGTTCATCTTCCGTCAAACTCATCCGACGCGAGAACTTCTGGGCTTCGATCACGATCCCTTCGATGCCTGATGGCACTTCGAGTGAATCGTTTTTGACGTCTTCGCCAGCTCGACCGAAAATCGCATGCAGCAATTTTTCTTCTGGCGTTAGCTCGGTCTTGCTCTTCGGGCTGACCTTGCCGACCAAAATATCGCCTGGCTTCACGAAGGTGCCGACTTGGACAATCCCGCTTTCATCGAGATTGCGAAGTGCTTTCTCGGAAACATTCGGAATGTCGCGAGTGAACTCTTCGCGGCCTAGCTTCGTTTCGCGAATTTCGACATCAAAGTCTTCGATGTGAATCGAAGTGTAGGTGTCGTTTCTCACCAGCTCTTCGCTGATGATGATCGCATCCTCGTAATTGTACCCGTCAAACGACATGAACCCGACAAGCACGTTACGGCCCAACGCGAGTTCGCCCAAGCGAGTCGCCGCCCCGTCAGCGATAATTTGGCCGCTTTCGACCTTGTCACCCACATTGACGATCGGCTTTTGGTTCTGGCACGTCCGCTCGTTCAACCCTTGATACTTCTTCATGTGATAGTGATCACTGCCGATTTCGATCCGAGTCGAATCGCAATAAGTCACTTTGCCGGCGCGACGAGCGCGCACGACCATCGCACTGTTCTTGGCAACTTCACGTTCCATGCCTGTACCGACGATCGGCGGTTCCGCCACGAGTAGCGGCACAGCTTGTCGCTGCATGTTGCTACCCATGAGCGCGCGGTTGGCATCGTCGTGCTCCAAGAACGGAATCAATCCCGCGGACACACCGACCATTTGGGCTGGTGCAACGTCCATGTAGTGGACCTGATCAGGAAGAACGATTTCAAAGTCGCTTCGGAACCGAGCGATCATATTCGGACCGGAAACCAAGGCACCATCCTTGACCTCTGTATCTGCCGGAGCGACATAGGACTCGCTTTCCTCGTCCGCACGCAGCCATACCGTTTCATTCGTGACTTTACCGTCTTTGATCTTTCGGTACGGAGTCACAAGGAAACCGTAATCATCGACGCCTGCGTAAATCGCCAGCGAACTGATCAAACCGATGTTCGTACCTTCAGGTGTCTCGATCGGGCAAATTCGGCCGTAGTGCGAAATGTGGACGTCACGGACTTCAAAGCCTGCGCGCTTACGATTCAATCCGCCTGGTCCGAGTGCCGAGAGCCGACGCTCGTGAGTCAATTGGCTCAAGGGGTTAGTTTGGTCAACGACCTGGGAAAGTTCACCACGACCAAAGAAGTAATCAATCGCAGCCGAAACACTCTTCGGGTTGATCAACGACCGCGGGGTCATGTCTTGTGCGTCCTTGATGCTCATCCGTTCTTGAACAGTACGACGCAGCTTCAAGAAACCCTTTCGGAGTTCTTCGCAAGCCAGTTCGTCAATCGTTCTCAAACGACGATTGCCCAAGTGGTCAATGTCATCGATCTCCGCACCGCTTTCTGAATCGAACAGGTCGATCAGGTAACGGATCGTTGCAATCATGTCGTCTGGACGAAGTGTCATCACTTCTTCGCTGACGCCTTGGCCCAGTTTACGGTTGAGCCGGAAGCGACCGACCTTACCAAGTCGATAGCGATTCTCGTCGTAGAATTTCTCGGTAAAGAGCGTCTTCGCCTTTTCCAATTGCGGCGGATTGCCTGGACGTAACCGTTGGTAGATCCGCAGCAGGGCTTCTTCGTGGCTCGCCGTGTTGTCTTCCATCAACGTGTTGAAAATCAACGGAATCTTTGGCGGATCCATGCAGTCGACCGATTTTACACCTGCAGTGCAAATTGTTTCGGCAACTTCTTTGGTGATTTTGTGGCCAGCCTCGACGATGATCTCACCAGCTCGATCGCTGCCGCTCGGGTACACGACATCATCGACAGCAATCTTGCCTTCGATGTTCGCCGCACTCTTGCCGCTCGTGATCTTTTGGTTCTTGGTCTCGTAGAATGCGGCAAGTAAGTCGGCATCCGTGGAGTACTTTGGATCCATCGCCCGAAGCAGGGTCGTCGCAGCAAACTTGCCGCTTTGGTCGATGCGAACTGTCAGCGAATCTTTCTTCGTGACGTTTACTTCGATCCACGAACCGCGTTCGGGAATCACGCGAGCGCTCGGAAGCTTGCGGTCCGAAGTCGTGTCTTGCTCGAGCACGAAGTCGACGCCAGGGCTACGGTGCAATTGACTCACCACGACGCGTTCAGCACCGTTGATGATAAATTCACCGCCGCCGAGCATGATCGGGATATCGCCCAAATACACTTCTTCTTCAAGTGGCTCTTCGCGATTCAGACGCAACCAAATCCGCAACGGCCGACCATAGGTCAGTCGAAGTTGGCGGCATTCCGGACTGGTATAGCGAGGTTTGCCAAGCTCGTAGTACAGATACTCAAGCGTGGTATTACCGTCATAACTGGCAATAGGAAAGATTTCGCGAAGAACGCTTTCCAAGCCTTCATTTTTGCGATGACGCGAGTCCGTATCTTCCTGGAGGAAGGCGGCATAAGAAATAGTCTGCAATGCGGTCAGGTCGGGCAACTCAAATGAGTTCAAACCAGTTCCGAAATGCCGAATTTTAGTGGGCTGGAGGCGACGCTGGGTCGTTGTTGCCATCGTTGGGGAGAGCTCCTTCACAAGCCGGTTAGTACTGCGGCGACATGTCAATACGTTCAGCGCGAACCGTCAGACCGTGTTTGGAAAACAGTCTGGGGAGCCAAGAAACTGCCAAATTCCGCAGTGGTATGATGGACACCAAGCGGTCTCGAAAGGCAAAAGGGACGCGGGAACGCAACATCGGGCCGATGATCACGCTCGAAAAATAACAGATCATCCCATTTTGCGAAAGGGCAACAGACGCAATCTGGCGCGAATAATGCTCATGTCGGTCCTCGCTACCCGGAATCCTTGGCTTACCTAGACCTTCAGTAAGCGGAATTTATGGGTATTTCCAAAGCCTTGAGCCGTCCGGTGGCCCTCGTCGAGTTTTCTTGATTAAGCTACTGTCAGTCTCGCGAGCGAGAGCTTTTGACCTGCAATAGGCTATGTATGTCCACGTGTCCGGCCGTCGTAGCGGATGCCGTGGCTGTGGGTAGTGGGTTTTGAAACCACAGGTCATCGGCCTCACGGTGACAGATAATTCGATGGTCCAGCCCCTACTTTTCTTGGCGTCAACCAAATCAAGATGACGGCGAATACACTTTCTCCTGCGACTGACGCTTCGGCTTCGACGGTTAGCTCGGTGGCTCGAGCGGACGTCATTATGGCGTGCTACAACGCGATGCCGTATCTGCCGGAAGCCATTGCATCGATCGTGAACCAGTCGTTCCGGGATTTCTGTTTGTTCGTGGTCGATGATGGATCCACAGACGGCTCGAGCGACTATTTGGAAAAGATCGCATTGACGGACTCGCGAATCCGTGTCACTCGCCAAGCCAACCAAGGCCAACAAGCTGCAGCTAATCTTGGTATCAGCTTGGGTAAAGCGGAGTACATCATCCGAATGGACGCTGACGACGTGGCTGATCCGGATCGGCTTCGTCGGCAAATCGAATTTATGGACGCAAATCCAGACGTGGGGCTTTCTGGCGGTCAGCTCCAGCGAATGGGTTCAAAGAAAACTGGGCTCGTTTCGAATCTGCCGTTGGACCACGATTCCATTGTCGCGGGACTGATGAAAAACCATCACACCATGTGCAACGGTACCTGTATTTTTCGTCGCGAGCTCTTTCAGCAAGTTGGAGGCTATTGGGAGCACAATATTTCGGAAGATTGGGATTTGTTCCTTCGATTTTCGGAGGTTTCCGAGCTCGCTAACCAAGAGCATTGTTTTCTTGCGTATCGGCTGCATCGGGCGAGCGTTAATGGTAGGCGAATTGTCGAGGCCCAGCTTTACAACGAATATGCCGCCGAGCGTCATCGCCGCCGACGTTTGTGTGTGCCGGAAATCAGCTACCAGGAATTCCTCAGCGAGCATCGATACAGTGGCTGGCCTGGATCTTGGCTTTTTTATCTCGATGCCCAGTCGATTGGCGAATACCGCCGGGCGATTGCGGACATGTACAGCGGGCATCCGATTCAGGGCTATTTGAGGCTCGGTTTTTCAATGGCGATGTCGCCGGGACGTACGGTGCGGCGACTCGTCAACATGCTCATTGGCTAGTGAGTCGGATAGCGGAATTTCGTTTGTGGCGATGCGCTAGCATGGATCGCAGAAAAGAAGACGTTAGAATCCGGTCCAACCCGCTGTTGGTTTCTTCCAAGCCCGATTGTCTCCAGCCCCTGTGTTTGCGCCGTGAACGTCTCTGATTTTCTCGAACAACATTTCCGCCACTTCAACGCGCGGGAGACGCTTGCGGCGGCTCGCTCGTATCGCCATTTCGTATCAGCGGAAAACAAAGGGCAAATGATGGTCACGCTCGCGGGTGCAATGAGCACTGCCGAGCTCGGGATTTCACTGGCTGAGATGATTCGCCAAGGCAAGGTGCATGCGATCACTTGTACCGCCGCAAATCTCGAAGAAGACATCTTCAATCTTGTCGCGCATAACGACTATCGCATCATCGAAAACTGGCGAGCACTCTCGGTCGAGGACGAAGTCAAGCTTCGTGAAGAGGGTTTCAATCGAGTGACCGACACTTGCATTCCAGAGACCGTGATGCGACATCTCGAACGCCGTCTAACACGCCGTTGGGTGGAAGTCGCTCAAACTGACTATTCACTGACGCCAGCGGAATTCATGTTCGAACTGCTCGACGACGAAGAACTGAAGCAACACTACCAGATTCCGCGCGAGCACAGTTGGCTTGCTGCGGCCAAGGATGCTGGTATCCCAGTCATCGTGCCTGGTTTCGAAGATTCAACACTTGGAAATATCTATGCCGCGCGAGTCTATGACGGGACTGTCGCCAACCATTCAGCGATCACGACGGGAACGGGCCAGATGGAAATCTTGATTCGCTGGTACCAAGAAGCAGCGAAACGTGGCCCGATCGGTTTCTTTCAAATTGGTGGCGGGATCGCAGGCGACTTCCCGATTTGTGTTGTGCCAGCACTGATTCAAGACCTCAAGCTTGACATGCCGTTCTGGGCGTATTTCTGCCAGATCAGTGACGCGGTCACCAGTTACGGTGGTTACAGTGGTGCGGTTCCTAACGAAAAAATCACTTGGGCCAAACTTAACGCTGAGACACCCAAGTTCATGATCCAGAGTGATGCGACCATCGTCGCTCCATTGGTTTTTGCTTACGTCCTGGGCTGGTAGTTGCAAAAACAGGATCGGAATTGACCGGTCCGACATGTTTTTGCGGCTAACGACTGATTCGCAATCTAAGTTTGCTTTGTACGTGTTCTGCACATGGGCAAGGAGAAACGCTTGCGATTCGATCGACGAAATGCAATGACGCTCATCGAGGTGACGATTGTCATCTTGGTGCTTGGTATTGTTGCCGCCTTATCCGTTCCTCGGATTTCTATTGGGGTCCAGACGGCGCAGTTGCGTACAGCTGTGGCCGGAATTGAGTCGCACCTCGCGTTCGCACGAGCGACGGCAATCCATCGCGGTCGATCGGTTACTGTCACGTTCGTTAACTCGCTCGAAACCTACAGCAGCACCGACATCGGATTCCCCGAACAGCCGGCTTCGACGTTGCTCGTCGATTTAAGATCGGCGTACGATGCGTCGCTGAATCTGGAAGCCAGCTTTGACGGGATCACCTCGATCACGTTTGAGTCTGAAGGACTGCCGCTCGCTGGCACTTCACCGCTAGCCAATGGAGTCATCCATGTCAGTGCCGGTGGACTGGTCTATCGAATCACGATCAAACCAGGTCTCGGGACGGTCTCTAGCTCGCTTGTCTCATCCAGTTGATCCATCGTCACCATGCGCCAAGTGAACTCACTACGACCGGAAAACGCTCAACGCCTCTGGCGAAGCAGAGAGCTTCGTGATCACTCGAGATACAGTCGCCGGGCTGCGTTCACATTGCTCGAGCTTGTCGCTACCCTGCTATCGGCCACCGTTCTGCTAGCTGGTTTAGCCTCCACAGTTGCGGTCGCATTGTCTCTGCTCGATGTCCCCGAGACGCAATCGCACGATGCGCTCACGCGAGAGATCCGAGATCGGATGGCCATGGACTTGCGATATGCAACGTCACTGACGCATCCCAATAGCTCAACGATAACGCTCCAGCGTACCGGTCCTGTCACCGCGCTACCCGAGCAAGTGACTTATGCTTTTCGCAATACGGGATTGAGCCGGCAAGTCAACTCAAATTCTAGTGCCGCACTCGACACTGTTCCTGCTGGATATGTTGCGACGGCGGACAGCTACGCTTTGCCGACAATGACACCTGAAAAATCAACATGCTTGATATCGGTGTCGAAAGCTGCGAGTTCAGGCTCGACGAATAGCCTCGCCGTGACCATGCCACCAGGTTGCAGCCAAGGTGATTTGCTGTTGCTCTGCGTGTCGGGGCGATTTGCTTCTTCGAACATCAACGTTCCTGGCGGTTGGTCGACGATTCGAGATGTGAGCCGGTCGCCGATTCGGCAAGTTGTTTTGTATCGCTATTGTCGCGCAAACGAGAACTCATCGGTGAGCATGAACTCGTCGACTTCGAGCCCAATGGCGGCGGTTCTCCTGGCGTTTAGTAGCGCTCATCCTTGGACTCCGGTTAGTTACTCCAACACGGATACGGGGTACTCCTTCGTTGCCTTCGGAACTCCAAGCGTGCTTCAACCCTCGACGTCCAGTGCATCACGCATGCTGGTTCAATTCGTCGCCGCCGAAGGCGATCAATGGCCTGCCAGTACATTCGGATTAGCATCGTTTGTCGATACTGCTCATGTGCTTGCCTCACCAAGTTCCAATAGTGTTTCGCTTGGTGCGTCATTGCGTCATGGAATCTATCCCTCCCTTTCCACAACACCAAGAGTTTACTTCGCAGGGCTGGGCCGATGGGTGCATACAGCAGTCGAAATCGACGTGGCGCCATGATCCGAGTTTGCAATCTCCGTCGCCATGGCATATCGATGATCGAAGTCATCGCGTCCACACTGATTGTTTCGACGATATTGATCGTTTCGCTAACAGCCTCGAGCAACTTGATGCACAATCAAGCGACTGTAAACGCTGGTGTCCAAGGGAAAGTGCTTGCTTGTCGATTCCTCGATGAAATCACTTCGATGCAATTCGAAGACCCTAGTTTGGAGCGTCTCTTCGGTCCCGAGACAGATGAGACAATAGCATCGCGAACATCACTGGACGATGTCGACGACTATCATGGGCTCAATCTATCGCCTCCAACGGATCGACAGGGAGTTGCACTGTCAGGCTTTAGTGGCTGGAGTGTTTCAATCCTGGTGTCGCATTCTGACGCATCGCCGAATGGATACACAGAGGTTGCCAACTTCGATGCACCGCTGCGGCAAGTTACGGTTGTTTGTACATCGCCCTCGGGTGTCGTCACGACTGGCCGGGCAATCGTCTCTCAGACATCGAGCACGCTTGACACAGCGATCGCATATCAGCGGCAAGTGAGCCTGTCGGTGTCTCTCGCTGGTTCGGCAAACGTCGATGTCACCGTCCCGCTTCGTAACAACCCTTCGGTAAGCGGTTTGTAACATGTCAAACGGGCCAATCAATCGACGATCAAGAACCTCGCCAAGCCGCGAAGGGTATTTGTACGTCGCGGTGCTTTTTACGTCGTTGATGGTGGCTGTGATTGTTGCCGGATCGTTGGCGCTTTCGACCAGCAAGATGCGCCAAGAGAATGATCGTGCCGACCGCCTGTTGGCAATCCAACTTGCGGAAAGTGAACTACAGCTTCAATCCACTCGCATGCAGGCATCGACGCAGTGGCGAAATTCTTTAGCGAACGATCAGTTTTCTGGATGGCGTGAATTGTTCGGCGGAAGCGTGCGTCATCGGTACTTTGATAGTGACACTTCGCTCAGTGACGATGACTTCGATAATGTCACGTTGACCGTTCATGCTCGCGTCAACAATGCCGAAGTGGCCCTGTCGATCGAACTCGCTAATGCTAAATCACCGCATTCATGTCTGAATTATGGCGTCACGTCTACGGAAGATTTAAGAATCAATGATTCTGGCAATATTACTTCCGAGATGCCCATTCAGGTTGGCGACGACTGTACGTCAAATAGTTTTGCGCTCTTGGTGGCACCCAAAGTTGAGTATTCTGATCAATTGACCGTGGTTGTTCGAGGAGATACCGGAGCCAGCGACGTTGTGGGTCCACCCGTCAACTTAATCGATTTATACTCAACCCTTGGAACTCAAATAGATGCTGTGGCGATACCTCAGCAATCCGGCGACCTTGTCATTCAAGACGTTGTCATTTCACCAACGAGCAATCCGTACGGTTCAACCAATCCAAATGGTGTCTACTTGCTGGATTCGCAAGGTAAGAGAGTCGTCATTCGCAACTGCCGCATTGAAGGCACTCTTGTTGTTTTCAACAACAGTTCAGTGCTTGTTGGCGGCGCGATGTGTTGGAATTCGCTCGATCCGGCGCGTGCAGCATTGATCTCTGCGGGATCGGTTACGTTTGATGCCATGGAAGCCGTTTTAAGCGAGCAGGTTCGATCGACCAATTTCAATCCCGCTAGCACGCCCAACCGCGGCGGCGTTTCCAATACATCCGCGTTGGATACGTATCCCACGTCAATTCGTGGTGTGGTCTGTTCGCTCGAGGATATTTACATCACGCCGATGGTTGGAAACGAAAGACTCCACTTTTACGGATCGCTTTGTGCGAGACAACTGGTTGTCACCGCGCGTGTCAGCATTTTCACCGAGCTTGGTCTGTTGTCGAATCCACCGCTTGGATTTCACGATCCGGCCAAGATGAAGTTTGTCGCGAGGTCCATGCGCCGCGTGGCGACGCCTTAGAGTTTTGACCGAGGTACGATTCGGTGTCTAATTTGCGGCAATTGCGGCAGCCAATTGCTCGTAGGTGCGTTGGCTGTCGAGATTGTTCCCGCGATTATCCAATGCGATCTGATACAAGTGTTGACCGCAAGATGTCGGATATTCGCCTGTGACGCAGGCTCGACACAAGTGATCTGCTGGTAATCCAATGGCGCGGGCAATCGCATCAACTGGCAAGTATCGCAGTGAATCCGCTCCTAAATCATCCGCAAGACGCTGCTGTGACGCGTCGGTCAATTCACCTTTGGTCGAGAAGTACTTGGGCGCGATCAATTGGTCGATCGTGCTCATGTCGATTCCATAGAAGCACGGAGCGATGATCGGCGGACAGGCAACACGAACGTGGATTTCCTTTGCACCACCCACGTCGCGAATTCGGTCCAAGAGCACATTCATCGTTGTGGATCGCACGATCGAGTCTTCAACAAGGATGACTCGTTTGCCCTGCAAGACTTCTCGAAGGGGTGTGTACTTGGCTGCGGCTTTTGCTTTGCGAGCTCGCCCGCCTTCGATAAACGTTCGGCCGGCATAGCGGTTGCGGATCAAGCCTTCGCGACATGGAATCGATAGCTCGAATGCCATCGCATCTGCAGCCGCTTTGCTTGTATCAGGTACGGGGACGATAATCGTGTCCGACGGGTCGAGCGGCACGCGGCCGAATTCGCGTTCGGCACGAGCCAGTTCTTCGCCGAGTTTGGTGCGGCTGAGGTAGACGCTTCGCTCGTCCAGCGTGCTGGCAACGTTCGCGAAATAGATCCATTCGAAAAAACAATGCTTCGGCGCTCGTTCTTCCGCAAATCTTTCCATTCGGAATCCAGTCTCTGGATCAATGATGATCGCACAGCCTGGGGGTAGCGATTTGATTTGTTCCGATTCGAATCCGAGATTCAGCAGCGCGACACTTTCGCTTGCGGCGGCAAACAACGGACCTTCGTGGACGTAGCACATCGGTTTAATGCCGAGGGGATCGCGAGCGACAATCATTTCACCTTCAGCGGTCAACAGCGCCAAGCTGTAGGCACCGTCAAATTGCGCCGTAGCTTGGCGAAGCACTTCCACCCAGCTGATTCGGCCGGGCGTCTGGCTCAAAATTCGCCCGAACTCATGCAGAATGATTTCGGTGTCGGTGTCCAGCGTTAAGTGGTGATCGCCATCGGCGAGCAATCGCTCTTTCAGCAGACCATAGTTTGACAGTTGGCCATTGAAGCAAAATGTGAACCATTTTCGCTTGTGGATATGTTGTCGTTGGAATGGCTGTGCGTAATCGCGGTCGTCCTGTCCACAGGTGGCGTAGCGGACGTGGCCGATCGCGGCGCGGCCCGCCAAGTTTTTCATTAACGCGTCGGCTTTGTCTCGATGGTTGAGCCGAAAGACTTCGGTCACGGTACCGACGTCCTTGCGTACCATCAGCAGTGTTGGTCGTTCCGGATCATAGGTGCTCATTCCGGCGGCAAGTTGGCCACGATTTTGAATGTCGAGCAACATGCGGGGCAAAAGTCGCGAGATTTGGCGAGGTCCATCTTCGGTGCACATCGGGCTTCGCCCGCGGCCGGAGAGGTGATAAATCGCCGCGACACCACATTCGTGATGCAATTCACTCATATCGAGATCTGGCCCGAACGGAAATTTCGGGTTCCATGGAGGAAGGGAGAGCGACGGACCGCAGGAAACGACTGCGACGGTAGCTCAAGTTTAGCAGTCTACGCCAATGCTGCAATTCGCCCGCATAATCCGCACACCAGTTTGTCGACTCAGATGGCGATGGCCCCATGACACGGCTGTGGCTACTTGGGCACAATACACGCCTAAAGTGATCGTTCCTACGCCAGGTTTGATCCTCACACTTTTATTTCGCACCGTCCTTTTCCCGGCCCCAGTATCCATGTCGTCTCTCGAAAACCGTCGAAAATCGGTCATCGAATCTGTCCGAAGTGTCGTTGTGAAAGTGGGCACGCGTGTGCTCACGACACCTGACGGGAAGCTCGATTTAGGGAGAATCGATTGTTTATCCGCCCAACTTTGTCGGATCGCAGACTCGGGTCGCCAAACGATTATGGTGAGCAGTGGTGCCGTCGGTGCCGGCGTCGGAAAACTTGGTCTCAAAGAGCGTCCCAGCGGACTTGCGGAACTCCAAGCTGTCGCGGCGATCGGCCAAACGGGGCTGATCCAGGCCTATGAAACGGCCCTGGCGACGCGCGGACGGCACGCCGCGCAAGTACTTCTTACGGCATCGGACCTGCGTCGCCGCAGCGGTTACCTGCACGTGCGAAACGCGTTTACCCAAATCCACGGCTTTGGCGCCATCGCGGTCGTGAACGAGAATGACTCCGTCGCAGTGGCGGAGCTGATGACCACGTTCGGTGACAATGACCGGTTGGCATCTCAGGTCGCTGGTTTGCTCAGCGATGCACTGCTCGTCATTCTCTCGGATGTCGATGGATTGTACGACGGTTCACCCAAGAGTCCCGCAAGCAAGCGGATTGCCTGTGTCGATTCACTCGACGCAAGCGTGTTTGCATTGGCCGAAGATCACACGGGATCCACGAGTAAAGGCGGAATGGCGAGCAAGTTGCAAGCCGCTCGGGTTGCACTATCGCACGGGCACCCAACGATCATCGGCCCCGGTCGCGATGATCAGGTGCTCGATAAGATTTTTGCTGGAGAAGATATCGGCACACTTTTCATGCCTCCAGAAAAGACCATTCGAGGTCGTCGCCGTTGGATCGGGAGTGCTGCGCGTGTTGCCGGTCAGCTCGTGTTGGACGCGGGCGCAGCCAAAGCCGTCCAGGAAAAGGGACGCAGCTTACTTGCGATTGGTATCAGGTCTGTCGAAGGTTCATTCTCACGAGGCAGCGTTGTTTCAATGGTCGGCCCCGATGGTGCCGAGATCGCTCGCGGTCTTTGCAATTACCCGAGCAATGAAGTCTCGCAGATCGCCGGTGCCTCAAACGAAAAAATTGCGGAGATTCTTGGTCACCGCCCCTACGAAAATGTGGTTCATCGCAACAACATGGTGATAACCGGCTAGTTTATCGATCGACCAGCCATCACTTTATGTGAACGATCGGATGTTTTCGATTCGGGAATAGTTCCCGACACAGCCCACAGATCATTCCATTGCAGCCGCGCGCGCTGCAGTGTTCGCGACCGTAGTAAATGATTTGTAGGTGCAGTTTGTTCCAGGTCGCTTCTGGAAACAGCTTTTTCAAGTCTCGCTCAGTCTTCTCAACCGTCGCTCCATTGGAAAGTCCCCAGCGATGCGCTAATCGATGGATATGTGTGTCCACAGGAAACGCTGGCACACCGAACGCTTGAGCCATCACCACGCTCGCAGTTTTGTGTCCGACGCCCGGCAGACTTTCTAACGCCTCGAATGTTCGCGGAACCTGACTGTCGTATTCGTTCACTAAGATTTCCGAGAGGCGAGCCAGATTCTTTGCTTTATTGGTCGACAGCCCCAGCGGCCGAATGATCGAGAGGATTTTCTCCGTCCCCATCACCATCATTTTTTCGGGCGTGCCCCCTACTCGAAACAGCTCGGGAGTAATTTCGTTCACTTTCTTGTCGGTGCATTGGGCACTAAGAAGAACTGCAACCAGCAGGGTGAAGTCGTCCGTATGATCCAGCGGAATCGGTGGGTCGGGGTAAAGTGACATCAGCCGCTCGAGTGCAATGTCCGCTCGTTCCTGTTTCTTCACTCTTGAATTATCCTATACCGAAGTAGTTCTCATCCACCTTTCCCAGTCGGCAATCTAACCTTCCGGAACTGCTTTACCCACTGCCCACTGTGATCTACCCGCCTTTTGAAATGCTACTGTATGTTTTGTCGTCTGCTTGCGGCCTTGCTGTTGGTCTGGGTTTGCTGTTCTTCAACAACCGCCGAATGCGCGGACTTGCGTCTTCGAATCGAGACCGCTCATGACTTGAACATTAGCGAGAGCGACGGTGCGTGGACTATTGAGACAACCGGGAACGATCCCTACGTCGTGTTTGACTTGGACGGTCCCGTGAATACTGAGATGCGAGTCCTTGACTTTGAGTACTTCGCGACCAAGCCAATCCGAAACTTCAGCCTCTACTACGGTCCGCCAATGACGGCAACCGGTTTGGTTGACTTGCCAAACATTCCGCAGGCCGAAGGTTGGCATCGATACACGACCGATTTGCAATCTGCGATGGGACGAAGTTTGCCGCTCCAGACGCGTCAGGTGCGGCTCGATTTTGGGATGCAAGCAGGGTGTCGCATTCAGCTTCGGGATCTCAGCTTGCGTGAATTCAATGATCGCGAACGACAGGCAGCGGAACAAGCGTCCGAGCTGAAACTGCGTCGCCAGAAAAGTGCTGATCGTATTTCATCGTACCTCGCTTCGGATTATACCGATCGGCTAACGAGTGTTCGCGTAACGGCGAACCAGATCATCGTTGATGCGACGTTCGACCGCGTGCAGAACGATGGCGGACGCCAACTCGTTGAGTTCCCGGCCTCCATTTCAATTGGCGACGAAACCGATCCTGCCAGCGTTCAGCCAGTTCAAACATCTGGCGATGGCTGTCACGTCGAAATTCCCAGATACGTCGATGGCCGCGACCGATTGCACAGCGCATTTGCAATCGCTGATGCGGGAAACACGAACCAATTATTGTCCGCTCGAACCTATGCGACGGAGTTCAGCGTTGCTGACGCAGCCAACATGGCTGAACCGCCAAAGCCAGACAATCAAAAAGGCCTGGGCGGTTTGTTTCCTGGCCCAGAAGCCGACTTGTCTGAGCTTGGCATCAGTGCGGTCACCATCAATTTGTTGCTCAATCCCTACGTGACTGACGACGATGGCCCAAATCGTGAGCGGATCCCCGTGGACGGTCCGCCCGTGTACTTCAACGCTGATGCCTTTCAACAAACCGATCGCATTGTGTCG
>JBGSNA010000227.1:0-7062 GCA_041739875.1 Pirellulaceae bacterium
GACCTGACACCGCGAGAGTGACTTTCGCTCGCCAGGTATCCGGGTACGAGACGGTATTGTTGCCGCCCGGCGGAGCTAGGTTGGTTACGACTCATCGCCAACGCTACGGCTTATCAACTCGTACCTTTGCACACTTCACCATGACGGCATCCTTTGGATGTTCTCTTTGTAACGCCCAAAATCCATGAAGGAGGATCGCGCTACCGGTATGTCCGCATCGCATGGCTGCACCGACGAAATGGCCGTCGTCGAATCCTTCAAGGAAGCGCTCAAACAACGAGTCGGTATGGACCGATTTCGGATGTGGTTCACCCATGGAGTCTCGTTTGCGTTTGATAGCGAGACGACACGCGGTGAGGCTGCGATTGATGGCGAGGTGAAGAGCGGTGAAGCTGCGATTTTGAAAGCGGCAACTGAGCTTGCGGATATCCCCACGACTCTCCCACGACGAGCAGTCGTCGTTCGTGTTCGAGGCGCATTCGCACTTGATCGATTGAAGAAGAACTATCTGAGAGAGCTTCGTGGTGCCGCAATGGCAGCCTGTGGTGCTTCGCTTGATGTTCGTTTTGTGCTGGAGAACGAGCCGGCGGTTCAAGCTTCGTTGTTGCTCGATGATGGTACTCATGAGAGTGACGTTGCGGCCAACGGCGCATCATCTAACGGCACATCATCCAGCAGTGCTGACGCAGGCCCGGGTACGAAAGGAGCTGCGTCCCAACGAGCTGGCCAAGCAGCGTCCGGGCAAGCAGCAAGTCGTCGACGCGGTAGCGCTCGGTCGATCGGCAACTTGATGACGGAAGGTGAGACATCACTCCGTGCACCGCGCCGACAATCGCCGACCGCGAGAGCGGATCAACCCGCTCAGTTGGCTTTGGAGTTGGACATCAACGACACGCCCAAAGAGGGCTCTGCCAAGGTCCACAACAGCGGAATGACGCTCGCCGAGTTTATTCCAGGAAGTTGCAATCAGTTGGCCAATGCAGCGGCGAATATGGTTTGCCAGAACCCGGGCTCAGCGTCACCGTTGTTTCTCTTCGGCAGCACGGGTGTGGGCAAGACACACTTGCTCCATGCGATCGCACAGCAGTTTCGGCGCTACCATCGTATGCGAACTGTCATGGTGCTAACGGCAGAACAATTCACAAACGACTTCATTACCAGCGTGAGCGCAACGGGATTGCCGGCATTCCGTCGTCGCTACCGCGAAGTGGACGCGTTGTTGGTTGACGATGTCCAGTTTCTTGAGTCAAAACGTGCGACGCTTCGAGAGATGTTGTTCACGGTCGAGACGCTCGCCGCCGCAGGACGTCCTCTGATTTTTACAGCGAATCAGTCACCGTCGGAAATTCCAGGGCTAACACGTGAGCTTGCTGGCCGGATGGTGAGCGGATTGGTGTGCCCGATGCAGCCGCTCGATTCGTCGACGCGGAAGCAATTGTTGATGCGGTTGATCAACAAGTCATGCCCGCTCGCTTGGCCCGAAGAAACCGTTGACGAAATCAACTTGATGCTTGGCGGTGACGCACGTATGAGCAGTGGTGTGGTGAACCTCGTGGGCATGCTGCAGCGCATGTACCAGCGCATGCCGACCATGTCCGAGATCCGTGAGTTCGGTGGTGAGATGCTTCGCAGCCAAACGCCGACGGTATCGCTCGCCGCGATCGAGCGTGCCGTTTGCGAGACATTCGGGCTTCAACAGCAGTCCCTTCGCGAAGCCAAACAGACGCGATCGATTACTGAGCCGCGGATGTTGGCGATGTATCTTTCACGTCAAATGACATCCGCTGCGTTCAACGAAATTTCGAGACACTACAACCAGAAGAGCCATACGTCGGCAATCCTGGCCGCGAAAAAGGTGGAACAGTGGATTGAAACCGGCAAGCCGCTCGGCCGCGGTCCCTCAGCGATGTCGGCACGACAAGCGCTCGACCGAATCGAATCGATTCTCCGCGCCAGCTAACGAAACGTCGCATTAACGCCAGCAGGTTTCGCCAACAAAAAAGTTCTGAGCGATATTCGCTCGTTAGGATTTGACCAAACGTGTCAAAGGTGGACATTATGAAGCACAGCTTCAGCGTCTCAAGACTGAATCTCAACCACTCTATTTTTATCCACGGACGGCCCTGCCATGATTGCTGATGACTCGACGCAACGCCGCAGCAAAAAGAAACGCGAAGTAAGCGCCTCTGAAATCCTCCAACGTCAGCCTCCGTTTGATCTCGAAGCGGAGATGGGGGTGCTGGGTAGCATCATGCTTTGGCCCGAAGCGTGCGACGATCTTGCTTCGCTCAAGGCGGAGGATTTTTACGACGAGGCGAACCAGAAGATCTATGAACACCTTCGTGAGATGTACGACGAAGGCCACAAGATCGACATCACGCTTCTTGTGTCACGGCTGAGAACGGCGAATGAATACGACAAGATCGGTGGCGCGGGATACTTGGCCAAGCTATCCGCTTCCGTACCCAACGCTGCCCATGCGATCTATTACGGAAACATCGTTGCCGACAAAGCCGTTTATCGCCGACTAATTCAAGCCAGCACGGAAATTCTGCGAGACGCGTACGATCAAGCCTCTGACTCAAGGGAGTTGTGTGCGCAAGCAGAACAGAAAGTGTTCGCGATCATGGACGGCCGATCGGCACAGTCGGTAAGCAGCATCAGTGACGTGCTCCACGCGGCGATGGACCGTATGGAAGCCCGGATGAATGGAACGCACGTCGACGGCGGCTGCGAAACGGGTCTCGCCGACTTCGACACCATGACCGGCGGGCTACACAACGGCGAACTCATCATTCTCGCCGCCCGACCGTCGATGGGAAAAACAGCGCTCGCGATGAACATCGGCGAACACGTCTCGATCAATCAACGTTTGCCCGTATTGTTCGTTAGCTTGGAAATGTCGGGCATCGAATTGGCTGACCGGATGCTGTGTTCGCTTGCTCGCGTCAATGGTCACCGTTTGCGAAACGGCACGATCTCGTCCGACGATCGTGATCGCCTCATTTCAAAAGCGAACGAGATTAGCCAATCGCCTTTATTCGTGGACGATTCGCCAAGCCGCACCGTGAGTGAAATCTCTGCAGCCGCGAGGCGTATCAAACGTCGAGAAGGTGGTCTTGGCATGATCGTTGTCGACTACTTGCAACTGATCGAACCGGACAACTCGAAGGATCCACGACAAGAACAGGTTGCTAAGATCGCACGGCGTCTTAAGGGAATGGCTCGAGAACTCGAAGTGCCCCTGCTTTGTCTTTCACAACTCAATCGGCAAGCCGAAGACGGCAAGGATCACCGACCGCGATTGAGTCACTTGCGTGAGTCTGGTGCGATCGAGCAGGATGCCGACGTTGTGATGTTCGTGCACCGTGAAGAGTACTACCACCGCGGCGACGAAAAGGCGCAATATGCTGGGCAAGCGGAAATTATCATTGCGAAGCAGCGTAACGGACCCGTCGGCGACGTCCTGCTGACTTGGGAAGGTGACTTCACTCGATTCAGTAACCGAGCTCCCGATCGACACAGTGAGTTCGACGACTATGCCGAATTTTCGAGCCCTGGCGGTTTCTAGATCGGGCGATTTCTAGCCCCGACGATTTCTTGATCAATAAGGGCTCGCCAGTTCAGCGGCAACGCTCTCCATATAAATCGAAAGCCCGAAACGCAAGCGACCGGAATTTCTCATCCTTTCGCCTGCGTCTCGGGCTTGTGTTTGACTTGCAGCGGGTCGCGGGCTATGAGAACTAGCCTTCGACGATGATGCCCATGCTGCGGGCGGTGCCTTCGATCATACGCGCCGCTTGATCGATGCTGCGAGCGTTCAAGTCAGCCATCTTCTTCTTTGCGATCTCTTCGCATTGAGCGTGAGTCACCTTGGCGACTTTATCGCGGTTGGGAACACCGCTGCCCTTGGCGATACCCGCCGACTGCAGCAACAAAGCGGCTGCTGGTGGGCTTTTGGTGATGAATTCGAAGCTTCGATCGTTATAGACCGTCACGACGACTGGGATCGGAGTGCCAGCGTATTCCTTGGTGCGTTCGTTGAAAGCCATCACAAATTGGCCCAGGTTCACACCGAACTTACCTAGCGAGGTGCCCACAGGTGGAGCAGGCGTCGCCTGTCCGCCGCGAACTTGAAACTTTGCCACTCCGGTTACTTGCTTAGCCATAATTCAGTTATCAGTAGTCAGTTAACAGTTGTCAGAAAATTGTATTTGCGAGTTTGATTTGCAACGAAGTTCGTTGGTTCTCGCACGCCAACGTCCACAGAAACGCTTATTTCTAAAGCGGTTCGACCTGCCAATGGTCGAGTTCCATCGGAACACTTCGACCAAAGATATTGATAATAACCGTCACGCGTCCATTGGCTTCATCCACAACGTCAACGTCGCCTTCTTGGTTCTCGAAGTTGCCTTCCTTGACCCGCACTCGATCGCCAGCCTTGAATGGAATTGAAGTCTTGATGACAACTTCTTCGTCGTCTTCTAAAACAGGCTTGTTGACAAATCGCTCCACGTCAGCTGGTTCCATTGGCATTGGCTTTCCAGCCGCACCAGTAAAGTCGCTGATTCCGCCAGTCTCACGAACCAGGAACCAGGTGTCGTCGTTGATCGACATGTAAACCATGATGTACCCAGGCAGCAGCTTTCGCTTGCTGATGCGGCGTTTGCCATCCCGCGTGAATGTCGCAACGTCCTCGGTAGGAACAACGATTTCACCAAAGTACTCTTCCATGCCCTCCATCTTGACACGCTTGCGAAGCGCATCGGCAATCGAGTCTTCGCGATTGAACGCGACCTTGAGGATGTACCAATCCATTGGCGACGCATCTGCCGGAGTCTCGACCGCTGGGGCTTTGGCAACGAGCTTCTTGGCGGGCTTAGCCGTTTCCACCTTTGCCGCGTCCGACGAATCCTCTTCGAGATGACCAGCATCAAGCGATTTAACGTCCGATTCGGATGTCGTCACTTGGTCTTCGAGTTCGTCAGAGTCGTTCACAGTATCGGAATCCGAATTTCAGTTGGCTGACTGGAGGTGGTTGTAAATTGGTGATGAGTTTCGCGGTCTTCGCCTCTGAACACACCAGAGGATCCAGCAGTGCTAGGACGTTACGCCGAGGAAACTAAAAATGAACTGCCAAAGGATATCAAAGCTAAACAGTGTGACCGCTAGAAAGAAGATTGTGAAGATGACGACGATCGAAGCTCGAATCAGCTCATCTTTCGCTGGCCATGTCACTTTGTTCATTTCAGCTTCCACCGCGATCAAAAAGTCCGCAAATCGCGGCCAATTGACCAATCGGAATCCGAACCAAAGTCCAGCTGCCAGTAACACTGCAGGAATGACTTTGTCGATGTAGGGAGCTTCGAAAGCGCCTTGCATCGCACTGAGCATACGCCAACAACCGAATCCTACGATCACCCAAATCGCAAGCGCCGTTAATTGACGAACGATCCGTCCTTGGTTTGGTTTATAAACCTTGGCATGGAACATTTCAGACGATAGGGGCGAGCTGTGCGACCCAGCAAGTTCTTGTGACACCTGTACAACTCCTGCAAAATCCATGGAAAAATCAATGCGCCGCCAATCCATCGCGGCAAATTTTCGGTCGAATCTTGGACGCACACCGAAGATCTAAACGTCGAACGGTCGACCATTCAAAAAACAGGGGCGGCGGGAGTCGAACTCGCAACCGCCGGTTTTGGAAACCGGTGCTCTGCCAATTGAGCTACACCCCTTCCTGAAAACCCAACGATCCACTCGGCCGTCGGTTACTGGATAGCCTAACGCGACTAGGAACAAAAGCCAATGACCAACGAGATCAAAACGGTCTCGCTGGCCATGGCTTGGTTTACTTCCTGTCGCTCATTCGTCGATTACTCGACGATCTTGGTCACAACACCGCTACCGACCGTGCGGCCACCTTCGCGAATCGCGAAGCGGACGCCGTCATCCATAGCAATTGGCTTGTGCAACTCAACCGTCACTTTGACGTTGTCGCCAGGCATGCACATTTCAGCATCGACGAGGTTTGCCGTTCCAGTTACGTCCGTTGTACGGAAGTAAAACTGTGGGCGGTAACCGCTGAAGAACGGCGTGTGACGGCCGCCTTCGTCTTTGCTCAAGCAATACACTTCGGCTTCGAACTTCGTGTGTGGGTGAATGCTCTTTGGCTTGGCCAAAACTTGACCACGCTGGATGTCTTCACGCTTCACACCACGAAGCAAACAACCGACGTTGTCACCCGCGTGACCTTCAGTCATTTCCTTGCGGAACATTTCGACGCATGTGCAAATCGTCTTTACCGGTGCAGCAGACAAGCCGACGATTTCGACTTCTTCGCCGACCTTGACGACACCACGCTCGATACGACCGGTGGCAACAGTTCCCCGGCCTTCGATCGAAAACACGTCTTCGATCGCCATCAAGAACGGCTTATCTTCTTCACGCATTGGCTCTGGAATGAATTCATCCAAAGCGTCCATCAGATCACTGATGCACTTGCTCGCGACTGGGTCTGCTGGGTTGTTGTAGGCTGGCAATGAAGATCCACGGACGACTGGGAGGTCATCGCCAGGGAAGCTGTACTTGCTCAGCAGTTCGCGAACTTCAAGTTCAACGAGTTCCAACAACTCTTCATCGTCGACCAAATCGCACTTGTTCAAGTAAGCGACAATGTAAGGCACACCCACCTGGCGAGCCAGGAGAACGTGTTCCTTGGTTTGTGGCATCGGGCCGTCTGCAGCCGACACGACCAAAATCGCGCCGTCCATCTGGGCCGCGCCAGTGATCATGTTCTTAATAAAGTCGGCGTGCCCGGGGCAGTCGATGTGCGCGTAGTGGCGACTTGCGGTCTCGTACTCAACGTGAGCCACGGCGATCGTGACAGTCTTGGTTGAGTCACGGACTGTACCGCCCTTGGCGATTTCCGCGTAACCCTTGGCCTTAGCGAGGCCCTTGGCGGCTTGAACCGCAAGAATCGCACCGGTTGTGGTCGTTTTTCCATGGTCAATGTGGCCGATAGTACCAACATTGACGTGGGGCTTGGTCCGAACAAAAGCT
>JBGSNA010000259.1:0-18646 GCA_041739875.1 Pirellulaceae bacterium
GACAGCACGAAGCTCAGCCGCCTGGGCCAAATCACCTTGCGGCATCTCCATGATGTCGCGAAGGGCTTTACCGAGTTCGTTCTTCTCATCCACTGTGGCCGCACGCAAGGCACCTTGGGCGTCAACCATCACACCACCGACACTTCGCCCGAATCCACCGCCACCGCCGATTTGGGCGTGGGCAGGTGATGCGATCAGCGCAAGTCCCGCGAGAATGCCACAATGGAGCGTGACCAGCCTGAGCATGCGAAATGGTGACAATTCCATCGATTGGATCTCCAAAGGAAGCGATCGCGATCGTGTCCAAGGTCAACGCACTGCGCATCGCTTAGGCACAAGAGATTGGTGAAATTAAGTTTGTAGGCTCGCTTTTTTCCGGTCAACTTTTCCCGGAAACTGCCGGCAAGGGTGCCGAAACAATTTGCCGAATCTGGAAGCACAGCGAAAGAAGAGACGTCTGTCGTTAGAATAGTTGCACGTGTTACCTCTAGCAACACAAGACTTTCCGGCTTGCCGCTCCTCCATTCTGAAGCGTGTGACTTGAACGCCAGTCCTTTCGATTCTAACGATGTTCCCGATTCAAATGCTGCCCAAGGCACGGCCGTGACCGGAGGAGCGTACCTCATTTTGCGTTCTGGCACGCGTTGGAGCGACGTTTTCCGGCTTTCTCCGCCGAGTGGTGCAGTCATTGGTCGTGCATCCGCCAACGAAATTGTGATCCGAAGCGACCAGGCAAGCCGCCGCCATACCAGCATCAATTGGGACGACGGTCACTGGGTTTTGAAGGATCTTGGCAGCCGAAATGGGACGTTTCTGAACGGAAATAAAGTTGCTTTGGACGCAATTTTGCGCGACGGCGACTTGATCGAGATCGCCGGATTCGCGATCCAGTTCAGTCGCCGGATCGATATGGCCGCCGTTCCGCCACCGTCTGTTGGGGGTCAAGACCAGGCTACGGACGATCAAATGACGCTCGGACACGCCGAGGAACTCGACGCCAATTCGATCACGGACCAGCGTCGGCACAGTCGATACCTGGCCACCGGCAACATGATTTCTTCGGACGCCACAAACTCGGCGAGCCACCATTTGCTGCAACTCGCGTTTACCCTTGCGCGGTCGGACAGTCCCGCGGACGCGATCGAGCGGACCCTCGAAATGCTGACGAGCGACCCCATCGCCAACGTGCTGCCGCTGGGAACTGTCGGGCTTTATGCTTGGGACAGCGCCGTGAAGACTCGTTCGCTTGATACCGCCTCGCTCGTTGCGACGCGACAAAAGTCCACTCGCAGCTATCGTCGCCCACCAACCGGCCTCGTTGACAAAGTCGTTACAAGTGAAGGTCAAGCGATCCTCGCGCGGAACATCGGCGAAGACACGAACTTGGCTGCGCAAAACAGTCAAGGCGAAATCGAAGTCGAGAGTTTGATCCTCGCGCCGATTCGCCAACGTGATTCCCGTCTTATCGGCTTCATTCACTTGACTACCGATGTGGGCAATCGTGCCTTCGACAGCGAATCGCTCGAGTTCGTTGTCGCTGCGACTGAGATTCTCGCCGAGTCGCTCGTCGGCATTGCAGACCGGCAACGCCTCAGTAAAAACCTTCGCCGTTCGCGTCGCCAAGTTGAGCAATTGCAAGAACAACTCGGGGATCGAGTCCGCATGATCGGGGCAAGTTCCGCTATCCAAGACTTGAGCGAAAAAATTCGTCTCGCAGGCCCCACGACAGCAACTGTGTTGATTCGTGGCGAGTCCGGCGTCGGCAAAGAACTCGTCGCCGCCGCGCTCCATCAATGCAGCCCCCGACGCGACGGACCGATGCTTTGCATCAATTGTGCCGCACTCTCACCGACACTTCTCGAAAGTGAACTCTTCGGTCACGAAAAAGGTGCCTTCACCGGGGCCACCGATCGAAAACTTGGCAAGTTCGAAGCCGCCGACGGTGGCACACTGATGCTCGATGAGATCGGTGAAATGAGCGCCGAGACCCAAGCCAAATTTTTGCGTGTACTCGAAGGCCACAAGTTCGAGCGTGTTGGCGGCAGCATCGCGATCCAAACCGACGTGCGTGTTGTCGCGGCAACGAATCGTGACTTGCAAGCCATGGTCCGCGAAGGCAAATTTCGCCAAGACCTCTATTACCGCTTGCACGTTGTTGAAGTGATTGTGCCGCCGCTTCGCAAACGCGGCGATGATGTCCTTTTGATCGCGGACTACTTCCTCGATCGCTTCAATCGCGAAATGAATCGAAAGATTGAAAGTATCAGCGACGCTGCCAAACGAAAACTTACTGCATACGAATGGCCCGGCAACGTCCGCGAATTGAAAAATGTGATCGAACGAGCTGTTGTCTTGAATACCAAAGACACGATCGAAGAATCCGATCTACTACTCTCATCATCGATGGGACCCGCAACCGTGGGTGAAACAACCGCCGGCGAATCCGAAATCGAGATCACTCTCGCCGACCTCGAGCAATACCACATTGAGCGAGTGCTACGACACACCGCAGGCAACAAAAGCCGAGCCGCAACCATCCTGGGCATCGAACGCAGCACCCTGGATCGAAAACTCAAAAAGTTCAACTAGCATTCGTATTTGAGCTTGGTTTCGGTAAAGCAATTGAACGAATCGCTCCGAGTTGTCGTTGAGTATCGAAAACAGGGCGGTCGCCAAAAAAATGCTTATCAAGCTTACCTGCTTGCCTATCTCGATAAAAACGCGGCTCATATTCCTGCCGAAGCGCCGAAAGATGCAATCGACACAAGCGAGGTTCTTGTTCTTCATACACAGGTCGTTGAGCGAAACAAAGCTGGCGACTACGAAATGGAATTTACAATCGCGGCCGATGTGCTCGTAAGGTCCGCGATCAATCACGGAATTTTTGTTGAGCGGCCAAACTCGGAAACGGCTGCTTCTGGATTTCACCAGTACGACGACAAACTCCGGTTGGCCATTTTTATTCCATTTCTTGATGACGAGAAGTATTCCGTTCTCCCAGGGTTTCCTGAAGACAAGCACGAGTGCAATTACCTCAACGAACGTGCTCTGTTGTTTCAACCTCTACCGTGTACCCTCACGATCACACGTTACTTCTCAAAGAAGCTGTTCAGCATTGCGATCAATAATGACCAACGCGGGCGTCCATAAAGATCGTGTCGGTCGCTGGCGAAATCGCGATACGACCTATCCACGTTGTGATCGAACTACGACACTTTGTGGTTTAGCATCACAAGCTGTTTGCGGCCAGGGCATCGAGCGGCGAATTCCAGTGACGCAATGAACCCTTATACGCCACCAGAAAGCGAACTTGACGAACCAGCGGTGTTGAAACCGCAATTGAATCTTCCTCCTGCAAAACCAATTCGCGCGTTTGCGACAGCTATTTTTATGGGCATGCTCTTCGCGGGATCTTTCTCAGCGACTCACCCATGTGAAACGCTCCTCGGTGTGGTTGCCTTTGGTTTGACTGCCGTTTGGTTTAATCGTGTCTATAGTCGCGAGTATTGAAATGCCAATTCATGCGCGACGACGGCATTGTGCCCGCTGGCAATCGTGGCCTTCGATCCTCTCTCCAGAGTGTGTCAACACTGAACCGGAAACCGTGGCCTCAGTTCTAATGCTGGCCGCGGCCCGTCTTGCCATGACGTCGCGCGTTGCGACGACAGGAGACGAGTGTTCCCAAAGGCCTCGGAAAGCATTGCGTTAGGATGGCTGGACGAATTGGCAGGGAATTCAGTGATATCGGCTGTTAATCCCGTGGTCTTTTGCGAGACGTGTGTCACAATTTCGAACATTAACTTGCCAATCCGTTCCTCGTTCGCAATCGACCCGATGCCTAAAGCAAATTCAATGCCCGGTGGTTCTAGTGTTCTCCGTGTGCTGGTGGCGCTGGCGGCTGCCACGATGCTGGGGACCGTTTTGGCAATCACGGTTTGGAGCCCTGCGGTCGATCGTGCCGAGGCCACCAAAAACATCCTGCCCGCACCCGTCGATGATTTGGTTGAGAATGCCGTCGATGCGGACACGCACGTCGCGGTGGATTCGAGTGGCATGGTCACGATCGATGGCGAATTGGACGCCGTGGATTGGAACCTTTACCTCAACCAAGTCGTTCAAGTTCCAGGCGAGTTGGTGGTGGTTGATACCTTCGACCTCGCCCGGTACGGCCAGCTTCGTATCGCTCGCGAGCGATTGTATGTGCCAACTTCGCTGGTTGACCCCAACGATGCCGATGCATCGAAAGTGTCGACGGAGGGTGGAAGCAACGTCGCAAAGGTCACAGCGGCACAAAAACGAAATGATCGCGGCTCAGTCACGCTGGATGATGGTCTCGACGAAGAGAATGTGTTTCCCTTCAAGTTGCTGCCGGAAGTTGGATCGGAGCAAAAGACGGTTCGAGTGGGATCCTCGATTACTGATTTAACAGCTCAAGTCGTTGACCAAAACGGCAAGCTGGTTCTAGTCCCAGTTGGACCGATGAGGATTGACTTTGCAGAGCGACCGGATCGTCCCAGTGTCGGTGACGCGAATGTGACCGTCGCCAGTTTCAATGTGCTGAATTACTTCACCACCATCGATGACGGCGAGAACAACTCGCGTGGTGCCAGCAGCCTCGCGGAACTCGAACGTCAACGATCCAAGATCGTGTCCGCCATTATGGGGCTCGACGCAGATGTCATCGGGTTGATGGAGCTTGAAAACAATCTCGAAGCCGAGAACGACTTAGTCGCTGCGTTGAACTCGGTTGCGAACAGCGAAACGTACACCGCCGTTGGCTTGCCGAAAAAGTTCAGCGACGCGCCCGGTGCAGCAGACGTAATTCGTGTGGGCATCATTTATCGCGTGGATCGACTCTCGCCGGTGGGATCGGTTGAGTTGATCGACGATTTCGCCTTTGTGAACGCGAGGACGCCGCTCGTACAGCGATTTCGACGAGTCAGTGGAAGCGACCAGTTCTCGGTGATCGTCAATCACTTCAAATCCAAAGGTGGCAACGCGAATGGCAACGACAAAGACAAGGGAGACGGTCAAGGAGCCTTTAACCAATCGCGAAAACGTCAAGCGGCGGCATTGGCGAATTACATCGCGTCTCGCGAAAGCAAAGAGCCGGAGGCAAACGTCGTCATTCTCGGTGATTTGAATTCGTACCAAGAGGAAGACCCGATCGACACGCTTCGCGCCGCAGGCCTAGTCGACCTGTCAGAACAATTCGACACATCGTCGTCGAGTCCGTACTCCTACGTTTACTACGGCCAATCCGGTAGCCTTGACCACGCCTTTGCCACTCCCGGGCTTGCAAAACAAGTGACTGGTGTGGCCACGTGGCATATCAATGCCGACGAACCTCGTTGGCTCGACTACAACCTGGAATTCAGTCAAGAAAAGCTGTTCGACCCGTCCCCGTTTCGATCGTCCGATCACGATCCAGTCATCATCGGCTTTCGCTTGGACTGAACAATCATCGAGGGAACTTCGATGGTAACTGGACCGCATGAGCTAGTCGTTTCTTGCGATCTTTTTCTCTGGGTCGATCGCAGGTCCAACACAAACGAGTTCTTCGCGGCGATCGCGATCAACTCCGATACCGATGCGAAAGAAGATCTCGCCACCACTCATTGCTGGGCTCGCGTAACAATCGCTTCCGAGTTGGTTCTGTGCAACCAGTTCGTATCCCTTGCCGCTGGCACGAAATACAAAGCACTGGCCATTCAAGTTCGCGACATAGACGTTCCCGTTGCACACGACGGGCGAGCTGCTGAAGTTTCCGCCAAGACGCTCTCGCCACATTTGTGTTCCATCATTCATGTCCCAGCAATTCGCAATTCCATCATCCGTGATGGCAAAAGCGAGACCACCAAAAGCAACGAGCGACGGCTCGTAAACTTTTGTGTTATTGGACCATTGTTTCTCTCCGTTGCTTGAAAAACAAACGGTTTCCTTGTCGGGATAGCCACCGGAAGCCAACAAGCGATCATCGGCAACAACAACCGTCCCACAGGTGGCTTCGGAGATACACGGAGTTTCCCAATACAGCTTTCCAGTGGCGGGATCGTAGCTCGCAAGGCGATCGCCGCCCGTGATCAGCAATTGGTCTTTCCCGCCTAGCGTACCGATCGTCGGGCTCGAATAGCTGCCCGCATTGCCACGTGATGTTCGCCATGCAACGGCGCCGGTCTCGCGATCCAATGCCGTCAAATAGCCTCCGCCTTGATTGTCAGCGGCGATGATCACGAGGGATTTGTAAACGATGGGCGATGGGGCATAGCCGAACTTCGACGAGAACGCACCGGCTTCACGTTGCCAGACCTGTGTTCCGTCAAGATCCAACGCAGTCACGAACACTTTCGCTTGGTTCAACATCGCAACAAACAAACGCTGGCCGTCGCTCGCAACGGTCGAGTTGGCGTTGGTGGCCTTGTTGTGAACTTCGCTCTTCGAGGGGAAGCCGCCATTGTGAACCACGGTTCGCCATCGTTCGCTGCCGTCGGCGCGGTCATATGCGATCACGAGTTGCTGTTGTTGCTCTTCGATTGCGGATGCGACAACGACTTGTTGGCCCACGAGAATCGGGCTGCTATGTCCTCGTCCTGGCACACTGGCTCGCCAAAGCACGTTCTCGGTGTCGCTCCACGATGTGACGATCGGTTGATCCGGCGCGAGACCGTTGCCATTGGGCCCGCGCCAGCCGGGCCAGTCCGTTTGCGTCAAGGCGATCTCGTCATCGCGGACGACCACGCCGCTTTGAGTCGGCGAAAGTTCCGCCACTGGCGTGCGTTTCGTGCAGGCCGGAGCAAGCAACAGCACCGCGAAAGAGAAGACGACAAAGCGGTTCATGCGATCTACTTCAAGAGAGTTCTTTGGCACCTGGCCAACCCGAGTGCTGCATCGATGTAACAAAATAGCAGAAGTAACTGTGGATGGAGCGTTTACATCTCAACAGCTTGCATTTTCGCTCGTTCGATCGACTCATCCATGTCTTTAAAAACTTCGCCAACACCTTCTTTAAAGACTCGGCCAATGAGCAAGTCCGTGACACTGCCGCGGTGTTGCGGGTACTCTTTCATGAAGCGACCGATGCTGAATTCTTTGGTGTAGAAAGCGTGTACGAGTTTGCGAACCCACGTTGCACCTTCCTTGAACGAGCTAGTCCATTTGCCTAGCTGCTCGCCACTCAAGTCGTTGTTTTGGAAGCCTTCGACGATCGCGTCACCAGCGCGAACGCCCATGTCGAGTGCGAAGTAGACTCCAGATGAATACACTGGATCAATGAATCCCCAAGCGTCGCCCACAAGCACCCAACCAGGACCTGCATGTTCCCGAGTCATGTAAGAGAACTCTTTGACCGTGCGAATGTCACCGAGTCGCGTGGCCATCTCAAGTCGTGGTTTCAGACCGAGGCAACGTTCGATTTCTTCGTAATAGACTTCATCGGGCTTGCCACGGCCTTTGAGTAAATAGTCGTTGTCCGATACGACGCCGATGCTCGTGATCCCACGCGACATCGGAATGAACCAAAACCAAGCGTCTTTAGTTTCGGTGTGCATGATGATCGTGGCGCCCTCATTGTCGCCTTCGCCCCGAACAGCATCTTTCCAATAGCTCCAAATCGCCGCTTTCTTCAGATCCGGATTCACTTCCTTCAAGCCTAGCTTGTTTGCCATGAACGTCTGTTGACCCGTCGCGTCGACGAGGACCTTGCAATCAACCGTGTGCGTCTGGCCCGCAGCGTCTTTGAGCGTGACGCCGGTGACCGCGCCAGCCTCATCGAGATGCACATCCACGAGACGAGTTTGGTCGACGCAATCCGCACCCAGCTCGGCGGCGCGATCGAAGATCATTTTATCGAACTCGCTCCGCTCAACCTGCCACGTGGTGCTGCATTCTCGCTCGTCGTGCTGGCGAAAAAAGAACGGCTCGGAAGTGTTCCCCTTGTGCGTGACGAACTGAACACTTTTCTTCGCCTGCCAACCTGATTGTCTCACACGGTCGGTCAAACCGAGACGTTCCAATGGCCAAAACGTCTCCGGCATCAGTGATTCGCCGACGTGAAACCTCGGGAACGCTTCACGCTCGACCAGGAGCGTACTCACTCCCCCCTCAGCAACGATGGCGGCCGTTGTGCTTCCAGCCGGCCCACCGCCGACCACAACGCAGTCATAACTTGTTTTCATGGAACAGTTTATCGTTTTAGGGTTGGAATCGTTGAATACGCTGAGGTGAACCGTCGTTTGATCCAGTTTAGCAACCAGGAAAGTCCGCTGGCGCCGTCAATTGCGACAAAGAATTTTGGAATCTTTAATCATCACAGTTTAGCTAGGCGGTGTCGGCGTCGAGAACATTCCTCCAAATCGCGGAATCATCCGACCCAGATCCTGCCCAACCCAGTCGCCAAGGCATATAAACGATGGACGTACGGGGTTCTTTTTTGGGCTGATGGAAGGAATTATGACCGAAGAGGAACCGCTGCGTCAGCGTTATCTCCGGCGTTTCAAGATCGGCGCAGCATTCATATTGCTGTTGGCGAGTCCGACGGCGTATTTCGCGATGGATGCCATTCATCACTTGTTCAACCGGCCACCGGATTGGGTTCCCAACTCGATTCCTGAAAAGGCCGAGTTCAACGAGTTCCTTCGTCGCTTCTCCGTCGCCGAAATCGTCATGGTCAGCTGGGACGGGGCCAAGCTCGACTCCGAGCAACTGGACCAGGCGTCCGCGTTATTGAAGCCACTGTGCGAGGATTCGGATTCTCTGGAAATCGATTCATCGACCGAGCTTCCTGCTTGGGCCAACGAGGAATTGGCGTCACTTCGCCAGATTTGCAAAAGCGATAAGCCGTTGTTGTGGGTTCACAGCGGCACCGAGATGCTTGCGCAAATGACGGCGTCGCCAGCGAAGTTGCCTCGCTCAGTCGCGATCAATCGCTTGAGCGGTTCGGTGGTAGGACCAGATGGCGAGCAAACCTGTCTCGTGATCTCGATGGGCGAAGCGTCGCTTGTTCATCGGCGAGTTTTTCTGCCGAAGTTGCGAGAGGTGCTCGGTCGATTGACGGGCCACGGTAAATTTGACATCGCGATGGTGGGCGGCCCCTTCGAAGGCGCCACGGTTGACGACGAAAGTGTGCGTAGCGTCCAAACGTTTTCACCGCCGTCAGCAATCTTTGCCGCAGTGCTATGTTTGGTCTGTTTGCGTTCCCTCCCGCTCACCCTGGTCATCACTGTCGTCGCGGTTTTCGGCGAAGGCTTTGTGCTTTCGCTAGTCAGTCTCAGTGGCACGCCGATGAATGCAGTGCTCATTGTGCTTCCGCCGTTGGTGTTCGTGTTGACCGTTTCATCGGGGATCCACCTCAGCAATTATTACTTGGATGTTGCTCACGAGTTCCCCGAGTTGTCTCGAGCATCCGCCGCGAAACGTGCGATGCGAGCGGGCGTTATCCCGTGCTTGTTGGCGACGGGAACGACCGTGGTGGGACTTGGGTCGTTGACACTTGTGCGGTTGGAACCCATCCGCATTTTCGGATTCGTCGCGTCCGCCGGAGTGCTGGCGACGCTGTTGATGTTGTTCTTGATGTTGCCTGGCGCCATGGTGTTGACGCAAGTCAATAAGGAAAGTGACGACAACTGGAATCCACCACGCAAGCCAGGTCGATTTGGTTTCGATGCCGTGAAGGCTCGATTTCAATTCATGATTGATTGGTGCGTTGCAAAAATGCGCAAGCGACTCACGAAACCCTGGCCGATACTGATCGGTTTCACTGTCATTAGTGCGATTCTTTCGACGGGGTTGCTTAAGCTGGAGACGTCCGTGAACGTGCCGCGCATGTTTGGCACCGAAAGCGATATTCGGGTCCAGTATCGATGGTTCGAAAAACACATTGGACCGACGGTGAACGGCGAGGTTTTGATTTCGTTCCCGGTTCCTGCGGAAGACGAGGATCCGTTGGAGCGATTGGAGATCGTCAAGCAAGCGCACATGGCTGCGATCGATCATGCAATGGTCGATGGTGCGCTCTCGGCGTTAACGTTTGTACCGCCCGTTCCTTCCGGACGCAGTCTTTCCAGCACTGCGAGACGTAGCGTGATCCGAACGTTGATTCGTGACCCGAATTCGTCGCTTGGACGACTTGGGTTTATCTCTCGCGACAGCGAAGCGGAGGTTTGGCGCATCAGTGTGCGGATGCCGCAAAGCGAGCACACGGATTACTCGAAAGAGCTCGAAGAAATCAAATCGGCTGTCGTCGCAGGCGTCGCCGACTCGAAAATCCCAGCGAAAGTTGTGTTCACCGGCAGCATCGCAATCGTGCAAAAAGCCCAACAGGTATTGCTTCGCGATTTGTTCCTCAGCTTTCTGTCGGCGTTCGGTGTCGTGGCTCTCGTGATGATGTTTTTGCTAAGAAGTTTTATTGGCGGCTTGATCGCCATGATTCCAAACTTGTTTCCTACGATCGCGCTTTTCGGCTGGATGGGCATCGTCGAGCTGCCTTTGGATATCGGTTCTGTTATGACAGCGAGCGTGGCGCTCGGGATTGCCGTCGACGATACGATTCACTTGCTCAGCCGTTTTGGTTCGCGACGTGCCCGTGGGCTTGGCCAGATCCGAGCCGCTTGGGGCGCGCTCGCCCAATGCGGCTGGGCGATGCTGCAAACAACTACCGTTTGCGGCTTGTCGCTGATGGTTTACTGGTTCAGCGACTTTGTGCCGACGAGCCGCTTTGCGGTGCTGATGTTTGGCTTGCTGACGGCTGCGCTACTCGGCGATCTGCTGTTGCTACCAGCACTGATGTGCAGCTCCCTGGGCCGTTGGCTGGCGAAACCGCTCGGTGCCGACCCAGGAGCCGAGATCAGCTCGCATGACCAACCCCATTTACCAAAAGATACCCGACGGCTTCGTCGCCCTATCAAAGTCCGAAGCTAGCTTGGTGGAATTGCCAGACGCGTTATACTGCAACCTCAGCCGTTTTTCGTCCGCCGACAAACCCACCGTTGATTCACTCAATGCGCATTCTTTTCCTCGGCGACATCGTTGGAAAGCCTGGCTATTCGGCTGTCGTTAAATACGCGGAAAAGATTCGCAAGAACGAGCGTCTGGATGCGATCGTCGTCAATGCAGAGAACGCATCCGACGGATCGGGGCTGATGCCGCGCCAGTTCCAGCGGCTGATTTCGGCCGGCGTGGATTGCATCACCCTTGGCGACCACATTTATCGTCGCAAAGAGATCATTGATACGCTCCAAAAGAGCGATCGAATCGTGAAGCCCGCAAATTTTCCGGTGGAGGCACCTGGTCGTACGTGGACCAAAGTGGAGATTGGCAACCAGTCGCTTGTGGTGATTTCGTTGCTGGGGCGAGTTTACATGCGGCCCGTGGATTGTCCGTTATCCGCCGTCGATCGGGTGCTCGATGAGATCGGCGATTCCGCATTGCACATTTTGGTCGACTTCCATGCAGAAGCCACTAGCGACAAACAAGTCATGGCACGGCATCTCGATGGTCGCGTCACCGCTGTGCTTGGAACTCACACACACGTTCCCACCGCGGACGCGAGCGTGTTGCCCGGCGGTACCGCGTTCCAGTGTGATGTGGGGATGTGCGGCCCCTATGACAGCATCATTGGGCGTGACATCCAACGTGTGATGCAGACGACAAGAACGTTCGAGCCAGTCCACTTTTATGTTGCCACTAGAGACGTACGATTGTGCGGAGCCATCGTCGAAAGCAACTCGGAAGGGCGAGCCCAGTCGATCGAGCGATTCGAAATGAAGATCGCCGACTGACTCGACGCGAATGAGCCCAGTTTCAGGCGCCGCTGGGCCTCGACGCGAATTCAGTTTTCAGCGTTTTCGCGTCGGTTGCCGAACCGGGTTGGACATGTGATGATACTCTCCAGTCTCTATTCACACTTCAAGCCTTAGGTGCGCACGTTATGTTTCGACAAATTTTGACAATTGCTCTGCTCGCTTCTTCCACATCCGGACTCGCCGTTGCCGGTGAAAAGCTGACTCTCGACCAAGAAAAATCAAAAATCGAGTTTGTTGGCTCCAAGGCCGATGGCAAACACGAAGGCGGATTCAAGACGTTCACCACGAATGCGGTTGCCGACTTCGAAGAACCCAAAAACGGCTCGTTGGAAATCGAAATCGATACAGACAGCTTGTGGTCGGATGACGAGAAACTGACGAACCACTTGAAGAACCCCGACTTCTTTGATGTTCGCAAGTATCCCAAGATCACCTTCAAAGCCACCAAAATCAATCACAGTGAATCGGACGATAAAGTGACCATGGTTGGCATGCTCACGATGCTCGGCAAAGAAGTCGAAGTCACGGTGCCTTGCACTCCGGGAATCTCCGAGACTGCGGTCACAATCAAGGCTGATTTCAAGATTGATCGGACCAAGTGGGGCATGACTTACGGCGAAGGCAAGATCAACAACGATGTTGAAATCCGCGCCGTACTCGTGCTCAATCGCTAGTCCTCATCTCTAAGGTTCATAGCTAACCCTCGTAGCTCAACCTCGTGGAACAACAAATACTTTTGTGGTGCGTGATAGCGCCAGCGATCATTTCGCTGGCGTTTGTCGTTCTTTCCATCGTCGTGTCCAACAAAGTTTCGTCACTTGCGATACGTTGTTGTGGTTGTGATTTCACGACCGAGGTTCAGTCGTGCATGGTGGCGATCGGTTGGTGCTTGGCTGTTGCCGTTGCTTTGTTTGCACGCCAGTCAAAAAATTGGGCGCCGGATCAGCTTTGGCCGGAGGAAGCGTGGCAACAAGTTCTCCTGCCGATCACGGTTGGTTCGCTTTTATTGGGATTGATCTCGCGACAGTCTTCGCGACTTGCTGAAGTCCGCTGGGTTGTCGCCGGCATCGCGGTCACCCTCGTGGCGATGATTACGATGCCAAGCGGTGAAGGCTGGTCCGATATGCTCCCAATGCATCGATTCTGGATGGGCGCGATCATCTCCAGTGGATTGCTCAACCTGTGGTTACTCGACCGCATGGCCCGACGTGGCGCTGACCGCTGGGTCATGTGGGTCGCATTGGCAAGCTTGGGCTGTCCAGCGATTCTTGCTGCGAGTGCGTTCGCGGGATTGGCTGAATGGCTCGTGGCGGCGATCGTTGCGACAACCGTGATGGCGATCTCAGCAAGCTTGCGAAAGGCGAGTGCGATCTGGTGTGCGGTCTATCCCGTCGTCTTGTTTTTGGTTTCAAGCATCGCGTCTGGTCGTTTTTATACCTACGAAGACCATCCACTGTCCTTGTACGGGATCATGCTTTTTGCTCCGAGCGTGATTGCGCTAGTCGATGTTCCGTTGGAGCAACGTTCGACCGTCGTGCGTGTGGCATTTGCATTGATCACTTCACTGTTGCTTCTCAGCTGCGTTGCGTGGTTCATCCTTGCTGGCTCAGCCGAAGAGCAATGGTAACTTCGCAATGCTTGCCAGCCTCTCGTCCACAGACATCGTCTTCCTTGCACTTGGTGCGCTCGGGATTGGATTCAGCAAAGCTGGGTTTCCTGGCGTCAGTATGCTGCATGTGATCTTGTATGCATCGGTGTTTGAACCAAAGGCGTCGACAGGTGTGCTTTTACCGATGCTCGTGCTCGGTGACATGTGCGCAATCCGATTGTTTGGCCAGAAAGGTGACTGGTCACAAATACGCCGATTGTTGCCGCCCACACTCGTTGGAATTGGATTGGGCTGGTATTTGATGGGACGCCTCAACGAAGACATCTTTCGTGGGCTGGTCGGTGCTCTCATCTTAACCTTGAGCACCGTCCAAGTATGCCGCATGTGGCGTCCAAATTGGTTCGACAGGTTTCCGCACACACGTTGGTTTGCGGTCTTGCTCGGTTTACTTGCCGGACTCACGACGATGCTCGCCAACGCCGCAGGTCCGGTTGTCGCGCTGTATTTGCTCGCGGTCAACTTGCCGAAGTGGGAGTTGATTGGTACGAGCGCGTGGCTGTTTCTTGTGCTCAACGTATTGAAGCTTCCGCTCAGCTACGATCTCGGGTTGATCACCCCCTCGACGCTCACGCTTGACCTCGCGTTCGCGCCAGCTATCCCGCTGGGCATGTTTGCCGGACGTTGGCTAGTGACTCGAGTCTCGCAGGTTTGGTTCAACAGCATCTTGTTGGCATTCACCGCAATCGCCGCCGCTCGAATGATTGGCTGGTTCTAGCGAGCAACCACATGGATGTTGCGGCGCGATCTAGTGGCACGAGCTAGCTGGATACGGGTGCAAGCATGAACCATCCGTATCGCCAAACGAAATGCATGGTGGCGAGAACGATCACGTTCCAGGCAAGGAAGAACGCCTTCGTGAACCTCACCGAGTAGTGCGGTGGTCCAATGAATGCATCGATGAGAAAGAACATCGCGCCACTCGCCATAAACAGCGAAACAATCGTCCCGCGAAAGTACACAGCGGCAATGGCGGCTTCCGTCCACATGAGCAGTGACAGTAGCCCTTTCGCTCGTCGGCAACCGAGCAAAATCGCGGTCGAACGACGACCGGCGATTCGGTCTTCCTCAAGATCCATCAATTGGCCAAACAAATGGCTTTGCATCGCGAACATGGCGCTAAAGATGATCACTGGAGTGCTCAATTGTTCGATTCCGCACAACCAACTTGCGAGTACAAAGATAAGCACGTAACCCGCTTGGTTGAGAATGTCGAGGACCGGCTTCTGTTTCCATTGAGCGTTGTTGTAAGTGAAGTTCGTTGCAAGCACTGCGACAAACCACAGGAGCATCTTGGGGCCAGCCACCAGCACAAAGATCACTGCGAACGGGAGTTGGACGAGCGCTATGATCCATGGCAATTGCGCTCGCAACTCAGCGTCAGGTCGAGCGCCGAACAACCAGCTGTCTTTACGCGGATTGATGCGGTCTGTTTCCGCATCGCCAAGATCGTTCCATCCGTAAAGCAGTAACCCTAACGGAAAACAGACATAGAATGCACCGAGCCAAAATGCCGTCGAGCCAAACATGTTTTGGCCAGCCATCGGCAACAGATAGAACCACAGCTGAGTCGGCCAGAAACCCGGTCGTGCGACCTTGACGACTTCCAGTGCTCGCTGGTGCATTGAAGTTGCTAACGCGGGTAGGTTGGCTGAGGATTGTACGGCGATGCTTGCCGAGGATCACTGGATGTTGGAGCGCCATAAGGCGAGTTCTGATAAGGCGAGTTTTGATAGGGTGCGTTTTGATAAGGCGCGTAGTTTTGCGCCGGAGCGTTGTACTGCGTCGGTGTAGAGTTTTGATTGGGAGCGTATGGCGGTGGATAGCCGCTCGCGTTGTACGATGGCGGAGGCCCAGCAAAGCCACGTTCCGGTGAATAGCCTGTCGTCGTCGGGCCATTCGTTTGCCAGGTTGTCTGGCCGCTTGTTTGACTCGTTGCCCAAGGCGCCGGTTGTTGCTGTCCCCAAGGGTTGAATGGTTGTGGCCCGCCGCTTACGGTTTGCCCCGTCTGCGGGTCCACTCGACGTTGGGCGGCAAGTTGCTCTTGGCGATCCAGAAGCTCACGACCGCGATCGATCATGTTCTTGGTGTCTCCACGAATTTCGGCGCGATTGATATCGATAGACAAGTTATCGCCATCTCGTTGGATGCTGAACCAACCGGCCGTGGAAGCGGCCGTTAACAGCATTCCCATAATTATGATGTTTCTCATGGCGAACGTCCTTGTTCGAGCGATTCGTGTTGATGTGGGCGCAGCGCGTGCCGCGATTCATCGCGCGCCACACCCTTGCACCATAGAGCACGATGCCGCGCCACCTCAAGAGAGATTACGGAGCCCCTAGAAAGCGGCTGAGACCGGCGAGGTCATCTGTGTTGATCATGTCGACACCTGATTCACGAAGGACTCGCCAAACGGACGGATTGTCCGGCGTCGCCCAAAAACGCACCGCTCGGCCTTTCGCGTGAATCCGGGATACCGCGTCATTGAGCTTTGCTAGCTCTTGCTCGGAAATCTCGCCCGTGCCACGCCACTTGAAATGCGAATTCCAATTGTCGCTGATGAGCGGCATTAGATCCGCCGCCATTTCGCTGTCCAGATCCGACAACCGACCATCGATCCCAACGTATCGAGGCGATGCCGCAGTGATCATTTCAATCGGACGATTGCCACTGACAATCGCGTTGACGGCACCCGGGTGAGTCTCGCCGTTCTCGCTCGAGCTGAAAACGTCCTTGTATTTGCTCAATAATTGATTGAGCGCTAGAAACGTTGACTCACCGTCGCTCTTGAGATCGATCAACAAAGTGATCGGCTTTCCATCTCCGAAAACCGAGCCACCGTTTTGCTTGACGCGTTCTCTCAACGGTGCCAAGTAAAGCGACTCCAACGTCCTCTCAGGCGATAATTCGATAAACGAATGCGCGACCAGCAACTTTCCATCCACGAGAAAGACATCCGCCTCGACGCTACAGAATCCTTGGTCGAGCGCATCCAAGAGCGGCCGCGGATGCAGATAATCGTTGTGCGCGTGCGCTTGCCGACGTGGCACAACGTCCTCGCCACGAAGCGACACGCGATTGAAGCCAACGACGAAGAGCAAAACGATCACCGAACACAAGCGGCGATCAATTCGCAGGGCCTTGCCGATTGAACGACTTGGATTAGCCAACTTCCCATCCCTTGCGATACGACTTGCTAATGAATTGGTCCGCTTCCGGACAGTTCCCCGCCTTGAGCTCGGCTGCGTTCCAAGCGAGTTTCTTGCCGACTCGATAGGCAACGTTGCCTAAGAGCACCGACTCAGTCAGTGCGCCGGAGTAATCGAAATTACACGTCGTCGGCGTGCCGTCTTTGCACGCTTGGATCCATTCGGCGTGGTGACCGATGGAGCTCGGGATAGTCTTCGGCGGCGGTGTGAAATCCGCGAACTTGTCTCGCGGAAAGAGTTCGTATCGCCCATAGTCAGCAAACATCTGGCCTTCACTGCCAATGAACATCACGCCGCTTCCAGGCATCTTTTGTGCCGAGGCTTTTTCGCCGTCGGTGCCTGTACTAGCGATGTCGACGCCTGGTAATTGCTTGGGTGTCTTGTCCCCATCGTACCAAGTCAAGTTCACTGCCGCGCGATCGCCGATGGCTGGGAACTTGTAACGAACGACAAGACCAAGCGGGCACGTTTCGGGATGTACCTCGGGGCCTTCCGCTTCGCACTCTGTGGGATGACGCAGCCCCAACGCCCAGAAAGGAAGATCCATGTAATGGCATCCCATGTCGCCGAGAGTCCCTTGGCCAAAATCCCACCAACGTCGCCACTGGGCCGGGTGATAACGGCCTTCGGCGAACGGACGCTCGGGAGCTGGCCCAAGCCATAGATCCCAATTGAGATAATCCGGCACCGGGTCGACCTTCTCTGGCCGATCGCCACCGCCCCAGCCTTTGCCAACCCAAACGTGAACGTCAGTCACGTCGCCGATCACACCAGCCTGGATGATCTCGACAACACGACGATAATTATCCCCAGCGTGGATTTGCGTTCCCATTTGCGTCGCCACGCCTTTCGCTTTTGCCGCCTCGGCAATCAAACGCGCCTCGTGGACCGTGTGCGTCAGCGGCTTCTCGCAATAACAATGCAGCCCCGCGTTGATGGCTCGAATGGCTGCGGGAGCGTGTTGATGGTCCGTCGTGCCGATGACGACCGCGTCTGCACGATCAGCCTCCGCTGCGATCATTTCGCGATAGTCAACGTATTTCTTGGCACTCGGGAATCGCTTCGACGCCGCCTCGAGGTAACGCGAGTCGATATCGCACAAACCAACAATGTCTTCACCTTGAACGCCATCAATATCGTTTCCCGCACGGTTCGCAGTCCCGATACACAAAATCTTGAGCTTCTGGTTCGCCGATGTGGACGGCTGTGCGGCGATTTCACTCCATACGCCTGATGCGATCGCTGTGGCTCCCATCGCTTGCAGAAAGCTGCGTCGAGGCATTGGACGGGGGGTAATTGTCGTGGACTTCGAACGCTTTGTCGACATATTCGCGATTCCGGAGGGAAAATTGGGGCGGGAATGCGATCGCTCGGTCGAGCAACTCGCGATTGAAAGGCATCTTAATTGAGCTAAGACGCCTCGTGTGGTGCCAGCACCCGCAATCGTCTCCAACCAGTGAACAAGTTCTCCACGCTCACAACGGTTTTTGTGACTCCCGAAACACTTGCAACCCATGCTCTTCCACGACTCAAAGCGACGAAAATAGGCCCCGTTAACCCAAGAATCAACTTGACTGCGCTGCTACCCATTTTGAGTAAAACTTCCATGTTTTTCGCGAATTCTGATGAAGTAGCCTTGTAAAAATCCACTGGCAAGATAGGTTGCCTGGGAAGTCTGTTACGATTACGGGCGGGCTACCTGTTGCCCGTCAGTTAAAACCCGTTTTAGGAAGTTTTCAGTGAGAAAGTTGTTCAGTGTTTTCGTGGTAGCTGTGGCTGCCGGAGTGTTCGGTAGTCAGGCCTTGGCCCAGTGCGGTTGCGAATCTGCACCGGCTTGCGGCGGCTGCACTGACACCGTTGGTTCGTCGGTTTCGGTTGGTGGTTGTGGTGGCGAAGTTGTTACTGGTGGTGGCTGTGGCCCAACCATGACAACTCAAACCGTCATGGTGGCACAACAAGTGACCGAAACGCAA
>JBGSNA010000270.1:0-25057 GCA_041739875.1 Pirellulaceae bacterium
AACTTGTGCGCGGGCGCGCCGCGTTGATGCCGAACATGACCTCGATAAAGACAACTGTGCATTATGTCGACAGTGCCTTATCAAATTGAGGAGCCATGTCGTTGCTTTGTTTGACGGGTTCAGCAAGCGTTTCCAAGTCCAGCCCGAACGGTCGCGTCACGGCGAGGGCACTGTTTACACCGTCTTCGTGGAACCCATAACCCCAATACGCGCCACAGAAGCTGACGGCATTGCGGCCATTGATCTCATCGAACCGACTTTGCGACTTGATGGATTCAAGCGAGAACACAGGATGCTCGAACTCGAACCGCTGAACAACTTTCGCTTCGTCGATTTCGCAATTCGGATTGAGCGTTAAACACAAGGGTCCAGGCAACCCGAGGCTTTGCAATCGATTCAGGTCATAGGTGACACTGGCTCGATTGCTGGATTGAGCCGGAATGTGGTAATTCCAACTCGCCCACGCTCGACGGCGCCGCGGCAGGACTGATTCGTCTGTGTGGAGAACCGCCGTGTTGGCTTGGTACGGAAACCCAACCAGAACTTCTCGCTCGGTTGGGCTAGCGTCCGTTAGCATCCGCAGCGTTTGATCCGCGTGCGTTGCGAGAACAACATGATCGTAGTCGACTTCGCGATCATCGAGACTCAGTCGCACGCCACCCTCAACTCGCCGCACTTCACGTACCGGCGAGTTCACGAAAATGCGGTCACGAATCGGATGCATCAGTTGTCTGACGTAGTTCCGCGAACGTTCCGCAATCGTCAACCATTGCGGTCGGTCGCTGAGTTGGAGCAGCCCGTGATTGCGACAGAAGCCCAAAATGAACTTGGCGGGAAAACTCGCCAGGCAGGCTGGGTCGGCGGACCAAATCGCTGCCGACATCGGAATCAAATACTGGTCTCGAAACGCAGAGCCCACACCGATCCGATCCAAGAACTCACCCAGCAACGTCGTCTCATCGCCAGATTCACAAAATTCGATCGCGTGTCGATTGAACCGCACGATGTCCGCAAGCATTCGATAAAACGACGGCCGAACCAGATTACGACGCTGGGCAAACAGACCGCTCAGCGAGCTGCCTTGGTACTCGAGCCCAGTCCGCCAGCAACGCACACTCAAACTCATATCGCTGTCTTGCGTCGGGACCCCAATCAGCTCCAGCATTCGGCAAAAGTTGGGGTAGGTGCGACGATTCAAGACCATGAACGCCACGTCGGTCGATGCGATGCATCCGTACACTTGCGCATCGTACGTGTGGGAGTGTCCGCCAACGTGTGACGAGGACTCAAACACGTCGACTTGGTTTTGGGTGGACAATAGGCGAGCAGCGAGATTCCCGCTGATTCCTGATCCGACGACTGCAATTCGCATACAAGGTTCTGGCTGTGAGTCACGTTGAGCCTGGTCGTTAAGTGAACCGCGACTCCTTGTCGCGGTCCAGCCCACCGAATAATCCGTTATCCGACTCATGATATTTCGGTGGCAAGTCGCGATCCGAACCATGCTAACCCTGGGATGATCACAAATCTTAAATCGCTACCGGCCCCTGAATCGTTAACTCAATCGTTACCTGTATCATCGTCATCAAAACTGGACGCATCAAAACTGGACGCGAGCAACGCGTGGACTCGCTAGAGCAACTCGGTCATCTTGTTCGCTTCCAACGCAGCGACAGCTTCTCGAACGCGCTCCTCGGCATGCTTGGGGGCGACGAGCGTTGCGTCGGCGGTTTGGACGATGATTAGGTCCTCGACGTCAATCGTGACCACCGTATGCCCTGGTTGGGCGTGCACGATGGTGCCTCGCGTGTCGATGCCGATGTGCGAACCCACGACGGTATTTCCGCTCGAGTCCGGTGCGTGCAGCCGAGCGAGCGACTGCCAACTGCCGACATCATCCCAAGAATACGGCGCTTCGATCACCACCACGTTTGGATATTTCTCCATCACGGCGTAGTCGATGGACTTGCCCACGATCGCCGCAAACTCAGACGCGAACGTCTTTTCGAACGCAGCCGTCCCGATCGACGCGCCGATCTTGGCAAGATGTGCGTGCATGGAGGGTTCGTATTGAGAAAGCGCATCAAGAATCGTTCTTGCTCGCCAGACAAAAATGCCGCTGTTCCAGAAAAACGTGCCCGCAGCGACGTACGCCTCAGCCGTCTCGCGGTTCGGCTTCTCACGAAACTGTTTCACAGTCGACACGGACAACGGATTTCTCGGGTCGTTGGCGGTGGATTCGACTCTCGCACCAGCTTCGATGTAGCCAAACGACTCCGCCGGGTAAGTGGGCCGGATTCCAAACGTGACAATCCGAGTCGGGTCTTCGTCGATCAGTGCGTTTGCCGTGGCAATCGCGTGCTGGAACTTGTCGTGCTCCGTGATCACATGATCGCTCGGCATCACCACCATCGTGCCATCGGGGTCATCGGCAGCAACAATCGCAGCCGCCAGCCCCACGCATGGCGCGGTGTCACGCTTGCACGGCTCGCCGATGATGTTCGCTCGCGGTAACTCGGGTAACTGCTTCGCGATCGCATCACAAAGGATCTCGTTGGTGATGATCCGCTGGCGACTCGGAGGAACGAGCTCACCCAAGCGATCCACCGTCGCTTGGATCATCGAACGATCGCCGGACAAGCACAGCAATTGCTTGGGACGCAGCTTTCGGCTCGCTGGCCAAAAACGTGTTCCACTACCACCAGCCATAATCACAGCGTGAAGCATTCTCTTTTCCTGGTTTTCGTTTCAATGTGAAGAAGGCTCGTTTTTCGCACGCCAGGACCTGTCCTGGCATCGTCCAGCGCATCGCCAGGACAGCTCCTGGCTTACTCGCGAGACTACTTACCCAGCTTCTCTTCTAGCAGCCGCACGGCTGTTTGGAATAGCTCAATGTCCGGGGCGATTTCCACGGCACGACGCAGCTGTTTCAGTGCAGCGGCCTCGTCACCATGCAGGTAAAGCGCCAACCCGTAACGGTACTGAACGTCAGCGTTGTCTTTCGCAAGCCCCGCGTCGCGCTCGAGCAACGGCAATTCCATATCGCGAAGCGCCGCTGCTCTCGCCACAAGACGCATCGATTGTGGACCTTGTTGTTGCTCAGCGACCCGCTCCAACAGCGCCGCCAAGTTCGTTCGTGGCCCAGTCATCGTCGGCTCCAGCCGCATCGCTGTTTCATACGCTTGCATCGCTTCGTCCGCGCGACCTTGTTGCTCACAAAGCATCGCCCAAGCCATGTGGGCTCCCGCCCGATCCGAGGCCGCCATGATCGAGTCATGAACGCTGCGCAGAGCCAAGTCGACTCGCGTTTTCTCGGACAGACTCAATTCACGATACGCACCCGACGAAACCAAGACTCGAGCGGCCTCGTTGCTCACCAAGCGACTCGTATCGTCCAATAACGGCAAGAGCGTCTTCTTCGTCACCGCTGGCGCGGCAATCGAAAACACACTCACCGCCGCGACGCGAACGATTGTGGGTTCGTCGTTCTTCTTCAAAACTTCGCTAGCGACTTTGATCGCTTCGGTGATGTTATTCGCGCCGAGCTGCGTGAGTGCGGTGGCGCGTGCGAGCGCCGGAGCGGAGTCCTCGGGCATCATCGCAAGCTCCAGCATCGCCTTGATCGAGCTCTCCTCGCCCTTACGGAACGGCGCGAGCGCCTCCGCGAAATGGTAAGGCGTCTTTCGCTCGGCGCCGTACCATTTTTGGCACGCTTCGTCACACCAAACGTCGGTCTTGCGAATCGCCTCGGCAATCGACTCATCCCCCGCGTCCGCCGTATCGAGCCACGCTTGATAATCATCAAGCTTTGGCCGAAGGTCTTCTGCGATCGATTGGAGCTGGTCCTTCACATGGCAACCGCTGCATGCGTTCGGCGTCCCAAGCTTGACCGACAAGTCTGGGCGTGGCATCCGCAAGCTGTGATCGCGTCGCGGATCGACTTCCATGTACGTGCGGTGCGGCATGTGGCAATCCACACACATCGAACCCGGTGTGCCGGGGGCGTGATGATGATGCGAGGGCACGTCGTATTTACCTGCCGCGTGCTGGTGGCATGACGTGCAAGTTTCGTTGCCGGGATGTTTTAATTGAAGCGAGTGTGGATCATGACAATCCGTGCATCGAATTCCCTTGTGATACATCTTGCTCTGGATGAACGAGCCATAGACGTACACTTCGTCTTTGATCTGTCCGTCGGCATAGTACGTGTCGGGGTTGAGCATCTCGAGTTGGTAGTGGTCGCTGTACAAATCGCCGGCGTGGAAGTTCGCATCGACAAGCCCTCGTCGACTGTGACACGGAGCACACGCCTGAAGTTGTGCCTCGTTGTCGGCGCCTTTGAGCTTCGCGAGTCCATAACCGTGGTTGCGGTCCCAGAACAGTGACTTTTCATTCGCCAACTCCACGTGCAAGCTACCGGGCCCGTGACAAGCTTCACAGCTCACGTCGATCTCAGAAAACGTCGTGTGGTAACGGTTGGTCGCGACATTGAAATTGGTTTTCAAGTCCGTCGAGTGACAATCCGCGCACATCGTTTGCCAGCGTTGGGCGATCCCGGTCCAGTGCAACGGATCATCCGGAGCCAATTTGTCTGCGACATCCGGCGGACGCAGATAGAACCACTTTTTACCGAGCGTATCCCAGCTGATTCGAAGCACTTGCAGCCGTCCGATCTCGTTAGGCTTCATGTCCTCCGTCCGGTCGAACTCAACCATGTATTGTTGAAGCGGTGTCACACCAAAGACGTATTTGACCTCAAAGTCCTGCATCTCACCGGTAGGTCCATCGGTATGGATCATGAACTTCGCCCCGTCGCGAAACAGGCGGTTCGACATCCCGTCATGTTCGAAGGTCACATCATTGAAGTCGCCCAAGACAGTTTTGTCCGTGGCAATGTCCATCGCCAAATCATGGTGCGACATTTCGAACGCAGCCGTTTGGTCCTTGTGGCAATCGATACACGACGACCGCCCCACAAACGTGGCCACCGTATCGACCGGCCGAGCCGACCAGTAATCTGCAAACACACCCCCAGCGACCAAAAGCAAAATCGCCCCCGCCGCCAGCATCACCCGCGCGCGCCCCAGAGTCCGCGTGCGCCCCAGCGTCCGATGCGCGTCACCGCCCACCTCTCGGCCGTCAAGCGAAGCATCCGAAGATCGATGGTCAACGTGTTTGGATCGAGACAAAATCGTTCGCGCGAATATCGAAAGGAAAAAAACAAATAAGAAGTCTTCCGGAGGGAACCCAGAGGATATTCGGACATGAACCGCCGGTCGAGCCAAGCACGGTCAAGATGCAACAAATTCCGGTACAAAGTCGACGATGGCGTTTGTGTCTGATTAGCCAGGCAGTCGCAAATAGCCAGGCAGTCGCAAAACTGAACCCCCAACCCGATTCGATGGTGTGAAATGAAACGACGTTAGACGATGAAAAAGCCCGACAAGCCGTCGTTGGATCAATCCGTGTGAAGGATTCTGGGGAACGAGGTACACTACCTAGGTATGCTGAGCTTTTGCCAAGTTTCTCGCTGAGTTTGCATGTTCTTCCTTTCAAACCGATTGTCTGAGACGACGCTAGTGAGCAAAACGAGATCATGTGGTTTTGCACTGTTCATCGGAGTGAGCCAATGTTCTTGAAACAATCGCGTGTTTGAAATGTTCCGCTGCCCGTCCAGATGTTGCCCGTCCAGATATTGCCCGTCCAGATGTCTTATGCGGACGCTCGCATGCTTGAGTTTCCTTGCTGCGATCGGCACGGTTTTTTGGATAGTGATTTCGACGCAACGTTCGCAACAACTTGTCGTAGCGAATTTGGATCTCGAGGTCATTGGAGACGACTATCGTCTTTATTTCCGATACGCGGGTGAAGACGGCATCCTCCACACGAGAGACGATCGGTTTGGAATACGCAACGTTTACGTTCCTGAGAGGTCTGTGGTACGGTTGCGTTTGACGAGCAACGATTATGCCTATCTAGTTGAAGTACCGGCGGCCCAGATCTACGAAATGGCCGTACCAAACATTGCTTTTGACGTCGAGTTTGCAGCTCCAGTCCTGGGACAACACCAGTTACTGGCGAGTCAGATGTGTGGTTACGATCACCCAGAGCTATTGGGTAAGCTAATAGTTCAGACGCCCGCAGAGTTCCGAGATACGATGACACGTCTGTCTTCAGTCCCTTTTACAACGGTAGAGCAATGAGCTGCCAATCACTCCAGCGACGGTACTTGGCTCGATCGACCTTCGCGATCGCGATAGTTGGCGCGTTCGCATTGGTTAGCTTGGGCGGTTGTGGCCGCAAGTCAACGGACGTCGCCGTAAAAATCGAGGCAAGCCCAAATGAAACAACGCCTGTATCTGGGGACGTTGCTTTGGAGACGACGGAGAAATTGCGGAGCCTTGGCGAGGTGCCGGTTTTTTCGTTGACTGACCAAGACGGAGAGTCCTTTGACCGAGGCAATCTGGACGGAAAAATTTGGGTAGCAACTTTTATCTTTACTCGCTGCGGCTCGACTTGTCCTTACCAAACCGCTGCGTTCACGGATCTGCAAAGCGAACTCGGACGTGCTAATAATTTAGGTCGCGTCAAGCTCGTCACCCTGACCGTGGACCCCGAGTTCGACTCACCGAGTGTGCTGAACCAATACGGACGGAAGGCCGAGGCGGACTTTGAAAATTGGCATTTCTTGACCGGTGATCGTGGGGCACTGTGGGATCTCAGCAAAGACGGTTTCAAGCTGGGCGTGGATTCGGCGCGTGACGAAGCAACCTTGATCGCACACAGCCAAATGATTGTCTTGGTTGATGGGAAATCTCAAATTCGCGGTTACTACTCAGCCCTGTCGGAGGTTGCGAAATCGAAGTTGAGATCTGATATCGAGTACTTGTTGGATCAAGAGCGAACGACTCGTGCCGACGAGGTAACGGAAATCTCAGTCCCAGAAGATGTCCGCGATCCCTCCTGGTTAGCATCACGCGCAGAAGCTCAAATTGCCAAGGCAACGTCCTATGACGTTGTTTGCGATTTTAAGTTCACGGACAAGCAAGTGGCCAGTGGCATCACGTTCAAGGATCAAGTCGTCGAAGATGTAAAACGAACGTTCAAGGCCGCGCACTACGATCATGGAACTGGTGTGGCGGTTGCTGACGTGGACGAGGACGGATTACTTGACATTTACTTTGTCTGCCAACTCGGGCCCAACGAGTTGTGGAAGAATCGTGGAGATGGAACGTTTGAGAACATTACGGAGCGTGCTGGTGTTGCTGTTCCAGAAGAAGTCTCGGTTGGAGCTTCGTTCGCTGATGTGGACAACGATGGTGATGCGGATTTGTATTTGACTCGTGTTCGCGCCCCGAACAAGTTGTTTCTCAATGACGGCACCGGCCGATTCGAAGATGTTTCGGACGTATCCGGATTGGATCACGTCGGGCATAGCTCAGCGAGCGTGTTTTTTGACTATGACCGAGATGGTTTGCTTGACCTGTTGTTGACGAACGTGGGTCAGTACACCACGAACCAACGCGGTCGAGGTGGTTACTACTTAGCGCATGAAGCCGCTTTTACTGGCCACCTTTTTCCGGAACGCGAAGAAGAAAGTATCCTATTTCGAAATCTCGGGGGCGCGAAGTTTGAGAAGATGAATGACCAACTTGGCTTTCATGACAAAAGTTGGACCGGCGATGCGACCCCCATCGATGCCAACGACGATGGCTGGCCCGACATTTACTTGCTCAACATGCAAGGCCACGACGAATACTACGAGAACCAGCAAGGAAAAGGATTCGTCAACAAGAGTCGCGAGCTGTTTCCTGTCACGGCTTGGGGGACGATGGGCGTCAAAGTTTTTGATTACAACCGAGATGGACGTCTCGATCTTTACGTTACCGACATGCACACCGACATGGTTCACGATGTCGAGCCGGAAAATGAAAAATTGAAGATGCGGCGGAACCTGCCAATCAACATGCTCGCCACAGACGGCAAGCATGTTCTTGGCAACACATTTTTCCGTAAAGACGGCGCCAACGAGTACACGGAAGTGTCGGATGAAATCAACGCGGAGAACTACTGGCCTTGGGGCATTAGTGTTGCTGATCTGAACGCGGATGGATTCGAGGATGTGTTCATTGCTGCGAGCATGAACTTTGACTTTCGCTACGGAATCAATTCAGTCCTCTTGAACGATCATGGCAAATCGTTTCTTGATAGTGAGTTCATTTTGGGGGTCGAGCCAAGAGCCAACGGTTCGGCACAACAATGGATGGAATTGGATTGTGGCGGAGATGATGCTGGACACAAGCTTTGCATCAACCAGAACGGAAAGGTCAGAGTGTGGGCCGCCAGAGGAACTCGCAGTTCGGTTGTATTCGACATCGATAACGATGGTGATCTAGATATCGTCACGAACGATTTTAATGGCGCGCCGATGGTGCTAGTCAGTAACCTGCAGGAACAGCATGACCTCCATTACCTCAAGCTGGTGCTCACGGGCTCGAAATCCAATCGCGACGGTTTAGGTGCTGTTTGCAGAGTGAGCGTCGGTGACCAAACGATGACGATGGTGCATGATGGGAAATCAGGCTATTTGTCACAAAGCCGAATGCCACTGTATTTCGGATTGGGTGAGGCTGATCATGTTGACCGAATTACGATAGAATGGCCGTCGGGGAACCAGCAGGTGCTGGAAGGCCCGGTCTCATCGAACCAAACACTTCTTATCAACGAAGCCGATAGCTCGACAAATTAGCAATGAACCAGAACTGTCGCCCCTTAATTTTCTCATGTTTGTTGCTTAGTTATCTGCTGTCAATCGGATGCTCTCGCGAACCACAGCCGCGAATTCCGGTCCAATTCGCGACGCCCGAGCCGGTTGAAAAGAAAGTGACGGAGTATCCGACCAAGTGGAAAGGATCAGGCGTCGTTACTGTTGCGCGTGGTGTGCATGTCCTTGCGAATGTGTCCCCCAGCGCCACATTTGTCATTGAGACGAATGATGGCGTTATCCTCATTGACACAGGGTCTGATGAAGCGGCTGCGAGCGTGCGAGACAGTTTGATGGAGTTGCAAATCAAAGATCTTGATGTGCGACATATACTCTTGACCCACGCGCACTATGACCACGTCTTGGGTTCGAATTTTCTCAAGGGTGCTTCCGGGGCACTCGTGCATGCCGGAAAAGAAGATTGTGAGGTGATTCGCTCGGTTGATACGGAGTCGCTGTTTTCAGTGTTTCCGTCGCGGGAGGTGTCTGTCGATGACATTCGTATCGATCATGAGTTGGTCGATGGGGATGTGATCGAGCAAGGAGGTACGCGAATCGAAGCCTTGGCTTTGCCGGGGCATACACCCGGTAGCATATGTTATCGAATGGAACGTGATGGCCAAACGATTCTATTTAGCGGTGACGTGATTGCATCCCTTAACTTTGGGCCGGCCATTTATCCCGTTGACATTTCGCCCAAGTATCGTGGTGATGCTGAGGCGTATTTAACATCGCTCGATCGTTTGCTCGGCATGCAACCTCCTGATCTTTTGTTGCCTGGGCATCCCGAGCAGCACGTGCGACCAAGGTCGATTCGCCTCAGTTCCGAGGAATGGCAAACGATGCTGGGAAGTGCAAGGGACAGAGTTCGTCGTATCGTTGCCAATCATCAAGCGGATGGGCGAGATTTTCTTGATGATCAAGCTAAAGTCATAGAACCCGGACTTGCTTATTTGGGGATCATTGAGGGCGTCGGCATTTATTGCTGGCAAGTGAACGGGCAATTGATTCTTTTTAACGCTGCGGGAGGTGAGGGGTTCGCTGCCTTTGTCCGCTCGCGTTTAGACGCACTCGGAGTTTCTGCTGAGCCAGACACCTTGCTTCTTGGAACCTACGAGGATTCGTTGGCTTCTGCGGTGAGTTCACTCGGTGACAAGACAGTCGTTGTCTGTCCAACAGCATTTTCCAAGGCATTGAGAGCGGAAGTCAAACAAACCGTATTGGACGCGGAGGACTGGCCGGGCGCGTTAGCGGCCGAGATGCAAGCGATCTCGTTGGCGCCTGGCGTTGCCTATCAAATGGACATCGACGGCAAGTCTGTGCTGATCACACCGGACGCCCCTCAAAATTTAGCATTGATATGGAAGAATCCTGAAACGGGACAGAAGACGTTCGGACCACTTGAACCCCAGACATCTGAATTCGAAGGTAAGTTGCGAGCTTCGAATGAGTTTGTCGTTACATACGGGAATTGGCTGGGGTTGTTAGGTAAATTTGCGCCCGACGTTTGGCTACCGCTTCGACCTACCTATGGACAAAACGCGAATCTTTACGACGACCGCTGGGAAGACATTCTTGAATCGAATGCTCGCGTATTGCCCGCCGATTGGTTCTTGAACTTGAAACAATAATATGTCGTTTGTATGAGTCAAATCCGTCCAAAAACTCGCCGGCGAACCATGCTTCGCGCTTGCGGATTTGTGGTTGCAGCCGGCGCTTTGTTTGTTGCGTTTTATGCGTATTCGTTCAGGATTGAACCATCGCTCGAGCAATCGCTTGAGCCTAGTCGTTTGCCGAGCGAGATCGCAGATTTTGAAAAGGCGGGCGATCGCCTTGATGAGCCAGCCGTGAAGACTTCTGGCAAGTCCCAAGTGACATTGACGGCTGGGGAACTACGCCCAAAATCGGAACTTGCCAATGGTTTCGTGGCGTCCAAGACCTGTTTGGAATGCCATCCGAATGAACATCATTCATGGCACGCATCGTTTCATCGTACGATGACGCAAGTTATCGATCCTGATTCGGCACCCGCTGCAATAACGGATAAAGACGTTGTACTTGGCGAACGACGCTATCGCTTTGACAAAGACGGTGCCGAATTCTTTGTAACCTTCGCAGATCCATTGCTGGGCGGCCAAATTGTACGCCGTCAACTACTGATGATGACCGGTTCGCATCACATGCACGTGTTCTGGTATGAGTCCGATCTGCATGGAGCTCCGGGCCAGCTCGATATCGTCTTTTTGAAAGGCGACAATCGCTGGATTCCGCGGGATTCAAGTTTCCTGCTTCCTCCAGATATGCCAGAAGCGTTGGAGCTTGGGACATGGAACAGAACCTGTAGTCGGTGTCACTCAACTCATCCGCGAGAGCTGTTCAATCCGACCACCGAGGATTGGGATACTCGTGTAGCGGAGTTTGGAATCTCGTGCGAGGCCTGTCACGGTGAAGGCGAAGGCCATGCAAAGTTACATGCACGCGATAAGACTGGCGAGATAGACGTTACCGCGATTGTCGATTCAATCGTCAATCCAGCCAAGTTATCAAAGCAAGCGTCCTCGGATGTCTGTGGGCAGTGCCACAGTGTCTTCATGCCTGATTACGACGTTTTAACCCAGTCAGATTACATGCGAGACGGGAACCCATTTCGTCCCGGCCAGTTGTTGACGGACAAGGCGTTTACGAAGGTTGTTCGGGCCAGTGCGGAGCAGCGGGATACCGAGACGTTTAAAAAGTGGTCGTCGATGGAGCACATGGGCAATTGGTTTTGGTCGGACGGCATGCCTCGCATCGTTGGGCGTGAGTACAACGGACTCATTGAGTCTCCATGCTTTCAACATGGCGAGATGACGTGCTTGTCGTGCCACGAGATGCACCCCTCGGAAAGTACCGACCTCACAATCTGGCGCGACGATCAACTGAAACTCGAAATGCGAGAGGATGCATCCTGCCTCCATTGTCATGAAGACTTTAGCGACCGGATTGCCGAGCACACGCATCATGCCGTGGATTCCCATGGAAGTAGGTGCATGAATTGCCACATGCCTCATACGACGTACGGTTTGCTCAAAACCGTTCGCAGCCACCAAATTTCGAGCCCAACGATCGAGGCAAGTCGAACCAGTGATCGAGCAAATGCCTGCTCTCTTTGTCACTTGGACCGTGGCTTCCAATGGGTTGCTGGGTATTTACATGACTGGTACAAGCAGCCCGAACTCAAGCAGGAACCAGGCGAACAGCCACCGCCCGTGTCCACCTCGGTACTGCACCTTCTCAGTGGTGATGCTGCCCAGCGGGCGGTGCAAGTCGCTGCGATGGGCTGGAAGCCTGCTCAAGAGGCCTCCGGCACCGATTGGATGGAGCCGTTTCTCTTGCTAGGCTTGAACGATCCGTACGATGCCGTTCGAATTGTTGCGGCCAAGTCGCTTGCGACCTTGCCTGAGCGTCACTCGTCTGAGATCGACCCGCTGGAGACTGCTGAAAATCGAATGAACGCATTCAACGACGCGATATCGATCATCGATGACCAGCTTCAATTGCGACCTCGACCCGAAGTTTTAATTAATGAGGAAGGTCGATTTGATTTTCTGCGAGCTCGGTCGTACTTGGATCAACGAAATCACCAACCGGTGCATTTGCGGGAATAACAAGATGCGATTATCAGGTTTTTTGGCTACGGGGCCGGTTTTAGCATCGGGTTTTAGCATCGGGTTTTAGCTACTAGCTACGGGGCCACCCGTGCTTGTGGGCTCCATTGAGCAAAAGCGTTTGGCTGTCCTTCGACGATGAGATATCGATGATTGGCAGTGACGTCGTGGATTGTCTGCAACGCGCCCGAGGGCCATCGGATCGAGATTTCTGTCAATCGTTCATGCTTTCCAATCCCAAAATCGACGACTGGTTCGTTGCTGCATAGGAATCCGCTGCCTCCAACGACCCATCCAGTCCACTGATTTTCGCCGGCGGTGATGTGAACGGTGGTGCCGATTGCGTCGCGTTCGCTGGTGGTGCCTACGAATTGGAATTGGACCCAATTTTGGCAACTGGTGTGGTTCTCGAGCAGGCTCACGGGTTGGTCGAGATGACCAGCAACAAAGTCGGGCCGTCCATCTCGATTCCAATCGAATAGGGCTAGCGTTCTTCCCAAACTGCTTCGGGACATGAATGAATCTGACGAATCCGAATCCGATACAAGGTCGAAGCGATCCGGATGGCCCTCGAACAGTTGCGGGAGCATTCGGAAGGGGATACCGCGATGCGAGTGGTCAACAATGTGGCCATTCAGAACAACAAGATCGAGCCATCCATCGCGATTCAAGTCGGCCGCTTGGGTCCCCCATCCCACGGTCGGCTTGCTTGGTTCACGTATCTGCCATGCCCGGCTTGCGTGCCGAAAGACGCTGCCGGATTGCTGTAGGTACAAGTCGGCTTCTTGATCCCAGTAATTGGTGACGTGAAGGTCAAACTTTCCGTTACGATCAAAGTCGCCAAAAGCAAGGCCCATCGATCCATGCCGGCCTCCGAGTTGACTTGTAGCGCATCCAGAAAGAAATGCAGCTTCTTCGAGATTCCATCCTTTCGCCGACTCCATCTTGCTCAACCAATACTGATTGGGGTCACCGTCGTTTGCAATATAGACATCGTTCCCAGCTTGGTTGTCGATGTTGGCGATGATCGCGGCGAAGCCATGACCCGCTTGTGAATCCGTAGACGGAAATCCGTCAAATGCCCCGATACGACCTTGATTGTCCACACTGAGCCAGCGATCCGACGCAGGTTGAAATCGGCTTGGGCCGCACAAGTCGTTCTCGGGGACACACGCAAGATGAAACGCGGTGTCATCATCGATGTAATTGACTTCTAGGATCTCTGGCAAGTGATCACCATTGAGGTCACCACATGCGATCGACGTCGTCCATTGACCATCACCATTGAGTGGCAAGGGACGGCGACTAAACGAGCCATCCCCATTGTTGATCATCAACACGTTGTTACCGATATTGGCAACCAGCAAATCCGGAAACCCGTCTTGATTGATGTCCGCCACGGCGACGCCTTGACCATACCCCTTGTCATCGCTGCCTGATGCGAGGGTCACCATCTGAAACTTCTTTCCCTCAAGATTTCGGAACATTTGATTGGACTCCGATCCAATCTCGTCCATCGCCGGGCCACCTGCTTGAGTGAAATAGACGTCTGGCCAACCGTCAAGATCGATATCGATGATGCCAATGCCGCCGCCGGTTTGTTGATGTAGAAAGTATTGTTTGTCACTAACGTCATCACCGTTCTGGTACTGAAATGCTAAACCTGTTTGCTGCGCCACATCCGTTAAACGGATTGGAGGCACAGACGTTTCAATCAACGGTTGATTATGCTGATGATCGGTGCCCTTTAAAGTCGTTGTGGAGGGAAGCGGCCAATGCGAAAGGTCGAGTCCGCTCAGTGCCGGATGTAAGGTGGTCGATGAATCATGGAGCTGCAATTCTCGTCGACGACTTTCGATTGCTTCGAGCTGGTCGTCCAAGTCCATTGTTCGATCAAGACCAATCACCCGCCACGCAATTGCCTCCCACGGGCGACCCAACTGTTCCATTAGATCTGCCATGCGACGATATTGCAGGACTGTTCCTTTCACGCGACCAAACGTTTTTGCCAGGGCCTCGGATTCTTCGAGACGATTGAACTGTTCGAGTGCCAATTCCATTTGCTGGTTTTTGTTGAGGAACTTCAGTGCTTGGGCGAGTCCTAGGATGGCTTCGCGATCCGTCGGATCTCGCTGTAGCGTCTCGCCGAAGCATCGCACGGCCGCTTGAGGGTCCTGCAGATGGAGCGATAGTTTTCCCAACGCGTGCCAATAGTCCGGCTCACGCTCAATCCCCTCGGGAAGTGTTGTGGTCCATTCGGTCAAGCGATCGAATTGCCCCAATTCGGCAAGCAACTTCGCATAGAATGCCGCAATCGGAGTGGAGCTGGGAAAACGCACGGTGAGCGATTGAGTCAGTTGGGTCGCCTGTTCAAGCTCACCTTGATTACGCAGCCTTCGTGACATCGCAAACGCGGTTGGGCTCAGCGCATTGAGATCTGGCGGCGGCAACGATTCATCGATGAACGCATTGCCCAATGTTGTCATTGAAAACAATTCTTTTTCGCCAACCTCGTCATAGCGAAGCAGAAATTGAAGTTGCTCGGCGGCTTCGATGCGACGTCCTGAATTATTCAGCAGACTGGTAAGCCGATGTCGCGCACGATGGTGATCCGGATACACGGCTAGATGTGCAATGAGGTGATCGATCGCTTGCTCCAAAAGCCCCTCTTGCGTCAACCAAGAGTCAGCCTGTATCGCTGCTCGCTTGGCATCTTTTGAGCCGCCGGTTGAGCTATCGATAGAAATTGAGACCAATAGTTCGGCGGCCTCCTGTATCTTGCCCAAACTTGCCTTGGCTTCCGCAGTCAAAAAAAGAAGCTCGGCATTGCCGGGGAACTTCACTAGCAGCGGTACCGTGATGTCCATCGCTCGCTTTGCCGATCCTCGTTCGAGCTCTTCTCGCGCTCGTTCAAGTAGCTGCTCGAGTGTCTGTTCTTTCTCCAGGTTCGCCATCTCTTGCTGCTGTTGCCGTTTACGAAGCTGCTCAAATTGAGAGGAGTTGGTCTCCCCACAACCACTGAGGCAAATCGCCAGCAAGCTTGCGACAAGACAGCACCAAATTGAATTTGTTTTTCTATTCATGCGTGGATAGATGAATCGACTCGGCGACTCCCTCCACAAGCAAGTAGTCATTGCCCGGTTGCATCGTCCCAAAGGACTGTTCATACCCCGAAGGCCACCGCACAAGGACTTCATCAATTTGTTCTGCTTGATCCACGCCCACACAAATTCGGCGTTCGTTACTCGACATGTAACCGTCGCCGGCGGTCAGTTGCTTGATTTGCGTACGGCCACCAAAACGAACCGTGACAATGGCGCCGATCGCATCTCTTTGGCTTCGTGTGGACCGAAGCTGCAAACCAAGCGACATTGACTGCGTCGGCGATTGATTCATAAGCAATGCGACAGGTTCATACAGGTGGGTTATCAACGTATCAACCAAGCCGTCTCGATTCGCATCCAATGTCACTAATGCGCGACCCAAGTGTTCCTGCGTGAAATAGTCACCAAGCGTTTTGCGATCCCATTCGCTCCAGCGACCTGACGCTTGGCGTCGAAAGAGTTGGGGCGGCATTCGATAGCCGATATCCTGACGACCGGTATCGCTGACGTGCCCATTCGCAATGATCAGCTCGTCGGAACCATCGTTGTTGTAATCAGCAAACTGAGTTCCAAAACCAAGCAGGTCAAAGGAGGGTTCGTAGAGCCCCAACGCGTACGTCCGATCCACCCAGACACCAGGAGAGATTTGTTCGTAAAAGGTGTTATGCTCTTCAGCAAAGTGAGTCAAAAAAAAGTCGATGTCGCCGTCACCATCCGGGTCACCAGCGGCCATGCCCATGGAAGCTTGGGAGACGGATTGACCGCTCATTGCAAGCCCGCGAACGGTAGCCAATTCGTCCAAGGTCACTTTGTCGGAGCGCTGGTTCAACGACCACAAATGGTTGATGGACATGTCGTTGGCGACATACAGATCCATCCCAGGCCGTTCATCTAGATAGCCCGCAATGACGCCCAGACCACGCCCATAGTTGGTTGCGCTCATCCAAGACTTGCTCTTGTCGACAAAAGTTCCGCCAGCGGATCCAGACCAAAGTTGGTCGGCTCTCGCATCGAATTGTAACGGTGGGCAACTCGAAAGCTGGCCATTGGCTGGACTGTGACATGGCTTCTCGTACGGGCCACTGCCGTCACAGTAATTCACTTCGAAAATGTCAGCATTGCCATCACCGTCGATGTCAGCAATCACAGCCGAAGTGGTCCAGGCGTTTCCAGATAGGCCCACTTGGCTGGTAACGTCCGTCAATGTTCCGTCGCCATTGTTTCGATACAAACGATTTGTCCCGATATTGCAATCCAGCACATCCGTGAATCCGTCATCGTTGTAATCACCCATCGCAATCCCTTGGGCGAAACCTTTGTCGTCGTAGCCGCACTGTTGCGTCACATCCAAAAACTTGCCTTCCAAGTTCCGAAAGAGCCGGTTTGGCTTCGAGTCGGTTTGCAGCGGGTGCCCATCCAAATTCGCAAGCGCCACGTCTGGCCAACCGTCGAGATCTAGATCGATGACTCCAGCCCCACCGCCGGTGCTTTGATAGATCCAGTGTCCATCTTTCTCCGCACGCGGATCGATTTCGACAACGTGAACAAGCCCACGTTCAATTGCCTGGTTTGAAAACTGAATGATCTGACTCGGCTCAGATTTGGCAATATTCACACTCGTTGCGATGCCGAACGACCACGCAAATTCCGGCAAATTATCCGTCTGGATTTGGTCCGCGACCATGCCAGTCGGTGTCTGCCAAGGAGTCTCGGGCCTGAGTCGTGCAAGAATCGCCTGATGCGCTTGCTCAATGCTTGCGACAGGATCATTGGGCAATGACTTGGCCATTCGCGTCCACGCCTCGGCTTCCCAAAGTCGCCCCAAATCCACCATTTGATATGCGACTTTCATCGCTGCGAATTGCGACTGAGATTTGCGCTCAAAGAACATTTTTGTTGCATCATGCAAGCTCGCAATCTGTTCGAAGCGTTTGGCAACATGATCAGCGTCTTCATCGCGATTGATCTGATTCAAACTCGTCAATAGATAAGAGAGCGTTACTCCGTCGCTTGCTTGATCCAATCGCACCGCTTGGGCAAAGGCGCCTGCAGCCGTTTCGTGTTCGTTGCGATAACGAGCCCATAAGCCGGCTGCAACCCAATATTCAGGAGTCTCCACCACGCTATTCGGAAGGATCTGTGTCCAACGCATCAACTCAGTCGATCGCGATGAAGTTTCGTTGTCGTTTGGCTCACCAGCCATTTCAAGCTCAATCAATGCTCGAACGTAAAGAACGATCGCGGGTCCAAACTCGGAATGCTTTTCCAGGACTGGCCGCAATTGGGTCGCAACGGATTGCCATTGGTACTTCTTGGCATCGAGCTTCGCCAAGCCGAAGACTGGACGCAGATCATCGGGGCGACGCGTCAGCAATTTGCGACAAAAATCTGCGTCGGGTTGAACATTATTCGGATGAGCCAAGACCGCAAGGCTCTCTTCATCGCCGCCATTGCGCCGAACCAGCCATCTGAGCGGCTCAACAGCAAGTTGGTTCAAACCGAGAATGGTGACCAAACCCGTTAAGTCATATCTGGGTCGATCCGAGTCCGGATAGCGTTCGATGATATCCTGAAGAATCGAAACGGACTCGTAGGCTTGGCCAGACGCCATGTATTGCCTCGCCAGTTTTTCAAGGAGCTGGAGGCTCGGTTTCGACGTTTGCGAAACCGCGTCCCGATAGCTCGCTATTGATTGCTTCGAGTCGCCTTGTTGAGCCGCGACGTCTCCCGCCAATTCCAACGCGATCGGATCCGTCGGGTACTGAACTAGGTGCTCACGAAGATACCGCTGGGCCGTCTTCCAATCACCCGTCGCCATTGACCTCGATGCCAACGCGACGCGGTTCACGCCAGATGAGCTGGGAATCGCTGAACTATCGCCGTTTTCGCGAGAACTTGAAGTGGACGTTTTCGCTGGCGATGTACGATCGCAGCCCGTCAATCCGGATAAACTGAAGATTCCAGCGATCAATCCAAGCGTGCAGCACCAGCCACGCGTCGCCCCCAACGAGGCACGCGAGCGATGGCCGGATCTGGCCGAGCAATCACTTAAAGCATACAAACAAAAATTCACGAGTTCTCCGAAAAGATTGTCTCATTCTATCATCGTGGCCACTTAAGATAACGGATCTGTATCTCATTGTTGTCACTTCACTTCAAGCTTAAGCGAACCGGCGGGTTGGGCACACGGCAGTTATTTCTAGCGTTTGTTATCTGTTGGCTTGCTGGTTGCGGACCAACAACGGCTCCCCCATTGACGCCACCCCCGTCAACTTCGCTCGATGGGGTGACGGATATTCCGCAGGCGTTCGATGCTGCATTACGCGGTGGCGATCAAGAGGCGGCCGAAGCGATAGTCATACACGGCATCGCCAATGACCCAGACAACCCGACGCTACGGCGATTGCTCGCCCAACTGCTCAACGCTCAAGGCCGACGTTTCGAAGCGAGAGAACACGTTCTTCATCTGATTCGATTACGTGTCATCCATCCCCACGAGTTGCTCAGTTTGATCGACCTAAGTGGACCGTTTTCGCTCGTCACCTACGACTCGATCCAAGTCTCGCAATCCGATACGCTGTTCGGGCTAGGTCAAGCAAGGATTCTTTACGTCGCACAACGCACGGATCTCGGTGACATTCTCTCACTCCTAAACGATGTGGGGCGAAAGTACGGCACCCACCCGGCTGTGATTGCTTTCACAGGACGAGTTCTTGCGGAAATGGGTCAGTGGCAAGAGTTCGAATCTTGGCTCCAAAGGTTGCCTACTGACGCCGACTTGCTTCGAGATGTTGAAGCACAACCGGAATACTGGCATGCCCTTGGGACGTGGTTGTCTTACCAGGGTCGACATGAAGAAGCCATTCGGACTTGGGGCGAAACGCTGCGGCGTGACCCCACGAATCGAGCGTCGCTGCGGGCGATGATTGCAACGATGGAAAGCCAGTTGGAGAACGAAAATATAGGAAAGCTGAGAACTTGGTTAGCCGACCTGGATCAAGTGTTCCGTATTGCCAAGGACGCAAATGCACAGCAAGCCGCTTGGATTGCAGAGCGATTCCAAGCGTGGTTGAGGCCCTGGGAGTCTGCCGCGTGGACCATGATGGCCGCACAAATGTCCGGACAACTGCATCTTATAGGGCCACAGCTTGAACAGAGAAGAGACGCATTACTGAGCTGGGAAGCGAACGCTAGTGAGCAAAAGATCCAGGATGCGAGACTCGTGACGACACTCGGTTTTTCGATTGAACAATTTGCGTTACCGGATCTATCTGCCCGCCACTCACCGACCACGATCGCAGAATTGACTTCAAGCAAATCGGGCTTTTCGTGGACCGACGTCGCAGCGCGTGCAGGAATGCAAACTCGGTTCACGAACGGTTATCCCGTTCAAGGAGGCGACTTCTTTCTCTATCAAGCCAACGGTGGCGGGTTGGCGGTTCTGGATTATGACTTGGACGGACGTTGTGATGTTTACGTCGCGCAAGCTGGTGGATCGCCGAAAGAACGGCAGAGCTCGCGTGCGAACCAGCTCTATCGGTTGCTGCCCAACGACACTTTCGAAGAAACAACAGCACAGTCCTACACAGGTGACCGCGGATACGGGCAAGGGATCTGTGCCGGTGATGTGAATCAAGATGGATTTCCGGACTTGCTTGTTGCGAACATTGGTGACAATGCCCTCTTCATTAATCAAGGCGACGGGACGTTCGTTCAAGCCAATGAACGACTTCATGGAACCTCGCAACTGGACGGTGCCCCTGCGACTTGGACGTCTAGTCTCGGTTTAGCTGACCTCGACGGAGACAGCTTGCCGGACATATTTGAAGTGAACTACATTGACGATCCTGCCGCTTACCAAACCAGCTGCACCGACCCGTACAGTAATTGCCAACCTCAAGGCTTTGCACCGTCCGCAGACCGCGTTTATCGATTGCAACCCAATGGTGCATATACACTCTGGCCGAGTGTTTCGCATGCCATGACAGTTGCTCCAAAGTTTGGTTTTGGGTTGGTGATTGCGAATTTTGATGAGCGATGCGGCAATGATGTCTTTGTATCCAACGATGGTGATTTGAACCATTTTTGGACATCGCAGTGCGGCCCGAACACACCGCAAAACGAACGCATGCCACTGAGCAGCGATTCATCGGTCGAAACAAAACTGGTCGAAACAGCCGGCCTTGCGGGATGCGCCGTTGGTCGAAACGGTGATAGTCAAGCTTGTATGGGCATCGCTTCCGGCGACTTTAATCGCGACGGTCGACTCGATTTGCATGTCACAAATTTTCACCAAGAACCCGTTAACCTTTTCCTGCAAACGGCGTCGGGATTCTTCTCCGACGAGTCGATGAGATACGGCGTGTACCAGCCATCATTCAATATGCTTGGCTTTGGAACGCAAGCCGTTGATTTCGACAATGATGGTTGGCTTGATATCGCAGTCTTGAACGGGCACCTTTTCGACAAACGCTCGCAGAACGTTCCCTATCAAATGCCGCCACAGCTCTTTACGGGTTCGGCCAGTGGGTTCCAACTCCAAGACGCCAAAACGCTAGGCGCGTACTGGGAGCAACAACAATTAGGACGAACGCTCGCCACACTGGACTGGAATCGCGATGGACGCGTGGACTTACTTGCGAACTCGCTGGATCGCGATATTGCACTCTTGCAAAACGACTCAAGCGATTCACCCGAGTCGTATTGGATAACGTTCGAGCTCGTCGGCGTGCAATGCGAACGCGACGCGATTGGGGCGGTGGTAGAAGTCAAAGCCCACGATGCCAACGAGAACCAACAAACTTGGTTTGCGTGGCAAGTCGGAGGCGACGGCTACATGTGCACGAATGAACAAATCCTGCATTTTGGCTTGGGCGATTTCGGAAACATCGACGAAGTCCGAATCCGGTGGCCGAACGACAACGTCCAATTCTTAGATCAAGTGACACCAAACGCCCGTTATTTGGTCATCGAAAACGAAACGATTTTGAAGCGTTAAGAGTTCCTCAGTCAAGAAAATCCGCCCATTTCCTCCGATACTGGTGGGAAATGTAGGGAGGTTACCTTCATATCTGGTTGACATTGGCGAATTCAACGAACATGCTTCCAACACGCGGTCCAACATCTTCGTTGGCCATGAACAACGCACATTCCTTTACAACTCAAGGCACCGAGCAATGTCCCTCACGTTCTCTCTACGAAGTATCTCATTTTCGTTCGTTCTATTCTCTTGCGCCGCTCTGGTATCTGGCTGTGGTGGCGGAGACGGTGGTCCTGCTGCTTTTGATGCCACAGCCGTAACGCCAGTGACTGCTGAGCAAGAAAAGGCCGCATTGGATTACGAAGCCCAGATGAAAAAAGAGCACGACGAACAGTACGGCAGCTAAACTGATTTGGTTCCTGACCATTTTCGTCACATGACAATCGTGCTTCGTTACACGACGATCGAGACGGCTGCACTGAAGCCCCTCTTCGGAATGGTCTGAAGGCCATCCGGCCTATATATAGCTTGACCGTGAAAGGCTTGCCGTGTACCCTAATTAAATGTTTTACGTACGTTCTTCCTTCCTTCTTTCGCAATCCTATTCAGTAGGTGGTTACTTATGAGAAATCTTGGAAAGCGGCAGGGCTTTACCCTTGTCGAGCTGTTGGTGGTCATTGCCATCATCGGAGTTTTGGTGGGTCTTTTGCTACCTGCGGTACAAGCCGCACGCGAAGCAGCTCGACGCATGAGTTGCAGTAACAACTTCAAGCAACTTGGCTTGGGGTTACATAATTATCACGCCGCGTTCGACAAACTGCCGATGCAGTCTGGCGGTACGAAGGAATCGGCTGGTGGCGGCGAGAGCAATCGCTACTTCTTGTCTTTCTTGATCGGAACGCTTCCATTCATTGAGCAACAAGCATTGTGGGAGCAAATCTCCAATCCAAACCAGCTCAATCTTGCGGGAGCGATCATTACGCCTCCGCACCCAGCGATGGGACCTAATCCTTGGCATGAAAACTACCAGCCTTGGGCGACACAAGTTCCATCGTACCGCTGCCCCAGCGACCCGACCGTGAAAACGGCCAACATCAATGCGTTTACGAACTACGCAGCGTGTACCGGTGATGCCTTCTTCGAACAGCACCACAATGGTTTTAGTAATCAAGGTGTCCCATCAACCAACGGAACTTGGGGAGCTGTCGCAGGCAACCGCTGGGCCCGTGGAACCTTCCATGGCCGAAATTTCACGGGTTTCCGTGATATTCTCGACGGAACCGCAAACACGATCATGTGTGGTGAAATTGTGGTCGGCAATGGAAATCGCGAGATTATCAGTTCCATTCACCGCGTTGGTAATGTAGCTGACGTCGCTCCAGGTTCTTTTGCGACTTCCGGCGTGATTGACCCTGCTCGACCGCAGTTTTGGGCGGATGCACCAGCATCAAATGTGGATGGCAACGCTAACCATCAACGTGGTCGCCGCTGGGCTGACGGTCGTCCGACATACACGACCTTCAATACAGTTCGCCCGCCAAACAGCTATAACGTTTGCCGCGGCGAAGGGAACTTCGGTATTTACTCCGCAGCCAGCCGGCACCAGGGCGGCGCTCACATTCTAATGGGCGACGGTGCTGTGAAGTTCATTACTGACTCGATTGAAGCAGGTAACCAAGGCCACGTTCCCTATGGTCGGCTCAATCCACCTAGCGGAGATCATAACGCTGGCGCAGGAAAGCAAAGTCCTTACGGTTTGTGGGGAGCTTTGGGTACGAAGGCCATGAAAGAGTCGATCACTGCTTTCTAAAAAAACGCATTGAAACGTATTCGCATTAAAAGCGGGCGTGGCGCAAGCTACGCCCGCTTTTTGTTTGCAAGAGCGTTGCATCCGTGTCGCCAATCGGCCTTCGAGTTTTGTTCAAAGCGATCGTCTCAATGGCGCCATTCTCCATTTGCGGTTGGTGGGTCTGCATCGCTAACGCGTTTTGACCCACCCTACAAAACTTTGTGCGACCCCTTCGGGGTCGGCGCGATTCGCATTCATTGTGAACCGTAGGTGCGCTTCGCGACCTACGTCTACGGTCTAAAAATCCCTTCGGGATCAACCTTGGGAAACTCGATCGGGGTCTGACGGTCCCTTGGGGATGGACGGAGCCACCGCGGAGCGGTTTCAGAACGTAGCCGTGGGTAAGCGCAGCGACACCCACGGAATACGAATGCAAATCAACCATCGACCCCGAAGGTGCTGTGGGTTTTTAAAACGTAGGGTGGGTCGAGCGGCGTTAGCCGCGCTGACCACCCTGGTTGTCGACGAATTGCGGTTGGTGGGTCTGCATCGCTAACGCGTTTTGACCCACCCTACAAAACATCACAGCCCCTTCGGGAGGGACGGAGCCACCGCGGAGCGGTTTCGCAGCGTAGCCTTGGGTAAGCGCAGCGCCACCCACGGAATACGAATCCAAATCAACCATCGACCCCGATGGTGCTGTGGGGTTTTAAAACGTAGGGTGGGTCGAGCGGCGTTAGCCGCGCTGACCCACCCTGGTTGTCGACGATTTGCGGTTGGTGGGTCTGCATCGCTAACGCGTTTTGACCCACCCCACAAAACTTTGTGCGACCCCTTCGGGGTCGGCGCGATTCGCATTCATTGTGAACCGTAGGTGCGCTTCGCGACCTACGGCTATGGTCTAAAAATCCCTTCGGGATCAACCCTGCGGAAACTCGATCGGGATCTGACGGTCCCTTGGGCTGGGCTAGGCAAACGGACAGGGTTTTGCCCTTCAAACCAAAAGCGCAACCTCAAAACTTACGCAGTGGGCTAACATGCCAGGTCAATTCGTTCTCGTAGCATTTGAGATCGGGTACCTAGAGTTCGGGGTACCTAGCGTTCGCGACGAAGGCGTTGCGGTCGAGCGAGCTCCAATGCATTGCTCTCACGCTGTGTCAGCAAGTAGTCACTCCCGCCTCGGATCGGACCGATCGTCTGTTGACTGCCATCCGGCCAATCAACGACAACTCGGTCGATTTGGTGTGCTTTGCCCATGCCGAATGAAACGAGGCGCTCGTTGGAGCACTGGTAACCATTCCCAGCAAGCACATACTCTGTTTGAACCTGTTCCCCAATATGAGCTGTGACACGGCAACCGATCGCATCGGGGTGTGAATTCGTGGAGCGGAGGAAGAATCGAGTCGAATCTGATGTTGCTTGCGAATGATTAACGAGTAACGCGATGGGTTCATGCAGGTGAGTTACCAACAGGTCCGTTTGCCCATCTCGATTTGCGTCAAGCGTGACCACGGCGCGTCCCAGATGCTTATTTTGAAAGTAGTCGCCAAGTTGCTCGCTGGGTAGGTCTCGCCATTGGCCCTGGCGACTGCGTTCGAACAGCTGGGACGGCTGTCGATAGGCACGACCTTTGTGTGAGAAGTCGTCGATGTCCCCATTGGCGACGAAGAGTTCGAGCGTGCCGTTGTTATCACAGTCGATGAACTGAGTGCCATAGCCAAGCCATGGCATGGTCGGTTCGGCGAAGCCAATGCGGCGTGAACGATCGGACCA